>NZ_JBIBVF010000002.1:12855-146924 GCF_043080045.1 Streptomyces sp. NPDC015125
GTCACGGGGGATCGGCGGCTCTTCCCGCAGTGCAGGGAGCCCGGGGGGGCCTAACCTGGCGCGGGGCGCGGCCGGATCACGCCGGGCTCACCCACCCGGGGGGGGGGGCGGCCGCCCCGCCGCCCCCCCCCCGACCCGCCCTCTCCGCTGGGAGAGATCAATGGACGCGGCCATGAGGGAGGCCACTCCGTCCAGGGTGGCGGAGCCACGGCCGTCGGGCCGAGTTATCTGCGGGGCTGGGGACCACGGGCGGACGGAGCGGCCATACTCACAGCCATGGTGACGAGCGACTGCCGGTCTCTCTCGGCGGCGCCCGGCGCTGCGGCTGCTCCGCCCCCGCAGCGCCGGCCGGCCCCTCCCACCACGATGCCCGGCCGGCCGCTTCCGGGAGGTAGAGGGGCGCGCCGTACTCGGTCTGCCGCTTGCGTTTGACGACGCGGTCGGTGTCGCCGTTGGACTCGCTGGTGACCTCGACGACGAGGAGGGCGTCCGCGGGGAGCCGATGTCGAAGCCCCCGCGGAAGGGTACGCACAGGGTATGGTCCTCGCCCTTTTGCCAGGTGGCGTTGATCTCCTCAGGTCGGCAGTCGGCGGGCCTGCTCTTCAGGGCTTCGATGAAGGTCAACGGCGTCCCCTGGCGGCCGCCTTCGGAGAGCAACCCGACGCTGTCCGCCGTCACTGTGGGCCCGCTGAGCTGGGTGTCGCCACCGACCAGTTTCGCGTTCACCTATGCCCACGCCAGCGTGGCCCCTGGGTGCTTCATCTCCTCGTCCAGCTCGTCCAGCTCGTCCAGCTCGTCCAGCTCGTCCAGCTCGTCGAGGTCGGAAGGCTTGCCCATGACGACCCGCTGCGGCGTGATGACGAACTTGCCGCGCTTCATGTCGTTGTCCAGGACTTCCTGGGCATCCGGACGTGGCTGACCCAGCTTGAGAGCACTGCTGGGCTTTTCGGCTCCGGTGGTGCTCTTCTCACCACGTGACCCACCTGCTGATGCACCTGCGAGTTCGAGGTTCCTCGCTTGTCGATGCGGACGCCGTTGCCCTTGCCGCCATGCCATCGGTACCCCCCGCTTGTTGAACGTTTCGTAGCCCCTCAGTGAGTCCGGTACCTTTCGGTAATCCTCTCGACTCAGTCCGCCGTCTGTCTCCGGTGGCTTTGTGGCTATCTCCACCTTCATTACCTCAGTCAGTTCCCCTCGGCCTTGACGGCTGCCTTTCCTGTCTTCATCCAGCGCAGGCGGATTCCGATCCGATGAGGCGTTCGGAGCCGGACAGTCTTTCTCCGGTCACCGAATTCGTTGCGGTGTTCGCCTCCGCTGTGCCCTTGACGTCTCCGATCCCGAGGGGGATGTCGAGCGCGCCGGGCATTTCTCACACGCGTGCGGGTGAATCACGAAGTCACGCCCTTGTGTCGGCCGAAGCTGGACGATCGTGCCCGTTATTGTCAGCTTTGTGCCGTTGAGCTGTGCGTTTGTGAACCTCAAGCCCGGCGTCGGAAAGACGACGAGTGCTGTGTGGCTGGCCCATGCGCTTCATGAGTTGGGGCTGTCGCCTCTGCTGGTCGACGGTGACCCAGCCGCTTCCGCGCTGCGCTGGAGCGAGCTGGCCGGTGGCTTCCCGTTTCCGGTGATCGCTCTGCCGGTGGGGGACGTCCACCGCCGCGTGAACGACTTCCTCGGCGACCGGCAGGCCGTCGTGCTCGATGCGCCCCAGTTGGAGGATCATCCCCGGATCGCCCGCAGCATCATGAGGTACGCCGATGAGTGGATTGTGCCCGTGACTCCCGCCCCCATCGAACTGGACCGGATGGCACCCATCCGCGGCGAGATGGCGGACGTGCAGTCCCTGCGTGCCGAGCCCGCCCGCACAGCGGTCCTGCTCAATCGCACCAACCGTCCCGATGCCACGCGCACCGGGCCCGATGCCGACGCTCGCGAGGCACTCACCGAGCGGGGTTTCGAGGTGCTGGACACCCATATCGCGCGGCTCGACCTCTACGCCCAATCTTTCGGGAACTCGGTCCAGGCCAAGGGTTCGGCGTATATGGACTTCGCGGAGGAACTGATCGAGCGTCAGGAAGAGGCATGAGTCAGCGCAGGGAAAGCTACCGCGCCGCATTGCGGCGCGACCAGGACGACGTCTCCGGACCTCGATCCACCAAGGTCACCACGCTGCAGAACAGGTACATCCGGGTGACCGTCGAGGTGGATCACGACCTGCAAGGCGATCTGACGCGATGGGTGGGCCGGCCGGTCTCCTCGGTGGTGCTCGTCGGCACGACCGTCCTGCGTACCCTGATCGCCACCGTCGACAGGGTGTCTCGGCCCGGAGGCTGAGGGACAGCCCTTGGGCTGCTTCGCCCCGCCATGGCATGCGTTGGTCGGGTCCTCGGAGCCGGGGACAGTGACGCTTCAGCTGTCCGCGGAGGGAGAGACCGCGACGGTGCTGCGGCGGGGACGGACCCGGAACAGGACGCGAGCGAGGTCCTACATCGGACAGTAAATGCCCTCGCCGGGGCCGTGGTTGCTGAACGCCTACGTCCATCAGAGCTGCGCTCGGTGGTTGCGGTGGCCAAACCGAGCAGTGGGCCACTGCTGCTCGATAAAGCCAAGGTCCGTTCGGTCTGCATGAGCCGATGGACGAGGCGCATGCGGCCGTCGGAGACATAGCGGGCTCGGCCGCCGCTGCGATGGGTCGTCGGCTGCCACGGCAAGGGCGCTATCGGTGGGATGACCGATGTGCGGGAGGTGGGGGCGCGGCCATAGTCCTCGGGAGACCGTTCGCGGGTCGCCGTGGTGCGCCCGGTTTTTGAAAGGAACTTCTGTGGACACGTATGCGGATCTGGTGTTTCTCGGCGGCCGGGTGGTCACGGTCGATGCGGAGTTCTCCGTCGCCTCGGCCCTGGCGGTGACCGGTGGGATCATCACTGCCGTCGGTGGGCGGGACGATGTCGCGCCGCACGTCGGACCCGGCACCCGCGTCGTCGACCTCCGGGGAGCAACACTGCTCCCCGGAATCAACGATTCCCATCTGCACGGATGCGCCTTCGGCATGGCAACGCCGCCGCTCTCCCTCGACCTCGGCCATCCCGCCGTGTCCTCCCTCGCGGACGTGGCCGAGGTGGTACGGGAGGCCGTGGGGCGGGTTCCGGGCGGGCAGTGGATCACGGGGCACGGCTGGGACACCGGTTACCTCGACGAGTGCGTCTCCGATCCGTCGCGGCTGCCCTCGCGGTGCGACCTCGACGCCGTGAGTCCGGACCACCCCGTCGTGCTGTACTCCTTCTCCGGGCACGCCACCTGGGCCAACTCCAAGGCACTGGAGGCCATCGGGATCGACCGGCACACCGTCGCGCCGCCCGGCGGGGCCATCGTCGTGGACGACGCCGGGGAGCCGACCGGGCTGCTCCACGAGGGGGCGCAGGCCCTCGTCCAGAACGCGCTGCCGCCGCTCAGCCGGCAGGAGAGGACCGACGCGATCAGGTCGACCCTCGCCACGCTGGCCCGGCTCGGTGTGACCAGCTACACCGAGCCCGGGCTCGGCCCCGGCGGCGACGGCATCATGCGAGGTGCGCTCGGCGCGGAGACCCTCGACGTCTACCGCCGGCTGCTGGCCGACGGCGAACTGACCGCCCGCCTCGGCGTCCTGCTGCTGCCCACCGGAATGGCGAGCACCGCCGAAGAGTTCGCCCGCGCCCTCACGGCCCCCGGCGAGTCCGGCGACGCCGATCCGCGCCGTCTTGCGATCCACGGGGTCAAGATTTTCGCCGACGGCATCGTCCCCAACAAGACGGCCTGGATGCACGAGCCATACGTCGGCGGCGGCTGTGGTTCCTTGTGTGTCGGCGGCGCAACCGACACCGAGCGGATCGCCGAGATCGATGTCATGATCCGGCATGCCCACGCCGCCGGGCACCAGCTGGGCGTGCACGTCACCGGCGACCGGGCCATCGACACCGTCGCGGACGCCTTCGCCGCGGCCATGGCCGAGCACCCGCGGCCCGACGCCCGCCACTACGTCATCCACGGCGACTTCCTCACCGCGCACAGCATGAAGGTGCTGGCCGCGCACGGCTTCGGCGTCAATATGAACCCCACCATCAAGTGGACCGTCGCCGACATGGAGGAGGAGTTCGTCGGAGTCAACAGGGCCGCGTACGCGTGGCCCTACCGCGATGCCATCGACGCCGGCGTGCGGGTGGCGAGCGGGTCCGACGCCCCCGTCACGTACCCGGACTGGCGCCAGGGCGTCGCCACCATGGTGCTGCGCGAGTCGAAGGCCGCCGGCCGGGTCAGCGGTCCCGAGCAGCGTATCGGCCTGGCCGAGGCGATCCGCACGTACACGATCGACGCGGCCTGGCAGGACTTCGCCGACGACTGGAAGGGCTCCCTGGAGCCGGGCAAGGTCGCCGACCTCTGCGTACTCGACGGGGACCTGCTCACCGCCGACCCCCACGACATCCCGGAGATGCCCGTCGTCCTCACCGTCGTGGACGGGCAGGTCGTGCACGACACCCTTCGCGATTGACGTATTCCGGACGCATGATCATCCTTGGAGGGTGGCAGCGCAGCGGAGCACGGCGGACATCCTGGACGCGGCCGTCCACGTCAGTGAGGCCGCCAGGAGCGCCACGAGCGGCGCCACCGGCATCGGCACGGTCCTGGCGGCGCTGTCGGAGGTGATGGAGTACGACCACGCCTCCCTGTCCCGGTGGGATCCACTGCGCAGGCGCCACACCACCCTGGCCGGGAGCTACCCGGACGACGCCACGGCGTACATCGAGACCCGCCTCCACCACGACCCGGTGTTTGCCGTGCTCCACAGCCCGGTCCGAGGCGGTCTCTGGCTCAGGGACGTCCCCCGGCAGCTCCTGGCGGTATCCCCGGGCTTCCAGGAGGTGTTGGCTCCCCTCGGCATCGAGGACGGCGTGGCCCAGTGCCTGTTCGCCACCGATGGCCGGTACGTCGGCATGCTGAACGTCAGCACCCGCCGGCCGCGACGCACGCCCGACCCGGCGCACGCCGTGGTCACCCTCCTCACCGAGGTCCTCGCCGCGGCCGTCGACCCCCGCTCGGGCCCGCCCCCCGAGGAGATCGCCGCAGCCGGCCCCACCGCGGACGCACGTCGGCCCGGCGGACTCTCGCCGCGGGAGCTCCAGGTGCTGGCCGAACTGACCACCGGCCGCACCAACCGGGAGATCGCCGAGCGGCTGTACATCACGCCGCGCACCGTAGGGACCCACATCGAGCACATCCTTGCCAAGCTCGACCTCCCCAACCGCGCGGCCGCCGCCGCCCGAGCCGCCGCCTGGGGAATCGGCCTCTCCCGCTGACCCGAGCCCGACAACGCACAGCGCCTGTCCCGCGGGCGCGCCCTGCGGGACTTTCCGCTCCTGCACCTGCTGGGGCCGACCACAGAGGGGTGAGGCAGGCCGGCGCGGTCCCACCCCCGCGGACTGGACGCTCTTGTGCCGCGATACGCGCCGCCCGCCCCGTGCCCAACTCGCCACATGACATGCTCAGTCAGAGTCGTGTGAGCTGAAGTGCGCTGGGTGTCACGAAGGCAGGACGGCTGTCACCAGTCGCCCGGAAAGGCTGACAGTCGTGGATCCACAGGGCGGCGAGGAGCAGAAGTACGCGCTGGCCTCGGACGAGGACGACACTGACTTCTGGGGCTTTGCCCGCGAGGCCGAGGGATTGTTCACGCCGCTGCCGGACGAAGAGGGAGCACGCCAAGTGCGCCTCGCGGGTTGTCTCCCGCAGGGTGGCCTGCGGAAGAGTGTTGACCACGTGGGCAGCCGTCGCGCCTTGGCGGGGAATGCCTGGTTCGACCTCCTCGACGGCGACGGTGCCACCATGGGGTCCTACTTCGTCAACGAGGTCACCGTCATCGACGTCAAGCCCTCCACCTGCGGAGCTGGCCTCGTCGACCTCACGATGACGCTGTGGTGCGAGAGTGCCATGGCCGGAGCGGAACGAGTGTGGGATCTGATCCGCACGGGTCACCTGAATCGCACCGGCATGTGGCACGAACTCGCCCCCGAGGGCAGACGAGCGTGGCTGTCGGTGGCGCTGTGGTCCCGGGAGTACCAGCGCCGGGGAAAGCCCGACGTTCCTGCCGGGCAGTTCTTCGCGTTGGACGGTCGGCACATCGTTGACAGGGACAGTTTCTACTGCGCGATCGGTGAGGCCATCAACGGGCCTGGCGGGTACTTCGGCTGGAACTTTGACGCTCTGGACGACTGCCTGAGAGGCGGCTGGGGCGCCACCCCTCCGTTCACCTTGCACTGGGATTCCTCGGCCGAGGCCAGAGCACGGTTGGTAGAGCGCGTACCGACCGGCGACGGCGACGTCCCGTTGTTCGACCTGCTCAAGGAAATCTTCGAGGAGCGGGGTGTAAGCGTCGTGCTCCGGCGATAGCTGGTCGCTTCCGAACATGAGGTTGGAGAGGATCATCGCGACTCCTGTGGACGGCGGCATGCCGGGATGTCGAGGGCTACAGGTGGTCGCTGCGCTCGGCGACTGAAGCGTCCCGCGAGCACTCCCCGCACCTTCCGCCGGGTCTTTGCCGCGGAGCCCGAACAGCCGCCCCCCACAGCTGCCCGCGTGCCGCGCGCCCGCGTGTTGCCCCGCAGAACCGCCCGGGGTGGGCAGCCTGCGCAGGTACGTGCTGACCGCTCGGACGTGCATCGGCGGGCGGGGCGGGGTGAGCGAAGCCAGTGCCCTGCCGGGAAGATTCCCCAGAGGCGCGGGAAGATTCCCCAGAGGCGCGACCGGCGATACGTCGCTGGATCGGTTCCACCGGGACACCTGCACCGCTGTCTTGGCTATGGATCCCATGCCGATCCCCGGCACAAGCGCCCCGTCTCGACGGACACGGCTACGCGGAGGTCAGCTTGAAGCTGCAGTTCCAGCAGTCCGGTGCCCCGCCTCCCAGCGTCCGGACGGGCGGGGCTTCCGGCGCCGGTCAGGGCAGCCAGGTGTTCTGCCGCTCGATCATGGTGCAGTCTGGCCGCCGGCCCCTGTTCGTCCCGCCGGTGTCGCGGCGCTGCTCGCCCTGTCCGCTCTTCGTGCGCCGACCTCCAGGTCTTCGTGACGCGGGATTCAACGTGGGTGCGGCTGGCAGATGTCGCCAATTGGCATCGCCAGGGCGCGCCGTCACCACTGAGATGGTGGGGGCGGGCAGGCCGATGGGTCTTTGTCATGACTGATGTCTCAACTGCCGCAAGTAGCGCGTACGCCGACGCCGGATCATCAGCACCCCCACCAGGGGCCCGGCAGCGGCGATCAGAAGGCATGCGGTGCGCAGCACCCCGCTGCCCTGCCCGAGACCTGACACCAGCAGTGTCACGGCGAGGAAGGCGGCGCCGAAGCAGATCACGCCGGGTTTGTGGATTTGGGGCTGCCACAGGACGTAGGGGCCGACCGGGCGGCTCCGATCCACGTCGGGACGGGGGCCGCTGACCGGTTCACCCGTCGGGGCCTCCGGGGGCGTACCGACGGGTGTCGCACCCCGTACGTAGCGGCCGTCATCCAGTACGAGCAAGGCAGGGGTGGACCACTCGGGCCGGTCTTCCGCTCTGGGCGTCCAGTAGAGCCGACCTTGAGCACCTCGGAGGGTGTCCGCGAACGGAATGGGGTCGAGGCACCGGTCGAGGAACAGCTCCCGGGGGCCGTCCGACGAGGCGAGATGCAGCGAGGGTGTCAGGACCGGCTCCGGCTGTGGTGATGCGCCAGGAGCGGTGGGGCGCCTGAGAAGGTTGCCGGCGTTGGGGCCGGCGATCCGGACCGTCAGCATCCGGGGCTCGCCGTCACCCAAGACGCCGGCCGAGGCGTCGGGGCCCGGACGGAGGGCAGCCACGGCGGCGGCCAACGGGAACAGGCTGTAGACGGCCAGCATCGCCAGGTCCCCCGGCCCGGCAGGCCCGCCGAGAAGCGCGAGCAGTTCGGCACGGCTGTCCAGGATGGCCCCGGCGGCAGGGTCGTTCTCGGCGTACAGGCCCGGGAACCGGTCGTTTGGACGCGGGGGTTGAGAGGTCTGCACCGTGCCCTTGAGCCGTTGCGCTCCTCTCCCGGACCGGCCGGTGGCCGGGACGGTCACTGTGACCGCGGACTCGTAGTACCGGTAGTTCCTGCCGTCCTTGAGATACGAGTGGTGAACCTGAGCGACGGACACCTCCGTGATGCGAGGGTGGTGAGCGAGGATCGCGGCCAGCTGGGGTGTGCCGGCCGTCGTCGAAAGGAACAGCATGATGAGCGGCAGCGGCACTGCCGCTTGGGCGAGGATGACGCACTCGAGGCGTCTGTCGGGCCACCATCGGGTGCGTCGCCGCCCCGCCGGTCCGCGCCGGGGCGGTGCCGGTGCCGCGCGGTCGGCGGGCACCGACCGGGCGCTCGCCCGCAGCCACCACGCCAGGATCGCTCCGGCGGAGATCGCCAGGCAGGCGAGCAGGTCCCAGCGGGGGTACGGGGCCACCTTCCGTATCAGGAGGCAGATCAGGAACGCCGCGGCACCACCCCAGGCCGTGGCAGCCGCCAGGGCGGTACCGGCGTCGCGCTCCCTCACCCGAACACGTCCTTCACTGAACCCTTCTCCGGCCCCTGCGATGTGCCGGTGGCCTCACTCTTGCCCCCGTCTGGCTTCTCCGGCCAGATGGCGTCGTGCAGCGGCTTGCCGATGGCTCCGGCACCGCCGTAGATGATTCCCTGAGCCGGGCCCTCGATCGAGAAGTGCGGGCCTTCCCGTCCGGGAGGCACGTGCTTGTTCGCGCCATGGACGGCGGCGCCGCCCGCAGCGCCGCCGGCGCCGTTGAGCCCTGCGTTCCAGAGCAAGTCGCGCCCGCTGACGTCGTTCGACGGGTCGTTGTCGAGATTCTTTGTCCCGTCGACGGCGAGCCCGCCGGTCATGCTCCCTGTGGCACCGCCCGCCATGTCACCGATCAGCGGTCGGCCGGCTTTGCCCAGTCCGCGGGCGACGGCGAGCCCGGGTCCGGTACCGACGAGGGACGAGAGGCCGCCTTGCCAGGTCGCCTCGAACAGGTTGGTGTCCTGTCCGGTCAGGGTGTTGGTGATGACGGTGCCGCCGGTGTTGCCGGCCCAGTTGACCAGAACGTTCTTCAGGAAACGGTGCTCCTTCGCCAGTCGGGAGACGGTTTTGAACGCCTGGCCGACCTTCCGCAGGATGGTGCCGAGCGTTTTGGCGAGTTTGGCTGCACGGGCGGCGAGTTGGGCGGCTCGGGCGGCTCCCGCAGCAGCCGAGAATCCCATGGTCAGGAACGACAGGCCGACCGAGACGCCGATGGAGATACCGATTTCCAGATAGATCTCGTGGATCTCGCGGTTGATGTCCTCGATGGCGTCTGCGGCCTCGTCGAGGCTTTCGGCCGCCTCCGGCAGCTGCGGCAGACTCTTCTGCATCGCCGCATCGAGGTTGTTCCAGTGATCCGCGAAGGAGTCGGCCGCAGGACCGCGCCAGCCGGAATCCCGTGTCCGCTGTACCTCGCGGTCCAGTTCCTGGAACATTGTTTGGAGGTTTTCGTGAAGGTCCCGCCAACCCTTGGCGGCGGAACGCAGGACCTCCGGATCGCCGCCAGGGTTGATGATTTCCAGACCGGCTTCGTAGACCTGTTCCGCTACGGACTCGTCGCCGCTCATGCGTGGCGTCCATGGCCAAAGCCGGTGGACAGGGCCTCGTCCGTGGTCGTGGCGTTCTGCTGAACCGTGCGCAGGCCCTGGTTGATCTGGTCGAGGTGCCGCCGGAGTGCGTTCAGCGTCTCCACCATGTCGTTGGACATCTCGATGTACGCGGACGTGACCTCCTCGGATTCCGTGAGCACCCCGAAGCCGTCGTAAATCACCTCGGCATCGGTCTTCGACCGGAATTCCTTGGTATAGCTCTCCAGATCCGAGCCATGGCTTTCGAAGCTCTTCGCCAGCTTGGAAAGAGCGGCGACATCCACTGATGACTCGTTTTTGGACATGAGTCTCCCCCCTGTTCTTTCCGGCTCCTCTTCGGCGCATGCTGAAGACGCGAGTTTTGAGGAACGGCCGTGGCATCGGAGCTTAAGGACCCGGTGATCACCGAAGGGACGTCCGGAACCCTTCTTGTCACGTTCTTGTCGGATCACTTACGAGCACGAACTTGAGGACTGGGACCAGGCGGGCCCGTGGTACGTGGTCGGACGCAGTGACACACGCGGGGCGCACCATGGAAGGGGACGCGCAAGGGAGTACGTGTACGGAACGAAGGCAGCCTGGCAGGAGTCGGCCGACGATCAAGGGGCCGGGGCCATCGACGTGCACATCGTCACCCACGGCGAGGCCGCCGGAGCCGCTGGAGTTCCTGAGTCAGGAAAGCGTCAACATCGTCGAGCTCAACCACGTTCTTGCCAGGTTGACGTGACCGCGGGCCGGGACATCGCTGGGGGCACCGGTGCCGTACTGCTGTCACTGACACTGACACTGGTCGCTGACGTGGTGGCGAGCCGATGTCCAACGACCCCGCTGCTCCGCGTCGGGTTCTGCGGTGTGCGCCGGTCGTCAGCCGACACTGCAGCTCATCAGGGGTGCGTCAAGCGGTGCGTGGAGCTCTTGACGCCGCGTGCGGCACGGCATTTGACGGGTGAGGTGAACAGCGCCCGGCTCCTTCTCGACCGTCCGCTTCATCCGGCGGCTCCGCGTCGTGCGCCGCGCTGTCCGGAACGTCCGCCTCCAGGCGGGGGAGGTATCCGATGGCTTTGAGCAGAGCGGCTGCACTGCGCGCGACGACAGGCATGGGCGCGGACTGCTGCACGGCCAGGGCCGGCAGCAGACAACGGTCCTCTCCAGGGTGAGTGAAGGGTTGTCGTGGGTGTGCAGGTTGTTCATCTCGCCGAACCCGTTGTCGAGTTCACCCCGCCAGTCGGTCAGCGCCGCAATGATGCGTTCTTTCAGGGTGGCCGGGGATTCACCCTCACTCTCGGGCTGTACGAGCGACGGCGGGGAGCTGGGGTGGAAGTGCTCCTTCCACGCCACCGCAGCGGTCTGCGCGGCCCGCACGGCAGCCACTGCCGTCAGGGCCCGTTTGGAGTCGTGATCAGACGGCGGGCCGCGTTGCATACGATCGGCCGTGTAACGGCTTTGACGTCGCCTCTGGCCGTTTGGCACGGCGGCCGGCTTTACCCCGCTGGTGTGCTCGCTGTGTCCGGGGTGCGGAGGTGTTGGGTGAGGAAGAGGGCCGCGCGGTCCAGTGCCTCGTCGGCCTCGTCGAGGACGCCGGCGAACGACTGGAACACGTGAGGTACGTCGGCGGTGACGTCGAGGACGACGTCCACTCCGGCGGCTCTCGCGCGCGCGGCCATGCGCGTGGAGTCGTCCAGGAGCACCTCGTTGGTGCCTACCTGCAGGAGCATCGGGGGGAAGCCGGTCAGGTCGGCGAGGGTGGCAGGGCTGAGCATGGGGTGGTGCGGGTCCTGCCCGGCGAGATACAGGGCCCCGGTGTGTTCCAGAGTCTCGCGTGTGAAGAACGGATCGATGCCCGCCTTGGTGTCCATGCTCTCGCCCGTTCGGGTCGTGTCGAGTCCGGGGGAGAATGCCACAATCGCGGCGGGCAGAGGCAGGCCCGCGTCGCGAGCGGCAAGGCAGGCGGTGACGGTGAGGCCGCCACCGGCAGAGTCCCCGGCGAACGCGATCGCCGAAGGCTCTTCGCCGCTGTCGAGAAGTGTGCGGTAGGCGCTCAGCGCGTCGTCGATCGCGGCCGGGAACGGGTGCTCGGGGGCAAGCCGGTAGTCCAGCGATAAAGCCCGGAACCCGGTCTTGGCCACCAGGTTCCCCGTGAGCGACATCGCCGTTTCGGGTGAACCGAACACGTAGGCGCCGCCGTGGAAATACAGGATCGTCCCGGCTCTCGGGTTGTTGGCTGGTTCGACGAGCACCGCGGGTCGGTCGACGAGCGCCGCAGCCCGGGTACGGATCCCAGCCGGAACGATCATTTCGGCCATCATCTCCCTGAATCCGGCACGGATTGCCTCCACCGATTGAGGGCCCTCGGGCCGGGGCCGCCGCAGCATCGCGTCGATTTTCGCGCGCTGTTCCCTGCTCATTGTTGCCTCCATCGCAAGTATATGCCGGTACACTATATGCCATGGCATATAAATCAAGTGGTGACCCAGTCGACCTCCCGGACCTCTTCGCCGATCTCGTCCGGTGCGAGACGCGCCTCTACAACGCCCTGAACGACCGTCTTCGCGAGCGGCACGGGATCGTCACCTCACAGTTCGAGTTCCTGCGCTTCCTGCGCGACCACCCCGGGGCCCGGGTGGCGGACCTCGCTGCCGAGTTCGCGGTCGGAATCGGGGCGACCAGCAAGGGCGTCGACCGTCTGGAGAAACAGGGATGGGTCGTCCGGCAACCGAATCCAGCGGATCGTCGTTCATCGCTGCTGGCTCTGGCCGACGACGGCTTGAAGCTGGTCGATGCGGCCGACCGCACCTTCGCCGAGCGGTTGGCCGAGCTGATCGGACACACTCTCGACGGGCGCCGGAGGTCGGCCATGGCGCAGACCCTCTCGGAACTCCGCTCCGTTCTGGAACGCGACCAGATCGGCATGCCCACAGGCTGACGCGCATACGCAAACCAGCTATCCGTAGGGCCTGTGTGTGGTCAGCCAGCTGCCTGCCGGAGGTCGTTGATCCAGATCATCGAGGCGCGGAGGTGGAGGCCGGCGAGGTAGCTCTCAGGCGTCTTGCCGTATCGCGTCGCGATGCCCCGCCATGCCTTTAGCTTGTTGATCAGGCGCTCGACGGTGTTCCGCTCCTTGTAAAGACCTGCGTCGTGGCTTGCCGGTCGACCACCCCGGCTGCCCTTCTTCTTCCGGTTGGCAGCCTGGTCCTTCTTCTCCGGAACGACCGCCTTGATATTGCATTTGTGCAGGTAAGTGCGGTTTCCGCGGGAGGAGTAAGCCTTGTCTGCAGCGACCGCATCGGGCCGGGTGCGCGAACGACCGACGGGCAGACGGACCCGCACCCCTGCAGCACGGGGACGAACTGCGGGCTGTCCGCCGCCTGTCCTGCGGTCAGCAGGAGCGAGAACGGACGGCACTTCCGGTCCGCGGCACGATGGACCTTGCCGGTCGGCCCACCCCGGTGTGTAGTCCCGGCATGTTGGTGACAGGCGACATGCCTTCCAGGTGCTTGAACGAGGTGAGGGCCTTCTGGCTCGGTGGGGATTGCGATATCTACTGCCGAGTGCAGGAGGCCCTCGTGATCCACCGTAACGCCCCACTGACGCCCACCGGCAGGCTGAGGCTCGCTCGGTGCGTCGTCGACGACGGCTGGCCCTTGCGCCGGGCCGTGGGCATCCCGCAGCGTGGACGCTGAGGGGCGTGTCCAGACACTGCGTGAGCGCCTGGACATGCTCAATCCATCCAGCCGAAAGGTTCCCAAGCGCCTACCGCTGGACGACGTGCCCTACTTGCTGTTTGCGATATCGGAGCGCTCAGGTTAGTGGGCTACCGCTCCCAAGAAGCGCCTTCGTGGCCGTTGTTGGGATCAGGCGCTGGTTAGCGGGCTATGTCGTGAATTCGTAACGGCGCCGGGTGAGGGGCAACGCGCGGGGCGGTCGGCTCATCTGGATGGACGGCGAGGCGCACCGGGCGCCATCGCGAAGGGGCGGGTCTCATCAGGTGGGGGATCCGCGGGAGGGAAGTCCATGACCAGGACGAAGAAGACCGGGGTAAAGGCGCGGGGCGGCCGGGTGGCTGTGATCGGTGCGCTGGGTCTGGCCTCAGTGGCTCTGGCCGCCGGGCCGGCGTTCGCCAAGGGGGGCGTGGAGATCACGGCGCCGCACACGGCGCAGGTCGGTAAGACCATCACGGTCAAGGCGCACGGCGGCGATGACAGCGCCGGCTACCTGCATCAGCTGTGCCTGGAGGAGAAGGGCTTCGGCGAAGGGTGGCACCAGGAGAATTGCAGCGCCGCGGTCAAGGGCGACGCGCAGGTCACTGCACACGGCACGTCCGCGCGCCGCGGCAACCTGGAATTCCGTGCGGTGCTGTACGGCCTGACCAGCCCGCACGACCAGAAGCCCGTGCGCTTGCACGCCTCTGACGTGGTGACGGTGCAGGTCCGCTGAGCCAGAAGCGCGGCAGTGGACAGCCGGCACGACCACTGCCCACGGCCGCGCACCGAATCGCTTTTCGGGACTGCGCCCCGGCACCCTGGGTGCCGGGGCGCAGTGCTGAACGGTCCTACCGTCGTCGGTGTTCCCGACGGTGCGCACGCCGCCGCGGCCTCCGCCGCCCACTCCAGGCCGAGAGCAGCCAGCGCCCTCTTGAGCGTCAGAGACTCTGGCACCTCAGCTGCCGCCAGGAAATCCGTATCCCTCACGGCACCGCGCCCCATGCCCGTCGGCCACACGCCCCCACTGACGGGCAGTCAGACCTTCCCGCCTGAGGGGGATTCAGGCCCTCCGCTCCGAAGCGGTGTCCTCTGTGGTGATCGTCCGGGTGGGCTCGGTCACAGCAGGTGCTGCGACCGAAGGTCCGTCACGTACTTGGTGATCAGGTCCTGCGACAGATGGGGGATGTCGTTCTCCTTGTTGAGGGCTGCGGTCCGCACTGCCGCGCGGAATTGGTCCGCTGGCAGGGCGGAGCCGGGCAGGGGCTCCTCTGGCCTGGTGAAGGCGTGCAGCAGGGGGAGCAGCGAATGCTGCCTTTGGCGGTCGGGCAGGCCGCGCATGGCGGTCTCGAAGCGGTCGAGCCACTCGTCGTAATCGTGGATGCGCGTGAGCGGGTGTCCGGTTGTCATCAGCCAGTCGACGAAGGTGTCGAGGGAGATTCCGTCCTCGTGTGGGTTGACGACGTTGAAGGTCCGGTGCCCCTGCCGTGTGTGGTCGCCCAGCGAGGTGATGGCCTGCGCTGTGAAGTCCACGGGGAGTGCGTCGTAGTGGCCGCTGCTGTCACCGGTGCCCTGGGCGTAGAAGCTGCCTGGGGCGATTCCTGTCGCCAGCAGGCTCAGCAAGAGGCGTGTGAAGATGTCCGGGATGTTCAGTTGGCCCTGGTAGTGCGGGTGCGCGAGGATCAGGTTGGAGCGGAACACGGCGACCGGCAGGCCGAAGGTGTCGTGTGCCTCGCGCAGCAGTACCTCGCCCGCCCACTTGCTGGCGCCGTAACCGTTCGCGTAACGGTTGTCGAGTTCGCGTGTTCCGCAGGCCGTGCGGATGTCCGCCGTCTCGTTGGCCGCGGCCTCGGACCCGAGGACGACGGCGACCGTCGACAGGTAGGTGAACTGCTTGATCCGGGAGGTGGCCGCGAGCCTGATCAGTTCGGCCGTACCCAGCACGTTGGGGCCGAACAGTTGGTCGTACGGCAGGACATGGTTGACGAGTGCCGCCGGGTGGACGATCAGGTCCACGGTGTCGGCCAGCCGCTGCCAGGTCTCCTTGTCGAGGCCGAGGTCGGCCTCCCCGATGTCGCCGGCGATCACCTCCAGGTGCTCGGCGGCCAGGCCGCGATAGCGCTGGAGGAGTTCCGGGTCGCCGCTGTCGAAGGCCGCGTCGAGCCGTGCCCGGGCCAGCTCGTCGGTGCTACCACGGACCACACACACCAGCGTCGGCGTCTTCGCAGCGAACGTTCACGATAGCGAGGCCTGAGGCCCACGGTGGAGGGCCATCAAACGAGAGCCAACCCCAACCACGGCCGGTACCTCAAGCCCCAGCGCCTCCACACGGACAAACCCCACGGCCGCGCTGATCGCACCGTGTCCTGGCTGAGGGCATCGTGACCACCGGGGCCATCGGCAGCGAGGGGGCAACCCCGCATGCCGGCACCGCGATGATCACAGCGGGGATGGGACCAACCCCGCATGCGCGGGGACCACGAGATGCACAAACGCGTCGCCTACCAACGGATGGGACCAACCCCGCATGCGCGGGGACCACTCGCACCTGTCCGTGGGCGACCAGACGGAGACGGGACCAACCCCGCATGCGCGGGGACCACGGATGGGGCCCGCTGAACATCGAGCGTCTCGGGGGACCAACCCCGCATGCGCGGGGACCACGAGAATCCGATTTCGCTGGTTGCCGTCGGGGCGGGACCAACCCCGCATGCGCGGGGACCACCCCCACGAATTCGCCGTGGCGGTCTGGGACGAGGGACCAACCCCGCATGCGCCGGGACCACCAGCCCTCGCAAGTGCTCACCTACGGCCAGACGGGACCAACCCCGCATGCGCGGGGACCACGGCGACGCCACCTACATGACCAAGCGGGAGCTGGGACCAACCCCGCATGCGCGGGGACCACCCGGGTCGTGACGGAGAAGAGGGAAAGTCGTTGGGACCAACCCCGCATGCGCGGGGACCACGACACGCGTTCGCACGGCGATCTCGTCTCGAAGGGACCAACCCCGCATGCGCGGGGACCACTTGCGCAGCGCGGCGGCGACGAGACCGGCGTAGGGACCAACCCCGCATGCGCGGGGACCACGCTGCGGAGCACATGGGCGTCAGGCGCAGGGAGGGACCAACCCCGCATGCGCGGGGACCACAGGCCGTGAGCTGCGGATTCAGGAAGACGGGGAGCTGATTTTACTTACTTTCAGCGATTCGGACATACTGCCCTTTCTGTTGGTTTCAGGTTCAGTGGGGCGATAGTCGTCCACGGATTCTTTGCGGCCTGGGGCGCCGCTCCAGCGTCGTACCGCTGGCGCGTGTGATGTTGGTGCCCCCAGGCTAATACTGGGGGCTCTCTCGATCCGTTACGACGGACCTTGCCGGGTTTGAGTCGGTGCCGTGGTGGGGCGCGATGCCCCGATTCAGCTTGGCCGCTCGCCGACGGTAGGCCCTCTGTTGCCGGGCTGGCGGAGGTGTCGTCTGGGCGCTGTTTCGCCTACCGCAGTAACGGCCCTTAGAAGGCGCCGTCGGCGGTGCCCCGCACGCGAGGCGCCTCGGATCCGACAGGTGTCACCGAGCATCGTGCGGGTTGCCTTAACGAAGCTTCGCGGACACGAACGTCGATGGCCCCAACCGCCAGGTGCGGATGAAATTCCTGGGCTGACGAAGGTCGTCCTGGTCGTCCTGGGGGCTGCGAATTCTCCGTATCCTGCGCGCCCGAAATGGGGAAGCCTGTGCGGTGCGGACCGCTGTGGGAGGTGGCCGGCCGGCGGGGCGGTCCGAACGGGGCGGAGTCGACTGCGATCTTCCGCAGGACGGAGGCCTGGCCTTCGGGGAGGTAGCCGAGTCGGATGTGCTGTTCGGGCGAGGCGACATAGGCGTTCGCCATGATGTGGAATCAGAGTTGGCACTGTCTGTCCCTGACTGCCTTGGCGTCAACCACTTCGGGCGGCAGCCTCGCTGTCATTGCGTCAGGTGAGGCGCCAGGCTTGGTCGGCGGCGTCTGCGATGGCGATGACGTGTGCCTTGGCCGCAGGGAGAACGGTGTCGCCCACAGTGCCCCCGCGGTCCGTGCCGCTAGCGGCCGCCTGTTCGAGACTGCGGAGGTGCTCACCGACCGGGCGCGGTGTCGGGGGAGCGTGCGGGACGACATCTCGGGGGCGGGGGGGGGGAGACCGGGGCGCTGCGCCGGTTGCTGACAGGGTCACATCAGCAGCCGCAACAGATGGGCGCAGGCCGCCTCTTCGGTTGGGTGGCGCGAGATGACCTGGTAGGCGCCACGTTCGTACACCCCGGTCTCCCACGACCCGTCCCAAGCCCCGGTCTCCCACGCCCCGTCCCGTGCTCTCCGCAGGAAGAGGAAATCGGGGGGTGTGGGGGCGGGTTCATGGACGCCTTCGATGCGGTAGTAGCCGTCGGCCACGCCTGCTGCATTCAGGGCGGCGTGCAGTTCGTGGCGGTCCACAGCGGCGCTACGGCTGCACCGAGGCGAGGTAGCCGCGCTCCAGTAGCCACTTCACGTTCAGTCGCTGCCCTTCGCCCGGGTTGAGGAACACGGGGTCGAGCTTGATCTGCTCGCCGCCGCCCGGTTGCTCGAACCAGGGTGCGATGCTCCCCTCCCATACCCAGAACGGCTTGGCGACCTTGTAGACGTGATAGTCACATGGCGCCGTCGCATCGCGTGTGTTGAGGTTCTGCGGGGGCAGTGCCCGCTCGGTGTACCGGTCACCGGCCGGCGCCAGATAGGAGCCGTACTCGGATCCGAAGCGGTCGAGTCGCTGGCCCGCGCGGAGCTTCGTGGGTTCCTTGTCGATCTCGCCGTTGACCTCGGCGAACCCGTCGTTGGGCGGGTACTTCCAGCTTCCGCCGTCCGTGGGCCCCTGCCAGTACTTTTGCAGGAAGGCCGAAGGTGACAATGTCCCGGTCCGCTTCCACCCTTTCAGGAGAGGACCTACCGGTGCCTGCCACTTCTTCGGCAGCCACTTCGGCCCCAAGCGGGCCTCACCGTGGTATTCCCCCGTGCAGGGTGCGGGTAGGGGCGCGGGCAGGGGTGCGGCGGACGGACGGTCCCGGTCCTGCTGGTGCGGGGCGGCCGTCGCGGTGGGGGCTGTCACCATGGCCACGGCGACACCGAGGGCGGCAAATAGGGTGCGGAGGCTGCGGGTTCGCTTCACTCAGGAATCTCCTCACGTTCCGGATCACCGGCGGAGTGCCTGCTCAGGCAATCGCTTACGCAAGGTAGCGGATCAAGTGCGGTTAGTGCTCGCCAATGCCGCATCGGGTGAAATGCGCCGACGTGTTCAGGCCAGCCGCGCCGGGTGGGAAGCGTCGCCGCAAGCCCTGACCTTCGGTGTACGTGGTGGATTGGCGTTGGCTTGTGGTCGTCGCGTTAGGCGCACCGGGCACACCGGGCGCCGGGCGCACCGAGGGTACCGAGGGTACCGAGGGCACGCGCAAGAGCGGCCTGGATGCGGCGATATGGCAGGCGCTTGGCGCCTGGCGCCGTGGCGCAAGGTCCGGGTGGTGCACGCTCCGGGCAAGATCTTGCTCGTGGAGAATGTGCCGCATGCCGGTCCGAAGGCCGGTGAAGTCTTCGTGCGTCCATCGAGGTCAGCGCGCGCCGCGTTCTTCTGGGAGACCCCGTGAGCAGCAGCAAACCGGTGTGGTCCGAGCGTGAGCTGCCGGCGTTCTTCAGGCGGTGGCGCACCGAATGGAAGGACGAGGAGCTCTCCCCGGACAACTACCTCGACTTCGAGGGCGGCCTGCGCTTCGTCCTGGCCGCTGCTTGGCTGTTCTGCCCCGAGACGGTCGAGTACCGCGGTTGCGTGTTCCTCGAGGAACGCTTCAGCCGGGGCACTGTCGACGCGTGGTTCACGAGCCTGGGCGGCGATCGGCGACGTATCGAAGCCGTCGCCAACCACGTCGAGTTGTGGGACGCTTTCGGCAACACCCCCCTGACGGACGACGATCGGCTCCGGGAGGAACTGCCTCAACTCGCGCTGGCCCTGGGGGAGTGTTGGCAGGGAGTCCTGTCCGCGCGCTACCCCGACCGGGAGATCACCGTCGAGGTGAGCGACGAGGAGGACGGCTCCTACGGCCCGACTGTGACCTTCTGGACATCCCCGGCCCTCTCCGCTTTCGACTAGGGCTGCAGGTCGCTTCCTCCCGCGCACTGCGCAGTCTCAGCACGTGAGCTCGTGGCTGGGCGGCATTGACTTGGGGCTCCGTTTCCTGCCCCCTCGGCCGGCCTCGCGCTTTTACGAGGTGGGCTGTCCGACTGGTGAGCGCGTAACCGAAAAACGCCTCTGACCGGCGAGAATGAGGATTGTCGAGATCCTTGTTCCCGCGTCGGTCGGAGGCGCTTCCCAGGTGAAGAAGCGTGTCGGGTACTCCCTGCGTGATGGTGCTCCGTGCGCTGCTTCGCCGGTCGCCCCTGCTGATGCCCGGGTGGCCTCGGCTGCGGGAGTGATGGTGCGGTGATGGTGTATGTCCCGGCGGCGGCGCGGATCTTCGGTGGTTGGCGGCCGTGCAGAAGGTGCCGCCCTGTGCCGTCACCGAGGTGTCGCGACGGTGAGGCGATGGCGCCGCGACCGTGAGGTGATGGTGCCGCCGCCGGGCTGGGTGGAGCTGTCGGTCAGGTGGACGGTCGGGCCGGAGGTCGCTGCGCCGGAGGTGTGGTCGTCGGTCCTGGCTTGGCGGCGCAGGCGCCGGCCGCGCAGGCGGTGAGCCAGGAGTCGAAGTCGGCGTCGTAGCGCGTGCCGATATCGGTGTGGTAGACGGTGTAGCCGCCGGTGTAGTCGCCGGTCCGGAAGTGCTCAAGGATGGTGGCGACGTCCGCGGGGTGCTTCTCGACCATGTAGCGGGCGGCGAGGTAGCCCCAGGGGTAGGTGCGGGTCACGTTGCTGTTGGCGTAGGTGGTCTGGAACAGCGTGCTCAGCGCGTAGGTGTGCTTGCCGGCTTCGGTGACCGCCTCGTCGTCGGTGATACCGCGGTAGCTGTACGAGACATACTCGGCGAGGCCCTCGATCCACCACACGTCGGGGACCGTGGTCTGCTGGCCGAAGTCGCCCTTCATGTCGTCACGGGCGTCGAGATAGTGCGTGTACTCGTGGTTGAGGTTCCAGATCCGGGCCGGGAAGCCGTCGTCGGAGCTCTTCTGGTACATGATGGATGTGGGCTGGTTGTCGGGTTTGGTCGGATCCCCGACCAGGGTGATGCCGCCGTTGTCGGTGTCGACGCCGAAGATTGCCCCGGCGTAGGTCCGGTAGTCGGTGCTACTGCCGAACACCACGAGCTGGACGGTCGATTCGTACTGGTTGGGTATCGGGCCGTTGTCCTTCACCAGGCCATGGAAGTACGGGTCCTGGCCCAGGACGCTGGCGCAGGTGGCATCGATCTCCTCGGACGTCAGCGACTGCGCCTTGATCGTGTGCGTGGCATCGCAGGCGTGGGTGATCGGCAGCGCTGCCTTGGACAGCTGGTCGGACAGGTCGCAGACGCCGAAGTACGAGCAGTTGGCCTTGTCGTAGGCGTCGGCCTGGGAAGCGACGGTGACCCACAGGGGCGCGGTCGGCCCGCTGATCTTCGAGGCGTCCAGCAGACGCTTCATGAGCGGCCGGACCTTGTCCTGGAGAGCCGCGTGCTCGACGTACCGTGCGACGTTCATCCCGGCGTTGGAGTCCAGATAGGAGTTGTCGGTGCCGAGCAGGTCCAGGTGGTCGAGCGCGAACGTGTTGAGGGTGTCGATGATGCTCGGATCGGCCGTGACCGCGTTGACGTAGTCGGGTTCCAGTTTCCGCGCCAGAGCGGGGTGTAGACGTCGTTGACGGCGGCCAGCATGCTGGGGATGTCGTCGTAGGAGCTGTTGTACCCGCCGAGCACCTGCTTGTAGGTGTTCAGGTAGCGGGCCTGCTCATTGGCGCTGTCCGTGAGGATGATGACCTCACCCAGGACATCGCCGTTGCCTGAAGTGACGTCCTTGGAGCGGGAGTTGGCGAGGAAGGCGTCCAGGCTGCCTTCGGTGGCCGTGGCCAGGGTCGGACCGTAGCTGCCGACATCGTCCGGATGGTTGGACTGCACGTAATAACCGGCGCGCAGGAACAGTACGAGCTGCCACACCTGGTCCGAGTTGTCACCGGGATACGTCGTTGCCCCGCCCCGGAAGGCGTTGGCCACGGTGACCATCTGGTCCTCGCGAAAGACGTCGTGCGCGTCTTTGCCGGTGACGCTGAACAGGGTGTTGACGCAGTCCGTGGTCGAGGCTTTGACGAAAGCGACCAGTTCGGATCCGGTCCGGCCGCCGAAGTCGGAGGGGCTGCAGGAGGCCGCGGCCCTGTGCTCCACGCCGTTGTGCCGTGCCGCCGCAGTCGAAGAAATGGGGGGCTTCTTCGCGTTGAGCGGAGGGAGTTGAGCGATGCCGAGCGGCCGGCCCTGCAGTGCGGGCCTTTCGTTGGTGCCGACTGCCGAGCCGGTCGGCGGTATGGGGTGGGGGGTGGTCCGGGACGCGGTGTCGGCCCGGGCGGTGGCCGGCAAGAGTGGCGCCGCCGGTGCCGGCGCCGCCAGTGCCGGCGCGGAGAGCAGACCGGCCGTGGCAACGCAGGCGGCCAGTCCGCCGACCACATATCTGGGCAGGGGGAAGCGGTAGCGCATCCATGCTCCTTCGTGGACAGCTGCGCCTCGGGATCGAGCTGAGGCGTGAGTGGCACCGTCTCAGCGCACATGGACCGCCGACAATAAGGTGTGACATAGCACTTGAAGGGGCTGTGCCATAACATCCGGGCCGAGGCGGCGCGCCGGCGGGAGGACCGAATGGCGGTTCCGCACAGCCCGGTCGACCGGAAGCCAGGTGGCCCAAGGCACGGGGTGGGCGCCGAACCGGGCTCTATGGCCTGGCCACGCTCCAGGTGCGGGAAGCCCATGTCCGGAAGTGCGGAGACTGTGCGATGAGAGCCCGGTAGGCCTCGGCGGCGGAGCCGAAGAGCGTGTCCGCCACCTCGTCGGCCAGGCCCTCGCGTCGCCAGGCCAGCACATAACGGCACCACAGGGGAGCGCCGACCAGTGGTCTGACGAGGACGTCGGGGATGGGCCGGAGCGTCGCTTGCACGATGGAGACCCCGATGCCTTCGGCGATCATGTTCTGCAACTGCTGCTGGTCGCCCAGGAATTCGTGGACCGCCGCCGGAGTGAATCCGGCCGCCCGGCAGGCCGCGTAGAACACTCCCGGCCAGCCGGCCCCGTCGTCCGGAGTCAGAAACCACGCGTCGTCGGCCAGATCGGCGAGCGCCACCTCCCGGCAGTGCCGGAGCCGGTGCCCGGCCGGCAGGGCGACGAAGGACGGCTCGGTGACGATCCCGCGGTGTGCCACGGCGGCCGAGTGCCGCAGTTCACGCCCGGGATAGTCCGCGGCGATCGCGGCGTCCACCTCGCCGTGCTCCAGGAGGTGGACGATCTCCGAGGACGGATAGACACTGCTCAACGTGAGCGCGAGATCGGGCAACCGGCTCCGGAGCCGGATGAGCATGCCGGCCAGGACCGGCGAGTTGGTCGCGGCCAGGCGGAGGTGCCGTCGTGTCCTCGCACCACCTGCGGCCGGTCCACGCCCGATCGCGGCCGCCCGGGCCAGCACATCGCGGGCCTGGGCCAGGACCTCCGTGCCGTACCGCGTCAGCTCCACACCCGAGGTGTTCCGCTCGAACAGCGGATGACCGAAGTGCTGCTCGATCCGCTGCAGTTGGGTGCTCATGGCCGGCTGCGAGTACCCCAGGTCCGAGGCGGCCCGGCCCACGCTCCCGGCATCGGCGATCGCACACAGCACTCTCAGGTGCCGAAGCTCCAGCTCCATGCCTGTACTCCTCCCGTCCGCGCTGCTCCTGCCCGAACCGTCCGGTGCCACCGCGGGCGGCGCCGGGCACGCGGCCCTCGTCCGGCAGTCCGGTGTGGAAGCCCACCCCATCGCTCTCTGCCCGCCCGCGCCAGGGCCGGGTGCCGGAACTATGGGATCGGGGTCGGGGTCGGCAAGGCTGAGCGTCTCGGTGAGAGCCGCCCGCTGGGATCGGTGGCGGCCCTGCGGTCCCGGCCTCGGGAGAAGAGGCTGTGCCGCCGCACGCACGGAGGAGAACCTTGGCGCCGACATCGAGGACCCCGACCTCCCGGGCGCCGCCGCCTGGTCAAGGCCAAGGGCGCCCGTACCAAGGCCCGTCGCCCTGGCCGAGTCCGTGAGGACTGCGTGCTGGAGGCCGTGTACGGGGATGCCGGCACCGCCCGGCCCTTGCCCCGGCTGGTGAAGGGCCGCACCGGCGGCCCGGTGTTCGTCACCCGGCGCTGCCCCGGCCCCGGCAAGGTCGTCGGCCCCCGCGATGTCCGCCCGGACAAGTCCTCCCCGGAGGTAGTCGCCGAGCTCACGAGCCCAGCGCACGAGCCTACTTGCGCCCGGCAACGTTCGCGATGAGGGGCGAGGGCCGAGGGCTGAGGGCTGAGGGCCGAGGGCCGAGGAGTACGCCATGGCGATCAGCTGGCGCCTCGCTTGCCGGCGCCGGAGGAGGGGAGACCTTCGAGGATGGTGGGGCGGTTCACTCCGCGGTGACCGCGGCAGGGTGCCCTGGTCGGCCATGGCGCGCGGCCTCGACCACACGGTCCCCCGCTTCGCTGCGGTAGTACAGCACGGAACGCCCTGCGCGCCGCCGCCGGACGAGTCCCGCGTCCAGCAGCACCTTCAGGTGCCTTCCCACCGAGCCCAGTGCCAGTCCGGTCAGTGCTACCAGTTGGGTGGTGCTCGTCGGAGTGCTCAGGAGGGTGAGGGCCCGGGCCCGTTGCGGACCGAGCAGGGCGCGTAGCGCGTGGGGCGCCGGACGGTCCTCCTGCCCGGTCAGCACGCCTGAGCACGGATACACCACGGCGTACCGATGGGGTTCGTCCCAGGTGACCCAGGCGCTGCGTGGGGTGACGGGGACGAACAGGAGTTGTGCGCCGGAGATGTCGCGGGGCGGGTTGTCGTGGGCGTTGATCTGCAGTCTGCCCTCGCCCAGCCAGCGGGTGCGGGGGCGTAGGCAGTCGAGGGCCGTGGCCCAGCCGCCATCGCTCAACTGCTGGGTGCGGGCGACGATATCGGCTTCCAGGATACGGCGGCGCCGCTCCCAGTCCGGGAGGACTGTCCGGGTCCACACCCACTCCAGCAGGGCGGCCGCGCGTTCGGGGAGGTCGTCGCGGCACAGCACGGTCGGGAGAGGGCCGCCGCCCAGGGCGGTCGTCAGATCGGTGCGGGCGGATGCGGGTGGGGTGGTCCGGATGCGGTGCAGTTCCTCGTCGATGTGCGGGGTCCCGTCGCCCACTGGGGCTGGGGTGAGGAAGTCGGCGATCCAGTTGTGGCGGTACCCGACCCGGATCACGGCTGCCGCAACCGGGTCCCGGCTCACCTGCTCGCGGTAGGCGCGCACGTGGGCCTCCAGCCACAGCTGTTGTGCCGGGTGGGAGGCGACGGCCTCCTCCAGGTCGATGAGGGTGGCGAAGGTTTCGGCCACGGGCGAGATCACGAACCGGCTGCGAGCCAGGGTGTCCGTGTCGAGCAGCCAGAGCCCCATTGTTTCGCCTCCGTGCGAAACATTAACAGCGCCACGGTGGCTCCTCGGACACTCCCCGTCATGCGCACTTACCGAGAACTATTTCGCACCCCGGAGTTCACCCCGCTCTTCGCCACCGGCGCGCTGTCAGTGGCCGCTTCCACGGTGAGCGGGCTGGCTCTGGGCACCCTGGTCCACTCCGCCACCGGGTCCCCGCTGCTCTCCGCTCTGGCGATGTTCGGGCCCTCTCTCGCTCAGGTCGTCGGCGCGGCCACCCTGCTGTCGGCTGCCGACCGTCTTCGTCCGCGCGCCACCATGGTGGTCCTCGCGCTGGCCTTCGCGGTGGCTGCCGCCGTCCAGGCGGCTCCTGGCCTGCCGGTGCGGGCGGTCTTCGCCGTCCTGGCGGTCGAAGGCCTGATCTCCTCCGTGGGTGGCGGGATCCGCTTCGGCCTGCTGAACGAGATCCTCACCAAGGACGGCTACCTGCTGGGCCGTTCGGTGCTCAACATGGCTGTCGGCACCCTGCAGATCTGCGGCTACGCCGTCGGCGGCGTCCTTGTCGCCCTCTTGTCGCCGCGTGGAGCGCTGCTCGTCGGCGCGTTGCTTTATGTGGCTACCGCAGCTGTGACCCGCCTTGGGCTCACCGACCGACCGCCCCGTGCCACCGGTCGTCCGTCGGTCGCCGCCACCTGGCGCGTTCATACCCGGCTGTGGGCGTCCGTGCCGCGCCGCTACGTCTACCTGGCGCTGTGGGTGCCGAACGGCCTCATTGCGGGATGCGAGTCCCTCTATGTCTCCTACGCACCCGACTACGCTGGTCTGCTCTTCGCCTGCGCCGCTCTCGGCATGCTCGCAGGCGACACGCTCGCGGGACGTTTTCTCCCGCTGCGGTGGCGTGAACGCCTCAGCGCCCCGCTGCGGCTGCTCCTCGCCGTCCCCTATCTGCTGTTCTTCCTGGAGCCGGGGCTCTTTGTCGCATTGGCCGCCGTCACCCTGGCGTCCGTCGGCTTCGCAGCGAGCCTCCTGCTCCAGGAACGCCTGATGCAGTTGACTCCCGACGAGCTGAGCGGTCAGGCACTCGGCCTGCACGCCTCCGGCATGCTCACCCTTCAGGGCATCGGCGCCCTCCTCGCCGGCAGCATCGCCGAACTGACCACGCCCGCCATGGCGATGACGGCCATGGCAACCGCTTCCGTCGCCGTAACCCTGGCGCTCGCTCCGGGACTGCGGGGGCGTCCGCAGGTCATCGTGGCAGCGTGAGACGCGGACCGGCGGGGCGGGCCGGCCGAACAGCAGCGCGCTCGGGGACCGGGACCGGTCTGGTCGTACGCCGGGGAGGGGGCCGGTGCGGCCGTTCCGAGGGGCGTCCCGTGCTCGCGAGCCGCCCCTCGGAGGGAGCCTTCAGTCCGCGGTGACGGCCCGGGGGGTCTCGACCAGGACCTTCCTTCCGTCCTGACCGGTCATCACGAGCCGTGGCAGCCAGGGCCCCTTACGGTGGTAGGCATGGGTGACGGCCGCTTCGCTCGCCTCCTGCTGCGTACCGTCGCCGAAGTACCAGTGGTAGCGGTACCCGGCGGCTGGCGGCTTTCCGTTCACCGTCACCGACAGGCGCACCTCGCTGCCGACGGGTGCGGTTTCCGGGACGTTCAGCTGCGCCCGGGGTCCCTGCCGGGGGAGGTGGAACCACTCGCGCACACGCGGGTTGAGGAGAAAGGCGTCGGCGTACTGCCGGGCGCCCTCGATGTCGGGGTGGGCGACGGCCGCGGTCAGGCACTGTGCCGGAGTCGGGCTGAGCTCGGGGCAGGCCCGCGTGCGCAGCGGGAACGCCGGGTCGCTCACCGGAGTGCCCCAGACCTTGGAGTCCCGGGCGAGAACGGCATTGTCCACGGTGAACAGTCCGTCGGCAGCGACCGCGTACGGACCGTCCGTGGACGCCTTGTTGGCCGCGGTCGCCGCTTGATGGTAAGCGGCGTTTGCCAGTTGGGTGTACTGCTCGTAGCGCTCGGCCACGCTGCCGAGGGCTCCCTTGCAGGAAGTCAGCCGCGTCCCGGCGACTCCCGGGGTCGAACAGGTCTTTACCGGGATCGGAGAACTGCTGCGGCTCAGCGCGTAGTAGAAGTCGGCCACGATCACCTTCGGCCGCCCCGGCAGGGAATGGGCCTTCTCGATCGCCGCCTGCATCCCGCGTCCGCCGTATCCGACCTTGGCGCCGCTGAAGTAGGGAACATCCTTGGCCGGGTTCTCCGGTGCCGCGCCGATGCCGGAGCACTCGCGCTTGACTGCCTCGGGCAGATTCTCCGAGCCGGGGGTGATGCCGACGCCGATGCCGAAGAAGGGATCGAGGTCGTTGATGCACCCGTTGATCACGACCAGATCGAGACCGTAGTGGCCCGCCCGTGCCTGCGCGCCCGCCTTCTCCAATTGGCAGAACACATCCGGCATTTGCTGGGTGACCTCGCCGAACTCCATCTCCCCGTCGCCGTCCGGGTCCTGCTTCTCCGTCGTGTGCAGACAGGCCGCGTCATCGTTGCCCGCGGGCAGCTCGGGCGCGTCGAGCACCGCGCCGGAGATCGAGTAGTCCATGTTCTGATGGCCCCGGCCGGTCTCACGGCCGAGCAACTGACCCGTCAGATAAGGAAACTTCTGGTCGTGGTCCAGGCCCTGCCCCCAGACCACGGAGTCACCGACGGATGCCACTCGCACCGGATCGCACCCCCGGCGCACCGTCTCCCGCCAGACCTTGCCAAAGCGGCCCGGGGCGTGCCCCCCGGACGGAGCGGCGATGCGGGCGTCGACCTGTAGAGCGGTCTCGGCTGCGGGCACCCGGTCGAAGGGGATGCTGAACTCCGCCGTGCCGACAGGGGCGGCCATGGCGAGGCGCCCGCCGGCCAGCTGCTGCTCACCGGTGCGAACGCGCCACTCCACGGTGGCTCCGGCCTTCGCCGCGGCGGGGTCGTAGACCTGCACCCGGCCGTGCACGGGTCCGCTGCACACCGGATTCGGCGTCAAGTCCACGTCGAGGACGAGAGGGAACGCCGATCCCGGCAAGGCGCTGGTCTGCGCCGCGGCGGGCAGCCCGCCGAGGAGCTGGCCGAGGAGTACGGCGACCGCACCGGCCACCACGAAACGCCTCGCCGCTAATCGCCTCGCCGCGAGACGTCTCGCGGCGAACGAGCGACGGATCACCCCCGGCCCGCTCGGAACGGAACCCGTGCCGGTGCCCGCCCGTCTGGGCACAACCCACCGCGACCACGTCGATGTCACGCCAACTCCCCTGATGTCGCTGCCATTTGGTACGTACGGGAATCCACTGCATCCCGCATCGGTAGGGATGATGGCAGCCGGGAGGCCGGTATGGATCGCGGACGGGTCCCCTGCTGAGTGAAAGTGATCACTTACCTGCAGTTACGTCCGGGGCGTACGATGCGGCGCCGGCGACAGGGTGCTTCTCGGGGGCGCCCCGGGCGGCAGCCGCCTCGGGGCGGGAGGTCTGGGCTTGCGGCCCGGCTCGCGGCGGGTGGACGCGGGTAGGTCACGCGCCGGGAGCGCCGGCCCGCAGTCCGTCCATGACCAGATCCAGGAGCCGTTCGGCGCGCGACTGCCAGTCGCCGTGGGGGTCAATCTGCCAGAGGCCGGCGATGGCGAGCAGGAAGTCGTCGGGGGTCACCCCCGGGCGGATGGTTCCGGCCTTTTCGTTCGTCTGCAGCAGGAGGGTGACGGCTGAGGTGACGGGGCCGTGCCCCAAGCCGGCCAGGGCATTCTGCTTGCTGGTGGCCCTGCGCATCGCGTCGGCCAGGCCGGCTTTGGCCATGGCGTACTGGGCGAGGCGGTCCATCCACTCCCGCAGAGCCTGGTCGGGTGCGCGGGTCTCCAGCAGCTGGGCCGCGGTGTCGGCGACCTGCTGGACTTCGTAGCGGTAGACCTCCAGGACCAGTGACTCGCGGTTGGGGAAGTGGCGGTAGAAGGTCCCCTGCCCGATGCATGCCTTCTTCGCGATGGAGCTCAGCGGGGCATCGGCTGAGCGTGTCAGCTCCTCCAGCGCGACTTCCAGGATGCGCTCGCGATTCCGTTGCGCGTCCGAGCGCAGGGGGGCGTCCTTTTTCTGCTGCACTCGTCCTCCTTCCGGAAATCAGTGAGGGCCGGTCTTGCTAACCGGACAGTTGTCCGGTACGTTACGAGGGTAATGGACAGGTGTCCGCTTAGCTCCACCATACCGGCAGATACGACCGGTATGGACGATCGGTGGCCACTGTGACCTGCCTACCCTCCAGCGCCTTCGCCGCCGGCGCTCCGAGCCGGCGCTGCTACGCACCCTGCCGCCACTTCCCCCACCCTCTTCCGAACTGTCCCCGGGAACCTCTGCCGTCCGGCACTTCCGCTTCAGAGGGACAGGAACCGCTCGGCCTCCGGGTCGACCACGTCGGCATCAGGGCCCGCGCCCCGACGCCCACCGCGCCTCCCATACGCGAAAGAAGGCTGAACATGGCCCTATCGACGTCCAGCGCCATCACCCTCAACATCAACGGCGAGAAACACACGCTGCCCGTCGACCACCGCACCACTCTGCTCGACGCGCTGCGCGAGCACCTGGATCTGACAGGTACCAAAAAGGGCTGTGACCATGGCCAGTGCGGGGCTTGTACGGTGCTGCTCGACGGTCGCCGGGCCGTCGCCTGCCTGCAGCTCGCCGTGGCCGCCGAGGGGCGCGTGATCACCACCATCGAGGGCGTGGCGGAGGGCGAGCGACTGCATCCGGTGCAGCAGGCGTTCCTCGACCTGGACGGCTACCAGTGCGGCTACTGCACTCCAGGCCAGATCTGCTCGGCGATCGCGGTGATCGAGGAGCATGCGGCGGGCTGGCCGAGTGCCGTGAGCGCGGACGTACGGCCCGAGGCGGGGGTGCCGCCCCTCACCGCCGATGAGATCCGGGAGCGGATGAGCGGCAACCTGTGCCGCTGCGGCGCCTATGTGTCGATCGTGCAGGCGGTCGCGCAGGCGGCGCAGGCCGGTGCCGCGCCGTCCCCTCCCGGACCGCGGCAGGACAGCGGCCCCTCCACGACTGTCGGAACGGACGACGTGGAGGTGACGGCATGAGGGAGTTCGGCTATCAGCGCGTGTTCGACGTCTCCGGTGCGGTCGCAGTGCTCGGCTCCGATCCCGAGGCGCGCGTGCTCGGCGGCGGCACCAATCTCGTCGACCTGATGAAGGGTGGGGTGGAGCGGCCCGCGCTGCTCGTCGACGTACGGGAACTCCCCCTCGACCGGATCGAGGCGAGGGGCGGCGGCGGTCTGCACATCGGCGCGACCGTCACCAACAGTGAGCTCGCCGCCCATCCCGAAGTGCGGCGCCACTACCCGGCGTTGGCGCAGGCCGTCCTGTCCGGCGCCTCGGGGCAGTTGCGCAATATGGCCACGGTCGGCGGGAATCTGCTCCAGCGCACCCGCTGTGGCTACTTCACCGACGCGACCAAGCCGTGCAACAAGCGGCTCCCCGGCAGCGGCTGCCCCGCCATCGAGGGCGAACACCACAACCACGCCATCCTCGGCGCCTCCGCGCACTGTGTGGCCATCCACCCGTCGGACATGGGGGTGGCCCTTACCGCCTTTGATGCCGTTGTCCAGTACGAAACGGCGGACGGGCCGGCAGAGTTGCCGCTGGCGGAGTTCTATCGTCCCGTGGGCACGACCCCGCACCGGGAGACAGCGCTGCCGCCCGGCGCGCTGATCACCGGCATCACCCTGCCGCCGGCCCCCGTTGCCGCCGTCTCCCGTTACCGGAAGGTGCGCGAGCGTGCCTCGTATGCGTTCGCGATCGGCTCGATCGCCGCAGCCCTCGACGTACGGGACGGAGCCGTCCGTGAGGTCCGCCTCGCCTTCGGGGCGGTGGCGTCCCGGCCGTGGCGGGCCGGGGAAGCCGAGCGGGTGCTGACCGGGGGGCCGGCGAGCGCCGACGCCTTCGCCGCCGCCGCGGATGCCGAACTGTCAGCTGCCCGGGCGCTGCCCCACAACGGATACAAGGTGACACTGATGCACAACCTCGTCGTGGCCGTGCTGACCGAACTCGCCGAGGAGGCCGCCCGATGACCACCACGACGGAAGGCCTCGCGCCGACGCGGGCCTCCGGCACCGCCCACACCCGCCTGGAGGGCCGGGACAAGGTCACCGGGGCGGCACGCTACGCGGGTGAGGTCCCCTTCGCTGAACTCGCCCACGGCTGGCTGGTGTTGTCCACCATCGCCCGCGGCCGCATCCGCTCCGTGGAGTCCGGTCCCGTACTCGCCATGCCCGGTGTCCTCGCCGTCCTGCACCACGGCAACGCCCCACGGGTCAACGGGGACTACTCCAATGGCTTCGGGATGGCCGAGCCGATCCTTCAGGTCTTTCAGCACGACCGTGTGCCGCACGTCGGCTGGCCGGTCGCGCTGGTCGTCGCCGAAACCTCCGAGCAGGCCAGGGAAGCCGCCGAAACGCTGGTGGTCCATTACGACGAGGAGCCGCACGACATCGCTTTCTTCGCCGGACGCCCGGGGGTGCGGACACCGGACGGTTCCCTTGGCATGCCGACGGAGACGCAGAAGGGGGACCTGGCGGCCGCACTCGCCGCGTCCTCCGTGGTCGTGGATGCGGAATACACCACACCGGAAGAGCACCACAGCCCGTTGGAGCCGCATGCGGCGATGGCGCGCTGGGACAGCGGCCGGCTCGAAGTCGTCGACTCCAACCAGGGCAGCAGGTTTGTGTCGGATGAGCTTGCGAAGCTGTTCTCGCTCGACCCCGCCTCGGTACGCGTGCGCTCCGAGCACGTCGGCGGCGCCTTCGGAGCCAAGGCGACCCGTCCGCATGTGGTGCTGGCCGCCATGGCGGCAACCGTTCTCCACCGCCCGGTCCGGGTCGTACTGACCCGACGACAGATGTTCTCCGTCGTCGGCTACCGAAGCCCCACGGTGCAGCGGGTCAGACTCGGCGCCGACGCCGACGGACGGCTGCGCGCCTTCGACCACCAGGCGCAGTGCCTCACCTCGACCGTGCATGAATTCGTCGAGCGGAGCGCGCAGTTCGGGCGGGTGATGTACGACGCGGAGGCGCACCACACCGTCGACCGTGTTGTCCCGCTCGATGTGCCGACACCGAGCTGGATGCGTGCGCCGGGCAAGGCCCCGGGCTCGTTCGCCCTGGAGTCGGCGCTCGATGAACTCGCTGAGAAGTGCGGTATGGACCCGATCGCGCTGCGCACACGCAACGAACCGGAGGTGGGACCGCTTTCCGGGCTGCCGTTCAGCAGCCGTAATCTGCTCGCCTGCTTCCAGGAGGGCGCCGCACGCTTCGGCTGGGCGGACCGGGACCCGCGTCCCGGCACCCGCCGCGAAGGACGCTGGCTGCTGGGCACCGGCACGGCTGCGGCCACGTTCCCCTCGGCGGCCGCCCCGTCCACGGCGGCCGTGACGGCCGAGGCGGACGGCACGTTCACGGTACGGATCACCGCGGCGGACGTCGGAACCGGCGCACGGACCGCGCTGGCCCTGATCGCCGCGGACGCGCTGGGGGTGGAACCGGCGCGTATCCGTATGAAGATCGGGGACAGCGACTTCGGCCCCGCGATGGTCGCCGGCGGTTCGATGGGTACCCGCTCCTGGGGCTGGGCCATCACGGCCGCGGTGAGCGAGCTGAAGGAACAGCTGGCGCTGGGCGGGGTCGTCCCGCCGCAAGGGATCACGGCACGGGCGGACACCGGCGAGGCCATCGGCGCACTGGCGAAGAAGGAACGGCACTCCTACGGGGCGCAGTTCGCCGAAGTCGCGGTGGATGGTGCCAGCGGTGAGGTACGCGTACGACGGATGCTCGGCATCTTCGCCGCGGGCCGGATCATCAACCCGCTGACCGCGCGTAGCCAATTCATCGGCGGAATGACCTGGGGCCTTTCCATGGCGCTGCACGAGGAGGCGGTCAGGGATCCGGCATCGGGTGGCCATGTCGGCGCCGACCTCGCGGGCTACCACTTCGCCGCGCACGCCGATGTACCGCTCATCGAAGCGGACTGGGTGGACGACCCGGACGAGGACGACCCGGTCGGGATCAAGGGCATCGGCGAGATCGGGATCGTGGGAGCCGCGGCGGCCATCGCCAACGCGGTCTGGCACGCGACCGGTGTACGTCACCGGAACCTGCCGATCCGTCCGGACCGTGTCCTACTGGCGGGAGCCGGCGACAGCGGAACCGGCTGAGCCTTCAGGGACGTCCGGGTTCGCCTCCCGTCCTGCACGGGCGTCCGGGCTCGGTCCCGTCCCGCTCAGCAACGGGCCTTCGCGCAGGGCCTGCACACCATGAGGAGAACCGAGATGCTTGACATCGCCGACGAGTTGAACCGATGGATGGCGGAGGGGCGGGACTTCGCCGTCGCCACCGTTGTGGCCGTCGCCGGCAGCGCGCCGCGCAGCCCGGGCGCTGCCCTCGCCGTCGACAGCCGGGGTGTGGCCATCGGATCGGTCTCCGGGGGGTGCGTGGAAGCAGCGGTGTACGACCTGTGCACCCAGGCACTCCAGGACGGCGCGACGGTCCTGGAGCAGTTCGGCTACAGCGCCGAGGACGCCTTCGCGGTGGGACTGACCTGCGGCGGGGAGATCGAGGTCCTGGTGACGCCGGTGTGGGCGGACACACCGGGCAGGAAGGTGTTCGCCGCGGCGCTGGCGGCCGCCGCCCGGGGGGAACCGGCGGCGGTCGCCCGTGTGGCCCGGGGACCGGCCGGACTGCTCGGCAGAGCACTGCTCATACGCCCCGACGGCTCCTACGAAGGGGGACTCGAGGGGCATCCGGAGCTGGACCGTGTGGCGGTGGCGGAGAGCCGCGCCATGCTGGACACGGGGCGCACCGGTACGTTCGCGGTCTCGGAGAGCGGATCGCGCTGCGCGGCCGACCTGACCCTGTTCGTCGAATCGAGCGTGCCGCCGCCCCGCATGATCGTCTTCGGCGCCATCGACTTCGCCGCGGCGCTGGTCCGTACGGGCAAGTTCCTCGGCTACCACGTGACCGTGTGCGACGCCCGCCCCGTTTTCGCCACCCGGGCCCGCTTCCCGGAGGCCGACGACATCGTGGTCGACTGGCCGCACCGCTACCTCCAACGCACCGAGACCGACGGCCGCACGGTCCTGTGCGTGCTCACCCACGACGCCAAATTCGACATCCCCCTGCTGCAGGAGGCCTTGCGGCTGCCGGTCGCCTTCATCGGCGCAATGGGCTCACGCCGCACCCACGAGGACCGCAACCGCAGACTCCGCGAAGTCGGCGTCACCGCCCCCGAACTGGCCCGCCTTCGCTCCCCGATCGGCCTCGACCTCGGCGCCCGCACCCCTGAGGAGACCGCACTGTCCATCGCCGCCGAGATCGTCGCGGCACGCCATGGTGGCACGGGTGCTCCGCTGACCGGCTCCCGGACACCGATTCACCAGGAGGCGAGGGAGGAGGGAAGCGGGTTGGCCGGAGTGCGGGTGGTCGCATGACGCCGGGGGGCGTGGGTTAGGCGTGTGCGGTGCCGAGGGTGTCGCGGACCCTGGCGGTTCCGGGGCCGGGTGGCCTCAGTGGAGCTGCCCTCGGCGAGGATGGTCTGTCCGCACAGGGGGGAGAGCCGGAGTGATGTCGGAGCAGGCGAGTGCGTACGAGGAGGGTGAGGTGAAGGGCGAGGTGACAAGTGAGGTGACCGGTGAGGCCGAGGGGAGTGGTGTCGACGACTATGTGGCCGTCTGTCCCCTTGCGCCGGAGCTGGTTGCGCAGATCGTGGGTCTTGCGGATGTTCGGTGGGAGGCGGAGGACTGGTGGGAGGTCTCCGAAGAGGCGATGCGGCAGCTGGGATGGTCGGACGATGCCGAGACCGAGCTGTCGTTCATGGCCCGGTGCGTCACGGGCTTCGGCCACCACATCTACGAGGGTGACCACAGCTTTGTGATGCCCTTCTGCGTCAAGTACGACGTGGGCGCCGACCTCGCGTTCACGGATGACGAGTGGGGCAAACTGCCGGGTTGGAGCAGCCAGTTGGGCGCCGGGCATGCAGAGTTCCATGCCCACCTTTCAGCCGCCGTCGACCAGTTCGCCCGGCTGCTCGGGCCTCCCGAGCTGGACGTGACCGTGGAGTCCTCGGAGCAGCCGACGGGCCGGCGGTATGCGGGATGGCGCCGTGGCGGCAATGCCCTCCTGCTCGGTCAGGGGCCGGAACCCGTCTCTTTTTACGGGGCCGAGGAAGCCCGGGTCTTCATCGGCCAGCTCCCCGCGGATGGGCGGTTTCCGCCGGCGGAGCGGCTGTGCGCGTTCGCTCAGTTCTGAGCCGGTGCGCCGCCGCGCCCCGCCCCGCCGCGCCCCGCCCCGCCGCGCCCCGCCCCGCCCTGCCGCGCCGCGCCCTGCCCCGCTGCACCCCGCCCCGCCGGGCAGAGCCAGAGCCTCGCTCCGTCCGCTCGGCGTGCCGGGGAACCGGTGGGTGCGTGAGCCGGCGGTGCCGCGGGTGCCGGTGCGCCACGGGCTGTGATGACCGTCACCCTGGAACTTTGCGTGGTGTGTCGACCGGATGCCGTGCGCCAGGCGTATGCGGGGGGGAGACCGAAAAGAAACCGGGGAGTGGCTGTTGACCGTCGAGGAGTTCGAAGAGTTTTACGCGCAGACGGTCACACGGCTGACCGGTCAGCTCTACGTGATGCTCGGCGATCAGCACGAGGCGCAGGACGTGGTGCAGGAGGCGTTCGCCAGGGGTTGGAGCCGGCGGCGTCAGCTCGACCGGAACGGTCAGCCCGAGGCCTGGATCCGTACGGTCGCGTGGCGCCTGGCGGTGAGCCGGTGGCGCGTACGGCGCCGCGCCGCGGACGCCTGGCAGCGCAGCGGCGCCCCGCCGCATGTCGAGGGCCCCGGGCCCGAGTCGGTGGCATTGGTCGAGGCGCTGCGGCAGCTGCCCGCCCATCAGCGGCGGACCATGACGCTGCATTACGTGTGTGACCTGACCGTGGCGCAGATCGCCGTCGAGACCGGGCTGTCCGCCAGCACCGTCAAGACCCATCTGGTCAGGGGCCGGACGGCACTCTCCCTTCGTCTGCAGGACCCGCGTATTGAGGAGGCACCCGGTGCCTGAACCCGATGACCTGCTGCGGTCGTTGTTCCAGGAAGCGGCCTCCACCGGGCAGTCCCGTGCGCGCTGTGCACCGGTCGCGCTCGTCACCCGGCGCGGGGAGCGGCTGCGCCGTCGCCGGATCGCCACGCTGGCCGTCGGCGCCTGCCTGGTTTTCGCCGGTACCGGTGCGGCCGCGGCCGTACTGCTGCCCGGCCACCCGAGTACCGGTGTTCCGGCCGTCACCCCGTCTCCCTCCCGGCCGAGTCCCACCCCGAAGCCCGTACCGACGTCGCCCCGCAGCACGTCGTCGGCGACCGGTGCTCCCCTTCCCGGCCGGACCGCACCGGGCACACCGCCCGCCACCGCGCCGCCCGCCACCGCGCCGCCCCGGACCGGCCAGGGAGCCCCGGGGGCGTCCGCCACCGCCACGCACGGCACGTCCCCTCCGTCCACCGCGCCACCGCGCTGACCCCTCTGCACCCCGACCCGGCGGTCCGGCCGCCGGGCGGTCCCGCACGCCCGAAGCCACCGCAGGAGATCCCGCTATGCCCGCCTTGTCGCCCCGCCTGCGCCGGACGCATCCGCCGGCCACCAGCCCTGTTGCCGGACCACGGGCCCCCTCGGCGCCGGCGCACACCGTCGGCACGGCGGCCCCGGGCGGCACGACGATCCCGGGCGCGACGGCGGCCCCGGGTGCGACGGCGGCCCCGGGCGCCACCGCAGGCGGCGCCGGCCCGGCCGCCCGCTCTCGTCCCACCCGCCCGCGGGGGCCGGAATCCCGCCGACGACGCCATGTCCCCGGGCCTGCCGACCGTGAGGTGCTGTGGCTGTATCTGCTGACCCGGGCCGGGATCTGGACCACCGCCTACTGCACGCGGTGGCTGTTTCCCGACGACCCCACGACCCATCACGCCGCCGCCTTCCTCGCGCCGTGGCAGCGATGGGACTGGGGCCACTTCCTGCACATCGCCCGCGAGGGCTACTTCCCCGGCGAGGCCGGACCGTGGATGAACGGCTGGGACAACAGAGAAGCCTTCTTCCCCGGCTTCCCGCTCCTCCTGCGGGCCGTCCACACCGTCGTCCCGCACTGGGCCACCGCAGGCCTGCTGATCTCCTTCGTCTCCGGCGCCGTTGCCGTCCTGGCTCTCGCCCGGGTCGCCCGGCTGCACCTGCCCGACGAGGACGCCGGCCGGCGCGCCGTCCTCTTCCTGCTGCTCTCACCGTGCGCGATATTCCTGGCGGCGGGGTACACCGAAGCGCTCTTCCTCGCGCTCGCCCTGCCCGCCTGGCTCGCCGCGCAGCGGCAGAACTGGCCCGCGGCGGCCGTCCTGGCCGCTCTGGCCACCGCCGTCCGTGTCAGCGGCCTCTTCCTCGCCGCCGCCCTCGCCGTTCACTTCGCCGTCACCGTCCGCACCCGCCGGGAGTGGCGCGCACTGCCGTGGCTGGCGCTTCCCGCACTGCCGCCCGTCGTCTACAGCGGGTATCTCCGGATCCACACCGGCGACTGGATGGCCTGGAAGCACGCCGAAGAACGCGGCTGGTACCGCGACTTCCACGCCCCCTGGGAAGCCTGGAAGAACACCTGGCATGCGGCCTTCGCCGAGTCACTGCCCACCGGGTACGCCCTGATGTCCCAGGCCGAGCTCCTCGCCATGGTCGTCGGCCTGCTGGTCGTCGGGGTGCTGGTCCGGCGGCGCCGCTGGCCGGAGGCCGTCTACGTCGGCCTCAGCCTGTGGGCCCTGGGCACCTCGTACTGGTACACCTCCATCCCCCGCGCCACCCTCCTGTGGTGGCCCCTGTGGGTCCTCCTGGCCGGATGGAGCTTGCGCACTCCGCGGGTGAAAACCGTGTACGTCTGCCTCGCGGCGCCGCTGATGACGGTCTTCGCCCTCACCTTCCTGTCCGGGCGGTGGGCCGGGTGACGCAACCCCGTCCGGTGAGCGCCGGCTGATAGCCGCTGCCCCGGACCGGGCAGGGATCCGGTCATGACCGTCCTCGTGGGAACGTCCGGCTGGCAGTACAAGGACTGGCGCGGCGTCCTCTACCCGCAAGACCAGCCGCAGCGGCTGTGGCTGGAGGAGTACGCGCGGCAGTTCGCCACCGTCGAAAGCAATGCCGCTTTCTACCGGCTGCCCGAGGAGAAGACCTTCGCCGACTGGCGGGAACGCACTCCCGAGGGGTTCGTGATGGCCGTCAAGGCGAGCCGCTATCTGACGCACATCAAGCGGCTGCGGGAGCCGCAGGAGCCGGTCGGACGGCTGATGTCGCGCGCCGCCGCCCTGGGCTCCCGGCTCGGGCCCGTCCTGCTCCAACTGCCACCCACGCTGCACGCGGACGCCGGGCTGCTGGATGCCTGCCTCGGCTGCTTCCCCGCCGGTACCCGAGTGGCGGTCGAACCCCGCCACACCTCGTGGTGGGACCCGGAGATCCGCGCCGTGCTGGAGCGCCGGGGCGCCGCGCTGTGCTGGGCGGACCGGGGCTCCCGGCCCGTGACGCCCCTCTGGCGCACCGCCGACTGGGGGTATCTGCGCTTCCACGGGGGCCGTGCGCAACCCGGGCCCCGCTACGGCGGGCAGGCGCTCACCACCTGGGCACGACGGATCGCCGAGACCTGGCCGGACCGGGCGGCCGACGTCTACACCTACTTCAACAACGACACGGGCGGGGCCGCCGTCCTCGACGCCGTCCACTTCGCCCGCGCCGCGTCGGCCACCGGACGCTCCGTGAGCCGTACGCCGTCCGGGCGTGGCTCCGCCCGCTGACCGCGGGGGCGGGATATATCTGCGCTCGTACCACCGGGGCGAGCGAACGAGGTGAGGCACGGATGATCCGCAGACGGGTGGTGGTCTCCGGAGACGTGCAGGGGGTGTTCTTCCGTGACACCTGCCGGCGATTGGCCGGCGAGCACGCAACGGCCGGCTGGGTACGCAACCTGTCCGACGGGACGGTGGAGGCCGTGTTCGAGGGGGAGCCGGAGCGCGTACGGGAACTGGTGGACTGGGCATACGAGGGGCCTCCCATGGCGACCGTCAACACCGTGTCCGTCCATGAAGAAGAGCCGCAGGGGCTCACGGGCTTCGAGATCCGGCCGACGCCCGGCGGGTTCCAGGGAGGGTGACCACACCCCCTGGCCACGCCTTCAGCCCGGGCGGCAGATCTTGGAGGTAGCCGACGGGAGTTCGTTCGTCGAACTCTGCCATGAGTTCCCGGGCGAGGGCGTCCGCGGCCGCCCATAATCCGGTACGTCCGGGAGCTGCCCCAGCTCCACGGTGCGCAGAAGGCCTGCCCCTCCTGCCCGAGTTCGAGCAGGAACCGGGCCACGTACGGAAGATGGCCGCTGCTGGGGTGGAGCATCGAGTACGACAGCAGCCGCACCCTTCGGCCGGTCGAGGTGTCGGCGAGCCGGAGGCGGTCCGCGTCCGCGTACACCGGCAGGTTCTCCAGGCGCAGATCGTGTGCGGTCTTCGCCACGGCGGGGCCGACGCCCAGGGGGAGACGACGGGACAGCCACTGCGGGACGGCGGACACATTGCCGGAACGGGCCACCCTGGGCCGGTAGGCGACACACGCCGGGATCTCGTCCTGCGGTGCGGTGCGTTCGGTGTGCCGGGCCAGATCCCGGACCCGGCCGGCCGACCGGTCGTCGTCCGCCACAGCACCGTCGCGGCGCGCTCCGCTTCCCGGGCCACGTCATGCGGCAGGGTCAGCCGTACGTCCGGCGCCAGATCCGCCTGGAGGACGTCCGCGGCAGGCTGTACCGCCCGCATCCGCCCGCATCCGCCCGCATCCGCCCGCATCCGCTCGCAGACCGCGGTCAGCAGGGCGCGCCGGGAGTCCGGTGGCGCGGCGTCCAAGGAGCGCAACTCGGTCCTGATGGCGTGCGGCTGACGAGCCGTCGGATGGTCGACTCCGTTCAGTCGGTCGCAGACGTGGTCGAGCGGGGTGGTGCAGTCGGGCGGCGGGGTCGGTTCGCTGAGCAGGAAGTGAGCGCGGACGAGCTGCGGGTGGCGGGCGTTGCCTCATTCCCGGAGAGGGCGGCTGATTCAGAGGAAGTCGACTTCAGAGGTGAGCCGCACTCCGGTACGGCGCAGGACCTCCTGGAGCACGATGTCGATGGCCTGGCGGAAACCGGCGGCGCTCGCACCCTCCTCGGCGACCAGGGTGTAGTGCAGGGAGGAAATCCGCACGCCGGTGACGACCGGCCGACGCAGCTCGAATCCGGCCTGCCGGATGAGCCAGCTCGCACTTACCCGTATCGAGCCGTCGGGGAATCGGTTCACCGGTGCCCGGCGCGCCCGCAGGTCGTCGGCCTGGGCGGGGGAGATCTCGGGGCTGAGGAACACACTGCCGACCGAGCGGTCGTCGGTGCCGCTGCATCCCAGCACCATGCCCTTGCTCTTCCGGACGGTGAGCACCGCCTGGGCCACCTCGTCCAGTGGCACCCTGCTCCCGACCGGTACATCGAGTTCGGCGGCGACCGTCCGGTAGGTGACTGGCGCGCTCAGCTCGGACCGGCGCAGCGCGAACACCAGGCTCAGCACGGTCCATCGGCGCGAGCGTTTGAAGACGCTGGTGCGGTGACCCAGGCCGCAGGCCGCCGCATCGATGGTCACCTTGCGGCGCCACGTCCAGTCCCATGCCGTCACTTCCACCAAGGTGTCGGCGGTTTCCTGACCGTAGGCGCCGACATTCTGGACGGGTGTGGCACCGGAGGTCCCGGGGATGCCCACCAGCATCTCCATACCGGTCAGGCCTTCGGCGACGGTGGTGTCGACCAGTTCGGCGAGCGGATGACCGGCCTGGACCTCGACCAGCACCCGCCCGTCGGCGGTGCTCCCGGCGATGCGTACGCCCTTGGTGCTCATCCGCAGCACGGCGCTGTCGCATCCGGCGTCGCCGACCAGGACGTTGCTTCCTTCGCCCAGGCAGACGGGCTCGCCGGGGAAGGAGCCGGCCAGCGCCACGAACTCGGGGAAGTCCGCGGGGTCGGACAGCTCGATGAGGGCCGCCCCCGGTCCGCCGATGCCCAGCGTGGTCATCGGGGCGAGCGGGGCCTCGTGAGTGACTCGCATGTGTTCCTGTTTCTCCTGGCTGCCGTTCCGGGTCCGGAGGGGCCGCCGCGGGTGAGGAACCGGACCGGCCGGACGGGGTGATCGGCGGGACGCTGTCCATGGTGATCACAACGGAGCCGGACCGGTACCGCACCGATGCGCCGAACATTGGCCGGAATGAGGGCAGGGCGGTGTGCGCGAGCCAGGGGAAGGCAGGGGCGAGGCGGAGAGCAGCCCCGGTGCCGGCCGCTCCCGCACGAGCGCGGCAGCGGCCGGCACCGGTGGGCGGCAGCTCGGCGCGGCGTTACGAGACGATGTCCCGCAGCGGCTTGCCCTCCAGGTGGCCGAGGACATTCTGTACGGCGGCCAGCGCGATGCGGACCAGCGTCTCGCGGGTGACTCCCGCGACGTGCGGGGAGAGCACCACGTTCGGGGCCTTGAGCAGACGCAGGGCCGCCGTGGGCGGTTCGGGATCGAAGACGTCGATACCGGCGCCGGCGAGGGTGCCGGCGGCCAGGGCGTCCGCCAGAGCGTCCTGGTCGATCAGGGCGCCGCGGGCGGTGTTGATCACAAAGGCGGTGGGCTTGAGGAGCGCCAGGCGCTCCGCGTCGAGCAGATGGCGGGTCCGCTCGGTGAGCGGGGCGTGCAGGGTGATGTAGTCGGAGGTGCGCAGCAGTTCGTCGAGACCGAGATGACGGGCACCACCGAGGCGGGCCTCGGTCTCCGGGGCGACCGGCTTGGGCCCGGCGTAGACGAGGTCCATGTCGAACGCGAGGGCGCGGCGGGCGACTTCCTCGCCGATGTGGCCGAGGCCGATGATGCCGAGGGTCTTGCCGGACAGCTCGGTGATGGACTGCTGCAGGCGCGGCAGTGCCCAGTCGGCCTCGGCGAGCGCCGTATGGGCCGGGACCAGCTGCTTGGCCAGGGCGAGCATCAGGGCGAAGGTCTGCTCGGCGACGTTCTGCTTCTCCGCGCCGCTGGAGCCGATGTTGCAGACCGGGATCCCCCGTTCGCGGGCCGCGTCCAGGTCGACGTAGTCGAAGCCGTGACTGGCGCACTGGACGAGCTCCAGGTCCGGCGCCGCGGCGAGATGTCCGGCGGTGACCGGGCCCAGGCCGGTGATCAGGAGATGGGCCTCGCGCAGCGCCGCCGGGTCCTCGTCGGTCGTCTCGACGACGGTGACCCGGGCCTGCCCGGGAAAGAGACCGGCCAGCGCGGCTCCGGCGGCGCGGCCGCCGACATGCGGCGAGACGACCGCGAGGACGTTGCGCACGGGGTGCGGCGGTGTGGTGGAGGACGACTCCGGCGAGGTGGTCATGCGGATTCCTTGATGAGGTCGTCGGCGGTCAGCGTGGCCGGGCGGGAGTGCCCGGACAGGGCGAGGGTCAGCTCGAACTCGGCGAGCAGACAGCGGATGACGTGCTCGACGCCCGCCTGCCCGTCGAGGCCGAGCCCATAGGCGTAGGGGCGCCCCACCAGCACCGACCTCGCGCCCAGGGCCAGCGCCTTGAAGATGTCGTCACCCGTGCGGATGCCGCTGTCGAAGAGCACGGTGAGCCGGTCGGCCGCCGCTTCCACGACGCGGGGCAGCGCATCGGCGGCGGCGACGGAGCCCGCCACCTGGCGGCCGCCGTGGTTGGAGACGACCACACCGTCCATCCCGGCCTCGGCGGCCCGCAGGGCGTCCTGAGGGTGCAGGATGCCCTTGAGCACGATCGGGCCGTCCCAGTTCTCCCGCAGGAACGCCAGGTCCGGCCAAGTCTTGGCGGGGTCGGCGAACATCCCCAGGAAGTGCATCACGGCCGCGTTCGGGTCCTCGTGCACCGGCTTGGCGAGCCCCGCACAAAACGCGGGATCGGTGAAGTAGTTGGCGGTGCCCACGCCGTGCAGAAACGGCAGATACGCCTGGTCGAGATCGCGCGGCCGCCAGGCGAGGAGCGGGGTGTCGAGGGTGACGAACAGGGCGGTGTACCCGGCCGCTTTCGCCCGGTGCAGAAAGCTCCTGGTGACCTCGCGGTCCTTGGCCCAGTAGAGCTGGAACCACCGTTCCCCGTCGCCCATCGCCTCGGCGACCTCTTCCATGGGGGTGCTGGAGGCGGAGGACAGGATGTACGGCACGCCCTGGGCCGCGGCGGCGCGGGCGGCGCCGGGCTCGGCGTCGGGATGCATGATCGACAGCACGCCCACCGGCGCCAGTGCGAGCGGCGCGGGCAGCGCCCGGCCGCACACCTCCACGGACAGATCGCGTTCGTGCACCTCGCGCAGCATCCGCGGGACGATCCGATGACGGTGCAGCGCCGCCCGGTTGGCGTCGGCGGTGCTGCCGGTGCCCGCGCTGCCGGCCACATAGCCGACCGGGCCGGGACCCAGGCGCCGCTCGGCCAGCTCCTCCAGCCGCGTCAGATCGGTCGGCAGCCGCGGTACGGCCCCTGTCATGCCGTGGAGATAGATCTCGTACTGGAAGTCCGCCCAGTGCTTCGCCATCCGTATGTCCCGCCTCTCGTCGCTGAGACTGCGTGCTCACCCGAGATCCTGGCGACAGTGACAACACCCGTCCACCGCGGTGCGCACAACACGCGGGTGGAATCATCACCCTGTGATGAAGGAACGGGAGCGCATCCGGCAGCGGCTGATCGCCGACCCCAGGGTGGTCGCCACGATCGTCACCGCCGTGCGCGAGCAGGTCCCGGCCTATGCCGCCCTCGATGACAGCCGCCTCCACGAGGTGCGGGCCATCGCCGCCTGGGCGCTGGACCGATTGCTCCTTCTCTGGGTCACCGACGGCGCACTCACCCCGGCCGACCTCCGCCGGTTCCGTGGGATCGCTGCGGCCCGGGCCGCGGACGGCCGCCCGATGCAGGCGGTCCTGAGGGCCTACCGGGTCGCGGCGACGGTGATGACGGACGAGGTTGCGGCCGCGACGCCCCCACCGGGGGCACCGGACGCCTTCGCGCTCGCGCGGATGGCACTGACCACCCTGGACACCCTCTCCGAGGAGATGGCCACCGCCTACACCGCCACCAGCGAGGATCTCACCGCGGACCGCGACCGGGCGCTGCGCCTGCTTCTCGACGACCTGATCGCGGGACGGCACGCCTCCATCGGCGCGCTGACCGACCGGGCCGCCCGGCTGGGCAGACAACTCCCGGACCCCTACTGCCTCTTGGTGGCGGAGCCCGCAGGCGCGGACGGCACGGGCATGACGCAGGAGGCGGCCGTCGGGCTCCTCGCCTCGCCCGACGGCCAGGGCGGCGACACCACCGCGCTGACGACGGTCCGGGGCTCGCGCGCCGTCCTGCTGCTACCCGCCGCGGCCGGTGCGTCCGCGCCCCGGGCCCTGGGCGAACGGGGTCTGCGGGGCTGTGCCATCTCGGGGGAGAGCCTGGACCGGATCGCCGTCGCCTACCGTCTCGCGGCCGACGCGCTGGACACGGCACCCGCACACGCCCACCACCCCGAGCGGGTCTTGACGGACGGCGACGCCCAGGTGCTGGCGCTCCTGGGCGGGCGGCCCGCCGGCACTCCCGAACAGATCAGCCGCCTGATCCTCGGCCCTCTCCTCCAGCCAGGCCGTCGGCATCTCATGGACGCGCTCACCACCTACCTCGACACGGGCTCCGCGAACGCCGCCGCCCGAAGGCTCGGCCTGCACCCGCAGTCGCTGCGCTACCGGCTGCGCCGGATCCGTGACCTCACGACACGGGATCCGCGTGACCCCTGGCAGCGGCTCACCCTGGACATCGCCCGGACGATCGCGCACTGAGGGGGCCGGCGGTGCCGCTGCCGGCCCCGTCGGTGATCCGTGAGGCAGTCCCGTGGAGTCCCCGTCCGTTCCCGGCGGTCCTCAGGGCCCCCGGTCGCCCCCGTCGGCTGTCCCCAGGTGCCCTCGGTCGGCCCCCGTGAGCTGTCCCCGGTAGTCCCCGGTAGTCCTCAGCGGTGCCCGGTCGTCCCGAGAGTCCTCGGTCCCCCCCGGTGCTCCTCAGCCGTCCTTGTTGGCCTTCAGCTTCCGCCACACCGTGCTCAGCGCTTCGAGGTCGTCCTGGTCGAGGAGATCGGTGAACACCGGGGCCAGACAGGAGCGGCGGGTGGCGTCGGCCTCTTCGAAGAGCCGGCGGCCTTCCGGGGTGAGGGACACCTCGACGGAGCGAGCGTCATGTGCGGAGGGGGTGCGGGTGACCAGCCCGCGGCTTTGGAGGGCGTCCACGACGCGGGAGACCTGGCTGCGGCTGAGCATGGTGCTGTTGCCGAGCACGGAGGCCGGGACCGGGTCCGGGCTGGAGGCGAGCCAGAGCATCACCTCGAACCAGGAGACCGGTAGATCGTGGGCCTTGACCAGGGCGCGGTCCACGCGTTCGGTGAGGACGGTGCCGGCCCAGACCAGCCCGTAGAAAGCGTGGTCGGCCACGGGCATCTCGGCCTGGGTGAGCTTCCTTGTCGCCATGCCGCAAAGGCTACCGGTTGCGTGTGTGCACACATAATGCCTATGGTGTGTGTACACGCACTTAAATTGCTCCGTTGCACGGGGCCGAAAGGTTGGCCATGTCCTCCAAGGTTGTTCTGATCACCGGCACCTCCTCCGGCATCGGCCTGGCTGCCGCTGTCGCCGCGGCTCGGGCCGGCTGGCAGGTCGTGGCCACGCTGCGCGACACCGGCCGCGCCGATGCCCTGCGCAAGGCGGCCGGGGAAGCGGGGGTGGAGCTCGATGTGCGGCAGCTCGATGTCACCGACGAGGCGTCCGTCGCCGCCGCGGTCGACGGGGTGATCGCCGATCACGGCCGGCTCGACGCCGTGATCAACAATGCGGGTGCCGGGCACCTCGGCACGCTGGAGAACGAGTCCGTCGCCGAGGTGCGCGCGGTGATGGAGGTCAACTTCTTCGGTGTGCTTCATGTCTCGAAGGCGGCGCTGCCTCATCTGCGCGCCTCTGGCGGCCGTCTGATCACCGTCACCAGCGTCGGCGGGGTCATCGGGCAGCCCTTCAACGAGGCCTACTGCGCCGCCAAGTTCGCCGTCGAGGGCTACATGGAGAGCCTGGCGCCGGTGGCCGCGAAGGCCGGGGTGACGGTCTCCGTCGTGGAGCCCGGCGCGGTGGCGACCGAATTCGTCAACAACATCGGGGTCGACCGGGAGGGCGAGGTCGCCGCCGCGGGCCCCTATGCGGACGCGCTGCAGGCCTACCTGGACCGCACCGCCGCGCAGTTCGCCGGCAGTGCGCAGACCCCGGCCGAGGCCGCCGACGCCGTACTGGAGGCGCTCACCGCGGACCGGCCCGCGTTCCGTCTCCAGACGTCGGACTGGGCGCGCGGCTTCACCGGCACCAAGCTCGCCGACCTGGACGGCTCGGCGGTGCTCGGCCTCACCGGCGGCTGGGTGGGCTGACCCGGCGCGAGCGATTCCTCGATGGCCGTGGCCCGGGTTCTCTTGGTGAAAGAGGGCCCGGGCGCAAAAAATTAAGCTAAAGAGATTCCCAGGGATTCCCCATTTCGGTTGTGGTATTCAGCTGTTCGGCGGAAAGGTTTCGGCGTGCTTCCCGCCCGGACGTCGCGGGCCCGTCGCAGATTGGTCTTGACCACTTCCCGTTCGGCTCGATGGCGCCCCGGAAAGGCTGCGTGCAGCATCTATTTTTTCTCTCCGCTCACGGCCCGGTGTGCGCGGTGAAAGGGTGCGTCCGCGTTCGCCTGTGCACCGAAGCCCGGTGCGGTCGGTCAACTCCATTCGGATAACGCCTGGTTGACGCGTCGGCCGGCGCTGCGGAACCCGACTTCCGCCGCTTCGTGCGGCCGAAGTGAGAGCGTTGGAACCGGAGCGTTACGGCGCGTTCCGGAATGAATTGACCGTTTCGGTACTGTCCGGGATGTCCGCCGCCTGACAGGGGTTCAGAGAGTCAAATCACAGCTCCCTTCCATATCGTTATTGCTTCGATTCTTGACGGTAGGGCCGAAGATGACGTTCACTTCAGCCGTTCATGGGTCGGTCAGGCGGCCCCTTTGGAGGTACCGGGAATGAATGCAATAATGCGGCGCGCTCTCACCGGCGCGATGGCGCTTTCGCTGGCAGCGCCCTTGGCGGCCTGTGGAAGCGATCATCAGGATGCCGGTGCCGGCAAGGACTCCATTGGGCTGCTCCTCCCAGAGAGCAAAGCGGCCCGGTACGAGAAGTTCGACCGCCGCATTATCTCGTCGCGCGTTGCGTCCCTCTGCCTCGACTGCACAGTCGACTACCACAATGCCGAGCAGCAGGTCGATGCCCAGAAGAGACAGTTCGAAGCCCTGGTGAAGAAGGGCGTCAAGGTCATCATTCTGGACCCGGTCGACGCCGCGGCGGCCAAGAGCTGGGTGGACTCGGCCGCCAAGAAGGGCGTCAAGGTCATCGCGTACGACCGGCTCGCCGAGGGCGATGTCGCGGCGTATGTCTCCTACGACAACGAGAAGATAGGCCGGCTCCAGGGGCAGGGGATTCTTGCCGCCCTCGGTTCCCAGGCGGCCACGTCCGACGTCGTCATGATGAACGGCTCTCCGACCGACCCGAATGCACCGTCCTACAAGAAGGGCGCCCATGCCGTCCTCGACGGCAAGGTCCATAAGATCGTCTACGAGAAGGACATCCCCGACTGGTCCGCGGCGGCGGCCAAGAAGGAGATGGGCGACTTCATCGACGCCCATGGCGCGGAGGGTTTTGACGCGGTCTACTCGGCCAATGACGGTATGGCGGGCGGTATCGCCGCGGCGCTCAAGTCGGCCGGTATCAAGAATGTGCCGGTCGGTGGCCAGGACGCCGAACTTCCCGCGCTGCAGCGGCTGGTAGCCGGTACCCAGACGTTCACCATTTACAAGGAAGTCAGGCCGGAGGCCGAAACCGCCGCCGAAATCGCCTTCCGCCTGCTGCGGGGCAAGAGCATCAAGTCCCTGACGTCGGCCACCGCCGACAGCAAGAGCAAGTCCGGTATCCCCGCCCAGTTGTTCAAGGCACAGATGGTCACCCGGAAGAATATGAAGGACACCGTCGTCCGCGACGGCGCCGTCCGCATCGACCTGCTCTGCGACGGTCTTGCCGCCGAATGCAAGTCCCTCGACCTGGAGTGACCACCCCCGGTCAGGGGGAAGAGCGGACCGGCTCCCCGAGCCAGTCGTACGCGGCCCGCGCCGTGAATTCCCCCTGACCGCCCTTGAACAGCAGCCCGGCGCTCGCGAACGCCGGGTCGTCGGCGGTGGCGGCCACATACGGGACGGCGATGCACCGCATTCCCGCCCGGTGTGCCGCGCGCGCACCGGGCGCCGCGTCCTCCAGCACCACACAGCGGGCGGGATCGACGCCCAGCCGGCGCGCCGCCTCCAGGAACACATCCGGCTCGGGCTTGCCGTGCGCCACCTCCTCCGCGGACACCACGGTGGTCAGCAGCGCATCGAGCCCGGTGCCGGCCAGCACCGCCTCGATCGCGGCCCGGGACGAGCCGGACGCCACGGCCATCGGATGCCCGGCCGCCGACAGCAGCTCCACGAACGCGCGCATCTCGGGGAAGACCTCGGTGTGCGCCCGGGCCAGCTCCAGATAGGTACGGTTCTTGCCGGCCAGCAGCTCTTCGAGCGGCGCGTCGATGCCGAACTCCCGGCTGAGGATCTCCAGGGTCTCGCGGGTGCCGATGCCGATGAAGCGGGTGTGCTGCTCCCAGCTGAAGTCCGGCACGCCGTACCCGGCCAGCAGCCGGCGCCCCGCCTCGTAGTAGTTCGGCTCGCTGTCCACCAGCGTGCCGTCGAGATCGAAGATCACCGGAGCGGGTGGGGCAGGCGTGACCGGGGAGGCGGCGGAGGTGGTCATATCCACCAGCATGCCAAGCGGCCGGCTCAAGGCGATCCGGCGGTGCCCACCGCCTCGACCAGCGGCAGCATGCGATGCGGCACCCGCTCGCGCAGCGCCACCTCCGTACGGGTGCGGACCACGCCCGGCAGGCTGATCAGCCGCTGGATCACATCCTCCAGATGCTCCGCGTCCCGTGCCACCACCCGGGTGAGCAGATCGCCGCCGCCGGTCGTCGAGAACGCCTCGATGATCTGCGGGACCTCCGCCAGCGCGTCGGCCACCTCCTCCAGGTGGCCCTGGGTGACCTCGATGTGGACGAAGGCGAGAACGGGATGGCCGAGCGCGGCGGGGGACAGTCGAGGGCTGTAGGCGGTGATCACGCCGTCCCGTTCGAGGCGGTCCAGGCGCGCCTGCACGGTTCCCCGGGCGACCCCGAGGAGGCGTGCGTACTCCCGCACACTGGTGCGCGGCTGCTCCAGCAGCAGCCGAAGGATCTTGGCGTCGAGGGCATCCACGGGCATGGTGCAACGGCCTCCTCACGAGGGCGGCGGGCTTCCTGGGGAGTCGTGACTGTACCCAGGGTCCGGTGAAGGCAGTGCCGGGCGAGCCAGCTGCGCCCGCGGTCGGTGCGCTTCCTTCGCCGCCGCGGCCCCTCCCGCCTTGGCTGCTGTGGACCTCCGGCCTTCGCCTACGGGGGACCTCCGGCCTTCGCCTACGGGGGGCCTCCGGCCTTCGCCTCCGGCGGCCTGCCGGCCTGCGTTCGCCCTGTATCGGGCCGGATCCGCGAGGTCGGCCGCCCGCCGACACGCGCTTGCGGCCCGGCCCGGCACGTCAGCTATTCGGTGTTGCTAGCTACCGGTAGTCGGTGTTACTTTGTACCGGTAGTCAGCGACACTGAATAGGCGGAAGGAGGGTGTTGTTCCATGGGCAAGCAGGTGACGGAGATGCTCAAGGGAACGCTGGAGGGCATCGTCCTCGCGATCCTGTCCCGCCGGCCCGCCTACGGCTACGAGATCACGGCGTGGCTGCGGGATCAGGGCTTCTCTGACATTGCCGAAGGCACCATCTACGCGCTGCTCGTCAGGATCGAGCAGCGCGGCTTCGTCGACGTGGCGAAGGTCCCGTCCGAGAAGGGGCCGCCGCGCAAGGTGTACTCCCTCAACGTTCAGGGACGGGAACATCTCGAAGAGTTCTGGAGGACCTGGAGCTTCCTCGCGGAACGGCTCGAACAGCTCCGCGAAGGAGGCAGATGACCATGTCCGACGCTGAAAAAGGTGGCTTCCTCACCAAGATGATCGGTCCCAAGCGGCGGTGGCGGCAGTACAAGGCGCGCGTGAAGCAGCTTCCCGAGAACTACCGCACGGCGGTGGAGGCGATCCAGCGGTACCTGATGCACTTCGCGCCGACCGACGGTGACAGCAGTGCGTCGATGTTCGAAGACCTCGCCGACCTGTTCGAACAGGCCGCGGCGGACGGAACGCCGATCCGCGGGATCGTCGGAGAGGACCCGGCGGAGTTCGTCGAGGCGTTCGTCCGGAACTACTCGGAGGGTGGCTATGTCCCCACCCGTGCGCGGAAGCAGCTGACCGACGCCATCACACGCGCCGCCGGCGAGGACACCGTGGAAGAAGGCAAGACGGTCTGACAGCGGCACGGCGCATTGTGCCCGGCGCCGAGCGCCACTTTCATCGGCTGCCGGCACCAGGCGGCCACGGGGCCATGCCCGGCCGGCTCCTTCCCGCCGCGTGTCAGCGGCGACGTCCACATCGGCGACGGCCGGCGTCGGAGCCGTTATCGAACGCCAGAGGTAAGGACATTCATGATGGGAAAAGGCAGCAGCGGCTTCTCCGAAGCAGGGTTACGCAGACTGCGCGACGTACTGGCGCGGCATGTCGAGTCAGGGAAGATTCCCGGGCTCGTCGCCCTGGTCAGCCGGGGCGGTGAGACGCACGTCGAAGCGATGGGGACGATGCGCCATGGCGGTGGCGTGCCGATGCGCCGGGACACCATCTTCCGGATGGCCTCGACGACCAAGCCGGTCGCGATGGCGGCGGCGATGGTCCTGCTCGACGAATGCAGGCTGCGGCTGGACGACCCGGTCGAGCCGTGGCTGCCGGAACTCGCCGACCGACAGGTGCTGAAGCGGCCCGACGGCCCGCTGGACGACACCGTGCCGGCGCGGCGTCCGATCACCGTACGGGACCTGCTCACCTCCACGTTCGGGCTCGGACTGGATATGACGGCGCCGACCTCTTCGGTCATGGGCGCGTTCTTCGAGCAGGGGGTTTACGGCCGGGAATGGTTGCTGCCGGCATCGGAGCCGGACGAGTGGATGCGCCGCCTTGGCACGCTTCCGCTGATGTACCAGCCCGGAGAGCGGTGGCTGTACCACGTCAGCAATGACGTGCTCGGCGTGCTCGTGGCCAGGGTCACCGGCCAGTCGTTCGAGACGTTCCTGCGCGAACGCATCTTCGATCCGCTGGGCATGAAGGACACCGGTTTCCACGTACCCGCCGACAAGATCGACCGGCTGCCGCCCCTGTACGCCCCCGATCCGCAGACCGGGGAGTTCCTCGTGGCGGACGAGGTCGAAGGGGGACACCACAGCAAGCCCCCGGCGTTCGAGTCGGGCGGCGGACTCGACTCAACCGTCGACGACTATCACGCCTACTTTCAGATGCTGCTCAACCACGGGATGCACGGGACCCAACGGATCCTGTCCCGGCCCTCCGTTGAGCTGATGACCACCAACCGCCTCACGCCCGAGCAGCGAGCCGCCCTGGAAGGCTGGGCCCGCAGCGTCGTCCATCTCTCACACGGCCAGGGGCAGCACGGCGGCTGGGGCTTCGGGATGGCGGTGCGCACCTACCGTGGTGACTTCGCGCCCATCGGCCAGTTCGGCTGGGACGGCGGAACCGGCACCACTACATACGCCGACCCGGACAACCAAGTCGTCGGCATCCTGCTCACCCAGACCGGGATGTCCACCCCGGATTCGGCGCGGGCCATCCACGACTTCTGGACCACGCTCTACCAGGCCATCGACGACTGACGCCGGGCCCGGGCCCCGGGCCCGGGCCCGGGCCCGGTAGGCCCGCCCTCAACCCACGGCACCCGATGGTCAGCCCCTGGCCTGGTGAACCATCAATTCTCCGGCACTCGCAGCTGCTGGTCCGTGCCACGCCACCCATGCCACGGCACGGCACGGCGGCTTCCGGGGTCGGGACCGGGGCGAGCGCCGGCGGCCGGGCTTGTCGCCCCGATCCCGCCCAATGGCCCCCTCCTGGCCCCGGGTGAGCGCGTAGGGCTGTACCAATGGCACAGCCTTGGTGGCGTCTGTTGAGCAATATGCCGAAGAAGTGTTGTGATGGCCCCGTCGATGGCGCTGCGGATTCCGCGGCGCCTTTTTCATGCGGGAACGGCGAAGGGCGGAAGCTGTGCTGAAGAGGATGTTCGTGGCTCCGGATCCGGGGTGGCTGCGGCTGCGCAGCGCCGCCCGGTCCGTCCTCGGCATCGGCCTGGCGGTCACGGTGTGCGGTGTCGCCGGGCACTCGCTCGTCGCGGCCATCACCGGCGGGCTCGCCGCGCTGCTCGCCCTCTTCACGGTCACCGACACGACGGTCCGCGCGCAGATGGTGACCACGGCGCTGCTGCCCGCGGCCGGCTTCCCGGTGCTCGCCGTCGCGGCGGTGCTCCATGATCATCCGGTGGGGCGCGGCGTGGTCTTCGCCGCGGTGGTGGGCGCGGGGGTCTACGCCCGCCGCTGGGGGCCGCGTGGCCATGCGCTGGGGGTGTTCGCGTTCATGACCTTCTTCGCGGCGCAGTTCCTGCACACGGTGCCGGGCCAGCTGCCCGAGCTGTATGCCTCGGTCGCCCTCGCCCTTGCCGTTTCCTCGGCCATCCGCTTCGGAGTGTGGTGCTACGAGCGCAGGCTGCCCCCGGCCGTCCTGCCCGCCCCGCCGCTCGGCAGGGGGCTCGCCCGGGCGACCACCCGCCAGGCGATCCAGGCCACCGCAGGCAGCGCCTTCGCCCTCGTCATGGGCCAGCTGCTCTCCGAGCAGCGCTGGTACTGGGCCGTGGGCGCCACCTGGTGGATCTTCGTGAACACCACCTCGCGCGGCGAGACGCTGGTCCGCGGCTTCCGCCGGACCCTCGGCACGGTGATCGGCATCGTCCTCGGTCTGCTCGTCGCCGTCCCGCTGCACGGTGCCGTCGTCCCCACGGCGGTCCTGGTCGCGGTGAGCGTCTTCGGGATCTTCTACACCGCCGCTGTCTCCTATACCTGGATGATGCTCGCGGTGACCTTGATGGCCACGTTGCTGTACGGGCTCCTGGGAGTGCTGGACTACGGCCTGCTCACGCTGCGTCTCGCAGAGACCGGTGTGGGGGTGCTCGGCGCGGCGCTGGCGGTGCTCTTCGTGCTGCCCGTCACGACCCATGCCACCACCGACGCCTGGATCGAGCGCGCCCTGCGCTGTGTGCACCACTGCACCGCCGAGGCCGCCGCCCGCCTCGCGGGTTCCGCGACCGCCGACCCCGCGCCACACGTCGCCGAGCTGGGGCCGTTGCTGAGCCGGGTGCGACTGTCGCTCTCCCCGCTCGTGCACCCCCTGAGCCCGCTGCGTGCCCGCAAGGCGCGGGCACATCAGGTGCTGGCGCTGCTCGACGACTGCGCCCGTGAAGTGCGCGGGCTGGCCTCCATCGCCGCCGACCCGGAGGCCTCCCACGATGCCCGGCTCACCGCCTCGTGCCAGCGTGTGGAGGCCGCCGTCGAGGCGCTGACCGCACCGCACGGGGCACGCGATGCGGGAGCCGCCGCCGTCGTTGTGGCGCATCCTCCCGCCGCGGAACCCGCGCTGGCCCATCTCCACAGCCTGGAGCGGGCGCTGGCCGAACTCTCCGCGCCCCTGCGCAGTTCCCCGCGCGCCCCACTGGTCGACGCCTGACCACGGTCCATCCGGACGGACGCGGCGGGCCGTGCGCACTTCTCGGCGTCCGGAGCGCTCCGTGATGCACGTACAGGCCTGCGCGCGCGAGGACGCGCGCCCGTGGGCGGGAACCGGCCATCGCCACCACGGCCCCGCCCCCGGCTGTTAGCGTCGCCGGGGCACTCGACGGGTATTCGACGGGCGTCCCGACGGGCAGGCGGACGAAGGGCGGACCAGTGGGGACGAGCGACCACGGGCGACGCGCGTACATCGGATCGTTCACCGCGGCCGGCGGCCTCGGCATCACCACCGCGGCCGTCCACCCGGGGACCGGCGCACTCACCCCGCTGCACTCCACCGACGTCCTCCCCAACCCCTCCTACCTGGCCCCGAGCCCCGACGGCAGGTTCCTCTACGTGGTCAGCGAGACGCCGGACGGCACCGCAGCCGCCTTCGCCCTCACCCCTCAGGGGCCCGAACTGCTCGCACCTGCCGTCCCCGTGGACGGCGCCGATCCCACCCATCTCACCCTGGCCGACGGCCACCTCGTCACCGCCAACTACAGCTCCGGCAGCGTCAGTACGCTCCCCGTACGGGACGACGGCACGCTCGCCGGCCCCGCCACCGTGCTCGCCCACCGGGGCAACGGCCCGCAGGCCGACCGCCAGTCGGGCCCGCACGCCCACGCCGTCCTGCCCGACCCCAGTGGTCGCTGGCTGCTCAGCGTCGACCTGGGCACCGACTCGGTCCGCAGCTGCGCCCTGGCCCCGGTCGGCGGCACGCTGTCGGTACACGCCGAGACCCGGCTGCGGCCCGGCTGCGGCCCGCGCCATCTCGCCTTCCACCCGCACGGTGACCGCGCCTATGTCATCAACGAACTCGGTCCGACGGTCACGGTCTGCCGATGGGACGGCGGTACCGGTGCGCTGACGCCGCTGGGGGAGACCCGCCTCCTCCCGGACGGGGCCGGCGCGGCCGGCACCTTCCCCTCCGAACTGGTCGTCTCCCTCGACGGCCGGTTCGCCTGGGCCGCCAACCGGGGCCACGACAGCCTCGCCGTCCTCTCCCTCGACGGCGACACCGCCACCCTCGTCACCACCGTCCCCTGCGGCGGCCGCTGGCCCCGCGATCTGGCGCTGCACCCCGACGGCCGGCACCTCTACGCCGCCAATGAGCGCTCCGGTGACGTCACCTGGTTCACCGTCGACCCGGCGACCGGCATCCCGGCCCGGGGCGGATCCGTCGGGGCGCCGGCCGCCTCCTGCGTGGTCTTCGCCTGAGCCGCCCCGGGCGGCCGCTTCACTCCTGCGGAAAGCGTCCGCCGAAGTACACCTGTGTCTCGGCGAGCCGGCCGTCCCGCACCGTCGTCACCTCGACATTGCGATGCCGCTCGCCCGTCTTCAGCTCGTACTCGTACCGGACGTAGACCTGCCCACCGTCGAGTGCCACGGTGTCGAGAATCTCCTGCGAGCGCAGCCGGTCCGCCGTGGGGAAGCAGATATCGAGGAATGCGGCCTTGCCGATGTGGTCGTCCTGCGGGCTGGTGAAGACGAAATCCTCGGCGAGCAGCCGGTCCATGGCGGCACGGTCCTGGGCGAGGTAGGCCCCGAAGGCGGCGCGGACGAGGTCGACGTTCGACATGAACTTCCTTCCGTGGGCGGCCCGCTCACGCCACGAGGGACGAGCGGCCGGCGAATGGCCTGTACAGGACGGTAGACCTCGCGGAGCTCCCGAACTCATCGGTCGGCGCGTCAGGGGTACGGCAAGCCCCCTGTAAGGGTCTCTGAGGGGCGTACGCCCCTCGGTCCGCCTTGCGCCTCGGCCACTGGCTTCCCGGGCCTCCTGAGGGGCAACTGCGCCGCTCGGAGTGGAATCGGACGTATCGCCTCCGTCTGGAGAAGGCGGCCGGGAGGGCGGCCGGGTAACGCCTCCGGACAATGCGATCGGGAAGGCGGCGGGGCAAGGCGCCGGGGCGGGGCGTCCCGGCAAGATGCTCGGCAAGGCGGCCGGGCAAGGCGGCCGGGCGAAGACGCCGGGCAAGGCGGCCGGGCGAAGACGCCGGGCAAGACGCTTGGGAAGGCGGCCGGACGCGACGAAGGGCCGCCCCGCGCGGTGCGCGAAGACGGCCCTGCTGAGAGCGGCGTCCGCTCCGGGGAAAGTCCTAGCGGACCGGTGCCCCCTGCGCCTGCGTCGGCAGGGTGATGCCCACCGCCGCCGCATAGTTCGACAGTGCCAGGCGGCCGACCGTGCCGTAGGCGCCCAGCGCCTCGGCCGATGCGCAGCCCGCCTCCGCCGCGGCCGCCCCCAGAAGGCCGTCGGTGATCTCCGGGCCGATCAGGTACGGGGCCAGTGCCAGCTGCTGCGAACCGGACTCGCGCAGTTGCTCGGCCGTACGGGAGATGGCGCCCTCCTCGTCCAGGGCGGCGGCCAGCACCGGTACCGCGAGCCGTGCGGAGAGCAGCATGCCGGTGATCCCGGCGGCCTGCACGGCCTCCTCGCCGCCGACGGTGGCGAGGATGATGCCGTCCGCCGCCGTGGCGACGGTGAACAGCCGGGCACGGTCCGCGCGCGCCAGACCGGCCTCGGAGAGCCGGACGTGCAGCGCCTCGGCCAGCAGCGGGTGCGGGCCGAGAACGTCGGTCAGCTCGGCGCCGGAGCCGCTGTTCATCATGGCCTGGCGTATCCGGCGCAGCAGGGCGCTGTCCGGTCCGGCCAGCAGCGGCACCACCACGGCGGCGGGGCCGGGGTCGGGCTGCCCGTCGGCGCCCACCCGGGCCTTGTGCTCGTTGGCGGCCTGCGCCAGCACGGCCTCCAGGGACGGGAACTCGTCGTCGCCGCCGTCGACATAGCCGATCCGGGCGTCGAGGCCCGGGAGCTCGGAGCGGGCGATGCTGGAGACCTCTTCCGCCAGGCTGCGCGAGGCGGTGGAGGGGGTGCCGGGCACGGCCAGCACCAGGGCGGGCGCTCCCTCGGGTGCGGCGAGCGGTTCCGGCTTGCGGTGGCGGCCGGACTGCCGTCGCGGCATTCGTACAGGCAGGCCGGGTGCGGCTCCCGGGCTCGGGGGTGCGGCGTCAAAATCGGGCGAGCCAGGTGCGGGCCCAGTGGGGGAACTCATGGCGCCGCATGCTAACGGTTCGGACCACCCCTACGTGGAGGGAGGGTTCGGTGGAGAGGTATCCGTCCCGATTTATCCCGCGCGTCACGCCCGCACTACCCCGGCGCAGGCCGTGTGATCTGCAACAACCGCCCATCGACGGGCAGTGCCAGACGGTCACCGGCCAGTGCCGCGGCGATGGCCAGCGCCCCGTCGAGCGGGCTCCCTGCGACGGCCGCCGGACGTGCGTGGGGCAGCCGTTCGGCCAGCGCCCTGCGCAGCGGAGCCAGCAGCGGTTCGCCCAGGCCGAACAGCCCGCCGGTGCAGCCCACCGCGGTCCCGTCTCCCGCCGGGCAGACCGCGGCGGCGGCATCGGCGATATGGCCCGCCGCGGCCTGCATGATGCCGCGGGCCACCGCGTTGTCCTCGGCGGCGCAGCGGGCCACTTCCGGGGCGAACGAGGCCAGTACGGCGGGTCGGTCGGGGCGCGGATAGAGCATGCCGGGCAGCCCGGAGACCGGTCCGAACACCGCCTCCGCGCGCGCCAGGAGGGCGGCCGAGCCGCCCGTCCGGCCGTCGTATGCCCGCATCGCGGCCTCCAGCCCGGCGCGGCCGATCCATGCGCCGCCGCCGCAGTCGCCCAGCAGCTGACCCCAGCCGTCCGCCCGGCGCCAACCGCCCTCCGCGGTCAGATCCGTGCCCACGGCGATCATGCCGGTGCCCGCGGCGACGACGGCACCGGGCCGCTGGCCCAGCGCACCGGCGTACGCGGTCACGGCGTCCGCGGCGAGGGCGAGGTGGTGCACCCCGAACGCGGTGGCCAGTGCGCCCGGCAGCCGGGCCCGCAGATCCTCGCCCAGAGTCGCCATACCGGCCGCTCCCACGCACACCGCGGCAAACCCGTGAGCACCCGCTTCACGCCCCAACTCCTCTGCCATGGGCAGGAGTTGGGACAGCAGGTGCTCCGTGTCGATCCCGGCGGCGCCGGTGCGCACCGGCTCGTCGCAGGCGCGAGAGGCCAGCGGCCGGGCCTCGTGGTCGTCGGCGCGGGCGACGGCGACCCGCAGCCCCGACCCGCCCGAGTCGATCCCGAGCACCCCGAGAAAACGGCCGGACCCGAGGGCGCCCGGGGTACGGCCCGCGGGCTCACCCAAGGCCGCGGGCGTCCTGCTTGAGGGCGGTGTCGACGGTCAGGGCCGTGGCGACGACCAGGCTCAGCAGCGGGTCGGGCAGCTGGTGGTGGATCTGCAGGACGTAATTGTCCGCTGACGTGAACATCGTCTTGGCGAGGCCCTCCCAGGTCTTGGTGATCCGGGCGACCTCGGTGTCGGCGTGGTCCACGATCGCGAAGTTCCAGGCGCGCCAGTTCTCGGCCTTGATGGCGCCGATCTGCTGGCCGTTGACCATCATCGCGAAGTTGATCTTCCCGATGGCGTTCTGCTGCACGATCTCGCCGACCGGGGAGCCGTCCGGACGCTGCACGATCACCTTGGACTTGATGATCTTCGCGGGGCGGGTCAGGATCAGCTGCGGCTGGCCGTAGGCGTCCCGGATCTCCAGCTTGTGGGTCATGTACTGATCGAGACTGGAGACGACGCGGAGCACCTTCTTCGCCGTGCTCTGGCCGACCTGGACGACCGCGCCGATCGTGTTGCCGTGCTGGTCGAAGACGCTGTACTCGTTGGTGACCTCGATGAGCTTGGCCTTCTGGTTGACCACCAGCACCGGCTCGGTGAACAGACTGCCGCCGCCCGGTCCGCCCGGTCCGCCCGGTCCGCCCGGTCCGCCCGGTCCGCCCGGCGCCACCCCGGCCTGCTGTTGCACCTGCTGCTGCGCGGCGCCCGGATGCGGGTTCGCGCCGGGCTGCGGCATCGGCTGCTGTCCGTACGGCTGCTGTCCGTACGGCTGTTGCATCGGTTGCTGCATCGGCTGGCCGGGCGCCTGCTGGGGGTAGCCGTACCCCTGCTGACCGTACGGCTCGCCGCCGTGCTGCTGCCCCGGATACGGGGCCTGGCCCGGCGCCTGCTGCTGAGCCGCGGACTGCTGCGGCAGCTGCTGCTGTGGCGCGGACTTCTGCAGCGTCTGCTGCTGCGGGGCCTGCTGCTGGGGAGCCTGTTGCGGTGCGGCCTGCGCAGGGCCCGGCTGCGGTGCCTGGCCTTGGCCGGGCGCCGCGGGCTGTTGTCCCGGGTGGGTGTGTTCGGTCCACTGGGACCCGTCCCACCAGCGAAGTTGGTGGGGGGTGCCCTGCGGATCGGCGTACCAGCCCGCAGGGATGTTCGCATTCGTCATGCCAGGCACACTATCGCCCGGTGTCAGGGCAGCCTCCAGTCGACGGGCTGTGCGCCCTGCCGTGCCAGGAGGTCGTTGACCTGGCTGAAGGGCCGCGAGCCGAAGAAGCCGCGGTCGGCGGACATGGGGGAGGGGTGCGCGGACTCGACGGCCGGCAGATCGCCGAGCAGGGGCCGCAGATTGCGCGCATCGCGCCCCCACAGCACCGACACCAGCGGGCGCCCGCGCGCCACCAGTGCGCGGATGGCCTGCTCGGTCACTTCCTCCCAGCCCTTGCCGCGGTGCGCGGCGGGTTTACGGGGCGCCGTCGTCAGCGCTCTGTTCAGCAGCAGCACGCCCTGCTGCGTCCACGGGGTCAGATCGCCGTTCGACGGTCGGGGCAGCCCGAGGTCGGAGTGCAGCTCGCGGAAGATGTTCTCCAGACTGCCGGGCAGCGGACGCACTTCCGGCGCCACGGAGAAACTGAGCCCGACCGCATGCCCCGGCGTGGGGTAGGGATCCTGTCCGACGATGAGCACCCGCACCTCGTCGAAGGGCTGTTGGAAAGCGCGCAGCACATTGTTTCCGGCCGGTAGATAGCTACGCCCCGCGGCGATCTCGGCCCGCAGGAAGTCGCCCATCGCGGCGATCCGTCCGGCAACGGGCTCAAGTGCCTTGGCCCAGCCGGGTTCGACAATGTCTTGGAGAGGTCGTGCAGCCACGGGATCACCCTACTGGCCGTGACCCGCTCCCGATCAACCGATGGCCCAGGCTCCTCCGTCCGAAGAGCCGCGGGGAGCCGTACCGCGGGAGCCGTACCGCGGGAGGTGTACCGCCGCCCGCCAAGGGCCGCCACGCCGGAGCGCAGGCCGTCGCCCCGCGCCGTCCCCTCCCCGTCTCCCCGGCTTCCCTCAGGCCACCGCGGCCGCCCGCACGCACAGCACATCCGGCAGATGGGAGGCGAGTTGCTGCCAGCTGTCGCCGTCGTCCGCGCTGGCGTACACCTCGCCGTTGCGGTTGCCGAAATACACCCCGGCGGGATCGGCGTCATCGACGGAGAGCGCGTCTCTGAGCACCGTGCCGTAATGGTCCTCGTCCGGCAGCCCGTCGCTCAGTGCCTGCCAGCTGTCGCCGGCATCGGCCGTGCGGTAGACCCGGCAGCGGTGTCCGGCCGGCACCCGGTCGATATCGGCGGTGATCGGGAAGAGATAGGCGACATCTCCCGCGCGCGGATGGGCGGCCACGGCGAAGCCGAAGTCGGAGGGCAGCCCGCCGCCGATGTCCGTCCATTGCGCGCCCGCGTCGTCGCTGCGGTAGACACCCCAGTGGTTCTGCAGATACAGGCGGTCGCGGTGCACCGGGTCCTGCGCGATCTTGTGGACGCACTGGCCGAACTCCGGATGCTGGTCCGGCAGGAACACCGCCTTCACACCGTTGTTCGACGGGGCCCAGCTGGCTCCCCCGTCGAGGGTGCGGAAGACCCCGGCAGCGGAAACGGCGACGGTGACCGCATCGGCGTCCCGCGGGTCCGTGACCACCGTATGAACGGCCAGCCCACCGCCGCCGGGCTGCCATTGCTCCCGGCTGGGGTGGTCCCACAGCGCCCGCACGAGCTCGAAGGTCTCGCCGCCGTCCTCGGAGCGGAACAGGCCGCCGGGTTCGGTGCCCGCATAGACCACCTCGGGGGCGGCCGGGCCGCCGGGATGCAGCTGCCACACGCGCTCCAGTGAAGTCCCGGTGTACTTCGGGTACGTGACCGCGGGGCGGGCAGGCTCGTGCCAGCTTTCTCCCAGGTCGTCGGAGTGGAACACCGAAGGACCCCAGTGCGCGCTGTCGGCCCCGGCCAGCAGCCGGGGGGTGGCGCGGCGGGTGTCGATCGCGAGGGAGTACACCGCCTGCGCGGCGAAATGCGGACCGCTCACTTCCCAGTCGCCGTGCCGCCTGCGGCCGATGAAGAGCCCTTTGCGCGTGCCCACCGCGAGTACTACGTCAGTCATGCCGGAACACCTCCGGGACGCCGTTGTCTCAGATAGGGGCAAGTCTGCACCCGGCCACTGACAATGGCGTCCCGGAAGGTGTCCGTGCAGGTCGGGCGGTGCGGCCCCGTTCCTGCCACGGCTGCCGCCCGCCCTCCTGGCGGCCTCAGACCGCCCGGTGGTACGGCTGCGGCACGGCGACCCGGACACCCAGTTCCCGTGCCGCGTGCTGCGCGAAGCTGGGGGACCGCAGGAGTTCACGGCCGAGCAGCACGGCATCGGCCTGACCGTCCGCGATGATCTTCTCGGCCTGCCGCGCCTCGGTGATCAGGCCGACGGCGCCCACCGCGAGACCGCTCTCCTTCTTGACCCGCTCGGCGAACGGCACCTGGTAGCCGGGCCCCGTGCTGATCTTCGCGTCCGGTGCGTTGCCGCCCGTGGAGGTGTCCAGCAGGTCGATCCCGTGCTCCCGCAGCTCGTGGGCGAAGCGCACGGTGTCGTCGGCCGTCCAGCCCTCGCGCGCGTCGCTCTCGTCCTCGGTGAGCCAGTCGGTCGCCGAGATCCGGAAGAAGACCGGCAGTTCGTCGGGCCAGACCTCCCGTACGGCGTCCACGACCTCCAGCGCGAACCGCGTCCGGTTCTCGTACGAGCCGCCGTACTCGTCGGTGCGCCGGTTGGTGAAGGGGGAGAGGAACTCGTTGATCAAGTAGCCGTGCGCACCGTGGATCTCGGCCACCTCGAAGCCGGCGGCCAGCGCCCGCCGGGCCGTGGCGCGGAACTGCGCGACGATCTCTTCGATCTGCGCCACGGTGAGCTCCGCGGGGGCCGCGAACCCCTCGCCGAACGGCACCGGGCTCGGCCCGACCGGCTCCCAGCCGTACCGCTGACCGGGGAGGATCGGCGCGCCACGGTCCACCCAGGTGCGCTCGGTGGACGCCTTTCGCCCCGCATGGGCGATCTGGATGCCGGGAGTGGTGCCCTGGTCCTTGAGGAAGCCGGTGATGCGCCGGAAGGCCTCGGTCTGGGTGTCGTTCCACAGGCCGAGGTCGTACGGGGTGATGCGCCCCTCGGGGCTCACCGCGGTGGCCTCCGTGAGGATCAGGCCGGTGCCGCCCGCCGCCCGCGCGGCCAGGTGCTGGAAGTGCCAGTCGCCGGGCGCCCCTTCCGCCGCCCCTTGGGGAGCCGCGGAGTACTGGCACATGGGTGCCATCCAGAGGCGGTTCGGAACGGTCAGCGCGCGAAGGGTGACGGGCTCGAACAGTGCGCTCACGGCGGGCTCCTGTACCTGAAGGCGAACGGGTGCCGGCCGGCCCCGCGCTCATACGATAAGCGTCGTACTACGGTGGATGTCAAACTACGATGCTTCTCGTACAATGAGCGAGCGGGTGGCGCGCCAGGCCATATCGAGTCCCGCAGAATGAGTCAGGAGCCGCCATGTCGACCGAAACGACCTCCACGCGGGCTCCGTCGGGCTCCCGGTCGCTGGAGCACCCGGCCCGTGCGGACATCCGGCTGGCCGATGTCCTGCATGCGCTCGCCGACCCGGTGCGACTGCGGATCGTCTGCGCGCTGGCAGCCGCCGAGGGCGAGCTGAACTGCGCGGACATCGAACTCCCGGTCAGCAAGTCGACCTGCACCCACCACTTCAGGGTGCTGCGCGAGCACGGCGTCATCCAGCAGCTCTACCGCGGCACGGCCAAGATGAACGGGCTGCGCCGGACCGATCTGGAAGCGCTCTTCCCCGGCCTGATCGACGGTGTGCTCCGGGCGGCGGATCTGCAGGCCGGCCGCCTCGGGGAGGAGTAGCGGGGGCTGCCGCCAGGAGTACCGGGGTCGCTCCGGACCGGCGAACCGGAGGCCGGTGGGCCGGAGTCCGGCGGACTGGCGGACCGGAGCCCGGCGGACCGGAGTCCGGTGGACTGGCGAACCGGAGCCCGGCGGACCGGTGGACCGGAGCCCGGTGGACCGGAGCCCGGAGCCCGGCGCCCCGGCCCGCCCGCGGATTCAGCGGGTCAGGTCCGCCGCCCCCGCCGCTTCCAACAGCCCCGCCCAGTCCGGCAGTTTGACGGTGCCGCGCCCCAGACCGTGGCCCCACTCCGCCTCGGCGGCCTCGATGGCCAGCCAGCCCGGCCACGGGACCGGCCGCTGCCCCGCCCGGGTCAGCGCGGCCACCGGGTCCTCGGCCGCCTCGCGCACCGCCAGTGCGGGGGCATCGGCCAGCAGTGACCGCGCGGTCTCCTTGGCGCACGGCCGGTTCGTGCCGATCACCCCCGTGGGGCCCCGCTTGATCCAGCCCGCCACGTACGCGCCGGGCAGGGGCGCCCCGTCCCGCAGTACCCGCCCCGCCTGGTGCGGCACCGTCCCGGTCGCCTCGTCGAACGGCAGGCCGGCCAACGGCGTCCCCCGGTAGCCGACCGAACGCAGCACCAACTGCCCCTCGATGTCCTCGAATTCACCGGTTCCCACCACCCCGCCGTGCCCGTCGGGTGCGGTCCGCTCGAACCGGACCGCGCGCACCCCGGTGGCATCCCCGAGCACCTCGACCGGCCGCAGGAAGAACCGCAGATGAATACGGCGCCCGGATCCGGTGGCCCCCGCGTCCGGACCTGCCGGGGCCGCCGACCGCTCCGCCCAGCCGCGCAGCACCTCGATATTCCGCCGCCCCACCGCGGGCAGCCCGCCCGGATCCCGGTACGCCGGATCCAGTGCCAGCTCCTCGGGCCGTACGCGCACCTCCGCATCCGGAAGCGAGCCCAGTTCCCGAAGCTCCTTGGTGGTGAACTTGGCCTGGGAGGGGCCGCGTCTGCCGACCATCCAGACATCCTCGACGCGGCTGTCCGCCAGCGCGCCCAGCGGGCCCTGCGGCATATCGGTAGCGGCAAGCTCGGCGGCACCACGGGACAGCATCCGCGCCACGTCCACCGCCACATTCCCCACGCCGATCACCAGCGCGGACCGCGCCGCGAGGGTGAAGCGGACGGCGGCCGCATCCGGGTGTGCGCTGTACCAGGCGACGAACTCGGTTGCCGGATGGCTGCCGGGCAGCTCCTCACCGGGGATGCCCAGATGCCGGTCGGTGGCGGCACCCACACAGAACACCACCGCATCGAAGATCTCGCGCAGTTCCTCGATCCCCAGCCCCGGCGCTCCCACCTCGACGTTCCCCAGGAAGTGCGCCCTGGGATGCTCCAGCACCGTGCGCAGATTGTTCTGCAGCGATTTGATCTTCTCGTGGTCCGGCGCGACGCCGTAGCGCACCAGGCCGTACGGGCAGGGCAGCCGGTCGAGGACGTACACCTCGATGTCCGGTACGGTCTGCTGCTCGATCAGGGACTGGGCGGTGTAGACGCCGCTGGGTCCAGAACCGATCACTGCGACACGAAGCACGAGTGGCCCCTTCCGCGGGATACCCCCAGGATCGCACCGGTGGGCGCACGGCGGGAGATGCGCTATCGGGGTTGCTCCCGGTGGGATGAGCGTGCCGCGCTACTGGGCCGGGTGAGCGGGGGGCTAGGTTTTCAATGTGTCGGAAAGTGACTTTTATACCGTTAATCACCGATATAAAGCCCAGGGCGCGCCATTGGAGTGGCCCACGTGGGAGCTGCGGGCGCACGGCTCGGCCGCGCCCGCTCTCGTCCCCGACCCCGCCGCCCCCGACGATCCCTCCGGGGCCCACGGTCCCGGGAGTCCGCTGCCCCGGCTCGATCCGCTGGGCCCCTGGTGCAGCGCCCGGCTGACGTTCGCCGACGGCGCCCGGGTCGATGTCCTCGTGACGGTCTCCGACGACCACATCACCGTCGAGGACGTACGGGCCGACCCGCCGCTGACACTTGCCGGCCTGACCGACCTGGCCCGCTGGATCGAAGGTCCGCTGGACGACGCCTTCCGGGCCGCCACCGGTCGGCCGCACCGCACCCGGCCCGCACCCCGGCAGTCCGGCCCGGTGACCACCTCGGTGGAGCCGGTCTGCGGGCCGCAGGCGGGGCCACAGACCGGGTCGCACGCGGCGCTGTTGCGGGGTGCGGCAACCGAGCCGGAGGCCGGTCCGCTGCCGGAGGTGGCGAACGGGCCGACCTCGCCGGCGCGGCCGGCTGCCGGTCCGGTGCCGGGAAGCTTGCCGGAGTCGGAGTCGGATTCGTGGCCGGAGTCGGAGCCGACGGGCGCCGGGGCTGGGGCGGCGACAGGAGGGCGTGTGGCACCTGCGACGCAGGGGGAGGCCGCGCCGGGGGAGGGGTCGAGGGGCGCAACGGGCACCGTCCGGGGAGGCGGCGTACTTCACGGGGCGGAGGCGGGCGCCGGTGCCGGCCGCCTCGCCGAGCAGGCCGCCGAGCGATCGGCATCGGCCGGACCGTCCGACGAGCCCTCCGCCGGACTGCCCTCCGCCCCTTCCGTCTTGCCTGTTGCGCCCGCCCCGTCCGTGACGTCCGCCCTGTCCGCCCCAGCCGTTTCGTCGACGACCGTCCCGGTCTCCGCGTCATCCGCACCGCCGGCACCGTCGGAGTCATCGGCACCGTCGGAGTCGTCGACGTCGCCGGAGTCGTCGGCGTCCGAACCGTCTGCGTCGTCCGAACCGTCGACGCCATCCGGGCCGTCCGCCGCGGCTCCGCCGTCCGAGCGTGCCCGTTCCGCCGTCCTTGCCCGGTCGCGGGCCGGTGAGCGCCGCCGGGTCGCCGCGGACGCGTACCGCCAGGCTCAGCGGGAGGGGAACGATCCGGTGCTGGCCGTCATGCTCGCCACCGGCCGCAACCGTCGAAGATCGCTGCGTCTGATTGCCGGCGCCCGTGACGATGGGCTGCTGGCGCCACGTCACAACAAGCGCTGACCGGCGAAGACCTGGGAGCCTGCCCCGCGTCCACCTGCATCCGCCGCATCCGCCGCATCCGCTGCATTCGCTGCAACCGCCGATCTCGGTGCTCCGCTGCTGGGTGGCGGAGAAGGCCCGCTCTCCACGGGTTCACTGGTCGCCGGCGGCGTGTGGTTCGCCCAACTCCCAGTCCAGCCCGTACCGTTGGAACAGCTCGGCACGCAGCCGCACGCGCGGCATCGAGGCTCCCGGCAGCAGCATCGCCACCACCGCACCCATCAGCAGCGCCCGCAACAGTGGATAGTCGGCATCGGGGTCCGAGGAGCCGTACGCCACGACCGTCTCGCGCAGCAACTGGGCCAGTCGTTGCTGCTCAGAGCACTGGATGAATCCGTCGGTCATCAGGATTCCCGCCATATGCGTCCGCATCAGCAACGGACGATCATGCGCGAGCCCCAGGATCGCGTCGATCGCCCGCGCCAGCAGCTCCCGCCCCGCCTCCGGCCCGCTCGGTCGTGGCGCGCGCTCCAGTGCCGCCTGCAGCGTGAGATGCATCAGGCGGTGCACGGCGGACTGGAGCAGCTGACGCTTGCCGGGGAAGTAGTACGACACCAGCCCGCGCGCCGCCCCCGCCCGACGGGCGATGTCCCCGAGCGTCGTGGCCTCGAAGCCGCGCTCTCCCACCAGCTCGACCGTCGCCTGCAGCAGCCGCTCGCGGGACCGCCGCCGCAATTCTTCATTGACCGATGCGCTGCGGGGGGACATCCTGTAACTCCTGCGTTGACTGGCTCAGGGCCAATGTACTCCGTACAATGCAGGGTTTCGTCTGTGGACGGAACCCGGTCGAGCTGCCTGATTCGGGCGACGCGGGGGATCGCCCGAATCGGGTGACGATGAGGCCGGGGGCGGTCTCGCGACCTGGCTCTTCCCGGGTCAAGAGGCTTCCCCCGGCTCGCATCGGGAGGCAGGTTCGGTCATCTCCGGTCGCCTCTGATCGTACTCTTGCCGCCCTTTGGCAGCGTTGCTGACGGTGCGTCAGGTCGGCTTGTGGCCCCGCCGACACACCTCAGCGCTGCTCACGTCAGCGCCGCTAGCCCCACCGCCGTTCGCGCCAGCCCACCGTCGCTCGCTGCTCGCTGCTTGCTGTTCGCCTCAGCGCCCTCGCCTCACCGTCGCTCGCCTCGGGCGCAGCCCGGTTGTCAGAGCCGTGTGGAAAGCTCGCCGTCGCTGTTCGAGCCAGGGCCGTTCAAGCTGCGGGCCGGTCAAGCCATGGGCCGGTCAAGCGGTACACCAAGGGGGATTTCTTTCATGGGCGTGAGCATTGGGTTCATCAGCGCGACAACGGAGGAGCTGGACAGGGCGGAGAAGGATCCGGGTTGGGCCGTGGCATACGTCTACGAGCTGTATGCCAGCGATGACTTCCCGATGCCGGATCGTCCCTACGGTGGCCCGGACAAGGCGTGGGCCGGCCTCCAGTTCCTGATCGACGAGACGGACATCGAGCTCGAGTTCCTGATGGACGGGTTCCCGATCCTGGAGGACGGCACCCTGTTCGGGTGGTCTGCGGAGCAGATCGAGAGCGTGGCACGGCAGCTGCGGGCGACCCCGTGGGAGCGGTTGGCGGCCCACTACGCCCCGGAGCGGATGACGATGGAGGGGGTGTACCCCAACACGTGGAAGCTCGATGCCGAGGGCGAGCTGGACTGGCTTGAGCGCTCCTACGGCGAACTGGTCGCCTTCCTCGCCGCGGCGGCCGAGGGCGGGTACGGGGCGTTCATGAGCTTCAGCTTCTAGGGTGCGTCCGACGGGGCAGGCCGGCTGCGGCGCCGGGGGCGCCGGGGGCTGCGGTGGCAAGGCCGAGCGGTGTCCGGTGCGTGCCCCAAGTGGTGCCCGGCCGGTGTCCGGGTGCCGGGGGAGGAGCGCGGACACCGGGTGAGGAGTGCTGACTCCAAGTGCTCCCGGGGCGCGCGGGCGGCCGGTCGTCCTCGGCCGCCTCGATGTGCAGGCAGCGCTGCGCGCTCCGGAGCGGCACCGAAGAACCCTCGCGGTGCGACGGTCACGCTTCTGCGAGACCCTGGTGCTCAGGGGAGCGCGCCCGACAAGTGGTGATGCATTTCCAGCGTGATCCAGCGTGACACCGCACCCAGTCGAGGAGGGCGGGCTGTGATGAGCGAGGCAGAGAGAGGCGCCACGGGGCGCAGCCAGGGCGAGACGGCCCCCCTGTCGGCGATCACGTTGAGCGTCAACGATCAGGTGCGGCGGCTGGAGGTGGATCCGCGTACCTCGCTGCTCGACGCGCTGCGCGAACATCTGCGCCTGAGCGGAACCAAGAAGGGGTGTGACCACGGGCAGTGCGGCGCCTGCACCGTGCTGATCAACGGCCGGCGCGTCAACTCCTGTCTGACGCTCGCCGTCATGCACGAGGACGACGAGGTGGTGACGATCGAAGGCCTGGGCGATCCCGGTGACCTGCACCCCATGCAACACGCCTTCGTCGAGTGTGACGGTTTCCAGTGCGGCTACTGCACTCCCGGCCAGATCTGTTCCGCTGTCGGCATGCTCGCCGAGGTGGAGGCGGGTTGGCCCAGCCACGCCACCGCCGAGGTGGCCTCGTCGCGGATCGCCTTGAGCGATGAGGAGATCCGTGAGCGGATGAGTGGCAACATCTGCCGGTGCGCCGCCTATCCGAACATCGTCGCGGCCATCCGCGGCATGGCGGAGGGAGGCCCGGCATGAGGTCCTTCACCTACGAGCGGCCGACGGACGCACAGGCCGCCGTCGCCGCGGTGTCCCGAACCGGCGCGAAGTTCATCAGCGGCGGCACCAATCTGCTCGACCTGATGAAGCTGGACATCGAGCACCCCAGCCATCTGGTCGACATCAGCCGGCTTCCGTTGCGGGACATCGAGGAACTGCCGGACGGCGGACTGCGCATCGGCGCCCAGGCGGTGAATTCCGACGTGGCCGCCGATACCCGGGTGCGTACCCGGTATCCGGTGCTGTCGCAGGCGCTGGTGTCCGGTGCCTCGGGCCAGTTGCGCAACAAGGCGTCCACCGGCGGAAACCTGTTGCAGCGCACGCGCTGTCCCTACTTCTACGACACGGCTGCGGGCTGCAACAAGCGGAACCCCGGATCCGGCTGCTCGGCCATCGGCGGTTTCAACCGGATACACGCGGTCCTCGGCGCCAGCGACTCCTGCATCGCCACCCACCCCTCGGACATGGCCGTCGCGATGACCGCGCTGGAGGCGGAGATCGAGCTGCTCGACGCCGACGGGTCGGTACGCCGCGTCGCCATCACGGACTTCTACCGGCTGCCGGGCGATACGCCGCACATCGAGACCGTGCTGCGGCCCGGCGAGATGATCACGGGCGTGATCCTTCCCCCACCCCTGCCGGGACGGCAGATCTACCGCAAGGTGCGCGACCGGGCGTCCTACGAGTTCGCGCTGGTCTCCGTGGCGGCTGTCGTCTCGACCGAGCAGGGAACGATCAGTGAGGCGCGGGTGGCGCTCGGCGGTGTGGCGCACAAGCCGTGGCGGTCCCTGGAGGCGGAGGCCGCGTTGGCCGGCCGGCCCGCCACGATGGCCACCTATCGCGCCGCCGCCGAGGCCGCGATGCGCGACGCCGTGGGGCAGGGGGACAACGACTTCAAGATCGAACTGGCTCGGCGCACGCTGTGCCGCACGCTGGCACAAGCGGCCCGGTCGAGCTGAGGAGGCGAGATGATCGGGCAAGGTCTGAACCGTGTTGACGGCCCGCTGAAGGTCTCCGGCCGGGCCCCCTACGCCTATGAGCACTGGGAGGCCGGCCAACCGCTCTACGGTGTCATCATTGGCGCGACGATCGGCAAGGGCCGCATCACCCGGATCGACACCGAGGACGCCGCATGCGCAAGCGGCGTACGCATGGTGATGACTCATGACAATGCCCCGGTGCAAGGGCCGCGTGACGAGTCCATTGCGTTCGAGTACTGGCGTGCCCAACCGGTGCTGACCGGCCCGGATATTCACTATTACGGCGAGCCGGTGGCGCTCGTTGTCGCCGAGACCTTCGAGCAGGCCCGAGCGGCGGCCGATCTCGTCGATGTGGAGTACGCGGTCGGGCGGGGACGATTCGGCTTCGTTGCCGACGACGATGAGACATACATTCCGAAAGTGGTCAATGCCGGGCTCCCCACCGACACTTCGGTGGGCGATTTCGATGCCGGATTCGATGCCGCTGCGGTGCGAGTCGATCAGTGCTACACCACGCCGTACGAGTTCTCGATGCCGATGGAACCGCACGCGTGCCTGGTGGAACCGCGTGGCGAGGACCTGGTCGTCTACGTCAGCTGCCAGATCGTCGATGCGGCGCAGACCTCGGTCGCCGGCACGCTTCGGATGGACCCGGCGCGGATTCATATCGTCAGCCCCTTCGTCGGCGGGGGATTCGGTTCCAAGCTGGGCATCCACGCCGAGACGATCCTGGCTGCGCTCGCCGCGCGCGAGCTGCGTCAACCGGTCAAGGTCGCGCTGACCCGGCAGCAGGTCTTCCAGCTCGTCGGCCTGCGCCCCACATCGAGCCAGCGGGTGCGGCTGGGCGCGGGGCACGACGGACGGCTGGCTGCGCTCGCCCATGACGTCACCATGCACACCAACCCCGACCTGGAGTTCGCCGAGCAGACCGCCGCCACGACCCGCAGTCTTTACGCCGCGCCCCACCGGCTGACCAGTCACCGGCTCACCCCGCTCGACCTGCCGCGCGGGTCGGACGTCCGCGCGCCGGGCGAGGCGCCGGGCCTGCTGGCGGTGGAGTCGGCGATGGACGAGCTGGCCGATGCGCTCGGGATGGACCCGGTCGAGCTGCGGATCCGCAACGAGCCCACCGTCGATCCCGAGCGAGATGTGCCCTACAGCGACCGGCACCTGGTCGACTGCCTGCGCGAAGGCGCGCGCCGGTTCGGCTGGGAGCGCCGGCCCGCCACCCCGGCGAGTGTGCGCGAGGGAAGGTGGCTGGTCGGCTACGGCATGTCGGCCGCCATCCGCGGGCATTTCCAAGGACCGACGGCGGCGCGGGTGCGACTGGAGGCGGACGGTACCGCCGTCGTCCAGTCGGACATGACCGATATCGGCACGGGCACCTACACCATCCTGACCCAGGTCGCGGCCGAGGGGCTCGGGCTGCCGCCCGACCGGGTGCGGATCGAGCTCGGGCGTTCCGGGCTGCCCTCCAGCTGGGGGTCCGGTGGTTCGTGGGGCGCCGCCAGTTCGTGCACCGCGGTGCACCGGGCGTGCGCGGCCCTGCGGGAGAAGCTGCTGGTCGCGGCGCGCGGCGATGAGCGCTCTGCACTGCACGGCCTGGACCCGGCAGGTGCCGTGTTCTCCGAGGGCACCGTGCGCATCGGCGGCGCGTCCCAGGCGATGGGCGAGATCGTTGCCCGCCACCATCCCGACGGGGCGGAGGCGGAGGGCTCGACCCTCTTCATGGGGGATGACCCGAACTACTCGGCCTACTCGATCCACACCTACGGCGGCCATTTCGTCGAAGTGGGGGTCGACGCGGACACCGCCGAGATCCGTCTGCGGCGGATGCTGGGCGTGTTCTCGGTGGGGCGCGTGCTCAACCCGAAGACGGCCCGCTCGCAGCTGATCGGCGGCATGGTCTGGGGGGCCGGCGCGGCCTTGGAGGAAGAAGCCGTGGTCGATCTGCGCTCCGGCGCCTTCGTCAACCGGGATCTTGCGCAATACCTGGTTCCGGTCCATGCCGACATCCCCGATGTCGACGTCGTCATCCTCGACGGGTACGACGACAAGGCCAACGTCCTGGGCGCAAAAGGCATAGGTGAGCTGGGCATCTGCGGGTCCGGTGCGGCGGTCGCGAACGCGGTGTTCAACGCCACCGGGACGCGCGTGCGCGACTTCCCCATCACGATCGAGAAGGTGCTGCCGGGGCTGCCACCCATCGATTGTTGAACCTGTGACGGGCCGCGCCGGCCCACCGGGCAGATCCCGGTCCGGGGTTCAGCGCGAGAGGAACTGCTGGCACTGGTAGGGCCCGGCGGGCCCGTCCCGGCCGACGATGGTCACCTGGACCTTGTCCGGGCGGGTGCCGTGAACGAGGACCTCGGCACGGGCGAGGGTGCAGACCAGCTGGCCGGTGCTCTGGTCCTGAGGGGAGCTGGCGGCATGGCCCGGGGCGTTGATGGTGACGTTCCCGTGGTGGGAGGTGGCGCTGATCCCCGTGTCCGTGGTGGCGAGGTTGGCCAGCCCGTCGGCCCGTTCCTGCGCAGTCGGGCCCGAGATCAACAGCTTGATGGCATCAGCGAGTTGTTCGACCCTCACATCGGGGCGGGGCACCCCGCGCAGGCCGCTGTCCGACGCGAAGTAGATCCGCATGCCCTGCGAGATCCCGGAGGGCGCGGTGCCGCCGTCCGTGACGCCGGTGGGACGTATGCCGCAGCCCGTGGCGACAAGGGCGAGTACGCAGCAGGTGAGGGCGGTGCGGGAGGTTCGGGGGCGCGTCATGAGGCGGATTCCGTACGGAGGGGGATGCGGAGGGTGAAGACCGCGCCGGTGCCCGGAGCCGAGGGCGCGAGCTCGATGGTGCCGTCGTGCAGACGGGCGTTCTCCAGGGCGATGGCCATGCCCAGGCCGCTGCCCTCGGAGCGGGTGCGGGCGCTGTCGGCCTTGTAGAAGCGGTCGAAGACATGGCGGGCGGCCTCGGGGGCCAGCCCCGGGCCGTGGTCGGCCACCGAGACGGTGAGCAGGTCGTCCGTGGCCCGTACCGTGACGGCCACCGGCGGCGCGCCGTGCCGGAGGGCGTTGCCGACGAGGTTGGCGACGATGACATCGAGGCGGCGGCGGTCGAGCCGGGCGCGTATGCCCGGTGGCAGATCGGCCTCGACCCGGTCGGCCCAGCCGCGGGCCGCGAGCGAGGCGCGCACCGCCTCGGCCACGTCCACCGTGTGCACCGTGAGCGCCACGGCGCGGGCGTCGAAGCGGGATATCTCGATGAGGTCGTCGACGAGCCGGGCCAGCTTGGCGGTCTCGGCGCTGACCGTACGGGCCGCGTGTGCGGTGTCGGGGGTGAGTTGGTCGGCGTCCTCCTCCAGGACGCTGGAGACCATGGTCATGGCGGCGAGCGGGGTGCGCAGCTCATGGGAGACATCGGCGACGAAACGGCGGGCCAGGGCCTCCTGTTCGCGCAGCTCGTCGACGGTGTGCTCCAGCGCGCCGGCCGTTTCGTTGAAGGTGTGGGCGAGTTCGGCCAGTTCGTCGTGCCCCCTCTCCTCGACCCGGATGCTCAGCTCGCCGGTGGCCAGCCGGCGGGTGGCCCGCGCCAGCCTGCGTACCGGGCGCAGCACCGTACGGGCCGCGAGCAGCGCCAACAGGGCAGCCAGGAGCACCACGGGCACCAGGCCGCCCTGCACGCTGCGCACCAGATCGGCGGTGTCGCGTTCCTCCTCCGCCAGGGAGACGACCGCGAATATCTCGACCCCGGACGGCTGTCCGGAGCTGCCGTGAGGGACCGGGGAATCCAGGCCGACCGGGGCGCCGAGCACCAGCCACGGCTTGCCCCCGTGCTCCACCCGCTGGAGCGAGACACGGGTGTGGGTGCGCACGGCCGCGCGCAGCTCGGGGGTGATCCGGGTGCGGTCCGCGGACGGGTCGGAGGAGGCGGTGAAGTCGCGGTACTGGGCCACTACCAGCGAACCGCGTACGCCGGACGAGACATCGGTGGCGAACCGGGCCATGGAGCGCGGGTCGGTGGGGACGTCGAGCTCCGCCGCCAGCCGCTCGACGCGGTTGCGGAAGTCGTCGACGGCGGCGTTCTGTGCCCGCTTGAGGACCGCGTCGCGTGATTCGCGGTACGCCAGCGCGGTGGCGGTGACCGCGCTGATCAGGGCGACCACGACCACGGTGATGATCAGCCGGCCGCGCAGCCCGTCGAGGCGCGGGAGCCGCAAACGGGTCCGCGCCGCGGTCCTCAGGGCCGTCTTCGGAGCGGACTTCGCGGTGCTCCTGGTTGCTGTCGTGGTCGCTGTCCTCGTCGCCTTCCTCATCGCGCTCACAGCGGCCCGAAGCGATAGCCGAAGCCGCGCACCGTCTGGATGTAGCGCGGCTTGGCGGGGAGGTCCTCCAGCTTGGCGCGCAGCCGCCCGACCGCCGCGTCCACCAGCCGGGAGTCGCCCAGGAAGTCGTGCTCCCAGACGAGTTCGAGCAGCTGCTCCCGGCTGAAGACGCGGCCGGGGGCGGCCGACAATTGCAGCAGCAGCCGCAGCTCGGTGGGCGGGAGGGGGACGCGGGTGCCGCGCTTGGTGACGGTCAGGCCGGCCCGGTCGATGACGAGCCCGGCGAAGTCGTTGCTGTCCGTACGGGTGACCGGACCGGCCCGGCGCAGCGCCGCCCGGATACGGGCCTCCAGCACCCGGCCGGTGATCGGCTTGACCACATAGTCATCGGCACCCGCCTCCAGCCCGCTGACCACGTCCAGATCGTCGCCGCGGGAGGTGAGCATGATGATCGGCAGTTGTCCCCGGCCGCGGATGCGGCGGCAGACCTCGAAGCCGTCGATACCGGGCAGCATCAGATCGACCACCGCGATCTCGATGCCGCTGCTGCGCGGGCGCGACAGCAGCTCCAGGCCCGCCTCGCCGGTGGCGACGGCCTTGACCTCATGGCCGTGCCGGCGCAGCACCAGCTCCATTCCATCGCGTACGGAGGTGTCGTCCTCGATCAACAGCACGTGCGGCATGCCGCCGATTATGGGCGAGGGTTTGTGCAGCTCAGGGGTTATCCACAGGGCGAAACCGCGGTGCCGTGACATTGTTACGTTCTCATCATGCGGCCATGGAGCGGCCACCAACTATGGCCCCGACATTGAGCCGCATGACACAGACGACACGTTCCCGCTCCCGTGCCGCGCGCCTCGCGCTGCTGATCGCCGTACCGGCCCTCGCGCTCACCACCGCCTGCGGTGGCGCCGAGTCGTCCGACGAAGGGGTTGCCTCCGTCGGTGACGCGCCCGCCACCGGCCAGTCCAAGGACGGCGGCGGCGCCTCCCAGGGCAAGAGCGCGTTCTACGACGCACAGATGAAGTACGTCCAGTGCATGCGCAAGAACGTCGAGAAGGACTTCCCGGATCCCAAGCTGAGCGGCTATCTCGACTGGACGAAGATCGACGATCTTGCCGGGAAGCCGGGCAACGAAGCGCTCTCCAAGGGCGGCAAGGACGGCGTCTGCACGGGCGAGATGAACAACGCCGCGAAGCTGGAGCCGCGCCGCGACACCCAGAAGGAATACGAGTCGATGCTCGCGCACGCCAAGTGCATGCGCGCCAACGGCGTTCCGAAATTCACCAACCCGACGCTCCAGGACGGCAACGTCATCCCCGGCGGTGACGCCAACCCCACCTCTCCCGGGATCTCCTCGGACTCGCCCGCGTACAAGCAGGCCCGGCAGGCATGCAAGGACAAGCTCCTCGACGGACTGGACGGCATGCAGTGAGCACCGCACAAAAGCGCCGTCGGGGATTCGTCGCGCTGGCGGCCGCGGTGGCCGCGGCCGCGGGCATCTCCGGTGTCATGGTCCTCACCAACGAGGACACCTCGGACGCCGAACGGCACGCGAAGGCGCCGCCCACCACGACCGAGATCACCCGGACCGACCTCGTCCAGAGCAAGACCGTCGACGGACGGCTCGACTACGCGCAGCGCCGGGCGGTGAAGTCCCCCGTGGAGGGCACGATCACCAAGGCCGCCGAGCCGGGGAAGACCGTCTCGCTCGGGCAGCGCCTGTACGAGCGGGACGCCCGGCCGGTGGTCCTCCTCTACGGCTCGACACCGATGTTCCGCGCGATGAAGGTCGGCGACCGCGGCCCGGACGTCCTCCAGCTGGAGCGCAGCCTGCGCGATCTGGGCTTCGGCTCGGGGCTGTATGTGGATGTCCGCTATGACGCGGCGACCAAGGCCGCCGTCAAGGCGTGGCAGAAGTCCCTCGACGTGACCGATCCCACGGGGGAGATCGGCAAGGGGGATGTCGTCTTCCAGCGCGGCCCCGTGCGGGTGGTGGCCGCCGACGCCCCCCTCGCCGACGGGATCGGCCCGGACAAGACGGTCCTGACGGTCGCCTCCACCAAGCCGGTCGTACGGGTCTCGCTCGACCAGGCCGACCGGGCCCTGGGGGCCAAGGGCTCCAAGGCGGAGATCGCCCTGCCCAGCGGCGGCACCCGGCGCGGCGAGGTCAGCGGCGTGACGGCACCCGAGGACTCCGGGTCCGGCGGGGACGGTGCGGCCGACGCCTCCGGTGAGTCGTCCGCGGACGGCGGCATCGAGGTCGAGATCAGCCTCGACGAGGGCGCCGAGCTCAAGGAGAAGGACCGGCAGGGCACCCTCAGCGTGAAGTTCGTCAGCGAGAGCCGCAAGGACGTGCTGACGGTTCCGGTCGAGGCGGTCGTCGCACTGCGCGAGGGCGGCTACGGGCTGGAGCTGGTCCAGGGGACCAAGACCCGCATGGTGGCGGTCGAGACCGGTCTGACGGCCGACGGCCGGATCGAGGTCAGCGGTTCCGGCCTGGCCGAAGGCATGAAGGTCGGAGCGGCCGAGCAATGACCCCAGCCGTGATCGAACTGCGGGCGGCCACCAAGTCCTACCCGGGCGGGGTGCACGCCCTGCGGGGCGTGGACCTCCGGGTGGCGCGCGGCGAACTGACCGCCATCGTCGGCCCGTCGGGCTCCGGTAAATCCACCCTGCTCAACCTGCTCGGCACCCTCGACCGGGCCACCTCGGGCGAGGTCAGGGTGGCCGGGTACGACGTGAGCCGGCTGTCCGACGCCCAGCTCTCCGCGCTGCGCTCCCGGCATATCGGCTTCGTCTTCCAGCACTTCCATCTCGCGCCCGGCCGCAGCGCCCAGGACAATGTCGCGGACGGCCTGCTGTACGGCGGAACGGGCCTGCGGGAGCGCCGCGCCCGCGCCCGTACGGCCCTGGAAGAAGTGGGGCTCGGACACCGCATCGGCCACCTCGCCCACCAGCTGTCGGGCGGCGAGAAGCAGCGTGTGGCGATCGCCCGCGCACTGGTCGGCAACCCCGATCTGCTGCTTGCCGACGAGCCGACCGGCGCGCTGGACACCGCGTCCGGTGAGCTGGTCATGAACCTCATCCGTGAGCTCCATGCGGCCGGGACGACCGTCTGCGTCATCACCCACGACAACGACATCGCCGACTCGCTGCCCCGCCGTATCCGCTTCCGCGACGGCGAGATCGTCGACGACTCCGGTACTGCGCCCGCGGCTCCCCCCGCTCCAGCCGCACCCGGCTCGCTCGTCGAGCCCACCGAGGAGGTGACCCGATGAGCGGCCCCGCACTCCGGGCGGCCCGGCTCTCCCCGGCCGATGTGCTGCGGGTCGGCGCCGAGGGCCTGCGCAGCCGCCGTACCCGCGTCGTGCTGTCCGCCCTCGGCATCGCGATCGGCATCGCCACGATGGTCGCGGTCATCGGCCTGTCCACCTCCAGCCGCGCCGACATCATGGACCGGATGGACCGGCTCGGCACCAATCTGCTCACCGCCGAGGCGGGCAGGAACGCCATGGGCGGCACCGCCAAACTCCCCAAGAACGCCGTGTCGATGGTCGAGCGGATCGGCCCCGTCCAGCACGCCACCGCCATCGGCGCGGTCGACGCCCGGGTGCGGCGCAGCGATGCCGTGCCGGAGGAGATGGCGGCGGGCATCACGGTCCAGGCCGCCCGCACCGACCTGCTCGACGCACTCAATGCCCGTACCGGTCAGGGAAGCTGGCTGAACCGCGCCAGTGAACGACTGCCCACCGTCGTCCTGGGTTCGGTGGCCGCCGGCCGCCTCGGAATGACCGAGCCCGGCGCCAAGATCCTGCTGAACGACCGCTGGTACGTCGTCACCGGCATCCTCGCGCCCATCGAGCTGGTGCCGACCCTGGACCGTACCGCCCTGGTCGGCTACCCCTCCGCCGAGCGCTACTTGGGCTTCGACGGCCACCCGACCATGCTCTTCGAGCGTTCCACGGACGCCTCGGTGGAGGCGGTCCAGGGGGTTCTGGCCCGTACGGTCAACCCGGGCGACGAGGCCTCGGTGAAGGTCTCCCGCCCCTCCGACGCCCTCGCGGCCAAGGCCGCCACCGACGAGGGAATGACCAGCCTGATGCTGGGCCTGGGCGCGGTGGCGCTGCTCGTCGGCGGGGTGGGCGTGGCCAACACCATGGTGATCTCCGTACTGGAGCGCCGCCAGGAGATCGGGCTGCGCCGCGCCCTCGGCGCGACGAGAGGCTCGATCCGGCTCCAATTCCTCACCGAATCACTGCTGTTGTCGGCACTCGGCGGACTGGCGGGCGCCGCGCTGGGCGCCGCCGCCACGGCCGTCTTCGCACACGCCCAGGGGTGGACCGCCGTCGTACCGCCCTGGTCGCTGGCCGGCGGCCTGGGCGCCACCCTGGTGATCGGCGTCATCGCGGGCCTCTACCCGGCGGTACGGGCCTCCCGGCTGCATCCGACGGTGGCGCTCAGCGCGACCTGACCGGCGGCGGGTTCCCCCGGCGGAGCCGCCGGTCCTCCCCGGACGATCGGCGGGCCGCCGGTCCTCCCCGGACGCCATGTGGCCGATGCCTCGGCCGGCATGTCCGGGGAGGGCCGCACCGCCCGTCCGTCTCCCGGGCCTACCCGGAGGTGGTGAAACGGGCCCGCCACAGGTCGCGGAGCACCGCGATCTCGGCCATGTGGTGGATGAATTCGAGGTTGTCCCCCGCCAGCACGGCGATGAACGGGTTGTCGGGATCGGAGCCGTACGGATACTGCGAGAAGCCGACCGTGTCGAGCTGCTCGTCGGTGACGGCGGCGATGCTGTCGCGCCAGCGGTCGACCAGCGCCCAGAACCGTTCGAGTGCCAAGGCGGCGGAGGGGGTGAAGTCGACGAGCAGCTTCGGCTCCTGCCGTCGTTCACCGAAGGTCCACTCCCATCGGCCCGCGATGCAGGAGTGCAGGTGCGCCAGCCGCCACGCGATGGTGGTGACCGGCGTTTCGTCGGGCTCCGGCGCACCGGTGTGGGCGAGGATCTGCTCGACCCGCTCGGCACTCACGCTCCAGTCCTCGGCAATCTTGGCGACGGTCATACCGCCGGCGGCCTGCCGGGCAACCTCGGCGTACTCGTTCGCCGGGATGTCCGGGGCGCCCTTGTCGAGCACCCACTCGCCCGGCCCGTACGCCCTGGGCGTGGCCGCCTCGCCCCGGCGCCGGATCGACCAGCAACCGGCCACCGGCTCCCACAGGTACTCCTTGTCACCCAGTCCCGTCAGCCGTACCCGGGCCATCTCAGTGGCCTGGTCGAACTGGTCGAGCAGCAAGCCCAATCGGTCGGTGCGCGCGCCCTCGGTCTCCATGCCTGGCTCCTCGGTCCCCTTGCGCGGCTCCCTCGGCTTCATGTCGTGTTTCCTCGGCCGCCGCTTCTCGTATCTCACTGCGCTCCGGCGGAAGTTAACGGCTCAGCTCACGGGGAGCGACCGATTTTCTCGGCCACACGGACGTGCGGCACCACCCGCGTCACCGCGCTCGTTCGGACCGTCCGCACCCTCCACGTGACCCGCTCAGGCTGAGGCCGGGAAAGGCTCACTGCCCGACACCTTGTGGCGTGCGTCACTGGCTGGTTAAGCTCCAGCACGTTTCTGGCACATTTCCTCCGCAAGTTGACCTATTGGTGTGGCAATCTTCACGATCTGCCCACGAACGTGAGGTGGCTTCGCATGGAACGGCGAGCAGCGACCCCGCGCGCGGACGACTCACCGCACGGCTTACCGGACGACTCACCGCACGGCTTACCGCCGGCCTTCTTCCGGAGTGCGCCGGCAAACCGTCCGACGAACCGTCCGACGAACCGTCCGGAAAGCCGTCCGGTGAACGGCCCGGCGCGGACGGGGCGCGGCCGCACCGCCCGCGGCGCCGCGAGACCGGCCGCGGACCGTCCCTGATGACGCACTCCGCTCCGGCGCCGGCGTCCGCCGTCCCCCTGCCGCACGCCCGGCGCGACGTCCGGCTGTTCTGGTGGGCGGGCACCTGCGACGCACTCGGCAGCCAGGTGTCCGGGTTCGTTCTGCCGTTGCTGCTTTTGCGGCTCGGCCGTTCCCCCGCCGAGGCCGGCGCCCTCGCCGGGCTCTTTGCGGTCGCCACGCTGGCCCTCGGCCCGCTCGCCGCCGTGCCCGCCGACCGCGGGGCCCGTAAGCAGGTGATGGTGGGCGCCGCGCTGGTGTCCGCCGCGGCGATGACCGGTGTCACCGTGGCGGTCGCCGCGGGCCCCGTCCCGTTGGCCGTTCTCCTTGCCGCCGTCCTCGTCGAGCGGTGTGCGACCGCCTGCTACGAGGCGGCGTCGCTGGGCACCGTGGCTCTGGTGTGTCCCCCGGAGGAGCACCGGCGGGTCCTGTCCCGATTACAGGCGGGGGAGCGGGGAGCCCTCGTCGTCGGGCCCGCCCTGGGCGGGTTGCTCTTCGCCGCCGGAGCCTGGCTGCCGTTCCTCGTGGACGCCCTGTCGTACGTCGTCGCGGCGGGTGGCATCCGCGCCATGCGCTCCGGGCTGTCCCCGCGGCGGGAGCAGCGGTCGCCGGGCGGCACCCCGCGCCGGGCCTGGCGGGCCCTGCTCGCCGAAGCCGGGGCAGGGGTGGCGCTGCTGCGCCGGGAGCCCTTCCTGCGGCTGGCGCTCGTCTGGATCTCGGCCGTCAACGCCCTGCTCGTCGCGCTGTATTACACGACGGTCTTCGTCCTCCAGGACCACGGCCGGGGCGCGGCTCCGCTGGGCCTGGTCCTCGCCCTCTCCGGGGCGGCCGGCCTGGCCGGTGCGCTGGCCGCACCCCGACTGGCCGGTCGGCACGCGGCGGCGACGGTGCTGGTGCCGGTGTCCTGGCTGATGGTGCCGCCCGCCGCGGCCCTGGCGGTGGCCCGCGACGCCTGGCAGTTCGGGCTGCTCCTCGGACTCCTCTGCTTCCTGACGCCGCCGGCCACCGTGGCGCTGCAGGCCCGGATCCTCCAGATCACCCCACCCGGACTGCAGGCCCGCACCGGCACCGTCCTGGCCACCGCGTCGGGCGCGGCAGCGGCCCTGGCCCCGGCTCTCGCCGGGCTGTCGGCGGGTCGCGCCGGGGCCGGGGCCACCTTCATGGGCTGTGCGGTGCTGTCGGCCGTGCTCGCGCTGTACACGACCTGCGTGGCACCGAACTTCCCCCGTGGCACGAAGGAGGAGACCGTATGACCGCGACCGCGGCAGGTACCGCCGCACCGCCGCCGCCCGGCACCGGCTTCCGGGTCTACCGGCCGGCGCTCCCCGAGGTCTGCCCGCGCGACCCGGCGCGGATGGCCCTGGCAGCGGACGCCGACGGCCGCTGCGAGATCTTCACCTGGCACGCCGCCACCGGCACCGCACGCCAGGTCACCGACAGCCCGGACGGCACGGTGCACTGCGCGCTCGACGCGGACGCCCGGGTGTGGTGGTTCACCGAGGACCGCAGCGGCCTCGGGCTCTGGTACTTCCAGGACTTCGAGGGCGGACCGCACCGCCCCGGTCTGACCGGCCTGCGCCCGGGTCTCCCGTGCGGTCTCGCCGTCAGCGACGGCGGCACCGTGGCCCTCGGCCTCGGGGACGGCCGCGGGATGACCGTCCACCTCGGCACACCGGGCGGCCCGGCCCGGCCGGTGCGCACCGTCGACGGCCCTGCGCTGCTGACCGGGATCTCGCCGTCGGGCGGGCTGCTGGCGCTGTCGGGGGCGGCCGGATCCGACTGTGCGGTCACCCTCGTGACCTGTTCCGGGGCGGTCCTCGACCAGCTCTCCGGACGGGGCGGACGGCTGTGGGCGCTCGGCTTCGCGCCGGCCCCGTCCACCACCGAACTCCTGCTGGTCCAGGAGGACAACGACGGCTACCACCTGGCCAGTTGGCGGCCCGGCGCCGGACTGCGGCCGCAGCACTGGTGCCGCTTCGACACCGAGATCACCGCACGCTGGTACCCCGAAGGACGACGGGTCCTCATCCGCCACGACCGCCACGGCCGCTCCGCCCTCACCACGGCCGACCTCGACCGGCGCACCTTGACCCCGGTTCCCTCACCGCCCGGCACCCTGCTCGACGCCGTCCCGCACCCGGGCGATGACGTGCACTACCTCTGGACCGATACGGCCACCCCGCCGCGGATGGACTCCACCGCCGGCACCCGGCTGCCGGCACTCCCCGCCCTGCCGGCCCCCGCACCCGGCCGGCACCGTGACCTGTGGACCCCCGGCCCGGACGGGCCCGTGCACACCCTGCTCGGCGAACCGGAAGCGACCCGCGGCCTGCGGCCCCCGCTGGTGTTCCTGGTGCACGGCGGACCCGCCGACCACGACCGCGACGCCTACGACCCGCAGGTGCACTCGCTGATCGCCTCCGGGTTCGCGGTCGCGCGGGTCAACTACCGCGGCTCCACCGGCTACGGGCCTACCTGGCGCGCCGCGTACGGCGAGGGGGTGGGGCTCACCCAGGTCGCCGACCTCGTCGCGGTCCGGGCCGACCTGCTCCGCCGTGGCCTGGCCCGCGAGGACGCGATCGGCCTGTGGGGCACCTCCTGGGGCGGTTACCTGACCCTGCTCGCGCTCGGTACCCGGCCGGACCTCTGGCAGGCGGGCGTCGCCGTCAAACCGGTCGCCGACTGCGCCGAGGCCCACCGCACCGGCACCTCCGCGCTGCGTGCCCTGGACGAGCGGCTGTTCGGCGGCACCCCCGACGCCGTGCCGGGACGCTACCGGCGCAGCTCGCCCGTCCACTACGCGGCCGAGGTCCGCGCCCCGCTGCTGGTGATCGCCGCCACCCGCGACGCCAAATGCCCGCCCGGCCAGGTCCGGAGCTACCTGGCCGCTCTGCACCAGGCGGGTGTCGCCCACGAGTCCCGGTGGCTGGACACCGGCCACGACGGCTACACCGGCACGCACCATGTGGCCGCGCTGCAGCACGCCATGGGCTTCCTCGGCCGGCACCTGCGCCGCACCCCGCGGCCCACCGAACCCCCCGTCCCCCAGCGGACGGGGTCTCCGGGAGCACCGGCCCGTCCGGCGCCCCCGGGAAGGTGAGAACCATTCCCGCAAGACCGGCAGAACAGGAGACACAGCCATGCAGAAGGACATCATCCACAACGACCCGCTCGCGGGTGACGAGGAGAACCGCAAGCCGGGCATCGGCATCACGGTGACCGTCCCGTTCCGCAACGCCGAGGACACCGAGGAGGACTGACCCTCCCCGGCCGGCCCGGTGCACCACCGGGCCGGCCGGACCTCCGCACGTCACCGGCCGACCGCCGGCCGCCTCCCCTCCCACCCCGCCGCCTACGAGGAGCCGACATGCGCGTCCTGCTGGTCAATATGCCCTGGTCACCGATCGACCTCCCGTCCCTCGCACTCGGAATCCTCCGACGCAGCGTCGACGAGCGCACCTCCGGTCATGCCGATGTCCTGCACGCCAACCTGGAGTTCACCGACTGGATCACCCGGCGTACCGGGTTCACCGCGGACGACTACCAGTTCTATGCGCTCTCCTCCTACTTCATGGGATGCGGCGACTGGGTCTTCTCCTCCGCCCTCTACGACGATCCCGAGTGGCGGGTGCCGGAGTTCCGCGCCTCGATGCGCGGCAAGCTCCGGGAGGAGCGGCTGCGGATGTCCCAGGAACTGCACCGGGTGGTACCGGAGTTCGTCCAGGAGACCGCCGAGCGGATCGTCGCGGCCGGCCCCGAGGTCGTCGGCTTCACCTCCACCTTCCAGCAGAACACCGCCGCGCTCGCCGCCGCCAAGTACGTCAAACGCCTCGCCCCGCACATCAAAACCGTCATGGGCGGCGCCAACTGCGACGCCGAACAGGGCGCGGCCGGCCACCGCAACTTCCCCTTCCTGGACTTCGTGGTCCGCGGCGAGGGAGAAGCCGTCTTCCCCCAACTGCTCACCGCCCTCGACGAGGGCGGTGACCTGTCCGCCGTCCCCGGGCTGTGCCACCGAAGCCCCGACGGCACCAGCACCGCCAACCCGATGAGCACCAGCCCGCTGCCTCCCGCCACCATCCTGCCGCCCGACTACACCGGCTACTTCGAACGCCTGGCGTCCTCCGTGGCCCGCAACTGGGTGGAACCCAAACTCGTCGTCGAAGGGGCCCGCGGCTGCTGGTGGGGGGAGAAACACCACTGCACCTTCTGCGGCCTCAACGGCTCCTTCATGCAGTTCCGCAGCAAGAGCCCGGAGACCTTCTACGAAGAGATCATGGACCTGGCACGCCGCCACCGTGTGCTGGACATGTACGTCGTCGACAACATCCTCGACATGGGCTACCTCAACACCGTCCTGCCCCGCATCATCGACAGCGGCTACGACCTGCGCCTGCACATCGAGATCAAGGCGAATATGCGCCGGGCCCAGCTGCGCACCCTCGCCGACGCCGGGATGATCTACGTCCAGCCGGGCATCGAGAGCCTCAACAGCCGGGTGCTCGACCTGATGGACAAGGGCGTGAGCGGCTGCCAGAACGTCCGTATGCTCCGCGACGGAGCCGAGACCGGACTCTCCGTCTCCTGGAACTACCTCCACGGGTTCCCCGGCGAGAGTGCCGCCGACTACGAGCCGGTCATCGCCCAACTGCCCGCCCTGGAGCACCTCGACCCACCGGTCGACCTCTCCGCCCGCATCGCCATCGAACGCTTCAGCCCCTACTTCAACCGGCCCGAACTCGGCTTCACCGGCCTGCGGCCCGAGGAGCACTACCGCTTCACCTACGACCTGCCCGAGTCCGAACTCTACGACCTGGCCTATGTCTTCGAGGCACCCGAACGCGGCATCGGGGAACCCACCATCACCTCCCTCAACGACGCCCTCGGCGCCTGGCGCAAACACCACACGGACAGCAGGCTCACCCACACCGACCTCGGTGACCGCATCGTGCTGGTCAGCCGCAGACGCGCCTTCGACTGGGGAACCATGGAGCTCACCGAGCCCACGGAGATCGTGGCCTTCAAGCTGCTCGACCAGCCGCACGCCCCCGCCGCGCTGACCCGCAAGCTCGCCGCACGGCTGCCCGGGCAACGGCTCGACGCGGCCGCCGTGCACACCCTCCTCCAGCGCTGGGTGACGCTCGGGCTGGTCTTCACCGACGGCGGGCAGTACGTCCACCTGGCGCCGGCGGCCGTCAACGAGGACCTGCTGCGGCTCGACTTCATGCGTCACCGCCACGCCGCGCCCGCCCGCCAGGAGACGCCGGGCGCACCCCGAGCCGTCGTCCACGCCTGAGCGCCGCCCGGCCCACGAGGAGACACCCATGACCTGTACCACCACCCCCGCCCCCCGGGCGCTGACGCTCGCCGCATGGCGGGACTACGACGAGGACGCCTGCACCCTGCCGGGCATGAGCCTGGGCGAACTCGACCTGGCCGGACCACCGGAGAAGCACGCCGCCCGGCTGTGGGAGCTGGGGGTACGGCGGGTGCGGATCGCCGAGGAGGTCGACCTGAGCACCGTCGGCGACCCGGACGGCGACCCTGACGCCGCCGCGCACGTGGTCCGGCAGCTGTGCCTGATCCGTGATCTGACGGCACACGCCGTGCTGGTCCAGTGGCAGCTGCGCCTGCCGGCCGGGCCCGCCGACGGCTGGTGCGAGCTCAGCCACCTCCAGCCGCCCCGGACCCTCAGCGGCCCGGCCGACGAGGCGGCCGCGCTCTCCCGCTGGCAGGGCGAGCACTACCTCTGCAAGTGCCTGTGGCGCCAGGGCCCCGGCTTCGTCCAGATCCGCGACCGCCGATGGGGCCACCTGCGCCGCTTCACCACCGACGAGCCCGCGTACCGGAAGGCGATCGGCCAACTGTCCTACGGTGCACCGCTGTCGGACGTCCCCGAGGCGATCGCCGCCGACTTCCTCGAAGAACGACTGGTCTCCCGCACCGGGCCGCTGCTGTGGTGGCTGCCGTACCGGGTGAACCGGTGGATCCAGGAGGCGATGGCCATCTGAGCGCTCCTGCGCGGCCCGTCCTCCGACCGGACCGGGCGAGAAGTGTGGCGCAGACGACAGCCGAAAGCGGATGACGGCTCCGCTATCGCGTGTTGCGCACAGCGGAGCGTCCACCAGCGGCGTTCCGCTGACCGCACTCTCGTCCCAGGAGCCCACATGCATTCCAGCGATTCCGCCGCCCGGGCGGCCCAGGTGCTCTCCCGCCCCTTCACCCTGGGCGGCCTCACGGTGCCGAACCGGATAGCCATGGCGCCGATGACCCGCGAGTTCTCGCCGGGCGGTGTCCCGGGTGCCGATGTCGCGGACTACTACGCGCGCCGGGCCGCCGGCGGGACCGGCCTGATCATCACCGAGGGCACCTACGTCGATCACGCGGCCGCCGGGACCAGCGGCGCCGTGCCGCGATTCCACGGCGAGGACGCACTCGCCGGCTGGGGGCGCGTCGTGCAGGCGGTGCATGCGGCGGGCGGGACGATCATGCCGCAGCTGTGGCATGTCGGCATGGCCCGCGCGGCAGGCGCGCCGCCGTTCCCGGACGCCCCGCCCTCCGGCCCGTCCGGCATCGCCCTCGACGGCACTCCGTCCGGTCACGCCATGACCCGGCAGGACCTCGACGACGTCATCGCGGCGTTCGCCGACGCGGCCGCAACGGCCGAACGCCTCGGTTTCGACGGGGTCGAGCTGCACGGTGCCCACGGCTACCTGATCGACCAGTTCCTGTGGTCGGCCACCAACCGGCGCACCGACGCGTACGGCGGCAGCCTCTCTGCCCGTACGCGCTTCGCCGCCGAGATCGTCGCCGCCTGCCGGGAAGCGGTGTCACCGGACTTCCCGGTCCTCTTCCGGATGTCCCAGTGGAAGATGGGCAACTACCAGGCGCGTCTGGCCGGGACACCGGAAGAGCTCCAGGCGGTCGTGGGGCCGCTGAGCGACGCGGGGGTCAGCGCCTTCCACTGCTCGACGCGCCGCTACTGGCTGCCGGAGTACGAGGACTCGGACCTCAACCTCGCCGGGTGGGTCAAGAAGCTCTCCGGCAGGCCGACGGTCAGCGTCGGCTCCGTGGGTCTCGACAACGAGTTCATCGGATCGTTCAGCGGCGAGCAGGCAGGCGTCGCCGGCATCGACCGTCTGCTGGACCGGATGGAGCGTGACGAGTTCGACCTCATCGCCGTCGGACGGGCCCTGCTCGGTGACCCGGAGTGGGCCGCCAAGGTCTTTGAAGGCCGCACCGGCGAACTCCAGCCGTTCCAGGCCTCGATGCTGCAGACGCTGAGCTGACGCAGCAGGGTGTGGGGCCGGTGATCCAACCGGCCCCGGCCCCGGCCCCGGCAGGGACAGGTGCGGGTGCCGGCACCTCCGGGCGTGTCACACACCCGTCGGCCGCCGCTGCCGGTGCCACCTGGCGCGCCCGGTGGCCATGCGGTCACAGCGGGTGGCCGGTGTGGTGGGTGACCCGCCGCCCGCGAGGGGCGGTCCTTGTGGTGCCTCGCACGTGGGATGCGGGCGTGGCAAGGTGGTGGGTGAGGTTGCCTCCCTCGCCCACCCCTCGATTCCGATGTGGAGGCTCGCATGGACGACAAGGAGTTCTTCCAGCTGGTGGCGATTCGGACGGGACTCTCGCGGCAGGAAGCGGCCGATCTCACCCGTGCCACTCTTGAGACACTCGGTGTGCGGCTCAGTAACGGCGAAGTCCGCGATCTGGCCCTCGAACTTCCCGAGTCGCTGCGCGGCTCGCTCCAGAGGGGGAGCGGCGAGACGGAGACCTTCGGGCCGGACGAGTCGATCCGCAGGGTGCGTGAGCGCACCGGCCTGACCCGGCCGGAAGCCGGCCGCGGTGTCCGCGCGGTGCTCGGCACGCTGCACGAGGCCATCTCGCAGAAGGAGTTCGACCACGCCATGTCGCAACTCGGCAAGAAATATGCGCAGTTGGTGGAGACCGGCTGAAGGTGCAAGTCGCCTACGGCGCCCGGTCTGGTGAGGGAAAGTCAAATCCTGGTGAGGGAATACCAAAGGGAGTAGCCACTGCTCCGGTACCTACCCGGGAATACCTGACGGCGAGCGGATGAAAGAACGTCGGCCGCCCCGCGGGCTCACATCTCGTCGATCAATTCCGTGAGCCGTCGGGTGAGTTCGGTGATCGCGGCGCGCTGGTCGGGGCTGAGGTCGCGGTAGGCCCGCAGTTGGCGTTCGCGCAGGCGGGCGCGGTGCTCGGCGAGCAGGGCGGCGCCGGAGCCGGTGAGGGCGACCTCGACGCGGCGTTCGTTCCCGGGAGCGCGGGTGCGGGTGACGATGCCGTCGCGTTCGAGCTGCTTGAGCATGCGCGTCGCCGTGGGTGTGGCGACGCCGGCGTGTTCGGCGACCTCGCTGACGCCGAGAGCTCCGTGATCGGCGAGGGCCTCCAGGAGCTGGATCTGGGAGAGCGAGAGCGTCGGGCGGCTCTGTCCGGCCAGCCGTCCGCGAGTGCGCCGGACCGCGGTGAGGAGATGCTGCACGGCCTGCGTGAATTCCTGGAACCGGGGGTCGTCGGCCTGCGGCAGCTCATCGGCTGCCGGGTCGGCGGGGGCGCGCGTTTCTTGCGGGGAGGGGGTCACGGGAGTACGTTACCAGCGAGCTAATACTTAGCTTGCTAATTAACGGAGAGGTGCATACCGTGACCACCCGCGGCCGTATCGACACCCATCACCACATCACTCCGCCCGACTACCGTGACTGGCTGCTCTCCCGCGGCGAAAGCGCAGGCGGCCTTCCCGTGCCCCCCTGGAGCGCCGGCAGCGACCTCGCCTTCATGGACAGCCAGGAGATCGCCACCGCCGTGCTGTCCGTCTCCACCCCCGGCACCCACCTCGGCGACGACGCCGAAGCCCGCCACTGGGCGCGCAAGGTCAATGACTACGCCGCCGAAACCGTCAAGGCGCGCCCCGACCGCTTCGGCTTCTTCGCCACCCTCCCGCTACCCGACGTCGACGGAGCCCTGGACGAAGCCGCCCGCGCCTTGGACGAACTCGGCGCCGACGGCGTGATCCTGCTCGCGAACCACCGCGGCACCTACCTCGGCGACCCCGCCTTCGAGCCGCTCATGGCCGAACTCGGCCGCCGCGGTACCACGGTCTTCGTCCATCCGGCCGCCCTCCCCGGACCCACCACCCCCGGCATCCCGCCGTTCGCAGCCGACTTCCTGCTGGACACCGTCCGCGCCGCGATGAACCTCACCCTGTCCGGCACCACCACGCGCCACCCGGACATTGTCTTCCTCCTGTCCCACGGCGGCGGATTCCTGCCCTACGCCGCACACCGCATCAGCCTCACCCTCGAGATCCATCAGCAGGTCACCGGTGCCCATCCCGTCATGGACCGGGAGACGCTCCTCGCCCAGCTGCGGCGCTTCTTCTTCGACACGGCGCTGTCCGCCAACCCCGACACCCTCCCCAACCTCCTCGCCTTCGCGGATCCCGCCCGCATCACCTTCGGCAGCGACTATCCCCACGCCACCGCGGAGGGAGCCGCGTACGTCACCGGCCAACTCGATGCCCACCCCCTCGACATCGCCCGGCGCACCGCCGTCGACCGCGGCAACGCCGAGGTGCTCTTCCCCCGGCTCGCCAGCTGACCGCACGGGAACGGAAGCACCGCGCCGACGCCCTCAGCCCCCGCCCTCCGGTGTGCAGGTGCCCGCTCCGGGGCAGGGCACCCGGCACACGGGGGCGACCCGGCGCGGCCTGCCGGGGAGCCGCGTTTGCGGAGCATTCGGGGCGCCGGCCTCGTCCGCGCGGCGAATTGCCGCGTTGTCACCTTGATGTGACTGATGGTCTGCGGCGGCGAGCCTCTTTGGCGTCTTCCGAGGTGTCTGTACCGTCGGCCCGGCGAGGGGGCGACCGCGTGCGATGAGGAGTGCGGACCGTGACAGCCGTTCAGCAGACGGAATCGCTGCAACCAGTCAAGCGGCGGCGGAATGCCGGACGAGTAGTGGTGGACTGGCTGACGACCACCGACCACAAGACGATCGGCACGCTTTACCTGGGCACGTCGTTCGGGTTCTTCATGGTCGGCGGAATTCTGGCGCTCGCCATTCGGGCGGAGCTCGCCCGCCCGGGGCTGCAGATTCTCTCGAACGAGCAGTTCAACCAGGCATTCACGATGCACGGCACCATCATGCTGCTGATCTTCGCAACGCCGTTGTTCGCCGGATTCGCGAACTGGATCATGCCCTTGCAGATCGGCGCGCCCGATGTGGCCTTCCCGCGGCTCAATATGTTCGCGTACTGGCTCTACCTGTTCGGCTCCCTGATCGCCCTGAGCGCCTTCATCACACCGGACGGGGCCGCCGACTTCGGCTGGACCGCCTACACCCCGCTGTCCGGCCCCCTCCGCACCCCCGGAACCGGCGGCGACCTGTGGGTGATGGGCCTGGCCTTCTCGGGTTTCGGCACCATCCTGGGGTCGGTCAACTTCATCACGACGATCATCTGTATGCGCGCGCCCGGCATGACGATGTTCCGGATGCCGATCTTCACCTGGAACATCCTGCTGACGGCCGTGCTGGTGCTGCTCGCCTTTCCGGTGCTGGCCGCCGCGCTGCTGGTGCTGGAGGCGGACCGGAAATTCGGTGCGCATGTCTTCGACCCCGCGAACGGGGGCTCCTTGTTGTGGCAGCACCTCTTCTGGTTCTTCGGCCACCCCGAGGTGTACATCATCGCGCTGCCCTTCTTCGGCATCGTCACCGAGATCTTCCCCGTATTCAGCCGTAAGCCCATCTTCGGATACATCGGACTGATCGCGGCGACGATCTCCATCGCGGGGCTGTCGGTCACGGTCTGGGCGCACCACATGTTTGTGACCGGAGCGGTACTCCTGCCGTTCTTCTCCTTCATGTCCTTCCTGATCGCGGTCCCGACCGGAGTGAAGTTCTTCAACTGGGTCGGCACGATGTGGCACGGCTCGCTGTCCTTCGAGACCCCCATGCTCTGGTCGATCGGTTTCCTGGTGACCTTTCTCTTCGGTGGACTGACCGGTGTTCTGCTGGCCTCACCGCCGATGGACTTCCATGTCTCCGACTCGTACTTCGTCGTCGCCCACTTCCACTACACCGTGTTCGGCACCGTGGTCTTCGCGATGTTCGCCGGGTTCTACTTCTGGTGGCCCAAGTTCACCGGCAGAATGCTCGACGAGCGTCTCGGTAAAATCCACTTCTGGACCTTGTTCATCGGTTTCCATCTCACCTTTCTCATCCAGCACTGGCTGGGTGTCGAAGGAATGCCCCGCCGCTATGCTGACTATCTGGCGTCCGATGGCTTCACCACGCTGAACACGATCTCCAGCATCGGTTCGTTCCTGCTGGGTCTCTCGGTGCTGCCGTTCCTCTACAACGTCTGGAAAACGGCCAAGTACGCCCCGAAGCAAGCTGCCGACGACCCGTGGGGCTACGGTCGCTCCCTGGAGTGGGCCACCTCGTGCCCGCCGCCGCGTCACAACTTCACCACGCTGCCCCGGATCCGTTCCGAGTCGCCGGCCTTCGACCTGCATCACCCCGACGTCGCCGCCCTGGAAAGCGCTAGGAAGGCCGCCCGGCGCGATGCGGCCGCACCGGAAGTGCCAGGTCGTACCGACCGCCCTTCGGGGGACGAGCCGCGCTGAGCGGGTTGCGCCATGACCGACAACCCCACGCCGGACAGCCGCACCGTCCAGGCGGGTATCGCCGACATCGAGGGGTACCTGCTGTGGCAGGCGGAGATCGACCGAGCCCGCGCCGACGCCGAAGCTTTTGTCGATGCCCTCGACTGGCCGACATCTGCCCAACGGCAAGAGTTGGTACGTCTCTTGGCCCGGCGACAGCTCGACCTCTCGCAGCGGGCCGTCACCCGCACCGCCACCCGGGCACTCCAGCTCCGCCGGGAGTACCAGCAGCGCTATGACTTCCTCAAACGCCGTGTCCTGGCAGCCGTGCTGGCCCTGCTGGCCGCCCTGGTGCTGGTGAACGTCCTGCTGCTGGCGGCCTGCTGAGCGGCGCCGTGCACCGTCAGGGGGCGGGGCCGGTAACCGCCCGCCGCCATGCCCGCAGCCTGAGGAGGCATCCGGGCCGACCGCCGCCGAGGGCCGACCGCCGCCGAGAGCCGACCGCCGGACCGGCCCCGCGTGCGGCCGCGTGAGAACGGTGGCGGCGGTATCTCCGCTGCCGCGCCGTATCGCCTCGGCGGGGGGCATCCGGGGGGGGCATCCGGGGGGTCCGCCGGGGGGTGCGGAGGGGGACCCCCGGGGATGGGCCGAGGGTCCGCCCGCGGTGCGCGGACAAACCTCTTTGCCGGACCGGCAAAGGGTCGGTTGGTGCCGGGATGCCGGTTCGTCTCTCCCTCCCCGGAGCCGTCCCGCCCCGCTTCGGGAGGCAGCGTCACCCGGACGGCCATAGCGTGAAGAGAGGGTCCGAAGACTTCCCCTCGATGGAGCGAAGAGGTGAGGCGCGATGACCGAGTTCGCAGAGCGCGGGGCGCGGAACACCGGGAACCTGGGGCGGACGACCATCGCCGATGGTGTGGTCGCAAAAATTGCCTTTCTGGCGGCCGCTGAATCGGACGGGGTCCATGCCCTCGGCAGCGGATTTTCGAGATCGGTGGGCGCACTGCGCAAACGCGTACCCGGAGGAGGCACCACCACCGTGCACGGCGTCAAGGTCGAAGTCGGCGAGAAACAGGCCGCGGTCGACCTGGACATCGTCGTCGATTACGGCGAGGTCATCCCCGAGGTGGGGAGAGCGGTGCGCGAGAACGTGATTTCCGCGGTCGAGGGGATGACCGGTCTCCAGGTCGTGGAAGTCAATATCGCGGTGAGCGATGTGTGGCTCCCCGAAGAGGAGGAAGAAGAACGGGTGCAGTAGGGGGTGCATCAGGGGAGCACCCTTTCAAGGCCCCCTCTGAAAACTCCCTTTGAAGACCCCTTCGAGGTTTGCGGGCGAGGGCGGCTTACCTCGTGGCGGACCTGCCCTCCGGCAGGCGCGGCAGCTCGGGGGATTCCGTGTCCAGCGGCACCGACCAGGAGTTGAGCAGACCCAGCTGAACGCCATGGCGCGGCAACACGGCGTCGAGGAACCAGTCGGCGGCCACCCGGACACGGTTGCCCGGCATCGCCATCAGGTGGTAGCCGCGGGTGACGGCCGCGGCGAGCGGGCCGGAGATCGGGAGATGCAGGGGGTTCGCGGCGGCCTGGACGCCGCCCAGGTCGACCATGAACCCCAGATCATGGTGCTCATAGGCGCGCGGTGAGCCCTGGCCGCAGGACGCCGCGACATTGTGCGCCGCGACCTTGCCCTGCCGCTGGGCGTGCTGGGCGGTCATCGGCGTCACCTTGCCGGGGCGCGTCAGGTCCGGAACGGCCGCCGCGTCACCACAGGCGAACACCTCCGGCCGGCCGGGCACGCCCAGGAACTTGTCCACGCACAGCCGCCCCTTGTCGGTGGGCAGCCCCAACGAGTCGACCAGCGGATCGGGCCGTACGCCCACACACCAGATCAGGGAACGGCTGTGGATGAACTCGCCGTCGTCGAGCAGCACCCCGTCGGCGGTGGCTTCCTTGACGGATGTGCGGGTGCGGATGTCGACGCCACGAGAGCGCAGGACCCGGTCGGCGGTGTGCGACAGCCGTTCGTCGAGCCCGGGCAGCAGCCGGTCGGCGACGTCCACCAGAAGCCAGCGGGGGCGTGGACCGTCCTTCAGTCCCGCGTTCTGCCGGGCCAGGTCAGCGCTGAACAGCACTCCGTGGGCGGCGACTTCGGTTCCGGTGTAGCCGGCACCCACCACCACGAAAGTGGTCCTGGCGGACCGCTCGGCCGGGTCCTCGGCCGCACCGGCCAGTTCGATCTGGCGGGTGACGTGATCGCGCAGGTACAGCGCTTCGGGCATCCCGCGGAAGCCGTGGGCATGCTCGGCGACGCCGGGGACGGGCAGCAGCTTGTTGACGCTGCCGACCGTCAGGACCAGCCGGTCGTAGGACAGCGCGCCCTTCCCGCCCTCGGGGTCGGTGTAGCGCACCTGACGGGCATCGAAGTCCAGGTCGTGGGCCTGCCCGAGGACGAGCCGGGTGCCCGGCAGGCTCCCGGTGAGCGATACCGCAACCCGGCGGGGTTCGAGAATTCCGGCCGCCACTTCCGGCAGCAGCGGCACATACAGAAAGTAGTCCTGGGGGTTGAGGAGCACGATCTCGGCGGCTCCCTTGGCCAGCCGGGAGAGCGTACGGGCGCATTCGAATCCGGCGAAGCCGGCTCCGACGATCACGATCCGAGGACGACGTCGGTTCACGTGGACTCCTGCGGTCGAGGGATGCTCCGGCGCCGCGCGAGCGCGACGGTCGCGGTCCGGTGTGAGCGGACGGCCCGCGCAGAGACGCCGAGGGCGTGGTGCCCTGTCGGTTAACCGGTGAGCGGTCGGATACACATGGTGGTGTCGTTGCGCTCCGCTGTTCGGCCGGAAGGGAATCCCCGCGGGCAACCGCACGGGAACCCCCGCGGGCAACCGCAAGGGAACCCCCGCAGGCGATCAGCCGCTCTCCCGTTCCCCGTCCCCCGCATTGTCCCGCGCGATATGCACCGCCGCCTCCTCCGCCGACGCGGCACCGCCGTCGATGCCGACGTCCCGGGCGGCGATGTCATTGCTGCCCCCGCGCCAGAATCCCTCGTCGGAGCCCACGAGCCGGCCGGCCCGCTCCTCGCCGCATTCGAGGTCCGTGGGTTCCCCCACCCCGCCCGGCAGGTCGCCGATGCCGTCGCCGTCGGGCGCGCAGACGTCCGGTACCTCCACTGCCAGCCGGTGGTCGAGCGTCTCGCGGTCGTGCAGCTCCTGCGCGGTGGTCCCCTCGTGGTTCACCACGAAGGGCCGCTCCGGAGGCGAATAGCCCGTGTCCAGCGTCTCGTCGAGATCCGGCTCGTCCAGGGCGTCCTCCATGTCGAGGTCGTTGGGGTTGTCCTGGGGGTCGGATCTGGGCGGCTGATAGACCTCGTCGCCCATTGCGTCGTCGGACATAACCGCCCTCCTTCTCCGCCTTCGTCGGCCCGGCCGCGGGGTGCGGCAGGTGCGTGTACAACCGATTGTCCGCCTCCTGGCGTCTCGCGGCAGCGCCAGCAGGCACGCCCCCGCCGCCTCAGGCGCGTCGGTGCTCCGTCGCGATGCCGACGGCCTCGGCGATGCTCTGCACATTGCCGAACCGCTCGTGTGCGGGCAGCCGCTCGGCCATCGCGATCAGCCGGTCCGGTGCGTTGTTCCGCCGGAGGGTTTCGATGATCGCGTACTTGTCGGCCGGATACAGGCTGCGCCCGAGGTGCTGGGCCAGTTCGGAACGCAGCCCGACATCCTGCTCGCTCATCCCGCTCGGCGTGCCGCCCCTGAAGTCGCTCTCGGGGGACCACGCCGCCACCGGCTGGTCCTCTCCCGCCGGCTGGAGTTCGTGCTCCTCATCGGTCCGCAGGGAGCGCTCCGCCGTCAATTGCCCCCGCAGTTGCTTCTTCATCACGTCATCCCGGGCGGGGCCGGTCTTGTCCGTGCCGTGTTCCATGACCATGGGTGCCTCCGGCTCTACGAGTCCTACGGACCCGACGCGTTACTCCCAGTTTCCCTGGTCCCCCAGCCCTAACAACCCGACGGCGCCTTATACAACCCGGTACAACCCGGCGGTGGCTTTTCCGCCGCGCACACGGAAATCATCCGGGCATGCGCGCAACGTGACGGCAGATGCATATGCCCGCCATGCATACGCTTTTCGGGAACGGGAATTCGTAAGTCACCCAGCCGCATAACGGCATACCGATGACACCGGCCGCACACCGATGACAGCCCACCACCACGGGAGAATCCTCGGAACCCGAGGAACCCGAGGAAGCCGCGGAATCCGAGGAAGTCAAGGAAGCCAAGGAGGCAGCGCCATGCGACTCTCGCTCCTGCAACCGGTCATCAACCGGCCAGGCCCCTGGGCATCCGTCTATGCCACTGTCCCGCTCAGCACCGAGGACGCCGCAAAACAGCAAGAGTTGATGGCAAGCGCCACCACGGCGCAGTTGTTCGCGCTCGGCGCGGACGAGGCCACCTGCGGGGCCGTGCACGAGGCCCTGCTCATGCCGCAGGAAGGCGGTCGCGGGGCGCACACCGGGCGGGTGTTGTTCGCCGCCCATGGTGAGACCGTGCTCGACACTCCGCTCCCCGGACCCCCGGCCACCCCCTTCGCGGCCTGGGGCCCGGTGCCCAGGGTCACCCCCTTGCTGGCGGCCATCGGCGACGACCCCGTCTGCCTCGTGGTCCGTCTCGACCGGACCGGCGCGGACTTCGCCCTCGTCGGTGAACGGGGCGCCGAGAGCACCGGCCGGGGCGGCCGCGCCGTACGGCCCCTGCCCGGCACCTCCTCGGGCGACCCGTCCGAACGGCACTTCCGGACCACGACGGAGAACACCTGGGAGCACAACGCCGGAGACCTCGCCGGCGCGGTGCGCGAGGCCTTCGAGAGGAGCGGTGCCGAGGCCGTCGTACTGGTCGGGGAGGCGCGCGAACGCCACCTGGTGCACGAGAAGCTGCCCGAACCGCTGCGTGCCCTCACCTACGAGAGCGCACACGGCGGGCGTGCGCCCGGTGCCGAGAGCGCACTGGTGGACCGGGACATCGCCCAGGTCAGAGCGGACTGGGAGCGCGAACACATCGCGCAGGTGGCGGACCGCTTCCGCACCGGCGCCGGGCCGGGGAACGAGAGCGCCCCGCATGCCGCGGCCGGTATCCCCGCCCTGATCGAGGCGGCGCGGGAACACCGGATCGACACCCTGCTGGTCAGCCCGCACGGCGCGGACATCGCCCGGCAGGTGTGGGTGGGCACCGACGCCGACCAACTCGCCGTACGCGGAACGGAGTTGACGTACCTGGGGGAGGAACATCCAGCGGTCGCACGGGCGGATGACGCCCTGGTGCGGTCGGCGGCCGCGACCGGGGCCGACATCGTGGTGGTCCGGGACCCCGACCGTGCACCGACCGGCGGGCTCGGCGCCATCCTGCGGGGGACGGTGGAAGCGGCGCCGGAGTGATCCGGATGGCCAGGTGCTTCCGCTCGGCGCGCAGTACGCGGGGCGCTCACCACACCGCCCGCCGGCCGGGAATCCGGCGGCGGGCGGCGAGGCGGTAGCAGGCGCCTGCCTCAGCCCTGGGCTTCGGCGGCCACCGGCTTCGGGATCAGGAAGGACGTCGCAATGGCCGCGGTCAGGATGACCACGCCCGCGATCATGCCCGCGGTGTAGCCGCCGGGGGAGGACGGGTCCGCCGGTGTCGCGGCGGTCTTGACCGCGTAGAGGAGCGCAAAGCTGAGTCCCGCGCCGAGGTTGAACGCGCCCGCGTTGAGGCCGGGCAGGAAGCCCGGGTTCTCGGCGGGGGAGAGGACGATGCCCAGCCCGTTGAGGACGATGTTCGCCACGCCCGCGTAGGCGATGCCCACCAGGATGGACGTCACCAGCAGCAGGACCTGCGCATGGCTGTGCATGGTGAGCAGCATCAGCACGACCGTCGCCACCGACCCGACCAGGCCGCACCGCAGGATGCGGCCGTAGCCGAAGGTGGCGGCGAGGCGGCCGGCCAGCGGACCCATGGCCAGTCCGGCGAGCGCGTACGGCGACAGCGTCCACCATGCGGAGGCCTCGGCGCTCATGCCGAGCCCGGCCTGGGCGTCCTGGGCGAAGGCCGGGATCAGCCCGTTCATGACGGCGAACACACCGGTCATGGTCAGGACGGTGGTCAGCAGGGTCGCCCAGGTCGCCCGCTGCTTGAGGTGCCGGGTGGCGACCAGCGGGTGCCCGCTGCGGTTCTCGGTCCGCCAGAACAGCGCGAAGGCGGCCGCGGACAGCACGAGGAGAACCGCGATCAGCGGCCAGTCGGCGGCGGCCAGCTTGCCCGCCTCGTTGAGCGCGATCAGCAGCGAGCCCACGGAGACGACGAGCAGCGCGACCCCGGGCCAGTCCATACGGGTCGCCGCCGGCGCCTTCGACTCGGGCGTCAGGGTGGCGACCAGCACGGTGGCCAGGGCCGCAACGACCGCCATCGCCCAGAAGACCGACCCGAAACCGTGCCGGTCGGCGAGGTAGCCGCCCGCGAGGGAGTCGACACCGGCGATCCCGCCGTTGACGGCGGTGATCACGCCGAGCAGGGTGCCGTACCGCTTCGGCTCCTTCACCTCGACCCGCAGCATGATCAGGCACAACGGGACGACCGGACCGCTGACACCCTGGATGACGCGGCCGGCGAACAGCATCGGCACGCTGGTCGCCAGCGCGGCGACCACACATCCGACGACCATCAGGCCGAGCATGCCGGCCAGTACCCGGCGGCGGCCGATGACATCGCCCAGCCGCGGGAGGAACAGGGAGAACAGCGCCGCCGAGGTGAAGAACGCGGTCTGGGTGAGGCCGATCTCGGCGGAACTGGCGCCGAGGGAGTCCTCGATGTTCTTCAGCGCGGGGCTGAGCATGCTCGCGTTGAGCTGGAAGGCGAAGCACGCCGCGAGCAGCGCCGCGACCAGGACACCTATCCGGACGCCGGACCCGCTGCCGTCCGTCGCCCCGACGGGGCGCCGGGTGGTGGAAACGTTCATGCCTCGACGTCACCGATCCGCTCGAGTGCGTCCACGACCAGGTTCCAGAACCGCTCGTGGTCGAGCTTGACCGCGACCTGGGTGGTGCAGTCGTCGGGGGCGGGCGCGCGGAAGTCCGTCACGGTCATCCCGACCGTCAGCGCGCCGCGCAGCTCGATGTCCACCGGGGCCTTGCGTACGGTCATGACGTCCGGGTCGATGACATAGGCGACCGCGCACGGGTCGTGCACCGGCGGGTGGTCGAAGCCCTGGTTCTCGCGGTAGGCCTCGCGGAAGAAGTCCAGCAGCTCCAGGACGAAGCGGGCAGGTTTGGTGCCGACGGCGGCGATCTTCTCCTCGACGGCCGGGGTGGCCAGCGCCTGATGCGTCAGATCGAGGCCGACCATGGTCACCGGCCAGCCCTCGTTGAAGACGATGTGCGCGGCCTCGGGGTCGATGATGATGTTGAACTCGGCAACCGCGCTCCAGTTGCCCTCGTGGTAGCCGCCGCCCATCAGGACGACCTCGCGGACCCGCTCGGCGATCCGCGGCTCCTTGCGTACGGCCAGGGCGATGTTCGTCAGGCCCGCGGTCGGGACGATGGTGATCTCGCCGGGCTCGTGGGACATCACCGTGTCGATGATCAGGTCCACCGCATGCCGGCGGTCCAGCTCGAAGGCCGGCTCGGGCAGGTCCGGGCCGTCAAGACCGGTCTCACCGTGGATGTCCGGCGCCGTCTCGATGGCCCGCACCAGCGGACGCGGGCAGCCGGCGGCAAAGGGCACGCCCGTGATCCCGGCGATGCGCGCCACGGACAGCGCGTTGCGGGTCACCTTCTCCAGCGTCTGGTTCCCGACCACGGTCGTCACGGCGACCAGCTCGACGTCGGGATTGCCATGTGCCAGGAGCATGGCGATCGCATCGTCATGCCCCGGGTCGCAGTCGAGGATGATCTTTCTGGCCAACGGAGGAGCCCCTTTGCTCTGCTGCTGCTCGGAAAAGCGGTGATGAAGGTGTGGTGTGTGCGGGCCGGCATGGGCTCCGGCGCACAGCGCGCCCGGCGGTCACCCATGGTGAGCCCGGGCGTGGGGTCAGCCGGCGAGCGAGCAGCATGGAAAACGTTCTCCGGAAACTTGACCCATGGACCTGCGGGTTGTCAATGGTTCAATCTCTGGCCATCCGGACGTTATCGGGACGAAGAGCGGGGGCAACGGCCGGGGGGTCCGCCTCTGACGGGACAACGTTTGCCGGGTGGACAAGGGGGCGTATGCTCCCTCCGGTTCGGGCGGGCCGAACGAAGGGAGCCGGGAGACGGTGGCCGAAGTCACGTTGAGGGATGTCGCGCTGGCGTCGGACTGCTCCATTGCCACGGTCTCCCGTGTCCTGGCCGGCACCCGGCCGGTCGGCGCGGAGACCGCACGCACCGTACGCGCGGCGGCCGAGCGCCTGGGCTACCGGCCCAACCAGGTGGCCCGAGCCCTGCGCAGCCGTTCCACCGGCACCGTCGGACTCGTGCTGCCGCAGATCACCAATCCGTTCTTCCCCTCCCTCGTCCGGGAGCTGGAGCACGCCCTGCACGCCGAGGGGCGGGCCGTGCTCCTCGCCGACTGCGACGACGACCCGGTGACCGAGGCGGCCCGGATCAACGCGCTCCTGGGGCGGCAGGTCGACGCCTTGCTGCTGATACCCGTCGACGAGCGGCGCAGCCGGGAAGCGGTCGCCGGTGCGGCCGCCCGGGTGCCGCTGGTGCTGCTCGACCGCGGCTGCGGACCCGGTGTCGCCGACTCCGTCGCCGTCGACAACGCGGCCGGTATGGCCCTGGTGCTCGATCATCTGGCTGCCACCGGCCGCCGCCGCCCGTGCTTTGTCGGTGCGGCCGGGACCGCGTCGGCGGCGGTCGAACGGCGCGCGGCCTACGAGGCGGGGGCCGCGGCGCTGGACCCCACGGCCCCCGGGCGCATCGAACTCGGCGACTTCTCGGTGGAGTGGGGACGGGCAGCCGTCGACCGCGTCTGGCCGTCCCGCCCGGACGCCCTGATCTGTGCCAACGACCTCATCGCCGCCGGTGCACTGCAACGGCTGCGGCAGCTGGGCGCGGAGGTGCCGGGCGAGGTCGCCGTCACCGGCTTCGACGACATCCCGCTCGCGGGCCTCGCCGACCCGGCGCTGACCACCGTCCGCCAGCCGGTCGGCGAACTGGCCGCCGAAGCCGCCCGCCTGCTGAGCCGCGGTCCGGCCGGGGCGGAGCCCGGGCCGCGACGCACGGTCCGGCTGGCACCGCAGCTGGTCGTACGGGCCTCCAGCGCACCCGCCGGCACGCCCGGCGAGCCTTGCGCTGAAGCGTCGAGGGCCCCCAGGGGCTGACCGGTCGCCACGGCGGCAACGGCTCGTCATCGTCGAACGCGGCGATGACGGCGATGGCGGCGATGGCGACGGTGGCGACGGTGGCGATGGCGACGGCGCGAAGGTCATCCCGGCCACAGCTCGTGGGCCTTCAGCTGGCGCCTGATGGCGCGTCATATCGTCGGCGCCCGGCCGGACTTCTCCGGAGCGGCAGAAGGCCGCCCGTCTCCCTCCTCCCTCCCCGTCCCTTCCCGTCCCTCCTCATCCCCTCGTCCGGCCGGCCCTGGCACCTCGTCACCCTGCTCCCGGGCACCGCCGTGGGCGGCAGACAGCAGGGCGACGAGCGCGACGAGGGCGGCGACGTACCCGTTACGATCGGCCCATTCGAGGCCGTCGTTCGTGGCCGCTGCCGGGAGGAAGAGATGGGCCTGTTCCGCCGAGGACCGAAGCGGGATCCCCGCGACCTGGCACGCGACGGGGAGTTCGGCTTCTTCTCCGAGCGCGAAGGCGGCGTCTTCAGATCGCAGGTCCGGCAGGCCTTCGCGGAACAGGGGCTCGAAGTCACCGCGTATGCGGGGGTGGTCACCGACTCCGCGGGCCGGCAGTTCGGCCTCGGCAACCTCGCCGCGGTGTGCCACCGCGACCGGCGCGGTGAGCGCAGCTGGCCCGCGCTGATCCGGGATCACGTCGGCAAGGTGCTCCGCACGATGGACGGCCCGCAGCCGCTGGAGGTCCTCAGCGCCGACGAGATCCGGGCCTGTCTCTACCCTCGTGTGGTCGCCCAGGAGACGCTGCCCGCCTCCGATTCCTTCCGCTACGGCCGCGCACCGGCGCCCGGGCTGCGGGAAGTGCTCGCCCTCGATCTGCCCGAGGCGGTGCAGATGCTGAGCGAGGACTCGCTGACCGGCCTCGGGGACGTGGCGGAGCTGCGGATCCGGGCGATGAACAATCTGCGCGCCCTGCCGGTCGAAGGGCATGAGACCGTGCGGCGCGGTGACGGCTCGGCGTTCGAGGTGCTGCTCGGCGACTCCTTCTTCACCGCGAGCCGGGTGCTGGTGCTGGACGAACTGGTGCAGCGGCTCTTGGGCATCGAGCTCACCTCGGACGGTGCGCTGGTCGCCCTGCCCTTCCGCCACCAGCTGGCCTTCCACCGTATTCACGATGCCCAGGTCGTCCCGGCGTTGCAGGCCATGGCGCAGTTCGCGGCGGCCGGCCACGCGGACGCGGCGGGCGCCATCAGCCCCAGGGTCTTCTGGTGGCGGCGGGGCGTGATGACGCCGCTGAGCGAGCCGGCCGGCGGCGGACTGCGGGTGGTGGCGGACGCGGACTTCCAGACGATGCTGGAGCGGTTGGTGCAGGACGACGCCTGAAAGCCGGCAAGAGGCAGGGCAGGGGTGTGCACACCGGGCGCAAGATTTTCTTGCGGAATTTTCACCGTGAGGGAACCCGAGGCGCCGTCCATCCGTTTTACAGGGTGAGGCCCCACGCTCTCCCCCGTGCGTGGGGCCTCACTGTGTTCTCCGGCTCGCCCTCGGCCCCTCCGTGGCTCCCCTGGCTCTGCCGGCGCCGCGTGGTCTCAGTCGCCGAGACCTGCGCGTTCCTCGTCGGTGAACAGCCGCGAGCGGATCAGGAAGCGGACGCCCTCCGGCGCCTCCAGGGAGAAACCACTGCCCCGCCCCGGTACGACGTCCACCGTCAAATGGGTGTGCCGCCAGCGCTCGAACTGGTCCGCGGACATCCAGAACCCCACCGGCTCCGGCACGCCCTCCACGGTCAGCCGGGCCAGCAGCACATCCGACGATCCCGTACGGAACTCCCCGGCCGGGTAGCACATGGGGGCACTGCCGTCACAGCAGCCGCCGGACTGGTGGAACATCAGCGGGCCGTGCTGAGCGTGCAGCAGGCGCAGCAGTTCGGTCGCCGCCGCGCTGAGCGCGATCCGTGAGGCTCTCTCCGGGGCGGCTCCCCCGGCGGCCGCCAAAGGGCCCTCGCCGCCGCTCATCACCACCGCCCCGGCTTCTTCGCGGAGCCGTTGACCTGCGGGTTGTCGGTCTCTTGTCGGCACACGTGCGGTTCCTTTCCTGACCGGCCACAACGGACGCCGCTCCCGGGACGGCGGCGAGTCGGCCCGGCACGGGCCGGATCATGGTCACCGAGCCGCCACGGAGGCAGTGCCTCAGTTAACTCCCTGCAACGTTGCGAGGTGGTTGCACACGACGGCGGGCCGCAGATCCGGCGAAGCCCGCCGGCGTCCCAAGATCCCCTGCGGTCGTGCGGTCGTGCGGTCGTGCGGTCGTGCGGTCGTGCGGCCCCGCGGTCGTGCTGCCGTGCTGCCGTGCGGTGGGCGGCGGCTCGCATCCAAGTGCCCAGCTCAGGCAACCGCGGTGGCCCTTGTAACGTCTCGAAAACCAGATGCACAAGACGAGAGTTGAGCAACTGGTGACGTTCGGACATTCCCGTGATGCATGCGGTGACGACTGGCCGTTGGTGGGGCGCGAACACGAGCTCGCCGCCCTCGACGCCGTGGCCGCCGAGGTCTTGTCCGGCCGGTCCCGTGTCGTACAGCTCGAAGGGCCGGCCGGCGTCGGCAAGTCCGTCCTGCTGAGCACCTGGTGGGAGCGGAACAAGCAGTTCCGGGTGCTGCGGGCCCGCTGCCACCCCCTGGAGCGCGAATTCGCCTTCGGTGCGGTGCGACAGCTGTTCCGGCCCCTGCTGGCCGCAGTGTCCGAGACCGACCGCGCACGTCTCCTGGAAGGCTCCGCGGCGGCTACGCTCCGGGCGCTGGACGATGCGGCCGCCACGGAACCGCTGCCCGAGGCGGCCGATGTGACGGCGTCGACGCTGCGGGGACTCGACGCTCTCGTCTCCCGGCTCTCCCGCCGGCAACCCCTGCTCCTGGCGGTCGACGCGCTGCAGTGGATCGACCAGCCGTCACTGCGATGGCTCGCGCACTTCGTCGGACGGGCGGACAGCCACCCCGTGCTGATCGCGGTGACCACGCGGAGCGCCGAGGCCAAACGGTTCGATCCGCTGCTCGCCGAGCTCGTGCGTCCCGCGAACTGCCACACCCTCGTCGTGGAGCCGCTGGACATCGGCGGTGTGGGACAGCTGGTGCGGACGCTCTGGGGAGCGGAGGAGCCCGATGACGCCTTCTGCGCCGCCTGTCACGCCGCCACGGGCGGGCACCCGCTGTTCGTCCGCGCCCTGCTCCACCAGGCTCAGCGCAGCGGGGTGAGGCCGACCGCGGCCTCCCGGGACCGGATCCCCACGGTCATGCTGTCGACGCTCGCCGGGGAGATCTCGCACCGGCTCTGCCAGGCGTCCGGCGAGGTCGTGGAGCTGGCGCGGGCGCTGGCCTTCCTGGGCGACCGCAAGCCGCCGGAGTTGCTCGCCGCGTACTGCGGAACGGGGCGTGCGGTGGTGCTCTCCGCGGCACAGGACCTGCGGTCGCTGGGGCTGCTGCGCGCGGACGGCGACCTCCGCTTCACCCATCTGGTGGTCCGCGACACGGTGCTCGGGATGCTGTCGCCCGAGGAACTCGGTGCCGGCCATGCGCGGGCGGCCCAGGTGTCCTGGCTCAGCGGACGTCCCGACGAGGAAGTCGCGGCGCATCTGCTGGCGGCCGGTCCCGTACCCGGCTCCTGGGCCCTGCCGGTGCTGCGCAGAGCCGCCGGCCAGGCCTTACACCGTGGCGCACCGGAAACGGCCGTGACCTATCTGCGTGCCGCCCTGAACCAGCCGCTGGACGATGCCGAACGCGCCCGTGTGCTCCTGGAACTGGGCACCGCGGCCAGCCATTACGATGCCGCGCTGGCCATCTCCTGTGTCACCGGCGCGCTCGAAGAGCTGACCGACGAAACGGCCCGCAGCGACGCCCTGGTCGTGCTCGCCTACTCGCTGCTCCTCTCCCGCGGCTCCCGTACGGACCTGTCGAATGTGGACCGGAAGATCGCGGCGCTGTGCGACCGGCGCACGGCGGACTCCGGGGCCGCCGACCGTGAACTGGCGCTGCGGATGGGGGCGCTGCGCGCGTGGATGGAGTTCGAGCGGCCGTCCTGCAGCCGTCCGGCCCCGGCGCCGTCCCCCGACACGGACGACGACCTGGCCGACCGCACCGCGGGAGAGCGCCAACTGCTCGCGATCCGCGCCTTCCGCGCCCTGCGGGCCGCCCTGCCCGCCCCGTACGTCGCCGGTCTCGTCGAGCGCGCGTCCGTCAATCTGCCGACGTTCTCCCATGATCTGTTCCCGCTGCACTACTTCGTCGCCCAGACGCTGCTGTACCTCGACGAGCTCGATACGGCCGACCAGCTCAACCGCCATCTGACACGGGAGATCTCGGGCAGGGGCATGGAACTGCTCGCGTCCTCCCTGATGCTCTACCAGGCAGGGCTGGCGCTGCGCCGAGGCGACATCACCGAAGCTCTCGCCACGGCTCAGACCGCCGCGGACCAGGCGTCCTCCACCGGGCGGCTCCCGTACGCACTGACCTTGGACACGCTCAGGATCGACGCCCTCCTCGCACAGGGCCGGACCGAGGCGGCCGAGCGGATCGCGGGCACCCATGCCGTGGCCGGGCAGACGGAAGTGGCGTGGGAGCGGCCCCGCTTCCTCATGAGCCTGGCAGCACTGCGGATGGCTCAGGGCAATCTGCGTGCGGGGCTCTCGCTGCTCCGTGAATGCGGCCACCACTGTGAGGCCGCGGGGACGGTCAGCCCGGCGATGGCTCCCTGGCGCTCCCGCTCCGTGGCCGCCCATCTCGCCCTGGGGGACACCACGTCGGCCCGTACGCTGGCCGAGCAGGAACTCGACCTCGCCCGGCGCTGCCAGATCCCGCGCGCCCTCGGGGTGGCGCTGCGGGTGACGGGGGTTGCCACGAGTGGTCCTCGGGGGCTGGACCTGCTGGCCGAGGCCGTCCAGGTACTCGGAGCCACCCCCGCCCGCCTCGAACTCGCCCGCGCTTTGGACGACTTCGGGGCCGCCCTGCTGCACCGGGACGACAAGCGGGGCGCCAGGAGTACCTTGCGCCGCGGGCTGGACCTCGCCGTGGGGTGCGGCGCCACGGTGCTCACCGCGCGTCTGCAGGAGCGGCTGCACCTCGCCGGCGGGCGGGCCGGCAGAGCCGGGGGTGCGGGGGCCGGGGCGCTGACCGCGGGGGAGGAACGCGTCGGCACCCTCGCGGCGCAGGGATACAGCAACAAACAGATCGCCGAACTGCTCGTCGTCTCGCTGCGTACCGTGGAAACCCATCTGACCGGCGCCTACCGCAAGCTCGGGATCGCGGGGCGCCCGTATCTGGCGGCGGCCATGGCGGCTGCGGACAGGTCCCGCCGGGGGAGTGGCACGGCGGACTCCTGAGGTGCGGTCCCGGGGCCTCGTGTGCCCGGCCGGACCGAAAGGCCCCGCACCTTCCGGCCCTGGAAGGTGCGGGGCCTTTCGGCATCTCTGCGGGCAGCATCTCTGCGGGCAGCCGCCCGGCCCTGTGGTCGGCAGCGGCAAAGAACCGTGGTCCTCGTGGTCCGACACCGTGGTGCCCCGCTTCTTCGGGTGTACGTCGTGGTTGCCCCCGGTCCCTTTCTCCGGGGTACCGAAGTCTTAGCCCGAACCAATTGATTCGGCCGTCCTCTCGTGACTTACTCAGATCTCACGACGTCGAATTCTTCCGATGTCGCAGGAGAGTTCAAGAGGGAGTGGCAACCGTGAGGTTCAACCATCGGGCCGCATTCGGTCTTCTCGCGGCGGGCGCCGCAAGCTTGTCGGCGGTACTCACCGCCCCGGCCGCCCAAGCGGATTCCAGTCATTACATTCAGATCACCAATCATGCCGGTGTCCTCGCCAACACCTGCTACAAGTGGCGTGATGTCGAGGGTAAGGATTACTGCCACAACGTCCGTCCGGTGAACACCACCTGGCAGGCGTATTTCCCCGACGACGCGACCGGCGCGAAGATCGACCTCAGTACCAGCATCGTGGACTACGCCACGAAGGACAGCGCCGCGGTATTCGACACCGGCAGGAATCACTGCTTCGAAATCACGGGCCTCGTCGACCGGCCCAAGCTCACGGAAATCGGCTGCTAAAGGCAGCGACCGGGGGCGCCGCCGTCGCGCTCTCTCGTGAACCGGGTTCCACTGCACCGGGTTACCCCAGCCACAGAGCGAGGAAAACGTTGATCTCCACATCCACATCCGCATCCCGCATCGGTCTCGCCCTCGGCGCCGTCACCGTCGCGCTCGCCCTGACGACGCCCACGGCATCGGCCGCCGATTCCACCGATATCAACGGTCACACGAACACCTGGCTGCAGGAGGGCAGCCCCTCCGTCACCTATGACAACGGATACCAGGTGAACTCCGCTGACGAAGTCAAGCGTGCCATGGACCAGTGCAAGAACAGCGATGTGTCCTGCACGGCGACGACCGTGGAGTCCAAGAACGTGACGAAGTGGTTCGACGTGGAAAATACCGCCATGGGCGTGGGTCCCATTCAGAACTGCAGCGGAGGGCAGGGGGAAATAAACCAGACGCTCAGCGGAAGCAGGACCTTCACCTGGGGATGGAACGTCGGCGTCAACGTCGATATCACCCTCGTCAAGGACAAGCTGGGAGTGGGGGCATCCGCGCAGTACAGCGAGACCAATGCCGAGTCGAAGAGCGGCGACGTCCGGATCACCATCAAGCCGGGGCGGAAGGGGATGCTGAAGCTGGGCCATGACATGGAGCAGCGAGTCTCCGATGTGCGTATCCAGGGCGGCGAGTTCGGCGGCGCGAAGATCACGGGTCTGCGCACCGAAATCCCCCTCAGTGCGGCGGCGCGGGCGGACACCGACGAGGTCTCGTGCGACGGCGGAAAGCTGATGAACGGTAGCTGAGCCGCCGGTCCCCCTCGCAAACCCTCCATGAAAGGAGCACTCTGTGCGGAAAATCAAGAAGTCGGCGGCCTATGGTGCCGCCGCCCTGGGGCTCGCGCTGGCCGGCGCAGTCATGACGGCCCCGTCCGCCGTCGCGGCGGGCTCGGGCACTTACATCGGGTTCACCAACAACGGCTGGTTCCTGGTCGACACCTGCTACCACTGGCAAGGCTCGTCGACCTCGGATTCGTGCGACTACGCGAAGCCCAAGGGCACCGACTGGCGGGTGGAAATCCCCGCTGACGCCCAGGGCGTCCAGCTCGAAGTGAAGGTTGCGGCCCAGATCGGGGGCGGAAATGTGACGCCGCAGATCACGGACCTCAAGCGCGGCCACTGCTACGAGCTGAGCGGCTACACCTTCGACCCGAAGATCACCGAAAAGGGCTGTTAGCACATGTCCGGATCAGCGAAGCGAGAGGCACCTTCCCGTATGCGAAACAGAAAGCGTTCCCTGACCTGTGGTGCCGCGGCACTCGGACTGGCGCTGGCCGGCGCGGTGCTGTCCGCGCCGGCCGCCGTGGCCGCCTCGGACAACTACATCGCGTTCGAGCACAACGCGGGGTCTCTCATCGACACCTGCTACGAGTGGAAAGGCCCGGCGGGCATAGAGAGCAAGAACTACTGCCAGCACGACCGGCCGATCGGGACCAGCTGGAAGGGGTACTTCCCCGCCGAAGCGACCGGGGTCACGGTCACCGTCCACTGGACGGGCGGCTCCAAGCCCCTGTACATCAACGAGGCCGACAAGAACCACTGTTACAAGCTCGAAGGCACTCTGGTGTCCGGGATCCACGTCCTCGACGTCAGCTGCTGAACGACTCCCCGGGGCCCGACGGCGCATTCCGCCGGCGGGCCCCGCGGCATGCCCGCGGACCGGCCCACGGGGTGAGCCGCGTCTCACCCGGGCGGTGTCCACTTGTCTATGCAACAAGTTGCATAGAAGGATCGGGGTATGGCGCTCGACCACGCGATCCTTGTCTCCCTGCTGGAGAAGCCGGGCTCCGGCTATGAGCTGGCCCGGCGGTTCGACCGGTCCATCGGATACTTCTGGACCGCCACCCACCAGCAGATCTACCGCGTCCTCAAGCGCATGGAGAGCGACGGCTGGATCGATGTCCGCGAGGTGCCGCAGCAGGCCCGGCCGGACAAGAAGGAGTACTCCGTCGCCGCCCCGGGCCGGGCCGCGCTCTCCCACTGGCTCCACGAGCCGATCGAACCCGAGAGCGTCCGGCACGACCTCGCCGTGAAGATCCGCGGCGCGGCCTTCGACGACCCGGCCGCGCTGATCCGTGAGGTCGAGCGCCACCACCAGGCGCACACCGACCGGCTCGCGCACTATCTCGCGGGGGAGCGGCGGGACTTCACCGGTCCCGAGGCCCCCGCCGCGCCCGACGCCGGGCAAGAGCTCCAGCATGTCGTGCTGCGCGGCGGCATCGCCTACGAGCGGATGACCCTCGCCTGGCTCGACGACGTGCTCGCCACCCTCCACCGCCTCGTCGACCTCCACCGAGGCGGCCCCGGGTGCTGAACCGGCGCGGGCGGACCACCGTCCCGCCGCCCGCCGCCCACTGCCCCGCCGCCGACCCCCGACACGCCCCTGAAGCTTCCCGTCACCACCCTCAACCCCCGATCAGGAAAGGCGACCATCCATGGCCGACCAGCTGCTGTTCAACCCCCGCACCTACGACCCGGCGCACTTCGACCCCGAGACCCGCAGGCTGCTGCGTGCCACCGTCGACTGGTTCGAGGACCGCGGCAAGCGCCGGCTGATCGAGGACTACCGCTCCCGCGCCTGGCTGTCGGAGTTCCTCGCGTTCTCCGCCAAGGAAGGGCTGTTCGCGACCTTCCTCACCCCGGCCTCCGCCGCCGACGGGCAGCAGGACAAGCGCTGGGACACCGCCCGGATCGCCGCCCTCAACGAGATATTCGGCTTCTACGGCCTCGACTACTGGTACGCCTGGCAGGTCACCATCCTCGGGCTCGGCCCGGTCTGGCAGAGCGACAATGCCGCCGTCCGGGCCCGCGCGGCCGAACTCCTCGCCCAGGGTGAGGTGTTCGCCTTCGGCCTGTCCGAGAAGGCCCACGGTGCCGACATCTACTCCACCGACATGCTGCTGGAGCCCGACGGTGACGGCGGCTTCCGTGCCAGTGGCTCGAAGTACTACATCGGCAACGGCAACGCCGCCGGACTCGTCTCCGTCTTCGGCCGCCGCACCGACATCGAGGGCCCGGACGGCTATGTCTTCTTCGCTGCCGACAGCCGCCATCCCGCGTACCACCTCGTGAAGAACGTCGTCGACTCCTCCAAGTACGTCAGCGAGTTCCGCCTCGACGACTACCCGGTCGGCGCGGACGACATCCTGCACACCGGCCGTGCCGCCTTCGACGCCGCCCTCAACACCGTCAACGTCGGCAAGTTCAACCTCTGCACCGGCGCGATCGGCATCTGCGAGCACGCGATGTACGAGGCCGTCACCCATGCCCAGAACCGCATCCTCTACGGCCGTCCCGTCACCGCCTTCCCGCACGTGCGCCGCGAGCTGACCGACGCCTATGTCCGCCTCGTCGGTATGAAGCTGTTCAGCGACCGCGCCGTCGACTACTTCCGCTCCGCCGGACCCGACGACCGCCGCTACCTCCTCTTCAACCCGATGACGAAGATGAAGGTGACCACCGAGGGCGAGAAGGTCATCGACCTGATGTGGGACGTCATCGCGGCCAAGGGCTTCGAGAAGGACACCTACTTCGCCCAGGCCGCCACCGAGATCCGGGGCCTGCCGAAGCTGGAGGGCACGGTCCACGTCAACCTCGCCCTGATCCTCAAGTTCATGGGCAACCACCTGCTGAACCCGGCCGAGTACGAGGCGGTGCCGACCCGCCTCGACGCGGCCGACGACGCGTTCCTCTTCCGGCAGGGACCGGCCCGCGGCCTGGGCTCCGTCCGCTTCCACGACTGGCGCGCCGCATTCGACGCCTACGCCGAGGTGTCCAACGTCGCCCGCTTCCGGGAGCAGGCGGACGCCCTGTGCGAGTTCGTCACCACCGCCGCCCCCGGCGAGGACCAGAGCCGTGACCTCGACCTGCTGCTCGCCGTCGGCCAGCTGTTCGCGCTGGTCGTGCACGGCCAGCTGATCCTGGAGCAGGCGCGCCTGACCGGCCTCGACGCCGATGTCCTCGACGAGCTGTTCGCCGTCCTCGTACGCGACTTCTCCGCGCACGCCGTCGAACTGCACGGCAAGGATTCGGCCACCGCGGAACAGCAGCGCTGGGCACTGGGCGCGGTCCGGCGGCCGGTCGTCGACGAGGCCCGCTCGACGCGCGTCTGGGAGCGTGTCGAGGCACTGGCCGGGGCGTACGAGATGGCGCCGTAACCTCCCCAGCCGCCTGCGGACCGGCGGGTTCGGCCGATGCCCACAGGTGCCGGCCGAGCCCGCCGCTGCTGCCACCCGAGCACCGGAGCCCTCATCCCGTAGGCTCGGCGGATGGCGAAATACTTCGATGTCCACCCCGACAATCCCCAGCGGCGCACCATCAGCACCGTGGCCGAGAGCATCCGCTCCGGTGCGCTCATCGCGTACCCGACGGACTCCTGCTTCGCACTGGGATGCCAGCTGGGCAGCCGCGACGGCATCGACCGGATCCGGTCGATCCGCAACCTCGACGACCGTCACCACTTCACCCTGGTGTGCCAGAACTTTGCGCAGCTGGGTCAGTTCGTGCACGTCGACAACGATGTGTTCCGCGCGGTCAAGGCAGCGACGCCCGGCAGTTACACCTTCATCCTGCCCGCGACGAAGGAGGTGCCGCGCCAGCTGCTGCACCCCAAGAAGAAGACCGTCGGAGTCCGGATCCCGGACCATGTGGTCACCCAGGCCCTGCTCGCGGAACTGGGTGAGCCGCTGCTCTCCAGCACCCTGCTGCTGCCCGACGAGGAAGAGCCGATGACGCAGGGGTGGGAGATCAAGGAACGGCTCGACCACGTGGTGGACGCAGTGATCGACTCGGGCGACTGCGGCACCGAGCCGACCACCGTCATCGACTTCTCCGGTGACGCTCTGGAGATCGTACGCCGCGGAGCCGGCGACCCCGCGCGCTTCGAGTAGCGGGCCGGTGACGCCATGGCCGACGGCGCCGGCCGGGGGACCGCACACCCCGCCGTCCGGCGCCGCCCGACCGGGACGGGGCAAAAGCCCCACGAACGGGAGGCACGCCGTGCCGGGTGTCAGGTGGTCTTGATCTGGCCTCCGTCGATGACGAATTCGGCACCGGTGATGTTGCCGGCGCGCGGGGAGGCCAGGAAGACGGCGAGGTCGGCCACCTCCCGGGGTTCGGTGATGCGTCCGGTGGAGATGCCCATCTGCTGGGGCACGACCTGGTCCAGGGCCTCCTGTGCCGTGCCGCCCGCACCGGCCGCGACGGTGTCGGCGAAGGCGCCGGGGGCGGTCCAGAACGGGGTGCGTACGGGGCCGGGGGCGATGGCGTTGACGCGGACACCACGGGGAGCGAACTCCTCCGACAGAGCTTTGGTGAGGTTGCTCAGGGCGGCTTTGGCCGCTGAATAGTCCACCACCATGGGGAACGGCAGCCGGGCATTGACCGAGCTGATGGTGACGATCGCGCCTTCGCCGTGGGCCAGCAGGTGTGGCAAGGACGCACGGCTGGCGCGCACCGCGCTCAGGAATGTCATGGTGAGGGCATGCAGCCAGGCTGCGTCATCGACGTCCAGGAAGCCGGCGCGCGGGGTGGTGGCACCGACGTTGTTGACCAGCACGTCGATCCGGCCGTGTCGGTCCGCTGCCGCCCGGGCCAGTGTCCCGGCACCGTCGGCGTCGGCCAGATCGACGGGGTGGAAGGCGACGTCGTACCGCTTGCGCAGAGCTGCCAGCTCGGTGGTCTCGGTGCGGCTGCCCACCACGACGCGCGCGCCCTCACGGCCGAGTGCCTCGGTGACCGCCAGGCCGATGCCCTTGCTGCCTCCGGTGACCACGGCGACCTTGTCCGTCAGATTCAACTCCACCGGGAACTCCTCCCATGTCACGCTTCCCACCTGGGCCAATGCGCCTGGACAGTCGCATTGGGTGAGTATCGACCCTCGGTTCGGGGCAGTGTCATCGCCACGCGGCCTGCGCGGTGGATTCCCGCGCAGCAGCGCACTTCGGGGGCCATTGCGTGCGCGGTGGAGATCGTGCCGGCGAGGGATGGTGCTCACGGGATCGCCGCCCGCGACGAGAGCGTGGAGTGCGCGCTGCGAGGGGCCTGGGGGTGGGGGTGGCCCGGGGCCTACCTGCCCCAGATTTTCCGGTACGCCGCGCGATAGCCGGTCGGGTCCCATGTCGTGGCCCCACGGCTGTTGCCGGCCGTGGCGATATGCACGGGGGCGACATAACCGCTGGCGGGTCTGCCCGAGAAGGCACGGTTGAATTCGTCGAGGATCTGCCAGCCCTGCTGGGAGAAGGGCTCCGGAACGGTGGCCGCCTGGAACTGCCTGCTGTTGATGCGTTGGAAGGCGGACGGGTCGCCGTCGCCCGCGCCGATGTTGAAAGGGGTGCCGCCGCCCTTCCTGCCTGCCGCGCGCAGGGCCGGGGCGGCATCGGCGAAGTACACATCGTTGATGGCGACGGAGTGGGTCCAGCCGCCCCCGAAGCGGGAGAGAAGTGCGGAGACCTCCTGGGGCGTGCGGCTGCTGGTGTCCGGGATCGGGATGTTCTCCTCTTCCAGAAGCTTCACGCCGGAGCAGGTGGCGAGCTGTTTCTTGATCAGTTCGGACTTGTTCCTGGCGAACGGGATCGAGGCATCGGTGAACACCACGACTCCCGCGTGCCCCCGGGAGTGCGTGATGATCCAGTCCGCGCTGATCTTCGCGACATCCTGGACCCTGGTGGTGATGTTGCTGAACAGTTCGGGGTCCTTGCTCGGGCCGGGGGCGTCGACCGCGTGCCAGCCGATGAGCGGGATGTGTTCGGCGTTGGCCGTCGCGACCTGCCGCGACGTCAGACGGGGGTCGAAGCCGCCGATGACGATGCCCGCGGGCCGGAGGGCGATGGCCTGGCTGAAGGCCGCCTGGATCCCGGCGGGGGTGCCCTGACCGTCGATCACCCGGACGGGCCAGCCGAGGGTCTTCGCGGCCTGCTGGACGCCGTTGGCGGCGCCTGCGACACCGGGATTGGTCATGGTCTGCGCGACATAGACGAGGCGTTTGCCGAAGACCGCCCGGGGACCACCGGTGGGGCCGTCCCAAGCGGTGTGGGGCTGCTCGGCCCGTCCCACGGCCGCCCGGGCCCGGGCCAGGACGGCGGGACAGCCGGTCTTCGCCGGCCCCGGCGAGTAGGGTGCGGCGCCGGTCGAGGCGCCGCGTTCGCAGCCGGCGAGGACAGCGGCCGCCAGAGCCACGACGACTGCGCCGCCACGGGCGGTCTTGCGGTGCGAGTGCACGGGCGCTCCCTGCGGAGGGACGACACGGTGAGGCCGGCCCGAGGTCATGAGCTGACGTGGACCACGTCATGACGGGGCCGGGACGGTGGTGTCCGCCGTTGGCGCAGCTGACGGCGGGCGGCATAGCCGGCCATGCCGACGGCGAGGAGCAGAGTGGCGCCGTTGAACAGCGGGGTGACCCAGAACTCGGCGCCGAGCTGGCCGATACCGGCGAGGCCGATGGCGAGGATGATGACGGCGACCAGGGTGCCCAGGGCGTTCGGGCGGCCGGGTTTGATCGCGGTGGACCCGAGCAGCGCACCGACGAAAGCGGGCAGCAGATAGTCCAGGCCGACGCTGGGGTTGCCGATCCGCTGCTGCGCGGCGAGCAGGACACCGGCGATACCGACGATCAGCCCCGAACCGGCAAACGCGTAGACGACGTAGCGCCGGGTGGGGATGCCCACCAGCTCGGCGGCGCGCGGGTTGGAGCCGATGACATACAGATACCGGCCGAGCGGCAGCCGCTCCAGGAGCAGCCACAGCACTGCGGTCAGTGCGAGGACGTAGAAGGCGGATACCGGCAGGCCGAGGAACCTGGAGTCGTAGAGATCGGTGAAGGCCGCCGGCAGGCCCTGCGGGCCGGGGACGATCCGGGCCCCGTTGGTGATCCAGCCGGTGAGGGCGTACAGGATGCTGCCGGTGCCGAGCGTGGCGATAAAGGAATTGATCTTCGCGAATTCGACGACGATCCCATTGAAGACGCCGACCACCGCCCCGCCGAGGACCACGGCGAGGCAGGCGAGGGGCCAGGGCCACGCTTCCTTGGCGAGGAGCTGCATCGTCATCACGTGCGCCAGGCCGAGACCGTAGCCGAGGGACAGGTCGAACTTGGCGGTGACGATGGGAATCATGGCGCCGAGCGCGAGGAGGGCGGGGATCGACTGGTTGGACAGGACCTCGGAGATGTTGTCCAGGGTGGGGAAGGTGTCCGGCAGAGCGAGGGAGAAGGCCAGGAAGAGCAGGGCGGCGAAGGCCAGGAGGCCATAGGCGCCGAGGAAGTGCCCGAACCGGCGGCCCGGCAGGGGGCGAGGGAAGCGGGTCATGGTTCCACCGTCCCGGTGAGTGCGGGCATCGCCGAGGAGGCACGGGCGAGTTCGGTGACCGTGAGAGCCTCGCCGCTCAGCTCCACCGTCACCGCCCCGCGGACGAACACCAGGGCGCGATGGCACACGTGGGCGACCTCCTCGAAGTCGGTGGAGAGGAGCAGGACGGCGAGGCCTGAGGCCAGCGCCTCCCGGAGCAGGCGGTAGATCGCCGTCTTGGCACCGACGTCCACCCCGGCGGTGGGCTCTTCGAGGATCAGCAGGCGTCGGCTCATCCTGAGCCACCGGCCGACCATGACCTTCTGCTGGTTCCCCCCGGACAGGGTGGCGATCGGCGCCTCGGTGTCCCGGGGGAACACCGAGAACCGCTCGATCAGGGCCGCGGCCTCGGCGCGCTCGCGCCGGGGGGCGATCCGGCGCCAGGACGGCACACCGCCCGCCCGGGGGTTGACCAGGAAGTTCTCCCGCACCGTCAGTTCGGGGGCACAGCCCTCTTCCTGACGGTCGCTGCTCACCAGGCCGACGCCGGAGCCGACGGCGGCCATGACCGTGCGCGGGGCGTACGGCAGGCCGTCGAGCAGGGCCCGTCCGCCGGTGACCGGCCGGGAGCCGGCGAGGGCGCGGCCCAGTTCCCGGTGACCGGCGCCGGTGAGGCCCACCAGGCCGAGGATTTCCCCGGCGTGCACCTCCAGGCTGACCGGTGCCGTGTTCTCGGTCCGTACCCGGTCGAGGCGCAGCACGGCCGGACCCGAGGCGGGTGCGAACCCGAAGCCGGCCGGCTCGTGGCCCACGATGTCGCGCACCAGCCGGGCCGGCCGGTAGCCGGCGACCGGGCCCTGGCTGACGAGGTGTCCGTCCCGCAGTACGGCGAAGTCATCGGCGACCTGGTACACCTCGTCGATCCGGTGGGTGACATGGACGAGGGCGCGCCCCTGGTCGCGCAGGGTGCGCAGGACGTCGAACAGCCGGGCGCAGTCGGCCGCCGGGAGGCTGGCGGTCGGCTCGTCAAGGACGATGACCGCGGCCTGGGTGGACAGTGCGCGGGCGAGTGCCACCAGGGAGCGTTCGGCCCGCGGGAGATCGGCGAGCGGGGTGTCCGGGTCGAGATGCGCGGCGACGATGTCCAGGGCCGCGGTGCACTGTCTGCGGATCCGCCGCCACGACAGCAGTCCCGCGCGGCGGGGATAGCCGGCACCCAGGGCGATGTTCTCGGCGACCGTCATCCAGCCGACCAGGCCCAGGTCCTGATGGATGAAGGACATGGTGCGGGAGGCCGCCTCGGTGCCGAGCGGGTGCCCGGCGACGCTCACCTCGCCCTGGTCCGCGGGGTGGACGCCCGCGAGCACCTTGATGAGGGTGGACTTTCCGGCACCGTTGGGGCCGAGCAGGGCGAGGATACGGCCGGAGCGGATGTCCAGGTCGACCGTGTCCAGCGCGAGGGTGCCGCCGAACCGCTTGCACAGGCCGCGCACCCGGACGAGAGGCCGGTGGGTGTCGTACGGGGGAGGGGTGGTGTCAGGAGCGTCGTGCACAGACTTCTCCGGAGGTCGGCCTCATGGTCCTGCTGGGTTCCTCCCGACTGACGGGGCACTGCCGGGGGCACTGCTGCGGGGTGCTTCGTGGCAGTGAGGGTCGCACGCCCGGTGGCCCGGCGATGCGTCATCCGTACCGATTACCGCAATTCCGTCATGGTACGGCCCGCTTTGAGGCAGATGCCGGATGGGCCGTCAGAGGGCGGGGATGTTGTCCATATACGCTGCGGCGGCGTCGGGCTTTCCTGCCGACGCCTCCAGAGCGCACTCGGCCCAGATGACCTTTCCGTCGGCCGTGTAACGGGTGCCCCAGGCCTGGGCGAGCTGTGCGACGAGGAACAGCCCCCGGCCGCCCTCGTCGGTGGCGGCCGCATGGCGCAGATGCGGGGCGGTGCTGCCGGCGTCGGAGACCTCGCAGATCAGCGTGCGGTCGTGGAGGAGGCGTACCTGGACGGGGCCGGTGCCGTAGCGAATGGCATTGGTGACCAGCTCGCTGAGCAGGAGTTCGGTGGCGAAGACGACCTCGTGCAGCCCCCATTCGGCGAGTTGCCGGGTCACCGCGGCGCGCACGCCGGAGACGAGCGCCGGGTCGGCTTCCAGATCCCAGGTGGCGATGCGCCCGGGGTCGAGGGCATGGGTACGGGCGACGAGCAGCGCGATGTCGTCGGCGGGGTGCCGGGGTGCCACGGCCCGGACCACCGCCTCACAGGTGTCCTCGGGCGTACGGTCCGGGTGCGCCAGGGCGCGCCGCAGCAGGTCGAGGGCCGTATCGACATCGCGGTGGCGGTCCCCGACGAGTCCGTCGGTGTAGAGGACGAGCCGGCTGCCTTCGGGAAGCGCGAATTCGGCGGTCTCGAAGGGGAGACCGCCCAGGCCCAGCGGCGGGCCGGCCGGCAGGTCAGGGAAGGTGACGGTGCCGTCGGGGTGGACCAGCGCGGGCGGGGGGTGCCCGGACCGGGCCATCACACACTGCTGCGTGGTGGGGTCGTAAATGACGTACAGGCAGGTGGCGCCGATGATGCCGGTGCTGTCGCCCGCGGGGCTCTCGGTGCCCTCGTCCCGGTCGAGGCGTGCTACGAGGTTGTCGAGATGGGTGAGGACTTCGTCCGGGGCGAGGTCGAGTTCGGCGAAGTTACGCGCGGCGGTGCGCAGCCGGCCCATCGTGGCGGCGGCGTGCAGACCGTGGCCGACGACATCCCCGACGACGAGGGCCACCCGGGTGCCGGAGAGGGGGATGACATCGAACCAGTCGCCGCCGACTCCGGACTCGGCGGGCAGATAGCGGTAGGCGACGTCGACGGCGTTCTGCTCGGGGAAGCTCTGCGGCAGCAGGCTGTGCTGCAGGGCAAGGACCATGGTGTGCTCGCGGGTGAAACGGCGGGCGTTGTCGATGCAGATGGCGGCACGGGTGGCGAGTTCCTGGGCCAGCGAACGGTCGTCGTCCCCGAAGGGGGCGGGGTCCCGCGAGCGGTAGAAGCTTGCCGTGCCCAAGGCGATGCCGCGGGCGAGGAGGGGGACGGCGATCAGCGAGTGGACGTGATGGCCGAGGAGGCGCCGGGCGTGCGCGGGATCCTGGGCGATCCAGCCGGTGGCCGTCCTCAGGTCGGGTTCGAGGACGGGCTGCCGGTCGTCCAGACAACGGAGCTGGGGCGTGGAGGGGTGCAGGTCCACCCGCTCACCGGCAGGGTAGAAGGGGCAGTCATCCCGGATCCCGTGGACCACCGTGCGGTGGAGGCCGGTGCGGGGATCGGTCGGCTCCTCGCCGCGCAGCACCGCCTCGGGAAGGTCGATGGTGACGTAGTCGGCCAGGCGCGGGACAGCCATCTCGGCGAGTTCCCGGGCGGTACGACTCACGTCCAGCGTGGTGCCGATGCGGGTGCTGGCCTCGGACAGCAGCTCCAGGCGGCGCCGGGCCGCCACGGCGTACTTCCCCACTCCCGGCTCACCGATCAGCACCAGTCCACCGGCCGCGCTGCCGGAGGGACGTTCGGCGGGGCGTTCGGAGAGACGCTCGGCGGGACGTCCGGCGGGGCGTCCGGCGGGACGTTCGGCGCTTCCGAGCGCGTCCGGTGGGCGCTCCGGGGCCGCCGCCCGGTCCGGTCCGGTGCCGGGAAGGTACCCGGACAGCGGAACGGCGGGGGCGAGCACTTGCTCGGTCGGCGGGCCGGGGGCGGCGCCGGCCGCGCTGAGGACGGCGAGGTGCTGATGCGGTGTGGGGAGGACCGCCTCGATGACGACGCCCTCCACGCCGGACGGGCTGGTCACCGGCCGGCTCAGCAAGGTGATCCGCCGGCCGCCGGGCAGCGGGACCTCGACGGCGGCTCGCTGCGCCGACGAGATCAGATCGGTGGCCCGCTCCTTGAGGATCATCTGGTCACGCCAGTCCAGCCCGCTCTCGGCCAGCCCGCTCTCGGCCGGCCCGCTCTCGGCCGGCCTGCTCTCGGCCGGCCCGACCGGCTGCCCGTTGCCCGTCGTCTCACCGGTCGGTGCGCGGCTCCTGGCGTCGAGGTAGGCCTGCAGCAAGGCGCGCTCCCGCGTCGAACTCTGTTCCAGCAGCCGCCGTTCGATGGCCCCGGCTGCCCTGCTGATCACCTCGTTCAGCGCCACAGCTGCATCGGTGGGCGGAAAGCCGAGGCACAGGATGCCTTCGATGCGTCCACTGAGCGGGTCCCGGACGGGAATGGCCGCACAAGCATTGGACTGGGAGCGTTCGGCGAAGTGCTCGGCGCCGTAGACGTTGATCAGCTGCCGTTCCGCGAGGGCCAGACCGATGCCATTGGTCCCCGCGAACTCCTCGGCGAACACAAAACCCGGGACGCTCTGGATCGCGGCCAGCTGTCCGACCAGCGAGGCGTCGCCGAAACGCCGCTGCAGTACGGCCCCGCGGCCGTCGGCGAGGGACACGTTCATGTTTCTGCCCGCGAACCTGGACTGCAGGCGGTCCAGTACGGGGATGGCGGCGCGGACGAGCCGGCCGTCCAGATCGAGATCCTGACGGAAGGGAAGCTCGCATGCTTCCGGCGACAGCCCCAGGGACCGGGAACGCTGCCACGAATTCAGGATCGGGCTTCGCACGGTCCCCTCGACCGCCCCACCGCGAAGAAACTGCTCACGGGCGCGCGCGGGGCCGATGTCCGCTCCCACGAGCCCCATCCCGACCACTTCCCACATCGGTATGTGCCGCTCTGGCCGCCCGTACACCGGCGGCCGCACCATTCGGTCCATTGTAGATCTTTGTGTGGAGAGCGGTACTGATCGTGGAGATCGGTACCGCTGGCGGGCAGCGGCGCTGATCGGGGAGAGGGGAAGCCGAGCCAGGCAGCTCCCGGCCGTCACACACGGTCACGGCCGGGAACGCCGTCACAGGACGGCGACCGGGTTGACGGGCGAGCCCGTGCCGCCGGGGATGTCCAGCGGGGCCACCACGAGGAGGAACGCATAACGGCCCGCCCCCGCGGCGGCGACCGAGAGCGCTTCGAGGTCGAGATTGTCCAGGAGCGGCACTCCCATCGCGGCGAGGGCGAGCGCATGGACCGGGGAATGCAGGCCGTCGACCGGCGAGGGCCGTACATCGCTGTCGCCGTCGCCGCCGAGCAGAGCGATACCCCGCTCGGCCAGCAGGGGCACGGCGTCCACATGGAAGCCCGCGCTTGCCGTGCCGGGGTCCCAGGCGCCCAGTTCGCGGCGCCGGCGGATGCTGCCGGACCGCAGCAGCACCGCGTCGCCCTCGCCGATCGTCACGTCCAGCGCCTGCTCAGCGGACATGATGTCCGCGGCGTGCACCGCCCGCCCGGGTTCCAGCCATGCGCACCCCAGCACGGTGGGCAGGTCGAGCAGCACACCCTTGGTCACGAGGGGACCCAGCGCCGATACGGCACCGAAGCGGGCCCCGCCGGCATCGACCCACTCGTGCGCGGTGCGGCCGTCGTAGAGCTGCCCCCGGTAGGCGACGTGGGACAGCGCGTCCAGATGGCTGACGGCCTTGCCGTGGTAGTCGACGGCGAGGAAGTCCTTGTGTGTGGAGGGTTCCGGGGGCTCGATGTCGCCGAGGTCGGACATGTAGTGCAGGGCGGGTCTGCTGTTGTCCGGTCCGGGGGCCGTGTCCCAGGGGCGCCCCAGCGGGACGGTGGTTCCGGACCGGACCAGGGCGGTGGCCCGCCGTACGTGGTCCGGGGTCACCCGGTTCCAGGCGCCACGGTCGGCGCGGGTCCAGCGGCCCCAGGTGCGCACCGTCTCGAACAGTGCGTCGAACTCCTGGCGGGAGACGGCGGGCCCGTTGCCCGTACCGGCCGGCGGGGGAGCCGGCGACTCGCTGGGGATGCCGGTCATCTGCGCAGCGCTCCATGGGGGACGGGACACCCTGCTTCCAGGCGTCGTCACCGTGTCAGGTCGGCTGAAGTATGGCTCAGCGTCGTCCCGTATGTGACGACGCCACCAGGGGTGTCGTCAAACCGGCGGCCCTGCGCAGGCGGTGGGCGAGCCGGTGCAGCCGTGCGTCGCCCGTTCCCGGTCAAGCGACCGTCACCGTGGGGGAGTACATGTCCCACCACAGGGCCAGATCCAGCGTCCGTTCGAGGCCGCTCCGGGAGGCCTGGGTGATCTGCGGTGCATCGTGGTGCGCCGCACGCTTCAGCCAGGTGCGGTCGACGAGTTCGAAGACGGGGTGCGAGGGGCGCGACAGCAGGTCCTTGGCGTGCTGCTGGAGCGCGACCGCGTACTGCGGGTCCTGGGTGGAGGGATAGGGGCTCTTCACCCTGTCGTACACCGACTGCGGCAGCAGATCCGCCGTGGCCTCGCGCAGCAGGCTCTTCTCCCGTCCGTCGAAGGACTTCAGCGACCACGGTGTGTTGTAGACGTACTCGACCAGCCGGTGGTCGCAGAACGGCACCCGCACCTCCAGGCCGACCGCCATGCTCGCGCGGTCCTTGCGGTCGAGCAGGATCCGTACGAAGCGCGTCAGGTGCAGATAGCAGATCGTGCGCATCCGGAACTCGAAGTCGCTCTCCCCGTCGAGGCGTTCCACGCCCTTGACGGCGGAGCGGTAGCCGTCCTGGATGTAAAACCCGAGGTCGAGGGCGTCGGTGACGGCGGGGGTGAGGATGTTGCCGTCGTCGCCGAAGCGCTCGGCGATGCGGACGAGCCAGGGGAAGGTGCGGGCCTTGCGCGCCTCTTCGTCGAAGAACTGCTGGTAGCCGCCGAAGACCTCGTCGGCCGACTCGCCGGAGAGGGCGACCGTCGAATGCTGCCGGATCGCCTTGAACAGCAGGTAGAGCGAAGCGTCCATATCGCCGAAGCCCATCGGGAGGTCCCGCGCGCCGATGACCTTGGCGCGGACATCGAGGTCGGCCAGGTGGGCCGAGTCCAGCACGATGTCCTGGTGGTCGGTGCCGGCGAGACGGGCCACGTCGTGCACATAGGGCGTGTCGGGGGTGGCGCGCAGCTCGTCGGCCACGAAGTTCTCGGTCCGGCCGGCGAAGTCGACGGCGAAGCTCCGTACCCTCCCGCCCACCTCGCCCAGCTGACGGGCCGCCAGGGCGGTCATCGCCGAGGAGTCCAGGCCGCCCGACAGCAGGGTGCAGCGCGGCACATCGGCGACGAGCTGGCGCCGGACGATGTCGTCGAGCAGTTCACGGACGCGAGCGATCGAGGTGTCCGGGTCGTCCTGGTGGGCCCGGGTCCGCAGCGACCAGTAGGTGTGCCGGTGCAGCCCGTTGCGGTCCACGGTGACCACCGTGCCGGGTTCCACCTCGTGCATGCCCTCCCAGATGGCGTGGCCGGGCGTCTTGACGAAGGCGAAGAGCTCGCGGAGGCCGTCCAGGCCGACCTTCCGCACGGCGAGCGGATGGGCGAGGATCGCCTTGGGTTCGGAGCCGAACAGCACGCCGTCAGGGGTGGGGTAGTAGTACAGCGGCTTGATGCCCATCCGGTCGCGGATCATGAGGAGCCGCCGGCGCTGCTCGTCCCAGACCGCGAAGGCGAACATCCCGTTGAGCCGTTCGGCGACCGCCTCGCCCCATTCGAGGTACCCGCGCAGGACGACCTCGGTGTCGGAGCCGGTCGTGAAACGGTGGCCCCGGGAGACGAGTTCGTCGCGCAGTTCGCCGAAGTTGTAGGTCTCGCCGGAGTACACGAGGGCGACCGGACTCCCGTCCGCCCGGTCGGCGGCCATCGGCTGACGTCCACCGGGCAGATCGATGATGGCGAGGCGGCGGTGCCCGAGAGCGACGGGCCCCTGCACCCATGTGCCACGGTCGTCCGGCCCGCGGCAGGACATCGTCTCGGTCATCGCGTCCACGGTTTCCCGCTCGGAGCGCAGATCACGGTCGAAGGAAACCCAGCCGGTGATGCCACACATGCCATGTCCTCCCGATCCGACCCGAAAGCCGCCGGACGGCACGCACGGGCGGGCACACCGATGCCCGGTTGCCCGGCAGCCGTCCCCACGGCGAGTCAGTTGTATCGAGCACCTATGTGACGAGCGTGTTCCTCGGCCGCCGTTCCGTCAATCTGGCCGTCACCCGCCGGGACCGCACGCCGGCCGCGGTTCGCCGCCCGGGAAACCGGCTCTGCAGGGTGGGTGAGCTGCCGCTCTGCGGTGCTTGCCGGGCCGGGCGGGCGGGCCGGTGGAAAGCTGCGCCATACGGGAGCGAGGGAAAGGCTTTACCCGGCACCCGGCACCCGGCATCCGGCATCGGCCCGGCACCCGGCACCCGGCACCCGGCATCGGCCCGGCACCCGGCGCCGGGCGCCCGGGCACAGGTCCCGGGCGCGCAAGCGGTGCGCGGGCGGCAAGCAGTCTGCGGGCCCGCAGGAGCTCGCACGGCGGCGCTACGAGCCGGCGGTGAAGGGCCGTGTACGGGCAATGAGCAGGGCGACGTCGTCCGGGTCGTCGGGACGCCGGAGATCGCGAAGGAGCCGGTCGCAGGTCTCTTCCAGCGAGCGGTCGGGTGCGTCGAGCAGGTGGAGCAGGGTGTCGAGGCGTTCGTCGATGGGGTGATGGCGGGTCTCGACCAACCCATCGGTGTACAGGATCAGCTGGTCGCCGGGGCCGAGCCGGAAGGTGGTGGTTTCGAAGGGGACACCGCCGACTCCGAGCGGGGTGCCGGTGGGCAGGTCGAGGAGTTCGGGGCGCTTGCCGCTGCGGACGAGGACGGGCGGCAGGTGGCCGGCGGTGGCGATGTGGCATTCGGCGCGATGCGGATCGTGGACGGCGTAGACGCAGGTGGCGATGTAGTGCTCCAGCCCCGAGGTGATCTTGTCCAGGTGCTGGAGGACCTGGGCGGGGTCGAGGTCGAGGTCGGCGAAGGCGCTGGTGGCGGTGCGCAGACGGCCCATGGTGGCGGCGGCGTCGATACCGCTGCCCATGACGTCGCCCACGACGAGTGCGGTCTTGTCCCCTTCGAGCGGGAGGACGTCGTACCAGTCGCCGCCGATCTCATAGGTGGCCTGCGCGGGCCGGTACCGGGAGGCGATCTGCAGACCGGGAAGGTGGGGCGGATGGTCGGGGAGCAGGCTGCGCTGCAGGGTCTCGGCGGCGTTGCGCACGCTCTGGTGCGACCGTGCGTTGTCGATGCAGACGGCGGCGCGGGAGGCCAGTTCGGCGGCGAGGGCGAGGTCGTCCTCGTCGAAGGGCAGCGGATTGCGGGCGCGGGTGAGCCCCAGGCAGCCGAGGATCTGGCCCCGGGCGGTGAGCGGGGCCAGCAGGTAGGAGTGCACCCCGGCGCGGGCCAGCAACGTGGCGGCGTGGCCGTCGCGGGCGATGCGCGCCAGGTCGTCGTCAGTTGCGTGGGAGACCAGGATCGGGCGGCCGGTGCGTACGCATTGGGTGGCCAGGCGGTCGGCATCGTAGGCGGCGGTCTGGCCGGGAGGGTCGGCGGCCTGGAGGGCTTCGTTGGGATAGGCGCCCTTCACGGCGAGGGCGCGGAAGACCGCGGGGCCCTCGTCACGGGCCGGGCGGTGCTCGCCCAGGATGGAGTCGAGCACATCGACGGTGACCACGTCGGCGAGTTCGGGAACGGTGACCTCGGCCAGCTCCCGCGCGGTCTGTTCCACCTCCAAGGTGGTGCCGATACGGGCCGAGCCGTCCGCGATCAGGGCCAGGCGCCGCCGGGCCTCGCTGGCCTCCATGGCGGACCGGTACCGGTCGGTGACGTCCACCACCAGGTCGGCCACCCCGAGAACCCGCCCTTGGGGGTCCTCCAGCCGGTACAACGAGATGGACCAGGCGCGCTGGTGGTCCGGGTCGGAGGGGCTGCGGCCCACGACGGTGGCCTGGTCGACCATGGGGACGCCCGTTTCGAGCACCTGCCGCATCGCGGTCTCGGGCACCTCGAACTTCGCGGCGGTCATGATCTCGCGGTAGCGCCGACCGAGGTGATCCTTCGCGGGTATGCCGTGCATCCGTTCCAGCGCGGGATTGACGGCCACGTAGCGCAGCTCGGTGTCGAGAATCGCCAGCCCGATGGGGGACTGGGAAATCAGCCGGGTGGACAGTGCGACATCCCGCTCCACCGCGCGGAGCGTCGGTGAGTCGGTGGCGAGTCCGAGGGCGTAGAAATCGCCGTGGTCGTCCATCAGCCGCATATTGCGCAGCTCCACCAGCCGTGCGGCACCATCCTTGCGACGGACGGGGAAGGTACCGCCCCAGCTCCGGCCGGTCTCCATGACCTCGGCGAACTTCTTGATCACCAGATCCCAGTGCTCTTCGTGGATGAGCAGCGGCGCCGCGTACTGCCCGAGTGCTTCCTCGGCGGAGTAGCCGTACAGATCCGCGGCCTGCGGGCTCCACAGGACGATCCGTCCCTCGGCATCCACCAGCACCGCGGCGACCGCGAGGAGGTCCATCAGCCCGCTCGGCTGCGACGACTTGCCCTCCGGTCCACCGGCGCCGCCCGGCCGCGCCTCGTCTGCGCTCACCCCGGCACTCCTTCCGTCTGCCGGACCACGTGGGGTGTGCCCACATTCCGTTCCGTGGCCTGACCTGCCCAGGAGTCTCCGTGGCCTGCCCCTGGCAGGTGAGTGCTGTGGCTTCCATGGTCCTCCCGGATCGTTCGCCCGCATACTCGTCGCCGCCGTGCCCGGGCCGACTCCCCCCACCGGCACACACTGCCGGGCCGGCTGCGCCGGGAAACCCCGGGCACGACCGGGTGGGCCGGGGCCGGGGCCGGGTGGGCCTGTGCGTCCCGAGCGGCTCACCCGGCTCACGTCCCCGGGAAAACCATGAGGAACGCAAGCGGCGACCAAGCTGCCCCGATCCACCCGCATTACCAAAACTTGCCGATCCGGAAACCGAGGATCAAAGTTGAAGCCACACTCATGCGAGATCGGAGCGCACCGTGGTCGTTCTCGGAGTCATTCTGCTCGTCATCGGATTTCTGACCGGCATTTCCATCCTGTGGACCATCGGGATCATTCTTGCCGTGATCGGCGCGATTCTGTGGCTCCTCGGCACCATGGGGCACGCGGTCGCCGGTCGAAAGCACTACTGGTAGTGCCACCGCACTACGGGTAGCGCCACGCGCCCGCCACATGGCGACGATCACCAGCTCCCCGGCGACATCCCGGCGCCCGGGTCCCTCCTGGCCCTGGCCCTGGACTGACGGAATGACGGACTGACGTGCTCCGGTTCTCCGAAGCCCGTCGGTCCGTCTGCCCGCCTGCCCGTCGGTCTGTCAGCCCGTAAGCCCGTCGGTCCGTCAGCCCGTAGGTCCGTCAGCCCGTCAGTCCACGGGGGCCGGAGCGGGAGTCCGCCGGCGGGCGATCACGCCCAGAACGATGTCCACGACCAAAAACGCGGCGAGCGAAATGCCGAGCAGTGGCACCGCCCAGCCCACCACCACAACGACGAGCGCGAGCGGAATCAGCACGGGCAGTGGAACCTGCCGCCAGGCGCCCCGAGAGATCGGCCGTCCGAAGGACAGGGTGCGATCGCGGGTGGGACGACGCTGCCACCACATCCGGTATCCCCAGAGGATCAGGAAGATCAGCGCCAGCGCGAGCGCGGCCAGCGCAAGCTGGTTGGCGATGCCGAAGAGGGTGCCGGTGTGCAGGTCGATGCCGTAGCGGGTGAGCTTGGCCAGGACGGGATAGTCGGCGAAGCGCGAGACGTCGGTGACCTTGCCCGTGCCCGGGTCCACCGCCACCGCGTCCTGCTTCTCGGGCCAGCTGCGCTGGACCTGCTTGACGACATAGGCAGTGCCCTTGCCCGTCGGCAGGTCGATCTCGACGGGATTCGACAGCCCCTTCACGCGAGCCGCCCCGAGTACCTTGTCGATGCCCACGTCCGCGGACGCCGATCCACTCGACGCGCCGCCCTTCTTCCCGTCCATCCCCGGCATGTCGGGCATCCCCGCCATCCCGCCGGAGCCGCCGTGGTGGGCGTGCTCCTGCGCCACCGCCGTCGAGACGGTCGGCGTCGCCTGCCCCAGGGCCTGACGCAGCTCGTCGATGTTCCCTCCGGCGTACGTGGACCAGGTCAGGCCGGTTGCGGACAGAAAGAACAGGCCGACCGCCGCCCACCCGCCCACCGCGCCGTGCCATGACAGCGTCCGGCGCCGTCCGGTGGCGGTGCGATCCGGCAGAGTGAGAGCCCGCAGCTTGCGGTTCCTGCGCTTCCGGCCGATCCACAGCGCGAGCCCGCCGCCGGCGACCACCCACAGCCAGCTGGCGGCCAGTTCGCTGTAGAGGCGGCCGTTCTCGCCCAGATGCAGGTGGCGATGGAGATCATCGAGCCAGGTGCGCAGCGGCAGCGCACCCGTGGCACCGTACGTCGGCAGCGCTCCCCGGATGCTGCCGGTGTGCGGATCGACGAAGACGGCGAGCTGGTGCTCGGCGGACACCCCTGGCACGTCGGCGAGCAGGACGCGCGTGGTGTCGCCCGGCTCCGGCGCCGGGCGCACGGCAGCGACCTTGCCCTCCGGGTGCGCCGTGCGGGCGGCGGCCACCTGCCGCGACAACGGCATGGTGTGCTCACCGGCCGGGACACTCAACTCGTGCGCATAGACCACCTTCTCCGCCTGGAACGCCCCGGCGTACAGCAGTCCGGTGACCGCGGTGACCAGAAGAAACGGCGCGACGAGCACTCCGGCGTAGAAGTGCAGTCGCAACACCAGTGGGCGAAGAGCGGACCACCCGGTCCGCCGTGCGGCCGCCCGCTGCGCACCGGAGCCGACGGCGACGGCGTCCGGGGCATCGCCGGCACGGCCCGATGCGAGACGTTGTTCAGTGGGCACGCGGGTGCTCCCAGCTCGAAGGTGAGGTGGCCCGGCCCTGTGCCGCGCCGCTCAGGGAGTCGGAGAGCCGGAGGCGCGAGTTCCGGCGACGTGGTGTGAGGTGGCCCACAGGAGCGGCCGTCGCGTCTCCATGGCGCCAGTGCAATTGACACCTCGTCCGCACGCGACGAGCAGCTCGGTCCTTCTGTCTTCCGTACGAAACCCGTGCCGCGGGGGCGCACGGCACGCCCGGCGAGGCGTGCATGCTTGCACGGCCCACCTCCCTGCTCGGAACAAGGCGTCGCCGACAGAAGATGAAGGTGGCGAAGGCCGCCGTGAGCAGCAGGCAAGGTGCGGGGCGCTCCAACGTGCTCAGTGGTCGTCAACCGGCCGAAGCGGCTGCCGCCTTTCCACAGTGCTTCCCACGGGATCAACTATTTTCCCCCAGGAGATGCCCTCTCGGACGTGCCGTCCACCCCTCTGACTTGCGGTTTTTTCGTGCTTGCTGTCCAACTGCCCGAAGTGCAAAACCAAGTCAAGACTTATCTCTGCGGGCCTTCTTTTCTATGTTGGGGGTACCGAACCAGTCCCCTCAGGGGAACGTGACATGAGGAAGAACATCGGCGAGATGGCGACTCGGTGCCTGCGGCATCTGGAAACGTATGACTTCGACGAAGTGCGGGCCATGTGCACGGAAACTGCCACCGTATGGCACAACGACGGCAAGGGAGAGCCAGACGGTCGACGAAAAACTGGAACAGTTCAGGTTTCTTGCCGACATGGTCGGTTCGCTGCGGTTCGACATGACACGCCAATTCCGCGGCGCGAACGAGGTACTTCAGCAGCACGTTCTTCGTCTGACCATGCCAGACGGGTCGCGGAGTGAGGTCCACGCCGCGATGTACTTCCGGTTCGATGGATATCTCATCGACCGGATGGAGGAGTATGCCTATGAGGTGGGGCCGGCATGACGGAAGGCAGGATTCCCGTACCGGGGGGCAAGGTGTGGTACCGGAGAACGGGCAGCGGTGGTGCGCCGTTGCTGGTCGTCCACGGCGGACCGGGTTACCCGAGCGACCTGCTGTTCGACGCCTTCGCGCCACTCGCCCAGGAGCGCGAGGTCGTCTGGTACGACCAGCTCGGCGTAGGGCGTTCGGATCCGGTCGACGATGTCTCGCTGCTGACGGTGGACCGCTTCCTCGACGAACTGGGCGCGGTTTCCGAGGGGCTCGGCCTGGAACGCCCGCACGTTTACGGTCACTCCTGGGGAGCGATGCTCGGCCTTCAGTACGCCGCGGAGCGGGCGCCGGAATGGACCAGCCTGGTCTGTGCCAATGGCTGGCGAGCGTGCCCCGCTTCGAGCAGGAGGTCCGAGACCTGATGGCGAAACTGCCGGGCAACGTACTCGACCGCACCTACGGCCGGGAGCTGAGAGGCGAGACAGGCGACCCCGATTATTGGGTGGCCCAAGAGGAGTACATGCGCGCGTGCGTGCTGCGTACCTCTTCCGTGGCCCTGGACCCGGAACTCATGAGTTTGACAACATTCCGGACAATGATCGGGCATGCGGACTACCACGTGACCGGCACCCTCAAGGACTGGGACATTTTCGACGCACTTGATCGGATCCAGGTCTCAACTCTCGTTCTCGGTGGCGAGTTCGACGAATGCGTTCCCGCGCATCTCGCCGATATCACCGAAAGAATTCCGGATTCCGAGCATGTGACGCAGCCCGGCGCAGCCCATATGGGATATCTGGAGGAGGAGCCCCTTCGCGATGCGTACGTCTCCCTCATTCAGGACTTCCTGGCACGCGTCGAAGCACGCGCGTGTCCGAATGAGGCTACCGAGCGGGCGGCACCGCTGGCCGTTGCCGGTGCTTTGCAGCGGGACGGCACTGCGAAGAATGGCGTCGAGGCGTAAAGAGGGAAAAATAGGAGTACGCGAAATGGTGCGCGGTGGCGCCGGTCATTTCGGTCACCTCATGGGTTTCTTGGGGTTCCTTCCTGTGACATGAGCGCACGCTGCTCGCTCGGAGTCTGCTGTGGGCAGAGTGGCAGAGTGGCGGGGAGGCAGCCCGCACGAGCGGAGAGGCAGCCCCCACTAGCGGTCAGCCGGGAGTCCGGCCGAAGAAGCCGGCGCCGGGCCGGACGACCGGACACCACGCCTGGTGGCAAGACGGGTCGGCTGGTTCCACTCGCTGGTCTCTGCAGATCGCTGGTCTCGGTAGAGATCGGCCAACGCCTCGTCGTCGGCGCGAGGCCGGACGCGATCGTCGAAGCCGTACTGGATCTCCTCGACCTCGTCGAGGGCCTGCTGAGCGAACAGGATCCGGCCTACGCCACCCGTAAGGAGCGACAGGAACCGGGCCGGCGTGGGCGGCCGCCGCCGCACTTACGGCGGCGGCCGCCCAGAGCGCAGGCTCGGGGTGCCCAGGGGCCCGTCCCGGCGCGCACCGGGCGCCGAGGGCCTTGATCGTCACGCCGAGCGAGGCCGGGGCACGGCAGTCGTACTCGCCCTGCAGAAGGGCGGCATTCGAAGCGGCATCCGCCGGTCTGCGCGACGCCGCCGTACCCAGGATTCGGTGGCGTCGACGGGGTCCGACGACGCCGGAGGCACGGTGGCTACTACGCGACCACGCCGGACTTGGCGATCACGATGTCGGCGCGGGTGGCGCCGCTGCGGGAGCCCAGGGACTCGACCTTCCTGACGACGTCCATGCCCTCGACGACCTCGCCGAAGACGACGTGCTTGTTGTCGAGCCAGTCCGTGACGATGGTGGTGATGAAGAACTGCGAGCCGTTGGTGTGAGGGCCGGCGTTGGCCATCGACAGCTGACCGGGCTTGGTGTGCTTGAGCTGGAAGTTCTCGTCCTGGAACTTCTCGCCGTAGATGCTCTTGCCGCCGGTGCCGTTGCCGGCGGTGAAGTCGCCTCCCTGGAGCATGAAGTCGGGGATGACGCGGTGGAAGCCGGATCCCTCGTAGCCGAAGCCGTGCTGACCGGTGGCGAGCTCACGGAAATTCTTCGCGGTCCGGGGAACCACGTCGTCGAACAGGGTGAAGACGATCCGTCCGGCGGGGTCGCCGTCGATGGTGATGTCGAAAAACACGTTGTTGTTCATGACGGCATCCTTACATCCGCCACCGCCAGGGCGAGGCGCGGCCCCCAGCGCCCGTCGCGACGAAGTCCGGGTAAGGACCCGCCCCGCGATAGGCACGGTCCCTGCGATAGGCACGGTACCCGCGCTAGGCATCGCCCCCGCCCGGATGCCGGGGGTAATCCGTCCCGGGGCAAGCACACTTCCGGACCGGGAGAGCACGGGTTGGACCGACCCGTGACCGAAGGTGAACCGTCCGGTACGTTATTGCCGCTTTTCCACGCCGCACGGTGGCATACGCAAGACTGCCGAGGTGGATTCGGGCATAGCAGCGATCTTGGGAGCTACCGTCGGCGCACTGGGTACGGGAGGTGCCGCAGCCGTCACGGGGCTATGGGGAGCCCGGACCGTCCGGGTTCAACTCGCCGCCCAGGAGGCGCAGCTGAGGCGCGGGCTGCGTGTCGATCATGTGCGGGACCGCCGTGAGCCGCGCCGTGAGGTGTACGCGGATTTCCTCGCACAGGCACGAGCCATCGAGAGGGCGCTCGGAAGGTACCGGGAGTCACACACGACGGACATGGACGCCTTCCACCGGGAAATCGACAAGCTCGATCATCTCGGAGTGCACGTACTCCTGGAGGGGCCGCCGCCCGTGGTCTCCCCTTCGCAGGAGCTCATCAGAACTGCGCACCGATGCATCAGGCCCTTACGGAATTCCATCGGACTGCGAGAGCGATTCGACGCCGGGTCCGGCGAGTGTGTGGACGCCGCCGAATCCGTTGCCGAAGCCGGACTGGTGTTCACTGCCGAAGTCCGAGACTTTGCGGAGGCCGCCCGCCGCGTTCTCGACGACGACTCGGCGGTCGAAACTCCGGCCCCCTGACAAGCGCGGGCTGAAGGGCAAGGGCGGTGCGACGGCCCCGACGGGGGCGAGCGAGCCACGAGGTCCATTCCGTGACAGAGCCACTCCGCCACCGGCCGCGTGACGGAACCAGGCGGCCACCGGCCGTGTGACGGAGCCAGGCGGCCGCCGGCCTTGCGTCCGCGCGAACCGTAGAAGCTACCCACGGACCCGACCTTCATCCGCGCAGCTGGCACGCACGGAAGCGCGTGCGGCGAGATTGCCGGCGGAAGCCCGGATTGTGCCGGTGGCATGAGCCACGGGCAGTCGGTCGTACCGGGCGCTGCGCCCTCTTCGCTCCCCGAGTCCACTACGAATGCGCCGTTCACCACCCACTGCCGACCGGCAGCCCAGCTCTGATTTCGGTCGTCGGTACGGGCGTGCACACTTTCTGCTGAAGGCCGTTGCTGCGGGCTTGGCGTAGCAGGAAATCAGCAAATCCTTCTCTGGGATCGGGCGCGCCGTGCGCCCACGAGGGAAGGATGGCTATGCGACGCATTTTCGCCGGCACCTGCGCTGTACTCGCTGCTCTGGGGATCGGGCTGGCCGGCCCGGCCGTTGCTGCCCCGGTACCGGTGACCGCGCTCAACTGCGATGGCGACACCTACAAGTGCACAGCCAACCTCCGCTTCGGTGACAACAATTGGAAGGCCAGCTGGGGTGCGACCATCTACCACCAGGCAGCCCGCTCCGCCTACCGCGCTCCGGTACCGGTAACGGGCCTCAACTGCGACGGCGACACCGGAAAGTGCACCGCCAACCTGCAGTTCGGTGACGGGAATTGGCGGGCGAGCTGGTCCGCCGACATCTTCCACCAGGCGCTCCGGTCCGCCCCTGGCGCACGGCTTGCCGCTCCGGTGCCGGCGAACAGCCTGACCTGTGACGGCGACACCGGTCGCTGTTCCGTCAACCTCCAGTTCGGCGACGGAAACTGGAAGGCCAACTGGACCGCAACCATCTACCACCAGTAATCGATCACCCCTCAGCCGAGGGGGCGAACAACAGGAACAGGAACAGGGGCAGGGAGGGGGAGAGGAAGAGGAAGAGGGGCGGGACGGGAACAGGGACACAGGGCCCGGGGGCGAGTGGAAGGCGTCCCCGGGCTCCACCACTGCCACACGGCGGGGGCGTCCGGTGCGCACGCCGGGCGGCTCGCGAAACGGGCCTGCGGAATACCGGCGCACGCCGGTCGGCGGTCCGGGAGTCACGCTCATTTACCTATTGCCATATTGATTGCCGAACGCGTCATTGCTGACACGTACGCGCCTTCTTTCAAACGGCCGGGAACCCTACCGTCGCATGCACCCAACATTCGACGAAGGCAACTTCCGCTCCCAAAAGACCCGTTCGCGAATGGGCTCGTGAGGGAGAGGGGCGGGGGCTGCCCAGGGAGAAGCCATGTCCGCAGTCGTACAGCAGCAAGAAAATCCGCAGTCCCCGGGCTCCTGGCCCGGCGGGGACGGGGGTAACTGGCCCAGATATCCGAGGCTCTACGAGGCCATTCCGGACTCGGGACCGACTTCCGGAGGAAATACCGTCCTGCTCACCGGGGCGGGCCTCCAGGGCACGAGCCAGGTCACCTTCGGTGGCATCCCCGCCACCATCGTCGCCCAGGACCCTTCCGGCGGCTCGGTCACCGTCATCGCGCCCCCGCACACAGCGGGCACCATCCAGATCATCGCCACCACACCTAGAGGCAACACCAACTCGGTGAGCTACACGTACACCGTCGCTCTGCCCAGCGGCCCGACGGTCACGGCTCTCGTGCCCAACAGCGGGTCCACCGCGGGCGGCACCGCGTTCGCCCTCATCGGCACCAATCTCACCGGCGCAACGGTCACCTTCAACGGCGTGCCGGCCACCGGAGTGTCCATCAACGCCATGGGAACGGTGCTCACCGGCGTCACGCCGCCCGGCCCCGCCGGCAACGTCCCGGTCGTCGTCACCACCCCGGCCGGGAGCACCACGGTCGCCGGTGGGTACACCTACACGGCACCTCCGCCCGTGGTCACCTTGCTGTCGCCGTCGTCGGGCAGTGTTGTGGGTGGTACGGCGTTTGTGATCACGGG
>NZ_JBIBVF010000002.1:147022-1004473 GCF_043080045.1 Streptomyces sp. NPDC015125
GGGAGCAGTCTGGGTGGGGCGGTGGTGACGTTCAACGGGGTTGCGGCGACGGGGGTTTCGGTCAATGCGTCGGGTACGGCGCTGGTCGGCTTCACGCCGGCCGGGGTGCTCGGCAACGTTCCGGTCGTCGTCATCACCGCGGCCGGGAGCGCCACGGTCGCCGGTGGGTTCACCTACACGGCACCGCCACTGCCTGTGGTGACGTTGTTGTCGCCGTCGTCGGGCAGTGTTGTGGGTGGTACGGCGTTTGTGATCACGGGGAGCAGTCTGGGTGGGGCGGTGGTGACGTTCAACGGGGTTGCGGCGACGGGGGTTTCGGTCAATGCGTCGGGTACGGCGCTGGTCGGCTTCACCCCGGCCGGGGCGCTCGGCAACGTGCCCGTTGTCGTCACCACACCGGGCGGCAGCACGACCGTCGCCGGCGGATACACCTACGTGTGAGCGGTCCTCCTTGCACCGGTTCATCCGGAGCGAGGACGGCCCGGAGGCCACATCCGCCGTAATCCGTCGAGCGGTGCTGTGGCCCCCGCCGGTCCGCCCCGCCCTGTCGCCGGCTCATCAGGAGCCGGCGGCAGGGCGCTGCGAGCAATGCGCTGCGAAACGGGATGCCGCGAAACGGGATGCCGTGAACGGGACGCGTTATGGCGGCACTCCAGTCGGCGGGGACCGGCCGGACACCTGCTCGACGCTCTCGGCTGCGTCATCCGGGTGAAGAGGGAGATGCCGTCTCGCCTCGGATCGTATTTCCTGCGTAACTGGTGGACGAGGGGCAACGGACATTTCAGGGGTTTCGCCGACGCAGAGGGTGGGGGCGCAGACATGCCGATCAATCCGGACCAAGGGTCTACCGGTGGTGGGGCCACGGTGACCTTCACCGGCACCGGCCTTGCAGACGCCACCGTGGTGCACTTCGGGGGCAAGCCGGCCGCCATCACGGCCAATACACCCACATCCGTGTCGGTGGTCGCCCCCTCGGGGGTCGGAGTGGTCGACGCCACGGTGAGCACGCCAGGGGGCACCAGCAACCCGGAGCCGTTCTACTACCTCCCCCCGCCCGTCGTCATCGCCGTCGCGCCGTCGTCCGGGCCCGTCGCGGGCGGCGAGACGGTTACCGTCACCGGGCGCGGGCTCGCCACCGCCACATCGGTGGCGTTCGGTGCTACGGACGTGACGCCGACGGTGGTGTCCGACAGTGAACTGACCCTCGTGAGCCCGGCCCATGCGGCCGGGGCCGTGTCTTTGGTGGTCACGGCCCTGGGTGGTACGGCCACCGCCTCCGGAACCTTCGACTTCGTGGGCCCGCCGACCGCTACTGGCTTCAGCCCGCTGACGGGTCTCCCGGCGGGCGGCACACTGGTCGGCATCACGGGCACTCAGCTGTCGACGACCACCGGCGTGACCTTCGGCGGTGTCCCCGCCACGTTCGCCGTCCTGTCCGACACCAGGGTCGCAGCCATCGCTCCCGCCCACGCCTTGGGCGCCGTCACCATCGCGCTCACCACGACGGGCGGCTCCGCCACCGCGCCCGGGGTGTATCTCTATCTGATCGGTTGACGGATGGTGTGCACTCCATGCCTTGTGTGCCCACTGGAGGCTCACCGTTGGAGGGCTCTACCGCTTGAGGGCTCCACTGCTTGAGGGCTCCACTGCTTGGAATGGGCGCCGTGCTTCAACAGCCGTTCGCAGGGCGCGAGTTCGGGGCCTGAACGGCGAGACGGAAGGCCGGGGCACGGAGCGCGAGAGGGGCTGGCGGTCCGTGGCATCTCGCCGCGTCGGCCCCATTGGCGCACTCGGGCTGTCCCATTGGCGCAGTCGGTCCGCCTCACTGACCCACTCGGTGCGGACTCGGTGACCCACTCGGTCCGCCTCGCTGACCCACTCGGTCAGACTCGGTGACCCGCTCGGTGCGGACTCGGTGACCCACCTGACCCGATGGAGTGCCTCGGGACGCCTCGGCGTAACCGACCTTCGTGGAGATGCCCGATCTGTCGCTTCCCGTCATCGGCCCTGTGCGCATTGTGGTGTCGGTGCGGCGCCGGTCCGGGCCCTGGCCGCCACGTCTGGCGTCACGGCGCGGAACGTGTCCGACCGGTATCGACACAGGTCAGGGTCCTATTCGTGGCTCCTGGGAGGGGGCCGGGTCCTTCGTCGGGTGGCTCGCCGGCAGGTTCTGTGCAAGCGACCGGCCGACCTGTCACCTCGCCGCACGGGGCCGGCGCGGCCGTCATCGACGAGCGGATCCCGGATGCGTGCCCATTTGCCATCGGGGCGCATGTGTGCCCACACGCCTCAGGAGGGAATTTGTCCAGCTGAATTGGAACAATTCGACAACCCAGCGGGGGCAGCGGAACATGTGGTTGTGGGAGGTGCACAGATGATTGCGAACCTCGAACATCGGGGGCGCGGCCAGTCAGCCTACGTCGCACTGGACGTCCCCCTCCGCGATCAACAGCCATGAGCTCAGATGACCTGATCTTTTCCTGGCCACCCGCGAGCAGCCGGCCGACCGTGCACATCGCCCTTCTCGGCGGTTTCGACCTTGTCGTGAACGACGTCCCGGTAACGGTGCCCGTCGGCTCGAAGCGGCTGCTGGCGTTCGTTGCGCTCAACGGCCGTGCCGCTGCCCCTCGCTCCCTGGTTGCGGGGAGTCTTTGGCCCGAGGCATGCGAACAGAGCGCTTACGCGAATCTGCGGTCGGCGCTGTCACGCCTGCGCGGCATCGGTAGGAAGGCCCTGGACGTCTGCCCTACCGAGGTGCGCCTCGCGCGAAAGGTCACCGTTGACCTGCACCATGCCCGGTCGCTGGCCCAGCGCATACTCGACCCCGGTGTCCCGGCCGAGGACCTCAACATCAACGCGGCCACCGTCGACCAACTCACCGATGACCTGTTGCCCGGCTGGTACGACGAGTGGGCCCTGCGGGAGGCCGAGCAATGGCAGCAGCTTCGACTCCACGCCCTTGAGGCGCTGGCGGGAGCATTCATCGACACGAAGCAGTTCGCCGGGGCGGTGGCGGCGGCCCACGCGGCCGTACAGGCGAATCCACTGCGGGAGAGCAGCCAGGCTTCGCTGATCCGCGCCCACCTAGCGGAAGGTAACCCGTCCGAGGCGTTGGACGAATTCGAACGCTATACGCACCGTCTTCGCGACGAGCTCGGACTTCGTCCCACACCGCGGCTGTGCCACCTGGTGGACGGACTGCAGAGGCCGGGCTCCGGCTGGTGACGCCGTCTGGTGACTCTCCGTGGGTCGATGGGCATGCGGTGGCTCACGCCGTACCGGCCCATCGGCCCATCGGTCGATCGGCCCATCGGTCCACCGGCTCACCCGCCCATCCCGCCCGTCCCGTCCTGCCCATTCCGCCCGGCCGTACGTGCCCACGTGCCCTGGCTGCCTACAGGTGCGCCTGCCACTGACCCACGATCCGGCCGCAACTCCTGGTGCCGCAACTCCTGATCCCTCAGGGCGGACTGGTCGCAGGGCCTCCTCTGGGTTCCTTAGGGCCCAGAGGGGCGGGGCGCACTGAGGCCCGCCTTCTCAAGGTGCCGCCCTGCAAGGTGCCACTCGTTCCAGGTGCTGTGCCCGTCAAGGTGCCGCTCCTCCAGGTGCTGTGCCCGTTCAGGTGCCACCTGACTCAAGGTGCGGCCTGTCTTTGTGACGTGAAGCGGCTCCGTAGCCGGGTGCTGTGCTCCGGCAGCTCCGGCAGCTCCGGCAACTCCGGCAGCTCCGGAAGCTTCGGCGGCTCCGGCGCTTTCGTCGTGCGTGGTCGCCGCGCAGGGGACGGCCCCATCAACCATTCGGCTCAATAGAGTGTTTGTGCGGCAATGTGCGGATTTATTCTCATTCAGACGCGGTGATCCGATGAAAGATCGGGCGATCCGTCCATGAATCCGCCGAATATCCGGGACCTGCGATCGAGGGAGCATTGTGGAGCCACGCGAGACAGCCTCGGTCGAGACCGGTTCGGACGGCGCCGACGGAGGCCCTGCGCCCAGTGAGCCATCCGCCGCCCGCGCGCTGCCACCTGCGCCCAACGGGTCCTGGTCGCTGCTGTCGCGGATCGTGATCGCGGGAACCATCGCGGTGTTGGCGATCGGTGTCACGCTCCATCTGGTGCTGCTTTTCCTGTTCGTCGCCCCGTCGAACGCCCTCAGCAGGCAGTACGGCAGGCTGGTCAACGGCTACGTCTATCCGGAGTTCGACCAGAACTGGCAGCTTTTCGCCCCGAACCCGCTCCAGCAGAACATCGCCGTGAACGCGCGCGCCGAAGTCAAGTTCGCCGACGGCTCCCGGCGTACGACGAACTGGGTGGGCCTGACCGCCCAGGACCTCAAAGCGATCAGGGGCAATCCCGCACCCAGCCACGCGCACCAGAACATGCTTCGCCAGGCCTGGGACTTCTACAACAGGACGCACGATGTCAAGGGGCGGCCGGTCGGCCTGCGCGGCGAGCTCTCCGAGGCCTATGTGCGCCGGATCGCGGCACACCGGATCGGGCCTCGGGTCGACGGCGGCCAGGTGGTCAAGGTGCAGATCTACGCGTCGAACACCCCGATTATCCCGCCGAAGTGGAGTACTGAGCGCGTGAACACCCAGACGACCTACCAGGTGCTTCCGTGGTGGCCGGTCTCCCAGAAGGAGTTCCAGTGAGCGTCGAGAAGGACAGCGCCCGGGCGCCTTCCCCCTTCAAGGGCTTGGGCACAAAGCTCGATACCGCCATCGCCAGAGGTCTGAACAAGATCACGGGGATGGCGCTGGCGCCCTACCAGGCCGCGGTCGTCCGGATCGGCTTCGCGCTGACCTTCGGGCTCTACCTCCTCCGTGAGTGGCCGCACCGCCAGGAGCTGTACGGCACCACCAGCCCGTGGGGATTGGACCTGGCCCATCGCCTCGTCGCCTCGAACCACGCGTTCACGGTGCTGCTGTGGTCGAGCGACAGGCTGTGGTTCGAGCTGGTCTACCACGGGACCATCGTCGCGTGCCTGCTGTTGCTCGTCGGGTGGCACACCCGCACGACCTCGTTGCTGTTCATGATCGGGGTGTTGTCGCTCCTGAACCGCAACGTCCTGCTGGGCGACGGTGGCGACACCCTCATCCACCTGATCGCGAGTTATCTGGTGCTGACCCGCTGCGGGCAGGTGTGGTCGCTGGACGCGCGACGGCGGGCGCGCGCGGCGGCGTTGGGCGAGGACGACAGGAATCCGGTGGGCGTGGCCCTGTGGGTGCTCTGCGGCCTGGGCCTCGCCCTCGCGCAGATCACGGGATTCGCGCAGCTCCCGTGGGGGTGGATCTTGATCTTCTGGGGGCTCTGGATGATCCAGGCCCTGTGGTACTGGGCAGGGCGGAGCCGCTTCTCCGAGGTGCGAGGGGCGTTGGATGTCACCGCCAACCTCGTCCACAACTCGGCGATGCTGGTGATCGCCGCCCAGGTGTGTCTGCTCTACGCCACGGCCGGCTGGTACAAGATCCAGGGCCCGCGCTGGCAGGACGGAACCGCCCTGCACTATCCACTGCATCTGAACTACTTCAGCCCGTGGGCTCCGCTGTCCCAGGCGCTCGACAGCGGCTCCGTGATCGTCACGCTGATCACCTACGGCACCGTCGTCGCACAGGTCGCCTTCCCCTTCACCCTCCTCAACCGCCGGGTGAAGAACGTGATGCTCGCTGTCCTGATGACCGAACACGCGACGATCGCGGTGATCTGCGGCTTGCCGTTCTTCTCGCTGGCGATGGTCGTTGCTGACATGGTCTTCCTCCCGACCAACTTCCTGCGATGGATCGGGTCGAGGGTGGAGTCCACGCGCGACCGCATCACCCGCCCACTTCGCCGAGGCAAGGAACCACAGGCAACCGGAGTGAAGGCCCGCGTGTGACCAGGTGACCAACTGACGCGCTGTCCGAGGCTGTCCGAGGGCCCCTTCGCCTCCGCTGCGCCTCCGCCCACTGTGCAGGGCGGCCGGGCGGCCCTGGTCGCGCTTGCGCACCGACCGTTCCCGCCGGACGCGGCGAACGTCCCTCCGGCGGCGTACGGCCCGTGGTGGGGACGATCCGCCGGAGAGACCTTGGGGTTCACATCAACTGTCGACTGCGCACGCAGAGCAGGGAGATCGCATCCGCCCCTCGGCCGGAGCCGAGGGCTCTGCGCTGCGCATCGCTCACCTCAGCCGATGGTGGCGCCGGTGGTGGCGCCACTCGTACCGCTGTTGCCTCAGCGCTGTTGCCTCAGCCGATGGTGGCGCCGGTGCTGGTGGCGCCGGTGGTGCCGCCGACTGCGCCGCCGATGGTGGCGCCTGTGGTGGTGGCGCCGGTGGTGCCGCCGGCTCCGCCGCCGATGGTGGCGCCTGTGGTGGTGGCGCCGGTGGTGCCGCCGGCTCCGCCGCCGATGGTGGCGCCGGTCGTGGTGGCGCCGGTCGTGCCACCGGTACGTCCGCCGATGGTCGCGCCGGTCGTGGTGGCGCCGGTGGTGCCGCCGGCTCCGCCACCGATGGTGGCGCCTGTGGTGGTGGCGCCCGTGGTGCCGCCGGCTCCGCCGCCGATGGTCGCGCCGGTGGTGGTGGCCCCTGTGGTCCCGCCGGCTCCGCCGCCGATGGTCGCGCCGGTGGTGGTGGCGCCGGTGGTGCTGGTGGCACCGGTAGAGGTGGTGGTCGCGCCGGTGGTGGTGGCGCCGGTCGTGCTGGAGGCACCGGTTGTGGTGGTGGTCGCGCCTGTGGTGGTGGCGCCGGTTGTGCTGCCTCCGGTGCGTCCTCCGATGGTGGCTCCGGTGGTGGTGGCTCCGGTGGTTCCACCGCCGACGAACCTGCATCCCCTCGGGAACACGAAGAGCTTGCCGGTCTTCTTGTTGACCACCAGTCGGCACCTCACATCCGGTGCCGACTTCGATGTTGTTGCCTTCGAGGGCGTCGCTTCAGCGCCCACAGCGCTCATGGCGCCCATTGTTCCGGTGAGCGCCGCGGCCAGGAGCGAGGCGCCGATCACGTGCGGAAGCCGCTTCCGGATATTCGTCATGATGCTTCCCCTTGTCTTCAGGAACTGGGCATATCCGTTGCAGCGTGGAAGGCCGACCATGACCGTGGCGTGGAGCTGACGTGACTCCGGCGTGACGCCGCCAGGGCAGGGCGCGGGAATCCTGGCTTCCCGTGCAGCGGAACCGTCCCGGACGAGCTGAACCGTCCCGGACGAGCTGAACGGTCCGGAGCTCGGTTCTCCCCTCGGCCGTGGCCGGGGAGCGCCCGATGCCGTGGATGACCGCGGCCGCCGTGGCGCGGCATCCGCCCGCTGTGATGCAGCATCCAGCCGCTGTGGTAACGCGCCGTGTCGGCGGTGTCGCGGCGGGTTGACGACGTCCGGCCCGGCAGGAGCCTGCGTAGGGTCATGGCCATGACCAAAGCAAGGGGCCGGTGGTCCACGGTGGATCTGGACAGTGGCGTCGAGGACGCAACGCTCCTCATCCTGGAGTGGCTCGGCGAGCAGGGTGTAGGGGCTCTTATCAGGGTCGATGCGGAGCGTATGCGGGAGGGCCGGCCTGCGTGGACTTTCGCCGCCGGCGGTGGACCATTGCCTGGCGGGGGGATGCGGGCGGATGGGGCGTCGGTCGCAGAGTGCATGGGCAGAGCGCTGATCAGGCTGCGAGAGGCCGGGTTGGCCGTGCCGTTTTGACCGGATGCCCGGACTGACCTTCGAGCGATACGACTTCGTCCGCGCCCGGATCGTGCTCGATGTCGGGATGTCATTCCTGTGCATCGACCGCTATACGGTGAACCCTGCCACGGCGGCCGCCGTCGCCGTCGCCGGGTCCCAGCCCGGGTGCGGCACGGCCGCCAGGAGCGCCCGGGTGTACGGGGCCGCCGGCTCGGTGAGTACCTGCTCGGTGGGCCCCTGCTCCACGGTCCGGCCGCGCCGCATCACCAGCGTCTCGTCGGTGAGGTGCCGGACCACTGCCAGATCGTGGCTGACGAACACCAGCGCCACCCCCGTCTCCCGGCGGATCTCCGCCAGCAGTTGCAGGATCTGCGCCTGGATGGAGACGTCCAAAGCGGCCACGGCCTCGTCCAGGACGAGGACCTTGGGGTCGACGGCGAGCGCGCGGGCGATGGCGAGGCGCTGCCGCTGTCCGCCGGACAGTCCGTGCGGCCGGGCGCCGGCCTCCCGTGCCCCCAGCCCCACCAGGTCGAGCAGTTCCGTCGCCCGCTGGTCGGCGTGCCGCGGTGCCGCGCCGTGCAACCGCAGCGCGGTGTGCAGGCACCGGCGTGCGGTGAGCCGGGGATCGAGCGAGACATAGGGATCCTGGAAGACCATCTGGATGTCCCGGGCCCTGGCCAGCCGCGCTGCCCGGCCCCGTGGCGTACGGGGTGTGCGGGCGTGCCCGTCGACGGTCACGGTGCCGGTGTCGGGCCGCACCAGTCCGACGAGCATCCGGGCCACGGTCGTCTTGCCGGACCCGGACTCTCCCACGATCCCGGTCGAGCCGCCGCGCGACAGCGTGAAGGAGATCCCGTCCGCGGCCCGGTGCCGGCCACCGCCCGGCAGGGGGTAGGTCTTGGCAAGTCCCTCGGCCACCAGAACGGGCGCGCTGTGGTGCGCGGGCGGGTGCGCCGGGTCGTGGAGCGGGTGCGGGACGGTCATGGCTGCCTCTTCTCGTGCGAGGTCGGGGGCGGGGTCGGGGTCGAGGTCGGGGTCGGGGAGGCTGCCGGTGCCGGGGCGTCCGGCAGTTTGCGGCAGGATGCAGAGCCGCCGCCGGGGAGCGTGGCCGGGGCCGGAGTCCAGGCCGCGCAGTCGTCGTCGGCGTGTGCACAGCGCGCGTGGAAGGGGCAGCCGGGGAAGGTGTCGGCGAGGGACGGCGGGCGGCCCGGGATGGGGTGCAGCGTGCGCGGCGCCTCGGCCAGGTCGGGCGAACAGGCCAGCAGCCCGCGGGTATAGGGGTGCCGGGGCGTGCTGAACAGGGCGCCGGCCGGCTGTTCCTCGACGACCCGGCCCGCATACATGACGTACACCCGCTCGCAGTAGGCGGCGGCCAGCTGCAGGTCATGGGTGATGAAGAGCAGGCCCATGGCGTGCTCGTCGCGCAGCGTGCGCAGCAGGGCAAGGATCTCGGCCTGGGTGGTGACGTCCAGCGCGCTGGTGGCCTCGTCGGCGAGCAGCAGCCGGGGGGCGGCGGCGAGTGCGCCGGCGATGACGACGCGTTGCAGCATGCCGCCGGAGAGTTCGTGCGGGCGCTGCCGGATGCGGTGCTCCGGGTCGGACAGGCCCACGATGTCCAGGAGCTGGAGCGCGCGGGCGCGCAGGGCGGGGCGGTCGAGGCCGCTGCGGGCGAGCCGTTCGGTGAGGAAGTCGCCGATCCTGCGGACCGGGTTGAGAGCCGAGCGCGGGTCCTGGTGGACCATGGCGACGGAGCCGGAGCGGTGTGCGCGCAGTGCCGCCCCGCTCAGGGACAGCACATCGGTGCCGGACACCCGGACGGTGCCCTCGGTGCGGGCGTTCTGGGGCAGCAGTCGCAGTGCGGCCTTGGCGGTGGTGGACTTGCCCGATCCGGACTCGCCGACCAGGCCGACGATTTCGCCGGGGCCGACGTGCAGGGAGACCTCGGCGAGGACGGGGCGGGCGGTGCCGGGGAGCTGGAGGGTCAGCCGGTCGATGTCCAGCAGCGGAGCGGCGTCCGGCGGGGGAGCGGCCGGGGCGGGGGCAGGGTGCGTGGTCGGGTTCGGCATGGCGGCTATCCCTTGGCGGAGAGTCGGTCGGCGGCCCGGACACCGGCGACGTTGAAGGCCACCACGACGGCGGCCACGGCACAGCCCGGCACCATGGCCGGCAGCAGCGCCCCCTGGACGATCGCGGCCTGGCCCTCCTGCACCATCAGCCCCCAGTCGGAGCTGGGCGGCTGGGTTCCGAAGCCCAGGTAGCTGAGGGTGGCCAGGCTCATCAGGGCCTCGCCGAAGAGGACGACGAGGTAGCCGGCGAGTGACCGGCCGAGGTTGGGGACCAGATGGCGGGCGCAGAGCCGGGCGCCGCCCATGCCCTGAACGAGGTATGCATCGACATAGGGCTTGGCGCGTTCGGCGAGGGCGATGCTGCGGGTGTATTTGGCGATGGTGGGGGCGAAGGCCAGACCCAGGGCGATCACCGAGGTGGTGATGCCGGAGCCGAAGACCGCGATGATCAGCACCACGAACAGCAGGCCGGGGAAGGCGTACATGACGTCGGTGACCCGGCTGACCAGGGTGTCGACCCAGCCACCGTGCCAGGCGGCGACGGTGCCCAGGGTGACGCCGAGCACGGCGGCCAGCGCGAGCAGCAGCAGCGGCGCGATCAGGCTGGTCCGGGCCCCGTACAGGACCCGGCTGAGCAGGTCCTGGCCGGAGGCGTCGGTGCCCAGCAGGTGTGCCCGGCCGGTGCCTTCGAGCGACGACGACAGGTCGATGGCGTCCGGTGCGTACGGGGCGAGCAGCGGTGCGCAGAGCGCGGCGAGCACCACCAGTGCGAGGAAGCCGGCGGCCACTGCCGGGGCGAGGCGGCGCCTGGTACGCGGGCGAGGGTCGGCGGTCACCGTCGGGACGGGGCCCGCCGCCGTGTCGAGGGAGGTCATATGGCGCTCCTTGCGGCCTTGACCCGCGGGTCGAGCAGCGGGTGCACGAGGTCGACGAGGGTGGTGGCGAGGATGTAGCCGGTGACCATCAGCAGCAGGACGGCCTGGGCGACGGGGAAGTCATGGGTGTTGATGGCCCCGACGAGCAGTGAGCCGATGCCGCTGATGCCGAAGGCGGTCTCGATGACGACGGTGCCGGCCAGCATTCCGGCGGTGACCAGACCGCACATGGTGACGATCGGCCCGAGGGCGTTGCGCAGCACATGCCGCACCACGATCTCGCGTTCGGGGACGCCACCGGCACGGGCGACTTCCACATGGTCGGCGGCCGCGGCGTCCAGCATGGCCTGCCGGGTGACCCGGCTGATGATCGCCAGCGCGCCCAGGGCCATGGACAGGGCGGGCAGGGTGAGGTGGTGGACCGTCCCGGCGAAGCCCGTTCCGCCACCGGTCACCGGGAACCAGCCGAGCCGCACCCCGAAGACGGCGATCAGCGCGAGGGCGGCGACGAAGGAGGGGACGGAGCCGGCGAGGGTGGTGGCCCCGACGACGGCGGAGTCCACCCAGCCGCGGCGGACCGCCGCCAGCACCCCGGCGCCGACGCCCAGCACGACGAACAACACCGTTGCGTAGCCGACGAGTTCGAGGGTGGTGGGCAGCCGGGCAGCCAGCAGATCGGCCACCTGGTCTCCGTATCGGAAGGATCTCCCCAGGTCGGTGTGCACGCAGTCCCACAGCCACCGGCCGTACTGGACGACCAGCGGCTCGTCGAGGTGGTACTGGGCGCGGACGGTGGCGATTTTCTCGGGGGTGAGCTTGTCGCGGCCGCCGGCGAGGAAGACCGCCGGGTCGCCGGGGGCGGCGTAAACGGACGCGAAGATGACGAAGGAGGCGGCGAACAGCGTCGCGAGGAGGCCGGCGATGCGCCGCACGAGTCTGCGGACCACGGCGGTTCAGTCCTTTTCTCGGGGCTGGTGGGAGGGGGCGGCCCCGGGCGCGGTACCCAGTTCGGCGGCCCAGGGGTAATAGAGGTGGGCCTGTGAGGCGGGCGGCCCGGTCAGTTGGTCCTTGAGGACGAGGACGGAGGGCACCTGCGCCACGGGGATCCAGACCGCCGCGTCGGCGAACTCCTTCTGCACCCCTACGGCGAGCCGGGCACGCGCGCCGTCATCCAGGGTGCGCAGCGCCTGGTGCACCTTGCTGTCGTACGCAGGGTTCTTGAAGCCGACCCAGTTGTTGGGGCTGTCCGACAGGGCGTTGTCGTAGAAGCCCATCGGGTCGCTCTTGGAGATGTACCAGTCGCCGACCAGCACATCGATCTCCGAGCGGGCCTGTGGGGAGCTGTAGAACTCCTCGAACTGGGCGGTCGGCACGGTCTTGATCTGTCCGACGAGCCCGATGCGCTGCAGCGCGGCCCGCACCGCGTTGGCGATGACGGTGCGGCCCTGGCTCGCATCCGTGCCGATGACGATGGGTTCGGCGGGTGCCCCCGCGGCCTGCACCAGTCGCTTGGCCCGTGCGAGAGCGGCGGCGTCCGGCCGCGCGGGGGCGGCCGCGTTCAGCGTGCGCTGCGCCGCGGTGAATGCGGGTTTCGCATAGCCCCAGGCGCCGGAGCCGACGGGGGTGGCCCAGGGCTGGACGAGGCCGCCGTAGCCGGATGCGGCGATACCGGCGCGGTCCAGAGCAAGGGACAGTGCGCGGCGGATCGCGGGGTCCTTGAGGCCGCCGCGCTCGGTGGGGATGAGGGCGAGGGAGGCGGTGCTGGGGCCGTAGTGCTCGGTGAGCCCCTTGCGGCCGGCCAGGGCGGCGGCGGTGTTGGGGGATTCGGCGTAGCCGCCGTCGGCGGCGCCGGTGGTCAGGGCATTGACGAAGGCGCTGTCGGAGGCCCAGCGGAAGACGACCTGCCGGGTCAGCGGCTTGCTGCCCCAGTAGCCGTCGTAGCGGCGGATGGTGAGCGAGTCACCCGACTTCCAGCTCGTGAGCTCGTACGGGCCCGAGCAGGCGTCGCCGCGCCCCGGGGTACCGAATTCCGCTCCCGCCGCCTGCACCTGGCTGCGGTGGTACACCAGCCCCGCATCGCCCGCGAGCGCCTTGGTGAAGAGGGCGTCGGGCTGCTTGAAGGTCACCGTGATCTCGTGTGGGCCTGTCGTGGCCATCTTCTTGACGTTGGCGAACTCGTCGGCCTGCTCCATGTCCGGGTCGGCGTGGCGTTTCAGGCTCCACAGCACGTCGTCGGCGGTCATCTTCGCGCCGTCGTGGAAGGTGACGTCGTCGCGCAGGCTCAGCACCAGGGTGGTGGGGTCGGGGCGGGTGACCTTGCGGGCGAGGAAGGGGCGGACGGACATATCGGGTTGAAGCTGGTACAGCCGCTCGCAGACGTTGGTCAGGACGGCCCGGCCGGCGCTGGTGCCCTGGGTGTCCAGGTCGAGGGAGTCCGGTTCGTCCTCCAGCAGCCAGTTGACGGTGTCGAGCCGGCCGGCGGCCTTGGCGGTTGTGGGGGTGAGCCGGAGATCGGCGGCGTTCAGTGTCGTGCCGCCGCCGAGGGTGTTGGTGGCGCCACTGCATCCCGCCGCGCCCAGCGCGAGAGTGACGACGGCCGCGGCCAGCAGCGGAGCGGTCGGTCGGGAGCTGCGCTTCATCGGTGTGCCCCCGGTCCGTCGTAGAGGTTCCACGGCACCCGCTGGTACTCGTTCTCGCAGGGGGTGCCCGCAGTGGCGTGGTACTCGCCGCTGGTCAGATCCACGCACGAGGAGACCAGTGTCGTCCAGTGCCGGAGCGTGGGCTTCCGGGGATCGGGGTGGGTGCACAGCGACTCCGGGTGGCCGAGGTGGTCCGACATCGCCTGTTGGATGATCTTGCGTGATTCTTCGGGTCCGGTGGAGGCCCGCAGGGCCCGCAGTGCGGCCTCGGCGCGCGGGACCCTGATGAGGGAGTCGGACGACATCGGGCGGTATCCGGTGCTGAGCACGGCCGGGACGCCGGCCTGGTAGTGGTTGCCGTGCACCAGCAGCCCGTCGGTGGGATACATCCAGCCGTGTCCGGCCGGGGTGGTCTCCAGGTCGACGGCGAACCCCTCGCGGCAGGTGAGCAGCGCATTGCTGGCGATGTGCGCGCGGGTGCGGCACAGCACTTCGACGGCGTCGGTGATGCTGTCCTGGTCCAGGACACTGCGCCGTACGACGGTCTGCGGCAGTCCGATCGCATCGTCGAACCGCCCCCCGAGCCCGTTGGCGTTGAGTGCGATACCGGCCGAGCTGGCGCCCTGACGGCCGATCTGCCCGGCCTCGACCTGCATGATCAGGGTCGGTTTGGGCGGCTGGACGATCCGGATCAGTACGACGGTGTCGGCGACGCCGGCCCGCCAGTCCCAGTTCTGTCCGGCGTAGACATGGCCGTCGCCGCTGGCCTCCCCGTAGGCGGCGTACGAGGTGCAGCCCTCGGCAGGCTCCTCGCCGGGCACCTCGCCGGCCGTCGGCGCCGCGTCGCTGATCTCGGCGAAGGACTTGTCGTAGAGCACCTCGCCCCGGGCGTTGAGGGCGAGGATGTCGAGCAGGCCGACGCCCGCGCCGTCGGCGATCCCCTGCATCTCTTCGACCAGGTGGGGTGCGTAGTCGCGGACCGGTGCCAGCCAGCGGGCGGCACGGGCGGTGACCTGCTGCCAGGTCAGCCCGCTGGAGGCGCCGAAGGCGGCTTCGTAGTACGCGGTCGCGGCGTGGATGCGGTCGCGCACCGCCTCGCCGTATTGGCGGCCTCGCTCGGCCGGCGGGCCGGCGATCTCGATGACCGGAAGGGTGCGCTGTGCCATGTCTCTCCCTGCGCAGGACCCGCCGCCTCGACGCCGTTGTGCTGTAACGTCGATTTCAGCAAGTGGGTCTCTTGGAATGCGTTGTCCAGGAGAGTAATGCCGGTCTCATGAAAGTCAAGGGTTGTAATGGGGATTCCAGAAGGGTCCGCGGGTGAAGGCACCGGCATGACACGGCTGCGAGCCGCCGTCCGCGATGCCTGGGACGAGCTCTCCACCTCCGAGCGCGCGGTCGCCCAGCACCTCATCGGCGCCGAGCCCGAGCGGCTGCTCTTCGCCAGCGCCCAGGAGCTGGGGACCGCCAGCGGCACCAGCAATGCCACCGTCGTACGCGCCCTCCAGCGCATCGGCTACGCCGGCCTGCCCGCCCTCAAACGCGACCTGACCACCGACTTCACCACCGCCGTCGCCCCCGAGGTCCGTCTTCGGCAGCGCATCGCCCATGTCGGCAAGGACCTGACGGGCATCTGGGACGACGTCTTCGACGAGGCCGCGGACCGCATCGGACACGCCCGGCGGCTGACCGGCGCCGCGTCCTTCCAGCGCGCGGTGGCCACACTTGCCCAGGCCGGCGAGGTGTTCTGCTACGGCGTCGCAGCCTCCGAACTCGCCGCCCGGCACCTCGCCCTGATGCTCGCCAGGACCGGCCGCCGGGCCCGTTTCCTGGGCGCGACCGGATTCGCATTCGCCGATGCGCTGCTGCCACTGGGGCGTGGCGACGCGGTGGTGGTCTTCCAGCCGGCGCGCCCGCTGACGGAGTTCACCGTCCTGGTGGAGCGGGCCCGCGCGGTCGGCGCCAAGGTCGTCTTCGTCACCGACGAACTCGGCGACACGTTCGAGGGCCGCGTCGAGGCCGTGCTGACCGCGCCGCACACCCCCACCGGCATCACCGCCGAGTCACTGACCGGCCTGGTCATCGCCGACGCCCTGCTGCTCGCCCTGACCACGCTGGACGAGACCCGCGCGGTGGAGACCTCCCACCAACTGACCGCGCTGCGCGAGCAGTTGCTGCCACCCGCGGTGAGGGCCCGTGCCCGGAAGGACACTCCCTAGCCGTCCCCAGCCGTCCCCGCTCGTTGCCGGCCGCGCTCTCCGCCCTCCCGCGCCCCCATCGTGCTCTTACCTCTCCCGCCCCCACCGCCGCGACCGGGGGCGGTGTGGCCCATGGCCCCGCCGCCCCCCCCAGGCCGTGAAGGGGGCGCCGCTGCCGGATCCCGCGTCAGCTCTCCCGAGCGGATGTGGTGCGGAGAAAGCGCCCAAGGATCTCGTTGAAGGTATCCGGTCGTTCCATGTTGGGGTAGTGAGCGGTGCCTTCGACGGCCGTCGCACGGCCGTTGGCGACGCTGCGTACGAGACGTTCGGCCATGCCGATGTGGTCGTCCGAGTCGATGCTGCCGTTGACGGCCAGCACCGGGACGGTGATCTTCGCCGCCCGCTCCCAGGTGTCGGTCACGGGCACCAAGTGCACGGGTTCGGTGCCGGTGTGCTTGGCGACGGTCCGCCGGGTCATCACCCGCACTCTGCGCACCACCTCCTGGTCCACATCGTCGAGCGTGCGGTGCGGTCCCGCCGCGCCCCGGGTGAAGGCCTCGACCCAGGCCTCGGCGTTCCCTGCGGCCAGCGCACGGGCCTGCTCGGCCAGGATCTCGTGGACCCAGGGGTCCTGGAATGCGGGTTCGCTGGTGCCGACCCCGCTGACGACCAACGCACTTACCAGATCGGGGTGTTCGAGCGCGGTGTCGACGGCGATGCCTCCGCCCATCGACAGCCCGACGAGGACCGCGGGGCCGACATCGAGGTGACGCAGCAGGGCTGCGAGGTCATCGGCCTGACGAAATGGTTTGCTCGCGTTGGAGGATCCGCCGTGCCCGCGGGCGTCCGGTGCGATCACCCGGTAGTCCGGCGCCAAGACCGGTATCTGGTCGTCCCACATGCCGTGGTCCAGGAAGCCGCCGTGCAGGAGCACCAGTGGACGGCCCGCGCCCACGTCGCGGTAGGCGAGGCGGCCGTCCTCGGTGTCGAAGGAGTACACGTCAGAAGCATCAGTCATGACAACCAAGGTGCCATCTTCTTTTCGGTATTGGCAACCAAGGTGTCATGCTGGTGGGGTGACTGATGCGGATACTGATGCTGATACGCCCCTCGCACCCGACGACCTGGCCCGCCGGCTCACGGAAGTGTTCGCCCTGGTCGGCCCGCTGTACCGACGTGTGCAACGCAAGGTGGAACAAGCCGCGCCCATCGAGGGACTCTCCGTCGGCGTGCGCGCCGTCTTGGACCTGCTCCGCGAACACGGGCCCATGACCGTCCCGCAGATGGGGCGCGCGCAGGCGCTGAGCCGGCAATTCGTGCAGCGCATGGTCAACGACGCCGCAACCCGAGGGCTGGTCGACATCACGCCCAATCCTGCGCACCAGCGGTCCTCGCTGATCCGGCTGACCGACGACGGCAGGGCGGCCATCAGCGCGGTGACCACCCGTGAGCGGGTCCTGCTGCGCCAGGTCGGCGGTGACCTGACCGACGCCGACCTGACCGCATGCGTGCATGTGCTCACACAGATGCTCGAACGCTTCGAGAGTGTGGACGTGAACTGACTGCCGTGGTGCTCGCGTGGTGCTCCGGTGGTGATCGGAGCCGGCGGAACCGCCGAACACCGTCGCAGGGAATCCCGAAGGGCCCTCGTGGTAACCGATCTCGCCCGGTGCGCCTACGCTTGCGCGGAGCGCGAGGGGCGCCCCCCATGCGTCGCCTGACAAGATCTGCTGAGCCGCTACACGTATCATGATCACCGAATCGAGGGTCTGGCGCGATTCGCAGTCCTTCGCCGACACTGACACCTGGTACGCCACCGCACCGGACGGGTCCCACCGCATCATCTCCACGGCTACGTCGTCGGAGTTGAGCCTCGCCGAGAGCGGGGGAGAGGCATCGGCCCGACGTAAGCAAGGGCAGGCCTGCACCGCACCACATCCAGAAGTTCGCCGGCGCCGGCCTGACCGTGCCGCCCTGCACAGCCCGACCGCCGCTTGCGGCCGTAGAAAACCAAGGAACCTCATGCCCCCCGCAACACCGCAGCCGCACCACAAGCTCGCCGGCCCTCTTCCCCGTCCTGCGAAGCCCGACTACCGCAATGTCTTCATCGAGCCGGTCTACGGGAACAGCTTCCTCGAAGACGACCTGGAGGACGATCTCGACGTTCCCGCCACTTCGCGCGCCGAGCGCTGACGGCGAAAGGCCGGTATGCGGCGTCCATGCGGCGTCCATGCGGCGTCCATGACGGCCCATGACGGCCCATGACGGCCCATGGCGGCCCATGACGGTGATCATGGCCGTATACGCCGATGATCCTGCCGGGTCGGTGGGTGGGAGCCCTCTCTCTGCTGGCCGGTTGCCGGGGTGGGCCGAGTGGGGGCCGCCGGAAGGGGGGCCCGCGCTGTTGTGTCCGGGAGCGGCCTTACACGGGCCGGCCGATCGGCCTGACGATCACCGTGTTGATGTCGACACCGCTCGGCCGACCAATGGCCCGGACGATCGTCTTGCCCCATTGCTCCGCCGACAGCAGGTCGCGGTCGGGCAGCCCGCCGGGGGCACCGTCGAAGAAGTTCGGCTTCGTCGCGCCCGGCGAGACGAGGGTGACGCCGATGCCGTCAGCAGTCACCATCCTCCTGGTGTTCTCCGCGATTCCGCTGACGGCCCAGTTCGTTGCGCCGTAGATGTTGCCTGGCGTGTAGACGTGACCGGCCACGCTGCCGACGAGCACGATCCGGCCCTTGCCTCGCCGGGTTCCGTGGCGAAGCGGCGGAGCCGGTCCTCGCTCCGACCGGTGATCGTCAAGGAATGTGTCGTGAAGTCAACTCGGAGAGTGCAGCACTTGAAGTGCGCGTCAGGTCAATCGACTTGAGAGGTCGCACGGACAGTCAACCCGCCTGACGACGCGGCTGCCAAGGGAAGTTGAGCACAATTGCCGGCGGACTGGGACCGACGATTTTCCGCGTCCTGCGAAGCCCGACTACCGCAATGTCTTCATCGAACCGGTCCACGGGAGCGGCCTTCCCCGAATGTGAAGGGGGAGCGGCCTGCAGGTTCGCCGTTCAGTGTGGTCGCGTGGGGTGCGGCAGTGGGGGCAGGGAGGGCTCTTGCAACCAGGCGTCGAAGAGATCGCCGAGGGGTGCGGCTGTGTACTGCTGGGCGTGTGCGGTGAAGTCGGCAGTGCTCACTGCACCGTGGCGCTGCTTGGTGGCCCAGTCCTTGAGCATGCGGAAGAATGCGTCCTCGCCGAGGGCGCAGCGCAGCGCATGGACCGCCAGCCCCCCTCGCTCGTACAAACGGTCGTCGAACATGCGGTCCTTGCCGGGGTCTGCCAGTCGAAGGTCTTGTGGCAGGCCGGACAGCAGGGCGTGCGCGATCGCGGCGTGGGCGGCCGCCGTGAGGCCGCCTCCATGCTCCGACCACATCCACTCCGCGTACTTGGCGAAGCCTTCGTTGAGCCAGATGTGCTGCCAGTCCTCGACCGACACGCTGTTGCCGAACCACTGGTGGGCGAGTTCATGCGCGATCAGACGTTCCGAAGTGCGGGCGCCGTCAAGGTGGTTGGCGCCGAAGGTGGCCATGCCCTGTGCCTCCACCGGGACGTCCAGTACCTCGTCGGCGATCACGACCGTGTACTCCCCGAAGGGATACGGCCCGAACGCCTCCTGGAAGAAGTGCATCATCCGGGGCTGCCGGGCGAAGTCCACGGTGAAGTCGGGCAGCAGCCGTGCGGGCAGGTAGGCGGTCTGCGGCACCGGTGTCTGCAGTCCGGCCGCCGGGGCCGGGCCGGTGAGGGGTTCGGTGGTGTACGTGCCGAGGGAGACGGCCATCAGGTAGGTGGAGGTGGGGGCCGGCTGCTCGTATACCCATGTGGTGCTGCTCGACCGGGTGGTGCGGCTGAGCAGCCGGCCGCCGGCGACCGCGGTGTAGGGGGACGGTGCGGTGATCGACACCCGGTATGACGCCTTGTCGGCCGGCCGGTCGTTGCAGGGGTACCAGGACGGCGCACCGACCGGCTGGCTGGCCACCAGCGCACCGTCGGTCAGCTCTTCCCAGCCCAGGCCGCCCCACGGGCTGCGCACCGGCTCGGGATTGCCGGTGTAGCGCACCTCGACGGTGAAGGCGGTGCCCGGGGCGAGCGCATGCGCCGGGCGGATGCGCAGCTTGCCCGCCCGGTGGGTGTAGCGCGCGGTGCGGCTGTCCACCCGTACCCGCTGGATCCTGAATGCGGCCAGGTCGAGTGCGATCTCGGCCAGTGGCGCGGGGCCTGCCAGCACGCTGAGCCGGGCCGAACCGCTGAGCCGGTTGGACACGGGCCGGTAGTCCAGGTCGAGCGCGTAGTGGCGGACGTGGTAGCGCGCGTCCCCGTGATCGGGGAAGTACGGGTCCATACCGGCATCCGGGACCGTCTTGGGGTTCAACGGCTGCACTCTCCCCTGGCATCGGTGGGCTGACGGGGCGTCGTTGCGCTGTTGCCTCATTTTCCCGGGCGCCAGGACTCGATCGGGTTGCCCAGCCACCGGGTGTCGGCGGGGACGGCTTCCGCGCCCATCGCCAACGACGCCGGCCCGAGAGTGCTGCGCGCCCCGAGGGTGCTGCCGGGCAACACGATGCCGCCGGGGCCGAGTGTGGCGCCCTCGCGGAGCGTCACGGTGTTCATCCGGATGATGCGGTCGTGAAAGAGGTGGGTCTGCAGCACACATCCCCGGTTGACGCTCACCCCGTGCTCCAGCGTGACCAGATCGGCTTCCGGCAGCCAGTAACTTTCGCACCACACACCCCGGCCGATCGTGGCTCCCAGACCGCGCAGCCAGAGGTTCATCAGCGGCGTGCCCGGTACCGCCCTGATCAGCCATGGCACGGCCAGTACTTCGACAAAGGTGTCGGCGAGTTCCGTACGCCACACGAAGCCGCTCCACAGAGGGTGTTCCGCCGGGCGGAGCCGGCCCACCAACAGCCACTTGGCAGCGATGGACACCCCACAGGCGACGGTCCCCGCTGCCAGCAGCACCAGACCGGAGAGCAGTGCCGCCACCACCGGCGAGCCGTATTCGGCCAACTGGGCCAGCGCGGCCAGGACCAGCAGGCCAAGGGCGGCGGAGACCAGCACCGGCAGCAGTCGGAACCCTTCGACCAGTCCTCGGGCCCAGAGCAGCCGGAGCGGTGGATCGTAGGTCAGGCGAGGGTCCGCGGTGCCGGCCGAACGCGGCAGGCGCATGGGCGGCATACCGAGGTACGAGCTGCCCTTCTTCGCCTTCTTCGGCGTGGCCGACAGCACGCCCACCAGCCCCCGGTCCGGGACGGCGCGTCCGGGCGCCGTCATGGCGGAGTTGCCGAGGAAGGCGCGCTCGCCGACCTCGGCCTCCCCGATCCGCAGCCACCCGCCCCCCAGCTCGTACGGGGCGACCAGGGTGTCATCGGCCAAGAAGGCGCCGTCGCGCACCGTGGTGAGACTGGGCAGCGCCAGCACCGTGGAGACCTCGGCCCGGCTGCCGACCTTCATGCCCAGTGCACGCAGCCAGACGGGGGTGATCAGGCCGGCGTAGAGCGGAAAGAGCGTCTCACGCGCCAGATCCATGAGCTGGCTGACGGTCCAGGCCTGCCAGCCGATCCGGCCGTGCAGCGGATGCCAGCCGGGGCGCAGGCCGCGGCTCAGCAACCGGACGGCGGCGATCAGCAGGGCGGAGTACGCCAGCCCGAAGGCCAGGGTGGCGGGCACGAGTGCGATGAGTGCCCCGCGTACCGCGTCGCCGAGACCCTCCCCGGTGCGGACGAAACAGCCTGCCACCGCCAGCGCCGGAATCCCCGCCACCAGGTGCAGCAGTCCGAGCGCCGGGCCGCTCACTCCGTAGAGCGCTGCCCACGGGGCGGGGCGCGGGGCGCGGTTTCCGGGCCACCGCCGTTCGGCCTTGCCCAGCTTGACGGCGGGCGCACCGCCCCAGCTCTGGCCGGTCGGTACCCGGGCGGTGACGCCGGAACCAGGTGCGACCTGGGCCCGCTTACCCACCCGTGCGCCGGGGAAGAGGATGCTGCGGACACCGACCACCGCGCCGGAGCCGACCTTCACCGGACCGACCTCCAGCCGGTCCCCGTCCAGCCAGTAACCGGACAGGTCCACCTCCGCCTCGACGGCACACCCACGGCCCAGCTTGAGCATCCCGGTGACCGGCGGCAGCGAGTGCAGATCGACATCCGGCCCGATACGTGCGCCCAGCGCACGGCCGTAACGGACCAGCCACGCCCCCGACAGGTGGACGGCTCCGCTCAGCTCCGCGAGCCGCTCGGCGGTCCACAGCCGCAGATGCACCCTTCCGCCACGGGGATAGCTGCCCGGCTGAAGCCCCCGCAGCAGCAGCCGGGCGCCACCGGCAGCAATCGCCAGCCTGCCCGGCGGGCTGTAGAGCAGCAGGCCACCGGCTGCCACCCACCACCAAGGGGCCGTCGGCGCCCACGGATAGCTGCCGCACCACGCCAGTACGTTGCCCAGGGCCAGCAGCCCGAGGGTCCAGCGCAGCCCGACCAAGGTGAAGAGCGGCAGTGCCAGGAGCAGTTGCACGATGCCGGCCCGGGCCGGTACGGGCGTCACCCGGCGCGTTTCGCGCTCCTCCCGCGCGCAATGGTCCAGCAGCCGGGCCAACTTGCGGAGCGTGGGCTGCTGGTAGACATCACGTACGGCCGTGGCCGGGTAGCGCTCGCGGAGCAGAGAGGTGAGTTGGGCGGCGGCGAGACTGCCGCCGCCGATGGCGAAGAAGTCGTCCCGGGGGTCGGTGACCGGCACACCGAGGATCTCCCGCCACTGCTCGGCCAGCCACGCCTCGGTGCCGCGGAGATGCCCGGCCGGACCCGGGGCGGCGGAACCAGGACCGGCCGTGGCCGGCAACGGCCAGGGCAGCGCGGCCCGGTCCACCTTGCCGGAGGTGAGGGTGGGCAAGAACTCGACGGGGGCGAGCAGCGGCACCAGGGCGGCGGGCAGCTGGGCGCGCAGCCGCTCGACGGCCTTCGTCCGGTCCCAGCCGTCCTGGGCCACCACATAGCCGACCAGCAGCGGGTTGCCGCCCCTGGCGGACCGGACGGCGGCCGCGGCACCGATGACTTCGGGCAGCGCCTTCAGGGCCGCATCCACCTCACCGAGCTCGATTCGCCGGCCACCGAGCTTGACCTGTTCGTCGTCCCGTCCCAGGAAGACCAGTCCGGCGGGCTCGGCCCGTACGAGGTCACCGGTGCGGTAGGCCCGGTGCCAGCCGAGCGACTCCAGCGGGCCGTATTTCTCGGCGTCCTTGTCACGGTCCAGGTAACGCGCCAGTCCGGCCCCGCCGATGACCAGTTCGCCGCTGCCGCCCATGGCGACCGGTTCACCGGCCCGGTCCACCACGGCCAGTTCCCAGCCGTCCAACGGCAGGCCGATCCTGACCGGTCCTTCGCCGGTCAGCAGCGAGGCACAGGCAACCACGGTCGCCTCGGTCGGACCGTAGGTGTTCCACACCTCCCGCCCCTCGGTGACCAGCCGCTCCACCAACTCGGGCGGACACGGCTCGCCACCGAAGACCAGCAGCCGCACCTCGTTCAGTGCCTCGGCCGGCCACAGCGCGGCGAGGGTGGGCACGGTGGACACGACCGTGATGTCCTGTTCGGCGAGCCAGGGGCCGAGACCGGCTCCATCACGCACCTGGGAACGCGTCACGGGGATCAGACAGGCGCCGTGCCGCCAGGCGAGCCACATCTCCTCGCACGAGGCGTCGAAGGCAACCGAGAGCCCTGCCATTACCCGGTCGCCCGGGCCGATCGGCTCCTTCTGGAGGAAGAGCGCCGTTTCGGCGTCGACGAAGGCCGCCGCACTGCGGTGGGTGACCGCGACGCCCTTGGGCCTCCCGGTGGAACCGGAGGTGAAGATGATCCAGGCATCGTCCTCAAGGCTCGGGCGGTGCCGGCGACCGGCGGGTGCACGGTCACCCGTCACGGTGAGGCTGTGTCCGGCCTCCAGGACCGCGCACACGTCCGCGTCAGCGAAGACCATCTCCGCTCGGGCGTCCGGATCGTCGGCATCCACCGGTACATAGGCCGCACCTGAGGCGAGCACAGCCAGAATGCAGAGGTAGAGGTCATTGGTGCCGGAGGGCACCCGTATGCCGACGCGGTCGCCCACGCCGATCCCTGCCGATGACAGCCGGTGCCGCAGCGCGTCGACCTCATCGGCGAGCTCCCGGTAACTCAGCGAGATCCGCCCGTCGTCCAGGGCCGCCTCATGCGGGTGGATCAAGACGGTGGCATCCAGAATGTCCACGAGCGTGCGCGCCGCGGGGGCCGTACGTCCGCCGAACACGGCGGGCGGGCCGACGGCACTCTCGCCGAGGAGGCCCTGCCCCCTCACCATGCGCCCCGACACCAGCTCCACCATGCGTTCCTCGTCCCTTGTGCCCCCCTTCCACCGCCCGGGCGGGACCGGTGACCGCGTGGCGTGCACCTGGCGCCCCGCGCCTCCGCCCCGCCGACGAGCGCGGTCCACGCCTCTTGCCTGCAGGGGCCCACTCACCCGTCCATGCGAATATCCGGCATGCCGCGGTAGTCAGCGAGAGTTACGGGCAAAAGGGTGTTTCCGCGCTGGTGACCGCCGTTTTCCTCCTCTCGGCGCACCGAAGGCCGGTCACCCGTTCGGACGCCCGCGTGGTGCGCCGCGTCCGGCGTCCGGCCCACGCTGCTCTCACCACCGACGGAAGGAGTGGTACCGGTGACGCCGTTGGCCGATGACTGGCTGGCTCCGTGGGTGGCGAAGGCCCACTCGGCGCTCGAAGGGGCATCGCTGGCCGGGTTTCTCGCAGACCTTGCCACCGCCGCTCCTGCACTGGGACGCGCCACGGCGCACATCATCAGCCTCCCCGTGCATCCCGCCGCGCTCGCCCTGCGCACGTCTCCCGAAGCGCTCACCACGGCTTTGGCCCAACTCAGTGCGGCCGGTCTGCTCACGTGTACCTACGACGGCGATGCCGACTCCGACGCCGCGCACGCCACCATCACCCTGCTGCCGGGCAGCACCTCCCAGTGACCAGGCGGCAACGGTGAACGGGAACGGGGACAGGAACGGGAACCGGGAACGAGAACGGGGAACGGCAACGGGGAACGGGAACGGGAATCGGGGGCAGGAACGGGAAGGGGATTTCGTGCACTCACCCATGACGCCCCGAGTGCCCGGCGGGCGCGGCCGCGGCCTCGCGGGAATTTTCCGATGATCGGCAGACGCGCCTTCGGAAAGGTCCTCGGTACGGGAGCCGCCATGGCGTCAGCGGCCGGTCTTTCCTCGGCATGTTCGAAGGCCGTGCCCCACGGCCACGATCAGATTCCGCCGACCATGGGCCGGGCAAGGGAAGCGCCGGGGAAGGAACCGTCTTTCGGCTCATTGAAGCAGGTCAGGGCCGGCGTCCTGAATGTTGGATACGCGGAAGCAGGCCCGGCCCATGGCCCTGCGGTCATCCTGCTGCACGGCTGGCCCTACGACATTCACAGCTACGTTGCCGTCGCGCCCCTGCTGGCGGCAAAGGGCTACCGCGTCATCGTCCCGTATCTGCGGGGCCATGGCACGACGCGCTTTCTTTCGAGCAAGACGTTCCGGAACCCACAGCAGTCGGTCTTTGCTCTCGACATCATCGCTTTGATGGACGCCTTGCGGATCGACAAGGCGATCCTCGCAGGCTACGACTGGGGATCGCGGACGGCGGACATCATCGCGGCACTCTGGCCGGAGCGGGTCAAGGGCTTGGTCTCCGTGACCGGCTATCTGATCACCAACCGTGCAGCCAACAAGGAGCCGTTGCCACCGAAGGCCGAGTGGGCGTGGTGGTACCAGTTCTACTTCGCCACGGAAAGAGGCCGGCTTGGCCTTGAGCGGAACCGGCATGATATGGCCAAGCTGATCTGGAAGTTCAACTCACCGACCTGGAATTTTGATGCTGCCACGTTCGATCGCACCGCGGCCGCATTCAGCAATCCCGATTACGTCAGCATCGTGATCGGCAATTATCGCTGGCGGCTGAGCCTGGCCGAGGGCGACCCCCGGTACGACGGCCTCGAAAGGCGGCTGGCCCAAGGCCCGGTCATCACCGTGCCCACGATCACCCTTGACGGCGAGGCCGATCCCTTCACACCTGCGGGCGGCGGTTCGTCCTATCGCGACAAGTTCACCGGTCGATATGCGCACCGCACGCTGAAGGGCATCGGCCACAATCTGCCCCAGGAGGCCCCCGAAGCCTTCGCGCAGGCCGTCGTGGACGTCGACCATTTCCGCGCACGCGAGCGACAGCCTGCTGCCAAATAGGCGGAAGGCCCCGCCAAGTAAGCCCCCTGCCAAGTAGGCGGCCTGCCAAGTAGCCGGGAGCACAGGGCGCGCGGGCCGGTGGCCCGGTCCGGGGCCCGGGTCACACGGCTGTGCGGCCGCCGTCGACGGGCAGCACCACGCCGTGCACAAAACTCGCGGTGTCGCCGGCCAGGTACGCGATCGCCTCGGCGATCTCCCTCGGGGTAGCCGGCCGTCCGGCGGGCGCCTGGGATGCGAGGGTGTCGAGGCCCCCTCCCATGCCTGCCGTCCCTTCGGTCCGTGTCGGTCCGGGCTGCACGGCGTTGACCCGGACCCCGCGCGGGCCGTATTCGGCAGCCCAGGACTTGGTCAGCAGGTTCACGGCCGCCTTGCTCGAGCCGTACAGCGCCACTCCCGCGATGCCGAGCGCGGCCACCATGCTGCTGACGTTGACGATCGCCCCGCTGCCCCGCTCGGCCATCGCCGGTGCGAGTTCCGCCACCAGGTAGAAGGGAGCCTTCACGTTCAGCGCGTAGACGGCGTCGACCTCGCTCTCCGGTGTCTGCTCGGTGGGGCCGAAGGGATAGATGCCCGCACTGTTGACCAGAATGTCCACCCGGCCACCGCCCAGTTCCACGGCTTTTCGGGCCAGCTCCCGGACCGAGGGGGCGTCCAGCAGGTCGGCGGTCACGAAGTCCGCGGTGCCGCCGCGTTGCCGGATGGCCCCGACGACGCTCTCACCGCGTCCTCGGTCCCGGCCCGCCACCAGTACGTGCGCACCGCGCTCGGCGAGCGTTTCCGCAGTGGCCGCTCCGATGCCGCTGGTCGCTCCGGTCACCAGCGCGACTTTCCCTGTCATCGACACGGTGGTCACTGCTGCACCCTTCCGTTCTCGATGCCTCAAGCCGAGCTTGGTCACCGCTTGGACCGTGGTGACGGAACGTCCGTCATCCCCACATCAGCACCGACCCCTTGAGGCCGCAACTGCTCAACTGCTCCGGTGCGGTCGTCGCGGTCGTCGCGGTCTTCGCGGTCAGTATCCGGAACGCCGGCGGAGGGCACGGGGTACGGCCTCGGGCCCGGTGGGCTCGCATGGTGAGGTGTCGCGTCGCGTAGGTAGTCGCGTATGCAGCGGCGGCGCCTCTCATGGTCGCCAGGGGCCTGTCGGCTCCAGCTTCCGCCGGCGGTGAACAGCGGCCCGACCGGGCTCGACGATCACTACATTCCCTTCTCATGACGACAGTTACCACGCGCACGGTCGAGTACCCGGCCGACGGCCTCACGATGATCGGGCACCTCGCGCTCCCGGCCGGTGTCGACCGCCGGCCCGCGGTGCTGCTCGGACCAGAGGGCACGGGGCTCAGCGACGTCGAGCGCCGTCGGGCCGATGCTCTCGCCGAGCTGGGATATGTAGCGCTGGCCTTCGACCTTCATGGCGGGCGCTATCTGGGTGACCCCGAGGAGATGCTGGCCCGTTGCATGCCACTGCTCGCCGACCCCGACCGGATGCGGGGCATCGGCCATGCGGCGCTCGACGTGTTGCGCGCCGAGCCCCGGACCGACCCCGACCGGATCGCCGCCGTCGGCTACGGCACCGGGGGTGCCATCGGTCTGGAGCTCGGGCGCGACGGCGTCAACCTGCGCGCGATCGCGACGGTCAACGCACTGACCACGGGCCGACCGGACGAGGCGGCGCGCATTCGCTGCCCGGTATGGGCCGGGGTCGGGTCGGAAGACCCGATCATGCCGCCCGCGCAACGAAACGCGTTTACCGCTGAGATGCAGGCCGCGGGCGTCGACTGGCGCCTCGCGGTCTACGGCGGAGCCTTGCACGCCTTCCACCACCCATCGGTCGACCACACCGTGCGTCCCGGCGTCGGCTACCACCCACGGCACGCACAGCGAGCCTGGCGCGACGTCGTCGAGCTGCTCGCCGAGTGCGTGCCCGTAACGGAGTGATCTGGCCGGCAACCGCGCATTGCCCGGCCGACTAGAGGTCGAGGACGACTTCGGTGGCCGGTGTGCTGCAGCAGACGAGGAGAGTGCCGGCCTCGGGGAGTTCGAGGGGTTGGGTGGTGTACGTGATGTCGCCTGCCACGAGGTGGGTGATGCAGGTGTGGCAGACGCCGGTGCGACAGGACCAGCGGGTGGGGATGTCGCAGGCTTCGGCGAGATCGAGGAGTGACGCGTGAGCGGGCGACCATGGGGTGGTGATGCCGCTGCGGGCGAAGGTGATCAGGGGGCCGGAGCCCGGTGGGCCGGGTGGTTGGTGCGGCCGGACCGCAGCCGTGCGCGCGACGCCGGGGTTGATGGCGGGGAGGGCGCTGAACTGTTCCTTGTGGATCCGCTCGGGGCGCAGGCCGTGATCGCGCAGGTAACCGCCGAGGTCGTCCATGAAGGCCGGCGGTCCGCAGAGGTAGGCGTCGGCATCGGTGGGAATCCCCATGGTCGCGAGTGACGGGGCGGTCGGACGTCCCGAGTTGATGTGGGGCTCGTCGGGAGGTGGGGCGGCTTCGGCGGTGTAGTAGATGTGCTCGTGGGCGTGGGGGAGTTGCGCCAGGAGCGCGTGGGCCTCGTCCGCGAAAACGTGGTGGGCGCGGTCGTGGGCGGTGTGGACCCACCAGACGGGGCGGGGGTCTCGTGCGACGGCGAGTCGGTGGAGCATGGCGAGCACGGGAGTGGCACCGATCCCCGCGGAGAGGAGGACGACCGGGCAGGTGCCTTCTTCGAGCACGAACGTTCCCCGGGGGCTTGCGATGTCCACGAGATCCCCGGGGCGGAGCGTGCCGTGGAGGTAGCTGCTGACCTGCCCGTGGGGCTCGTGCTTGACGCTGATGCGGTAGGTGCCGGCGGTGGGCGCGGCGGACAGGGAGTAGCTGCGCACTGCGGGGGCGGCCTCGCCGACGGCGAGGCGGAGGGAGAGGTACTGGCCGGGGCGGGCCTCGGGGAGGGGCGTGTGGTCGGTGCTGTCGAGGTAGAACGACGAGACGGCGGGTGTCTCGGGGACGATGCGGGCGACGCGCATGGTCTTGAAACCCGGCCATCCCGGCTCTTGTCCGGGCTGCTGGGTGCGGACGAGTCCGCCCGGCCGTCCCGGTTCCTGTGCGGGCTGCTGCGCGGCGGCGAGTTCCCGGAAGGACTGCTGCCATCCGGGACTGAGGGCGGGGATGTTCAGTGCTTTGCGCAGTTGCGCGGGGTCGCGGTCGGGGAGGTAGAGCAACGCGTCGGTCTCGGCGACGCTGAGTTCTTCGGGACCCTTGCGGACCAGGGTGATCTCGTCGCCGGCCTGGACCCGCCCCTCGGTGAGGACACGCAGGTAGAAGCCGGGGCGGTGGTGGGCGACCAGCAGGGAGGCCATGGCGGGTTCACCCAGGCGCATGCCGACGCGGTAACAGGTGACGCGCGGCTGGGTGACCTCCAATGCGGCCTCGCCGATGCGGTACCGGTCGCCGATGCATACTTCGTTGTCGGGCAGGCCATCGACGGTGAAGTTCTCGCCGAAGATCCCGAAGGTCAGGTCATCGCGACCGAGTTGCTCTTGCCAGTACTGGTAGGACTGCAGCTGGTAGACGAGGACGGCACGGATTTCGCCACCGTGTCCGGCCAGGTCTCCTTGACCGTCTCCGTCGATGTTCAGCCGCCGCACCATCCGGGGGCCGTGCACGGGAGACTTCCAGGCTCCGGTGTGGACGGTCCGTCCCTGCCAGGAGACGTCCTCGGGCATTCCTACGTTGACGGACAGCAGCGTCGCCATTGCGGACCCTCCTGCGGGGTGGCCGGCCGGGGCAGCCCCATGGCGCTTTGGTCTGTGCTCTGTGCTCTGTGGTCTGTGCGCTCGGGCCGATGCTCATTCTTGTGCACATGCCGCTGTGATTCCGTCAGCGCGAATCGTTTGGATCGTTTGGAGTACTCGCTGGGATTCCTCGAACGAAGGGACCGGCACGGAAGGCCATGCCCTTTCGCTTTCCCTGGTCGGAAACGGCAGGGGGTGTGGACCGGCCAGTTCGTCGTCGCCCGGGAGACCGACCGCTCTGACTGTCCGCCCCGGTGCACAAGGCGATCCCCACGCCTCCGCCTCCCGGCCACTGTGCACCTGTGCCTTCTGGCCGGCCCGGCCGTCCGCTGAAGAAACGTCGCTCGGCGGCGTGCTCGGCAGCGTCCGGGGCTGCGCTGGCCGGCGACCGTTCACGGGCGGAGGCTTGAGGCAGGGTGCCGTCCGGTCGTCCCGCGTCCCGGGCGCACCCACATCTCCGACCGCACCGCACCGCATCCCTTCCCTTTCACCTGCCTAACTGGCAAAAGAGTCTTGACAGGTTAGATAGAAGGTGCGTGACTGGATGTGCAACTACTGAAACTCGATAGAGGGGTTAGGGATATGTTCTCCGCAGTTCACCACCGCACCGCCACCGTCAACGGTCTCGACGTCTTCTACCGGGAGGCCGGCGACCCGAAGGCGCCCGCCGTGGTTCTCCTCCACGGCTTTCCGACCAGCTCGCACATGTTCCGCCACCTGATCCCGGCGCTCGCCGACCGCTACCGCGTCATCGCCCCCGACCACATCGGGTTCGGCCAGTCCGCGATGCCGGCCCTGCCGGACTTCCCGTACACCTTCGAGGCCCTCACCGACGTCACCTCCGGACTGCTCCAGCACCTGGGCGTCGACCGGTTCGCCATGTACGTACAGGACTACGGCGCTCCCATCGGCTGGCGGCTCGCCCTTCAAGCCCCCGACCGCGTCACCGCGATCATCACCCAGAACGGCAACGCCTACGAAGAAGGGTTCGTCAAGCCCTTCTGGGATGGCGTCTTCGGCTATGCACAGGCGCCCGGACCGGACACCGAAGCCGCCATGCGAGGTGCCCTGACCCCCGAGATCACTCGCTGGCAGTACGTGAACGGAGTGGCTGACCCGAGCCTGGTCAGCCCCGACAATTGGGTCCACGACCAGGCGCTGCTGGACCGCCCCGGCAACGATGAGATCCAGCTCAAGCTCTTCCGTGACTACCCGACGAATGTGGACCTCTATCCGCGGGTCCACCAGTACTTCCGTGACTCGCAGGTCCCGCTGCTGGCGGTCTGGGGCGCGAACGACGAGATCTTCGGCCCCGACGGCGCCAAGGCGTTCACCCGGGACCTGCCCCACGCCGAGATCCACCTGCTCGACTCGGGGCACTTCGCCCTGGAGAGCCACCTCGGGACCATCACCGAGCACATTCTCGGCTTCCTGGCGCGCGTCCTCGCCTGATGCTCGGGGGGCCGGGCCGGGCCGGGCCGGGTCGGTCGCGGCGGCCGCAATACGGGCGGGAGTCCGCGACGCGACGGGGGCGGAGGGCGTCGCTCTCCGTGTGTGTCGCTCTCCGTGCACCAGGTCGCGTCGGCTCGGCGAGCACGGCATGCCGCGGGTGCGGTGGGAATTAGGTTAGGCTTACCTAAGTAATCAGCCTTGCTTCTCTAGCCGCGCCTGGAGCACCCGGATGCGTCCTTTCCACACCCGTGCCGCCTCACCGACTGCCGCAGAGCGCGTCCGGTCGATTCTGGCCTCCGCCCATTCGATGACCGTGGTGAGCGACGGGAAGCTCACCGAAGTGCGTCGCCTCGACGGAACCGGGGCCATGGGCCACGTTCACCTGCACCCACCGTTCGAGGACGGCGACGCGCAGACGGCGACGCGCGTCCCGGTGAAGTTGGAGCTCACCGACATCGCCCCCACACCCGTACGGGACCGTGTACGCGCCCGTGTCACGGTGACCGGGCTGCTGGCAGCCCCGTACAGCACGGCGGCCACGAAGAGCACCTGTATGGAGTTCGGTCAGGCGGTCCTCGAAGACGCCCGGGAACGCACCTACATCACCCTCCACGCCCTGGAGGCAACAGACCTCGATCCGATCGCGACGAGCGAGGCGGGCATGCTGACCCACCTCCTCGACGGCCACGCGGAACTCGTTCCCCTACTGCTGCGTCTCGTCCGCCCGCGTCCGGGCAGTGGCATGCTGCGCGCCCTGCCGGTGGCGATGGACCGCTACGGCGTGACCCTGCGCCTCGAATACCCGCACACCCACCACGACGTCCGGCTGCCGTTCAAGACGCGGGTGACCCACATCGACCAGGTCGGCCCGCAGATCCACGCCCTCCTGGCCACGGCGCGCCGTTTCTCCCACCCCAGTCACCTGTTGACCTGATCCGCCGGGCAGCGCCAGGGCGTGCGGAGCACCGATCACACCCCGGTGCCGGAGATGATGCCGGACGAGTTCACCCACGGCCTCGTGGCGTCGGGCAGCGTACGGCTTCCGGTGACGGTGCACGTCTACAAGGCGATCACGTGGCCTCTCAGCGGCACCGAACTGCACCCCTGCACGCGTTTTGTGTCGCCATGCCCCACGCCGTAGTCGATCCAGTCGTAGCGGTCCTGCGACGCGCGACGCATCGGCTCGTGGTACGTCACCGCCAGATGCGCGTAGGGAGTGTTTCTCCCGGCTGCGGTGGTGCCGACATAGACGTTCTGCAGCGTTCTGCCGTCCGCCACGAAGAGCGCATGCGCGAGCAGGTGCCCGTCCAACTGCGCGGTGAAGAGCAGCAAGTCCATACCGAACGTGCTGATCAGGCTCCGCAGCCTGCGTCGTTCGGCGGCTACGTCGACGGGTTGGCCGTACCAGCGCAGCAGTGCGCATCTGGCTTCGATGGTCTCGTCGAACAAGGTGTGCGGATCGCCCGTGCCCACCACGCACCCCAACTCGTCGAGTCGCAACAACTGACGCCGTATTTCGATGCGGCGCCGCTTGGACCGGCTTTTGTCGAATCCGGTTGCGTCGCTCCAGGTCACAGGCATCATCGAGCGGGTGGTGAGGTCGAAGCTCTCACCACCGAGGGCGGCGACGGCGGGTTCCACGACCGCCGACGCCGCAGGGGTCGTGTAGAGGACGGACACCGTTGCCAGTCCCGTCCGGGCTGCCCATGCGCAGACCTCGGCCAGACATTTCTTGATGGTCTCGGGGTGATCCGCGGCATGACCCACGGGATCCCCCAGATAGCCCGGCGCGACCAGCAGGAGCCCGGGGAGCATCTCCCGCGGGGAGTCTCCGAGTTGTGGCACGATCCGGCGGCCGGAGGCGTGTACCTCGGAGAACACCGGGTCCTTCCTGCGAAGGATCATCCACGGGTTGTACGCCTCGTAGGCGTCGCTGTCCGAGACGATGGCGCCGGTGAAACCGATGTCGCCGTCCGGGCCCTCGTGCAGCACCCGCACCGGCTCACCGGGCAAGCGACTGAGCATGGTGCCCAGCCAGCGGCTCCCCTGGACGGCGGGGGCCGGGTTCAGCCGGTCCCAGCGGCTCGCGTCGAAGGGCCCTGATATCGCGGACACAACCGTCCTGTGCATGATCGCCCTGTTCTCCTGTCATATGGCGCCGGAGCCGTGGTCGTGACGGACGCGGTTTCTAGTGGCGGCCGAGGGCGTCCTTGTCGCTGTCCGCGTTGGCTGGGTCCGTGTCGTTGTCCGGGGCGGAGGGATGCGCGTCCGTGTCGCTGTCCGAGTCGGTGGGATGCGTGTCCGCGTTGCTGTCGGAGCCGGTTGCGTCCGCGTTGCCGTCAGGGCCGGTTGGGTCGGTGTCGCCGTCCGAGTCGGTGGGAGCCGCGCCCGGCTCGGCCCGTGCGCTGCCGAGCTGCCGTACGCCGGACGAGAGCAGGGCCGACAGGCTCACGCACGCCGCCGCAAGGCCCGCGGCGATCGCCGCGCCCCGGGCGTCGAGGGCGGCCACCAGCGGACCCATGAGCAGTGCGCCCAGTGGCATCAGACCGTTGAACCCGAGGAACGCCAGGCTGCCCACGCGGCTGAGCAGGGACCCCGGCACCCGCTCCTGGAGCAGGCTGGGGAAGAGCGAGTTGAAGAAGTGGAGCCCGATTCCGTAGGTGAAGGCCATGGCGAGGGCGCCGATGCCGCCACCGACCACTCCGGTGGCGGCGAGGGAGCACGCCATGAGAGCCAGCATCGAGAAGAGGGCCGGTCCCATCCTGCGCACCGTCAGTTTGACGAGGACGGCAGCTCCCACCAGGGCCCCGACGCCCTGCAGCGCGTAGAAGGTGCCCAGGGAGCGGGCGCCCCCGGTTCCCTCGGGGGCCATGATCAGCGGTACCGAGACATCGAGTACTCCCGCGTACACGGCGTTGGTGCAGGCGCCGACCGCCAGGGAGATCAGCAGCCATCGCACGCCCGCCACATACCGTCCGGCCTGGGCGACGTCCGCGCCGATCTGCCGGAAGCGGGCAGTGCCGCCGGCCGCGGGCTCCTCGGCCGGCTCCTCGTGGGCCCCCGCTCGGTCCTTCGGGCCTTCGTCCGCGGTCCGGGCGGTCCGGGCGGTCCGGGCGGTCCGGACGAGGAGCAGGAGCACCGCCGAAGCCATGAAGGTGACCGAGTCGAAGGCGAACGTGGCGGGGGCGCCGGCCAGACTCACCATGAAGCCGCCGATGAGCGGGCCGCCGATCAGTCCGATCTGCTGACCCACCGACAGCGCCGAGTTGGCGGCGACCAGCTTCTCCTTGGGGGTGATCTCCTGCATGTAGGCGAAGGACACCGGCTGGAAGAAGCCGTCCGCGACACCGATCAGTACGGCGAGGCCTACGAGCAGCACGATGCTGCTGGTCGAGAAGGTGGCCGCGGCGATGAGGGCGAGGACGGCGAAGCGGGCGAGGTCCGCCCAGACCATCACCGCGCGGCGGGAGCCCGTCCGGTCTCCCAGGGCGCCGCCCACCAGGTAGAACACCAGCGAAGGGACGAGGAGTACGGCCGTCGCCGTGGCCAGTGTGGCGGCCGAGCCGCTGACACTGATGATGTGGGTCGCGAAGGCGGTACGAAAGGCGTAGTCGCCGATCAGGGACAGCGTGCGGGCCGCCCAGTAGCACCCGAAATCCCGCTCTCCCACTATGCCCAGCCGTTTGATGACGCTGCCGTACATCGGACTCCCGTCGCTGTTCGCTGTGTTGTGGCGTTCCACCGTCGCGTGGTTCTACTTGTGGAGGGAGGAGGGCCGGGCCAGGCCTCCGGTCAGGGCTGCCGCCGCCTTGCGTGCGGGATCCCGGTCGCACGGGTTCAGGGGGAGGACGAACCCCTTCACCTCGTCCAGCCGGCAGCCGCGTTCGATCTTGGCGCCCTCCGTCCCGTAGCTGTAGGAGAGTTCCCGGCACCCGGACACATAGGCGTCCTCGACCGGTGTGTAGTAACAGACCTCGAAGTAGGTGTCCTTGGACCGGTCGTCGGTGTAGTCGGTACCGGTCGTCCAGGCGTGCCGGACGGCCCCCGCGTCCAGGAAGAGGCAGAACCCGATGATCCGGTCGTCGGCCACCGCCGCCACGAGGTGCACGCGGTCGCCGAAATTCTCCCGGAAGGAGGTGAGCTGGGCGCGTTCCCCGGCCTCGTCCGGGCGGCGGCCGTACTTCGCACGGTGCTGCATGCGCAGGTCGACGAGCCTGTCGACGGTCGCGTCGTCCGCTGCGGAGAGCCTGAGCCGCTGGATCGTCACACCACGCTCGCTCAGCCGTCGCCGGATCCGGACCATGCCCTTGCGTGCGTCCCGGCTCAGCGAGGCCCGGTAGTCGGCGAATGCCGTCCCGGGCGGGGACAGGTTGGACCGCAGGGCGAGGGGGAATTCGATGAAGTGCGCCCTGCGCAGCGCCTCGGCGAGTGCGTGTTCCTCGGGTTGTACGTACAGGAACGCGACCGTGCGCAACGCGTCGTGCCGAGCCTGGTCGAGGATGTCCGCGACGGCGTCGTCCAGGGCCCGGGCACGGTGGCGTCCGGGGCCGACCGGAAAGCATTCGAGCCCGGGGTAGGTGAGGACGAGGGAGGGGAACCACCCCTCACGGGGCGGGCCCTCGGCCCGGGCCGCGGACTGCGCCGTTTCGGCATCCGGGGTCAGGGACCGCAGGCTGCAGGGCTCGAAGAGCAGTTCCCAGGGGTTCTTGCTCTCGGAGACCCGGCTGTCCGCGATGACGGTGCCGAAGAATCCGGTGCCCTCCGGTGTTCCCGGCCGGTGGATGAAGCGGCGGTGCTCCCCGTCGATGCGCCCGGCCATGGCCGTCAGCCAGGGCTCGGAGGCGAACAGCGGCGGATCGATGTCCAACTGGCCCCACGGGGTGGGGTTCGGTCCCGGGCCGGTCGCAGCAGCGCTCATCAAAAGCCGCGCCCCGTCCACGACCAGGTGGGGACGAACGGATCGAGCATGCCGGTCACCCGGGAGGGACAGCGGGGGTCGGCGAAGGAGCGGAAGAGCTCCTGTGCCAGGTCGAGGATGAACTCCCGTGCCTCGTCGAGCGGGAGACGGTCGCTGAACAGCAGCCGCTCGGCGTGCGCGAAGACGAGGGGCACGTCCGGCAGGGCGGAGATCCGTGCGGCCCGGGACACGAGGTGTTTGCCGTCGTGGGTGACGGGGCCGAAGGCGTTGACGGCGGACACGAGCAGCGATTCGGCCGCGCCCCTGCACATCAGCTCACGGGTGGGGCCGGTGAGCACGGTGGTGTCCTCCAGCAGGCTGAGCGTGCCCACGAAGGCGAGTGCGGTGGCGGCGGACCGCACCGTGTCGAGATCGAGGCCGGCGCGGAGCCTGCTCAGCTCGTCGGCCCCGGCCAGGGCGATGCCGCCGTGCACCCGCTGGACCAGCCGCAGTTCCAGGCCCTGGAGGTTCGGCAGGTCCACGCCGCCGGTCTCCGCGGCGGCCGCCAGCACCTGGGCGATGTCGTGCAGGCGCTCCTGGGACACGTACTCGATGTTGACGGGAAGATCTCCGACCTGTCCGTCGAAGCTGTCACCGAAGATCGAGGGGTGGTTGGTGGTTCCGGGCCGGCGGCGCCGGCGCCGGCGCTTGGTGAGGACGAGCAGATCGAGGTCGGAGGTGGGGTTCGCTTCCCCGGACGCGTAGGAGCCGACGAGCAGGACGGGTTCGTCCTCGTCGGCCTCCACCAGCGCCGCTATCGGGGGCAGTTCGATCCTCCGGTCGTGCAGTTGGGCACGTACCGGAGAGGGAAGCCGGTCCAGCAGGGCGACATTCACGAAGCGATGTTCCTTCCACACGTCGTTCGCATGCGGTGACCCGGACGCGTCACGTGTCGGGGGCGCGGGGGTTCAGGCGTCACGGGAGGCGAGGGCGTGCCGCAGTCGCTCCAGACCGGACCGCAGCTGTTCGGAGGGCAGCGCGAAGGACAGCCGAAGGTGTCCCGGCGCACCGAAGGCCGACCCGTCCACGACGGCGACCCCGTGTCGCTCCTTGAGCCAGGAGACGGCGGAGCAGCGAGCCGCTTCCGGGGCGTCGGCGAGCCAGGTACGAATGTCCGGGAACAGGAAGATGCCGCCCTCCGGACGCGGGCACGACAGGCCCTCGATGCCGTCGAGTGCCTTCATCGCCGTGTCCAGCTGGGCGGTGAGCTCGGCACCGATCCGTAGCCTTGCCGCCTCGCCCGCTCCCTCGCCTCCACCGAGAAGGGCACGTGCGATGTCCTGTGCGGGGCCGCTGGTGTGGCCGATGAAGTGGGAGGCGATGGCCGTGGCGCGCGCGGCCGTCGCGGGGGGAGCGATCGCCCAGCCCAGACGCAGTCCGGCCAGCGCATGGCTCTTGGACAACCCGTCGATGATCACGCAGTGTTCGGGAAGTGCGGGGAAGAGGTCGCGGACCGAGGGCGCCGGCCGGTCGCCGAGGGCCACACCTCGGTAGACCTCGTCGCAGAGTACGGTCAGCCCGTGCCGGCCGGCCCACTCGACCAGCCGGCGCAGCGAGTCGGCCGGGACCACGGCGCCGTCCGGATTGCGCGGCGAGTTGACGATCACTGCGCCGGTGGCCGGAGTGCGCCGGGCCTCCCACGCGTCCAGGTCGAGGAGTCCGTCGCCCACCCGCCCCGGCACGGGCACCGGAACGCCTCCCACCAGTTCGATGAGCTGCGGATAACTGGCCCAGTACGGAGTGGCGAAGAGGACTTCCCGGCGCTCGCCGAGTACGGCCCGCAGCACGGCCACGATGGCCTGTCGGGCGCCCGGCGTCACCAGGACCTGCCCGGCGTCCACGGCGGCGGCGCCGGGTGCCGTCGAGTACGCGGCGATCAGCGAGCGCAGATCCCGGTCGCCGGCCGGGGGCCGGTAGTGCTGGTCGGCGCGCCGGGCAGCCGTGGTGTCGGTGCCGGGGTGCAGCGGGATGCGCACATCACCGGTGGACAGGACGATGACGTCCGCGTCGTGTGCGTGCGCTGCCGTCGGGGACGCGGTGGTCATCCGGCAGCCCCTTGGGGGAGGACGCGCCCTGGTTGGTCTTCCGTCCGTCCGTCGAGCGCTGCCCGCACCAGCTCGGCCACTCGACGGCGGCTGCTGGCCTCGGCTTCCTCGGACAGGAAGGCCCGGTGGCTGGTGACCACCACTCGCGGGTGCCGGAGCACCGGCTGCCACCTGGGGTCCTGGTGCGGGTTCTCCGGCGAGAACACGTCGAGGCCGGCCCCCGCGATCCACTCCTGTTCCAGCGCCGTGCCCAGCGCCTCCGGATCGACGAGCTTGCCGCGGGCCGCGTTGACCAGGTAGGCGCCGGGCTTCATGGCGCGCAGCGCGGTGCTGTCGATCAGCCCCTCGGTCTTGGGGTTCAGCGGGCAGTGCAGGGTGACCAGGTCCGACTCGGCGAGGAGATCCTCCAGCGTGTCGACGGCCTGTGCGCCGTAGCCCTCGGCGAGATCCCGGCCGAGGTACGGGTCGTACACCTTCACCGCGCCGTAGAAGCCGCCCAGCCTGCGGGCGACGGCCCGGCCGATCCGGCCGAAGCCGACGATGCCGAGGGTGCGGCGGTTCGTGCGGTGCGGAGCACCCCCGGCGTAGATGTCGAAGGTGCCGCCGACGAGGGTCTGGTGCTGTGGAATCAGCTGCCGTTCCAGGGCGAGCGCCAACGCGGAGGTGTGGGCGGCGACCTCGTCCACGCAGTAGTCGGGGATGTGGTAGGCGGGGATGCCCCGGGCGGCCAGGAGCTCGGCATGGAGATTGTCGGTGCCGACGCCCTGCCGCACCACCACGCGCAGCCGCTCACCGGCGGCGTCGAGCAGCTCCTCGGTGACCTGGGTGCGGTAGACCACCAGAACCTCGCACCCGGCAGCCCGCTCCAGCATCCCCGGCCCGGTCACTTGGTAGCTGCCGTCCTCGAACGGGCCGAAGCGCAGTTCCACCTCCGGCCCCAGGATGTCCCGCTCCACGGTGGCGCGATCCGGGCTCCAGGTGCCCTTCTCGACGAGCCACGCCGGGTCGGTGTACAGCACGCGCGGGTTGGCCATGAATGGTCCGCCTTTCCTGGTTCGTGCTCAGTGCAGTAGCCGCAGTACGTCGGCTTCGGTCAGTACGCAAGGGTTGTTGGCCGCCCGGCCGGAGGTCAGGGCCGCCGTCATGGGGGCGAGCCACTGGTCCGCGGGCAGCAGGAGTTCGCTGATCCCGGTCGGCTGGCCGGCCAGCGCCAGCAGTTGTCCGGTCAACTGCCGGACGCTGCGCCCGGCAGTGCTCTGTGCGCGGTTCTCGACGACGGTCACCGCGCCGCGTACGGCCGCGGCGCCCTGCGGATGCCGGCAGTCCGGCTCGGTCACCGTGGCGTGGCGCTTGATCAGCCAGGGCAGATGCAGGGCCACGGCCGTGCCGTGGGCCAGACCGAGCCGCATCGTCAGGTCGTACGACAGGGCATGTGCCGCGGTGGTGCGGGTGATGTCGATCGCGGTGCCGGCCAGCGAGGCGCCGTGGGCCATGTCGGTGCGCACCCGTGGATCGGTGAAGGAACCGGTGTCCGCCGCGCGGGCCAGCGCCGGCAGCAGCCTGTCCAGGGCGTCCAGGGCCAGCGCCCGGGAGGCCGTCGTCGCCGAGACCGACCAGTACGACTCGATGCTCTGACTCAGCGCGTCCAGACCGGTCGCGACACAGTCCCGCAGGGGCAGCGACGCGGTCAGGTTCTGGTCGACGATGACCAGGTCGGCCCTGGCCCCCGCCACGTCGAGAGAGTATTTGCGCCCTTCGGCGTAGACGGTGGCGAAGCGTGTCATCTCGCTTCCGGAGCCCGCGGTGGTGGGCATCAGCACCAGCGCGCACCGGCGGTCCTCGGTGATGGCGTCGGGGTGCCGCAGGCACTCTTCGGGGCTTTCCCGCTGCGCGGCCAGCACGGCGATCGCCTTGGCCACGTCGAGGCTGCTGCCGCCGCCGATGCCGAGGACCGCCTGGGGTCTGAAGCGCCGGAAGGCGGCGATGCCGGCCCGGATCTGCTCGATGTCCGGGTTGGGGCGCACGCCGTCGAAGTGCTCCACGGTGTGCCGGGCCGGCAGGGCCGCGACGAACGCGTGGGCGCCCGACCGTTGATAGGAGGTCCGGCCGTGCACCACCAGGATGCGTTCCGCACCGAGCGCGGACAGGGCCTCGCCCAGACGTGCCGCGGCACCGCGGCCCAGGTGGGCGGCCGGGTGGCCCGGCAGGCGCTCCAGGCCGGCCCAGATGCCGGTGACCGTCGCCACGGGTGTGCTCGTCATGGTGTCGGCCCCGCTTCCGCCACCGGACCTGCCCGGAACCCGCCCGCGAACCGTGCGGCGAGGTCCGCGACGGACAGACTGCTCGACGCACGCTCCCCGGGCGAGCCGCCCACCCTGCCGTTCACGGCCAGCAGGCCGGGGCCTTGGGCATCGAGCAGCGTGCGCAGGGCCGGCCGCAACTCGGCCACGGAACCCACTCGGCGCACCTCCCGGTATCCGCAGCCCCGGGCGACGGCCGCGAAGTCGGTGGTCGCGGAGGTCGTCGGCTGACCGCCGGTGGAGTCGTACGCCCGGTTGTCGAAGACGACATGGACCAGGTTCCGCGGTGCGCAGGCGCCGACCGTGGCCAGGGTGCCCATGTGCATCAGCAGAGAGCCGTCGCCGTCCAAGGCCACGAAGCGCTCTTCGGGCCGGGCCAGTGCGGCGCCCAGGGCGAGGCCCGCGAGGTGCCCCATCGAGCCCTGCATGTAGAAGTTGCCGGGCCGGTCCTGGCGGTTGTACAGAGTGCGCGAGAGGAACCCGGTGGTGGACAGGATCCGTTCGTCGCGCACCTCGGCGAGGACCGCGTCCACCACGTCGTCGCGGTCGGGGAGGGAGACCTCTGCTGCGGTGATCTCGGCCGGCGCCGGCGCCTCGTCGCGGATGGCTCCTTTGGCGACCAGGACGAAGGCGGGCCGCCCGGTGTCCAGGACGGGCAGGGCCTCCTTGAGCACCGCCTCGACGGGCGGACCGCCGTCGGTGAGCCACCAGTACGGCACCTCCAGCGACTCCAGCCACTGGGGCACGACCCGGCCCATCCAGTGATGCTGGGGTTCGCCCGCATCCGCCGCCGGCCAGCCGCGCATGCTGACGAAGACCAGCAGCGGGATGCGGTACGGGAGGACCAGGGAGGTCAGGGGGTTGACCAAGTTCCCGAACCCGGAGTTCTGCGCGAGGACCGCGGCCGGCTCGCCGGTCAGCCGTGCACCGGCGGCGATGGCCAGCGCACTGCCCTCGTTGACCGCCGGTACGTAGCGGATCGACGGGTGCCCTCCGAGCAGCCGGATCGGCCCCGCGAAGTACGAGCACGGCACGCCGGACACCAGGCCGACCCCGGCGCCTTCCAACGCCTCCAGGAACGTGGGGGAGTCGGTCATGGCGTGGTGCGGAAGCTCGACGGCATGCCCTGGAGCGCGAAGACCTCGGCCATCGGTGCGATCCGCTCCTCGATCGCCGCGGCGCCGGTGGCGGAGCCGAGATCGTGCAACACCTCCTGTACGCCCTTCACCGCGGCGCGCAGGCCCTGGTTCGCGTAGATCACCAGCCGGAACCCCGCCCCGTACAACTCGCTCTCGGTGACCGTGTGGTACGTGGTGGGGACCGCGACCAGCGGCACCTCGGAATGCCACCGGCCGGCGAACTCCAGTACCTCCTCGGGGCGGCGGCTCTTGCTGTGCACGAGAACGGCGTCCGCACCGGCGGCGACATAGGCGTGGGCACGCTCCAGCGCCTCCGACACCTCCAGGCCGGCGATCAGCGCCTCCGTCCGGGCGATGAGCAGGGTGTCGGGATCGGTCCGCACCTCGGCCGCGTTCTTGATCTTCAGGGCGAAGTCCTCGGTGGGCAGCAGGTCCTGCGCCGCGTCGGCAAAGCTGTTGATCTTGGGAAACAGCTTGTCCTCGATGCACAGCGCGGCGATGCCGGCCCGCTCGTACCGCTGCATGGCGTAGGCCGCGTTCATCGGCCCGCCGAAGCCGGTGTCGCAGTCCGCGATGATGGGGATGTCGGTGACTGCGTCCATGGCGATCGCGGCGTCCAGGTACTGCGTCATCGTCACCAGGCTGGCGTCCGGCAGACCGTGGCTCGCCGAGATCTCGAAGCTGGAGGCCCACACGGCCTCGAAGCCGGCGCGCTGCACCAGCTTGGCGGTCAGACCGTCGTGTGCGCCCACCGCACGGACCACGGACGGTCCGTTCAGTTGCGCCCGCAGTCGGGCGGCCTTGGACCCGGGGGCCCGGGGCGGCTGAGATTCCGGCACGGTGTTCAGTTCCCTTCCTTGCTGTACCACAGGCGGTCTTCGGCTATGTAGCGGTCGATGCCGCCCTGGGCCATGGACCCCAGGGCGTGGCGCACTTCGGGGGTGACGGCTCCGGCGATCCTGAGCAGCAGGAGGCGCGGCAGGGCGTCTCCGGTGGCGGAGAAGGTGACCGGAACCAGCGGTTCGATGTACGCGGAGTCGCCCGGTTCGAGCACGTCCGTGCGGCGTTGGCCGTCGTGCTCCCAGGCGACCTCCACCGGGGCGTCCCCCAGTACGTAGAGGTACTGGTGCTGATGCGTGACCAGGCGGGCGTCGTCCGAGGCCGTCGTGGCACGGACGTCGACCTGGAGGGCGGTGGTGTGCGGGTGCAAGGGGTCCCCGGCCAACTGCGTGAACCGGTAGGCGGGATCGTCCTTGCCGGGGTAGTCCCAACTGCGTGCGTCGCGGCCGTGCTGGATGGACACGCCGTGGTGGGAGGTGCTGCGCGGAGCCAGGAGGTCGCGTACGGACACGCCCAATGCTTCGGCGAGCAGGGCGAGTTCGGTCTCGGTGGCCGTGGCGCCCGGGCTGCACAGCTCCGTGAGGCGATCGGCGGCGAGTCCGGTACGGTCGGCGATCTCGGCCGGGGTGACACACCGCGCCGCCATGAAGGACCGGATCAGACCGGGCAGCGACGAGGGGGATCCCGCTACGGGGAGCGCGAGGTCGTGGGCCGGCCGGCGGCCCAGTACCGCCAGTTCGCGCTGGGCGTCGCCGACCAGGCCGCCGCCGTAGGTCAGCGCGAGGATGTAGGCGGGCTCGGAGTCAGTGCGGGCCGTGAAGGAGTGCGGGGCGAAGGGGAGACCCCAGACCGAGTCACCGGTCTCCATGGGGACGCAGTACGACGTGTCTCCCCAGCGGTAGTAATAGTTCACGGGGCCGACGAAGTAGGTGAACTGGTAGAGCAGATGACCGCGGTTCCACTGAACCCGCGGATTGTCCGCGGAGTTGTCCTCGACCACCCGCAGCATCCGGATCCACTCGGGCCGGTAGGAGGCGATCCTGGACATGGCGGTGTCGCGGTACTCGTAATATCCCTCGCCGCCCCGGGCCAGGACGCGCGAGCCGGCCAGCGACTCCGCGGCCCGCAGCACCGACAGTCCGGCCGGGCAGTCGTCGTGGACGGGCAGCAGGTCGCGTTCGTTGAGCGGCCAGACCTCGGCCGCCCGGCGCAGCAGTGCCCAGTCGACCGGCCGCTTCCCGGAGGTGTGGTCCGCGAAGGTGCCCGGTTCCAGACCGAGGTCCCGTTCGGCGTTCTCGTCGTCCCGCTTCAGGTCGTTGGCGGCTGACCGCAGCAGTGCGGCGGCCCTGCGGCCGAATCCCTCTGCCGCTGTGGCTGACATGCGTGATTCCCCATTCCAAGACGTCGGTGGCTGCTTCAGCGGCGCTGAACCGCGCGGGCCAGCGGGTATGACTGCAGGCCGTAGCGCGTCTTGAACTCGTCGTTGCGCCGGCCGCACTCCAGGACGGGGCGGCCGGAGGCGAACCCCGCCTTGAGCTCGGCGTCGAACAGCGCATACTGCGGGCTCCAGTTGAGCTCCGCCGGGTACCGGCACCCACCGGCCCAGGCATGCATCCGGGTGTCGTCGTAGAGGCAGACGGAGACGGCCAGCAAGGTGCCGTCCAGCTCGATCCGCAGGAGCCGGCAGCTCTCGCCCAGGCTCTCGATCAGCGCGCCCAGGCGGTCCGGCGGGTAGTACCCGGGGGCGTGCTTGTCGGCCGTACTCAGGCACAGGCCCAGTACCTCGTCGTCGAGCGCCTCCCGCCCGGTGCGCAGGGTGATCCTGGCGCCGGCACGCTCGGCCCGGCGCGCGTATTGCCGCAACGACCTGCGGGAGGCGCGCCCGATGCCGGCCAGATGCTCGTCCAGGGTTGCCGGTCCGTCCGCGAGGGGCAGCCGGTAGCGGGGGACGGTCTCCTCGACCTCGACCCCGATGGCCTTGAGCTGCTGGGCCAGTGGCTCCCGGGCAGCGATGTTCACCAGCCCCCACAACTGTGCGCGGTGGTCGCGGGCCAGGTCGCCCAGGGCCGTCCAGAACTGTTCGACCAGCCAGGCGCTGAGCGGTCCCCGGCACAGCAGACGGGTGTCGTAGCAGTGCCAGACGTTGCCGACCAGTGCGTCGAGGACGGTGTCGGCGCCGGGACCCGTGGCGAACGGGTCACGCGTCCGCTGGAGGAAGACCGGCAGGGCGGCCACCAACTCGCCGCCGTCGCCGTGGGCCAGCAGATAGTAGGCCGTGGACGGGTAGGTCAGGGGCGAGGACTCGACGCTGCGCAGGAAGTCGTAGCCGTGGAACACGGGGGCGTCGCAGGCGTCCACCAGCTCGGTCCAGGCACTTCGGCCGACCGACGCGATGGAGTCCGTGACGGTGATGCGGATATCGGTGTCCGTGGAGGTCACGGCGTCACCTGCCGGCTCGCGCGCAGTGGCGGGAAGTGCAGCGAGGACTCCAGGACCACGCGCTCCCAGTCGTCGAGTACGACACCCGTCGTCCGCAGTGCCTTGTCGGCGACCGACATCCGCATCGCGTCGGCCGCATCCGGCTCGAAGTCGCAGCGCAGTAAGGCGAGAAGGGCGTCGGGAGCATGCCCCGTCAGGAGCGAGGCGAGGTCGCTTCCGGCTCCGACGCGGCCCAGCCCGGACCGCTCGGGAAAGCGGGCCCGGACGTCCTGCTGGACGGCGCCGGGCAGGTACTCCCAGAGCGAGGCGACCACTCTGGTGCGTAACGAGGCCAGTACCTGGTCGAAGTCCCGCCGTTCCGGGGCGTGCGGGGTGGTGATCTCGCAGAGGTAGTCGATCGCGGCGGCCGCGGCCTCGGGGTCGGCGGCCGCGTCGGCCGCCGTCAGCCCGAAGACGGCGGCTTCACGTTCGGACTCCACCGGACCGTCGGAGCTGTGCATCAGGCCGACGATGCTGTTGACGGCGCCGAAGTCCCGTCTCAGGGTGCCCGGTTCGGCACGTTCGGGATGCTGGTAGCCCTTGCGGCGCGCGAGCGCCTCATGGGCGTTGTCCGCGTTCCCTTCGTACCGGCAGATCAGGGCCATGGCGGGGCCGAGTGCGAGGACGGCGTCGACCAGGCGATACCGCCAGGTCTGCCACTGCCCGGCGATGAGATCCGCGTACAGATCGTCGATCAGTTCGGGGTCGGCGTGCAGCGGCCGCGCCGCGACCGGGGGAAAGCCCTCCTTGCGGAGCCGGGCGACCATCTCGCCGTGCACTCCGCGGTAGAGCGCATCGGAGCTGAAGAGGACGAAGACATGACGGGACCAGAAGTCTGGAGCGGACATGGAGCAGTCACCTTTCGACCGGTCGGATCGGCGGAGCACTCGTCGGCCCGGTGCGGAGCCGTGGTGCCACGCGTCAGGGTGGGGCAGGCCGTACGGGCGCCGAGGTCAGTTGACGAAGGGGCACTTCTCGGGAGTTCCCACCGACTGGTCGTCGGGCAGCGCGTACTGCCGCCACTTATGGGCGGAGGAGAACATGGGGTCGCCGAGATACGGATGCGGCGCGAGGGCGTCGTACCGCTCCAGGTCTTTTCTGATGCGTCGCTTCGCGGCCTGGCCCGCCACGGTGGAGCCGCCCAGGCCCTCGAAGACCCTGCGGGTCTGGAGGACGATCGTCAGACACGGTCCGAGGTCGCGGCTTCGGCGGTCGCGGTAGCCGGGGCTGGTCATAAAGGTGAACCAGGGGGAGCCGGCGAAACACCACTGCCATGCCGGATCACCGGTATCGGTGGGATAGCCGGGAGGCCAGGGCGATGTGTCGATGGCGCTCAGGTCCCTGAGGAGGTCCCAGAAGGCGGTTTGGTGATCGGCAAGCCGGGCCTCCGGATCGGGCGGCCCCACAAAGACGATCAATGACTGCCGCTTCGGCCCCGTCCGGGCGCGTTCCCGGAACTCCTTCAGGGCGTCCGCCAGCGCCGGCACCCCGTGCTCCGCCGGGAAACGCGGGTCGACGACGGTGAACCAGTTGTGGCCGCGCTGCTGCCCCTGCGTGCCGAAATAGCAGGGATAACTGTGTGCTGTGTCGAGCAGTTTTCCTGTAAAGGCCTCGTATACGTCCGGAGCCCAGTCCGGAAACCGTCTTGGAGTCCTCTCTAAGGACTGCCCTCCGGAGTTCCATAGGCGACCCATGGAATCACCTTCCCCCTTCTCCGCTATCACTCGCCGGTGCGGCCGACTTCCGTTCCACCGCCGTGGGCGACGCGATATCGAAACTGTCTATTCAGCAGAGATTCACTCATTTAACAGTGTGAACAAGTGATCGTCAAGCATAGTTGATCTTGGCTTGAATTGTGACTGGAAATAATCTCTGCGCTGTTCACGGGCGTGAGAGTGGATGTGGAATGACTTACTTCGGTCGAGTTTCAACGAAACGGGCGAATGGTGCGACCTGTCAGGAACCGGCTTACATTCGCCGCCTTTCGAAAATTCACTGGACATTAGTTGAAGCATCTGTCTATGGTCGGTATCCGAGTTTGATCTCGTATCTCCGCCTGCTGCACAAAGACTGATCAAGCCGGCAGCGGCATTCCTGAAGCACCCGAGAACAATTCGCATAGTGTGGGTGGACACGCCTGTGGGGCGCACCGGGGGTTGCGAACGTAATGGGTTATGAAAAACGTAGGTCGACTGTCCTTTTGCTCGACCGGATCGGGTATTCCTTTTACCGGGGTGAGGGTGGGAGGAGTTTCCTGTCGCCCGACCGGTACGGGGTGCGGCTCGTCACTTCGCTGGCCAAGGTGACCGAGGCGGTCGGCGACGAGCTGGAGTCGGTCCTTGCCGTGGACGCGTACGACGTGGCGGCGCTCAAGGACGCGGTGCGATACCAGGCGGGGTTCAAGGGGCGGAAGGCGGATCGCCTGGTGGCCGTGACCGAACGCTTTCTGCTGCCGGCGGCGGAGCTGCGCGAGGAGCTCGCGATCCCCGGCCAGACGGTGGCCCAGGCGCTGCACTTCCGGGACAAGGTCCTCATGAAGGAGCATCTACGGCGGCACGGCGTCCTGGTCCCCGAGTTCGCCGCGTTCAGCGAACCAGCCGCCCTCGACCTGCTGGCCAGAGCAACCGCCGTAGTCGCAAAACCGCGGCTGGGCAGTGGATCACGGGACATCTTCGTGCTGCGCGACCCGGCCGAGGTGCATGCTTTCACCGTTCAACAGGAGGAGCGGCTGCACGAGTTCGAGGTGGAGGAATTCATCGACGGACAACTCTTCCACGTGGACAGCGTGGTCCAGGACTCCGAGGTCGTCGCGGCCGTCGCCGGCCGCTACATCGACGAGACCACGTCCTACACCGAACTGCGTCCGTGTCGCGATGTGGCCGTCGCACCGGGCCCGCGACTCGACGCGCTGCTGGAGTTCAATCAGCGCGTCCTGACCGCCCACCCGGGCTTCACCGGGGTGACACACCACGAGATGTTCGTACGGGGCGACGACATCGTCTTCTGCGAGATCGCGGCCCGGGCAGGCGGTGGCGGCGTCATCGCCGGATTCCTCTCCCGGACCGGGGTCAATCTGGACGAGGCCGTGATCCAGGCGCAGGTCGAGGGCACCGTTCCCGCATCACCGGCTCCTGCCGCCCATCTGACCGGCTTCACGGTCATCTACGCGGGCGCCGGCGTGCTGGAGCAGCCCTTGACGCCGCCGGACGAACCGTGGGTGTTGGAGCGCCAGATCCTGGCCGCACCCGGGGACACCCTGTCCGAACCCGAGAACTGCAACGACGCCGTGGCCATCATCTCCGTGCGCGGGGACACCGAGGACGAGGTGGTCCAGCGGCTGAACCAGGTGAGGGACCACATGGCACCCGTGGTGTCGCGCGGCCTTTGACCACCGTCCGGTCGCACGGCGGCCGGATCAGCACAGTCGAAACGAAGGGTGGCACAGCATGTCTTCGTCCAGGACGGCCGCACCGGAGCCGACCGAATGGACCCGCGGTCCGGTGGCGGACCTCTTCTCCTCCTATGTCGCCACCGCGGCGCTGTCCGCGGCCCAACAGCTCGGCATTCTGGATCAGTTGGCCGAGCACGGGGAGGCGCCGTTCGGGAACGGCGGTGACGAACGGCTCGACGACGGAGTCATACGCAGCATCCATCGCACACTGCACTGGGCGAATGTCGTCGAGGTCAAGAACGATGAACTGGTCATACCGGGCGCGCTGTTCGACGCAGCGTACGCCGCCCGCGGCTACGTCTACTGGCTGGTGAAAGGCTGCGGCGAACTGTTCAGCACCGCGCCCGATGTCACCTGGACCAAGCGCAGGACCGGCACCTTCTACCACCGCGATATGCGTGCCGTGGCCCTCGGGTCCCGGCTGATCGGTGAGGAAGAGGTCGAGCCCCTCTTCGACCGGGTGCTGGCCGACCCGCCCGTCGAGAAGGTCGCCGACCTCGGTTGCGGCTCCGGACAGCGGCTGATCCGCATCCTCGGCAACCACCCGGGTGCGCGCGGGGTGGGCGTCGACATCTCCCACGCCTCCGTGCAACTGGCCACCGAGTCCGTCGACGAGGCGGGCCTCACCGACCGGATCACCGTGCTCCAGGGCGACGTCCTCGCCCTCGAACCCCGCCCGGAGTTCGCCGATGTCGACACGGTCACCTGCGTCTTCATGGGCCACGACTTCTGGCCCCACGACAGCTGCGTGCGCACTCTGCGCCGCTTGCGCACCGCGTTCCCCGCGGCCAAGCGCCTGTTCATCTGCGATGTCGTACGGACGACCGAACTGCCCGGGCCGGACACCACGATCTTCACCCTCGGATTCGAGGCGATCCACGCCCTGATGGGCGACTACCTGCCGACATACGATCAGTGGCACAAGGCGTTCGAGGAGAGCGGCTGGGAGTGCCGCTCGGTGCAGCCGAGCACCACACCCCCCAACGGATATCTCTTCGAGCTCACCCCCCGTGCGGGGGAGTGAGGCAGCATGCCGTGCAGAAGGCCGGCAAAGGTGAGGTGGCAGCCGTGCACCACCCCTTGCCAAGTCGCCGGCGGCGTACGGGTCTCCCGGCCGACGGCTGGGAGACCCGCCCCCAGGCGGCCGGCACCGAGCCGACGAGGCCGCCGTCGACGACCGGATCCTGGCCGGTGAGGTACGCGGCGTCAGCGGAAGCGAGGAAAGCCACGGCCGCGGCGACCTCGTCCTGGTGACCGAGAGATCCCAGCGCCACCGCGGCGGAGCCGGCCGCGAGGGGCATCCCACGCCGCTGGGACAGGCGTTCGCCGAGTACGGGCGCATCGCCAAGGCCCTGCACCTGCTCGCCGTCGTCGACCCGGTCGACGACACCTACCGCCGCCGGATGGACAAGCAGCTCACCGTCCAGGAGTCCCGCCACAAGCTCGCCTTCACCGCCTCCCGGCCGGTGAAGGGGCTGCGGCCCCTGCGCGCCCCGGACGCCGTCGACTTCGACGATGACGACGACGGCCAGGAGGAGTGAGCGCCGCATCCGCCGTCCGGGGCGGGTCGTTGCACTCCGGGAAGCCCGCCGCCGACCGGCGGGGACGGGACACAGAGGTTGCGGCAGCTCCGGCAGCGGGTATCGGATGAGGCCCGGTCGCTCCGTGCCTACATCAAACCGCCGCTCAGAACACGATCGAGTGCTGCCCGGCCTGCGGGTCCCCATGTCGGCTTGCCGCCAGGAAGGCCCCGGTCGCCGTTCTGGCCCATGAGCATGAGGAACAGGCTCTTCAGGGCGGCCAGCCCGCGGGCGCGCCGGATCGTCCCCTCGTCTGCCTGCGCGTATGCGTCGAAGAAGGGTGAGGCGGCGTCGGCGGGAAGGACGACCCATGCGGCCGCGAGGTCCCACGCCGGATCGCCGGCGAACATGGCATCGAAGTCGATCACGCCCGAGAGCGTCCCGCCCGAGACGACGACGTTCGCGGGATGAAGGTCGCCGTGCACCCAGAGCGGCGGGCCCTCCCACTCGGGCGCCGCGACGGCGTCGTCCCAGACGGCCCGGACATCGTCGGCGAGGTCGTCGGGGACGACGGCGTGGAAGAGGTGGTCGAAGCCGTCCGTGCACTTCTTGGGGTGGTCGCCGCGGTCCTCACTGATCGGCGCGTCTTCGGGCGCCTCCACGTGGAGTGCCTTGAGGAAGCCCGCCAGAGTGTCGGCCGCGTGGTCGCCGCGGCTGATGGAGGTGTAGTCCAGTGGCTCGCCGGGGACCCACGTCATGATGGCCCAGGGCTTCGGGAAGCGCGCAGAAGGTTCACCGATCCGTACGGGGTTGGGGACCGGGAGCGGCAGGCGCGGGGCCAGGACGGGCAGCCACCGGCACTCCTTGCGCAGGAGGTCCGGGGCACCTTCTGTACGCGGCATGCGCACGGCCAGGTCGTCCCCAAGGCGCCACATTTGGTTGCCCCACCCACCCGCTACTTCGCGGATGGCCAGTCCTGCGAGGTCCGGATGCTGCTCCTGCAGCAGGTCATGGACCAGGTCTGCGGTGATCTCGATCTCGGAGTCGGTCATGCGGAGCCACCCTACTGGGGCAGGATTCTGGCTTCGCCCGTGATCCGCGACTGGCTAGCTGCCTGAGCCGGTGGCCGACGGCGGTACCTCGACGACGAAGAACAGGAAGTTGGGGTTGGTCGAAAGGTCCTGGAAGCCGGCCGGGAACAGTTCGCGGGCGGCCGGATCGGGCTGCGGCTCGCTGATGACGCAAAGACGGAAGCCGGCGGCGGCGAAGGCATCGGTCATCGCCTGCAACGGCCTGCGCCACAACTCCATCGGGACGGAATGCCCGTTGAGAGTCCAGTTGAAGGTATAGCTGGTGGTGGCGTGGTAGTCGGGTCGGGGATCCCGGTGCGCGTAGGCCGTGAAGGGGTGGCTCACCGACGCGATCAGCCGGCCGCCGGGCCGGAGTACCCGCCGCAACTCGGCCAGCGTCGGCCCCCAGTCTTCCAGGTAGTGCAGCACCAGCGATGCGGCCACGTCGTCGAACGTCCCGTCGTCGAACGGCATAGGGTCGCGTAGGTCGACCACGTGGAGGGCTACATCGTCGCCGAGCCGCCGCCTCGCCAGCGCCAGCATCCCGGCGCTGGCGTCGATGCCGGTGACGACGGCACCGCGGTCGCGTAGCGCAGAGGACAGGGGGCCTGAGCCGCAGCCGGCGTCGAGGATCCGACGGCCAGTCACGTCTCCGGCCAGGGCCAACATTGCGGGCCGCTCGTAATACGCGTTTACCAGGCTGTTCTCGGTCTCCGCCGAGAACATTTCAGCGAAGCTGTCGTAGCCGTTCGCCTGGTCCCGATCTGCAGACTGCATCGTCGCAGCCTAGTAGTCGCATGATCCGCCGGACAGGCCCGCGCGTCCAACAGCTACTCAGCCTTTCTTGGTCCCCAAGGCCGGTGTCCCTGTGCTCACACCTTGCGCCACCACCTGTGCTCACGTGACATCGCAGAGCAGGTCCGTGTTTGTGCCGGTTCGGCGGCAGGCTCCATTGCCGGGCGCGGCGCGCAGCGTCACTGCTGCGGTGAACGGGGGCCGGCGTGCTCTGCTCAGTGGCCGTCGTGCCGCGTGCGCCAGCGGCCGGGGGACAGCCCGGCCTGACGCTGGAAGAACGTGGTGAAGTTCGCGGCGTCCTGGAAGCCGAGGTGCTCTGCGCAGCGCGCGGCGGGTAGGTCGGTGTGTGCGAGCAGTCGTTTGGCCTCCAGCAGAATCCGTTGGTCGAGGAACTGTTTGGCGCCCAGGCCCGTTGCGGTGAGGGTGCGCGGTTCATAGCCGAGGGTGGAGGCATAGTCACGTACGCGGTGGTGCCGTGTGAACCGTTGCTCCACCGCGGCCCGGTAGCGGTGGAAGACGGTGTGTTCGTGGGGGTTGCCTGTCGGTGGCTCGGCCGGCTCGACGGGCAGCACCCGCAGCACCAGGGCCGACAGAAGGTGGGCGAGCAGCGGCGCCGAGGCCAGTCGCGGATTCGACACCGCTGCCGCATGCTCGTGCCTCAGATGGTCCGCGGCCCAGATGGACAGGTCCCAGGCGTCCTTGTCCAGTTGCCAGCAGGCCGGGCCGAAGATGTCTCCCGCCGCTTGCGCCACGGGGCCGGGAGCAGGCGGCAAGCCCTGCGTGAACAGCAGCAGGGGGCCTTCCAGATCGTCGACATCGGTCCAGCGGTGCACCACGCCCGGACGTATCCACACGACGGTTCGCTCCCGCAGGGGGTGATCGACGAAATCGGCGGTGTGTCGTCCTACGCCCGACTGCACCAAGGCCATGACATGGAAGTCCGGGCGTTGGGGGCGGGTTCGTTGGCGGCTGCGATCCATGAGCCGCAGTTGCGCGAAGCTGAGCATTTCCACATCGAACGGTGCCCGGGGAGCCGGCGAGTAGCGCAGCTGTTTGACTCCGGGAAGCTGACCGCTTTTCACAAGAAGCTTGCACCTTTCGACCGGGCTTGCGCTGCGGCGCGTCTGTAGCGTTTGGAGCATATCCACTGCTCAGCGGCGTGAACTCAAGCTGGAGCAGTTCTTCGTACCCTTCCGCGATACAGCTCAGAGGTCTCCATGACGACAGTATCCACAACGCACCACGTACCTGTGGCAGACGGCTCGATCGAGGTCCGCCGACGGGAGCGGGGCGGGCCCACGCTGGTGTTCGTGCACTACTGGGGTGGGTCCGCCGGTACGTGGGACGCCGTCGTGGAGCGGCTCCCGGCTGATCGGGACACGGTCCGTTTCGACCAGCGCGGCTGGGGCCTGTCGCGGGCGCTGCCCGGCCCGTACCGACTGGACCGGCTCACCGACGATCTCATCGACATCGTCAAGGGCCTGGGCCTGGGCACGTTCGTCCTCGTCGGGCACTCGATGGGCGGCAAAGTGAGTCTGCTCGCCGCCGCCCGCCGTCCCCCGGGCCTGGCAGGGGTGGCACTGCTGGCCCCCGCACCGCCGGAGCCGCCCGCGAGCGTGACTGCCGAGTACCGGCAGTCCCTCTCACACGCCTACGATTCGGCGCAGTCCGTCGGTCAGGCGCTCGACCACGCCCTCACCGCCACGCCGCTAACGGGGGCCGTCCGGAGCGCCGTCGTGCGGGACAGTCTGAACAGCGACGAAGCCGCGCGTCTGGAGTGGCCCATGCGGGGTATTGCCGCGGACGTCACGGACGCCGCCAGGACGATCGATGTCCCCGTCCTCGTCCTGGCCGGCGAGCGCGACCAGGTCGAACCGCCGCACGTGCTGCGCCGCTGCCTCCTGCCCAGCGTCCCCCAGGCCCGGTTCGAGATCGTCCCGGCCAGCGGGCACCTGCTGCCCCTGGAGGCTCCCGTCGAAGTCGCCGCGGCGTTGGAGAGCTTCACTACCGGTCTCGGCTGCTGATCCGCCACCGCCCCGGCCCGCCCCGCCCCGCTGCCCAGTGCCCGCCACCCGCGACCTGCCGCCCGCTGCCCGCCGCCTGGCGAACTCAGCCGTTCCGGCTTCGGGTCGCCTGTTCGGTGCCGACGACCAGCCGGTTCTTCGCGATGACGGTGGGGCGATCGGTGTCGCCGGCCCGGAAGCGCACCCTCGCATCGGCCATGCCTGCTTACAGAGGAGGCCCGTCGCCGACTTCCTCTTGGTAGGAGTGACGCCGGCCTCGCCATGCCTCGCCGATGTTGTGGTAGCCGCGCTCTTCCCAGAAGCCGCGGCGGTCGGCCGTCATGTACTCGATGCCGCGCAGCCACTTGGGGCCTTTGTAGCCGTAGAGGTGGGGGACGACGAGGCGCAGGGGGAAGCCGTGCTCGGCGGTGAGCGATTCTCCGTTGTGGTGTGTGGCCAGGAGCGTCCGGGCGGAGGCGAAGTCGCCGAGCCGCATGTTCGCGCTGTAGCCGTATTCCGCCCAGGCCATGACGTGCGTGACCCGGGGCGAGGGAGGTGCCAGCGCCAGCAGTGTGGTGGCAGCGACGCCGAACCACTCGTGGCCGGTCGACGTGGGTCCTGTCGCGCAGTGCAGATCGGCGACGACCTCGACGGTCGGCAGCGCTGCGAATTCGTCGAGGGTCCAGGTGTGGTTGTCGCCTGTGCCGGTGGCGCCGAAGACCTTCAGGTCCCAGCGGTCGGGCCGGAACCTGGGGACGGGGCCGTAGTGCGAGACGGGCCAGCCCCGGGCGAGCCGCTGCCCAGGGGGAAGGAGCCCATCGGCGGTGTACGGGCCACAGCCCGTGCCGGGCTCGTCACGTCCCATCGGATCGGTCCTCCCTGCTCATCGACGACGCGGTATCGCACACATTCTCCTCTACGGAACTCCGGCGGACTCGGTCAGCATCCGCAACCGGGCGTGCCGGCCGACTGGCGCCGCGACCGCGACCGCGACCGCGGCCACGGCCCCGGCCACGACCACGGTCGGGGAGTCTGGTTCGCCGTCCTCGATGCCGGAGCCTTAGGTTTTGTCGTATGGCGAATGAATCCGTACGCGCCGAGCGGCTGCTGGAGGCCCAGGCCAAGGCCGAGGCGCTGTTCCACGAGATCGCGGCCCGTGGCCTGGTGGCCCCCGGTGAGAGTGAGCGTGCGGTCAGCGACCGCGTCCGGGACCTGGCCAACGAGATGTTCGGCACCACCCGCCACTGGCACAAACGGATCGTCCGCTCCGGACCGCACACCCTCCGGCCGTACCGGGACAACCCACCGGACCGCACCATCGGCACCGACGACATCGCCTTCGCCGACTTCGGCCCGATCTTCGAGGCGTACGAAGCCGACTTCGGCCGCACCTACGTCCTGGGCGACGACCCCGCCAAACACCGCCTGCGGGACGCCCTTCCCAAGATCTTCGCGGCCGGTCGCCAGGCCTTCGAGTCCTGCCCGGACATCACCGGCAAGCAGCTGTACGCCCGGGTCGAGCACCTTGCCGTCGAGGCCGGCTGGGCCCTGGGAGGTTGGCATGCGGGCCACCTGGTCGGAGAGTTCCCGCACGAGAAGATCGACGGTGCCGACACCGAGTCCTACCTCACCCCGGCCAATGACACCCCGCTGCGGCGCACCGACAAGGCGGGCCGGCGCTGCCACTGGATCCTGGAGATCCACCTCATCGACACGGAACGGGAAATCGGCGGCTTCTACGAGCAGCTGCTGGACCTCGGCTGACACGCCGTCTGCTGGGTCGAGCATCGGCGCCGCAGCGGTGCAGGCCGCCCCCAGAGCCCCTTGCGCCCCCCAGACGGCTCGCGAGTTTCGGCCCACGCGCGGTACACATCGGCTGAGCTCCTCGGCTGAGCTCCTCGGCTCAGCGCAGCAGCGCCGCGACGAACGCTTCCTCGTGGCGTGCGATGTATGCCCGGTCCGCCCGGTAGAGCGCGTCGTGGCCGTCGGCAATATGCCGGGCGAAGGCGGAGACACCGGCTGCGGCCCGCTCGTGCATGTGTCCCACGAGGTGTTCCAGCCGCTCGGCCGCGGTGTGGGGCAGGGCTTTACGGGTGGCGTGATCAAGCGCGTACGCGTCGGCGAACAGCCGCAGCCGACGCGCCTGCTGGGCCACCGGCAGGGGGAAGTCCCGGTTGTCCGGCCCGGTCAATGGCACGAACCGGTATGCGGCATAGGCGAGGTCCCAGACCCGCGGGCCGGGGTGAGCGGTGTCGAAGCCGATGAGCGCCACTGGGACCCCGTCCCGGTAGACCGTGTTGTACGGGGCGAGGTCACCGTGGCAGACCACCTCGGCGGGCTCGCGCGGCGGCTGGTACCACTGGGCATCCAAAGGCGGGAGGAAGCCGGCGGTCGCGTCGTGGTAGGCACGCAAAAGCCGGGCGACCGCTTCGAGGGAGGCGTCCGTCCGTACGTACTCGGGCAGGGGGTAGTGCGCCACCTCGCCCGACAGATGGTCCAGGATCTCCCGTCCCCGTCCCCGTCCCCGTCCCCGTCGTCGTCGAAACCGTGGGCGAGCGGGGCACCGGTGAACCCCGCCTCCCGCAGGTGGCCGAGGAGAGCGTGGACGGTGGGACTCCATGGTCCCCCGGGGCGCCGGACCGTCCGTCCGCTGCGGACGACGTGGTTGACGCCGCCACCGGCCAGTGGTTCTTTGTCGTGGCGGGATGGGGATGAGGCCATCATGTTCTCCCGTATGCCCCGTATGCCCCTGTAGGCAGGCGAGTTGAGAGGAAGATCGTATGTCGAAGGTGAGGGGAGACACGGATTACGGGCTGGTGGGCGAGGGCTACAGCCGCGTTCGCCGGACCGATCCCCGGATCGCCTTCCTGGTGCACGCTGCACTCGGCACAGACGGTCGTGAACGTCGGTGCGGGCGCGGGCTCGTACGAACCGGCGGGCCGGCACGTGCTCCCCGGCGATGCGGGCGCAGCGTCCGGCCCACCTCGCGCCCGCGATTCACGGAGTCGCGGAGGCACTGCCGTTCGACGACGATTCGGTGGATTCCGCCATGGCCATGGTCACGCTCCACCAATGGCCGGACCTGGCCGCCGGACTGCGCGAGATGCGCCGGGTCGCCCGTGGCCCGGTCGTCGTCCTGGCCTTCGACGGCGACGAACTGGGGAGGCTGTGGCTGATGGACTACGTCCCCGAACTGCAACGTGCGGAGGCAGCCCGCCACCCGGCCATCGGGACGATCACCGATGCCCTCGGCCCCGGCACCGCGGTCCACCCGGTGCCCGTCCCGATCGACTGCGTGGACGGGTTCACCGAGGCGTTCTACGCCCGCCCCGAGTCCTTCCTCGACCCGGCCGTACGGCGCGCCCAATCCGCCTGGACGTTCCTCGAACCCGGCGTGGAGGAACGCGCGATGGCCAAGCTCGATGCCGACCTGGCCTCGGGAGCCTGGGACGAGAAATACGGCTTTCACCGTACGCAGCCCGAACTCCACGGGGCGGTACGGCTGATCGTCGGGCGCTGACTACTCACCCCTCACCCCTCACCTCTGGCCCCTTGGCCCCCGATCCTCTGCCCGCCCCGCGAGCCCCGCTCACATGGGCAGCCGGAGTGACGCTGGCCGAGGACCTCTGCACCCGGCAGCCCCTTCCGGCCTTCGACCCCGCGGCCATGGATGGCTACGCCGTTGCCGAACCAGGCCCCGTGGCGGCTGCCGGCTGGTGCGGTGCGCGCGAGCGCCGCCGAGGGGCCCCCGGGGACTGGCCGAGGGTGAGGCCGTGGAGATCTCCACCGACGCGCTGGTGCCAGCGGCGCCGAGGCGGTGATGCCGCTGGAGCACGCAGTGCGGGCCGGGGCGCGACGGAACGCGGCCCGGTGCAGGCCCCGGGGAGGCACATCCGCCGGGCGGGCGAGGACGCTTCGACGGGTGCTTAGGCGGCTGCTGGCCGAGCACGGTGCCGGGTGGGTGGTGGACGCGGTCCCCGTCCGCCCCGGACATCCGCAACTGCTCGCCCAACTCCCCAACGACCACTGGGATCGTGGGCCTGCCCGGCAACCCGTACGCGGCCCGGACCGCTGCCCGCACCTTGCTTGCCCCGCTCCTGGCCGGCCTCACCGGACGTCCGATGCCGCGCTGCCCCGCATCCCGCCGGCCGGAGAGGTCCGCCGAGAAGCCGGACCGGTACGGGATCTCGATGCCTGGTGGCCTTGGCCTGTGCGCACCGGAGAGCCGGCAGCGTGACGGAACATTCCTGGGTGGGCAGCGCCATGGACCTGCGGACCTGCGGACCTGCCGAGCTGCCGACCTGCGGACCTGCCGAGCTGCCGAGGGAGGGTGAACTACCCGGAATCGGTGTCGGTGCGGGCGAAAATACCTTCCAGCATTCCGGTGGCCTGCCCGACCTCGATCAGGTAGCCATCAGGATCGCGCAGGTAGCAGCGGACCTCGGCACGCCGGTCGATCGGCGGAGTCAGGAACTCCGCTCCCTTCGCGCTCCATTGGGCGTAGCAGGCCTGGATGTCGGCGACCCGCAGGTTCATGAAGCTGGAGACGGTGTGCGGCTCATCGGGTGGGACCAGCGTCACATCGGGCTTGTCCGGGGTGGGGCCGCCGCCCGGATTCATGATGATCCAGCTGTTGGCGAGCTTGACGATGCAAGGATTCTCCTCCAGGACGACCTGCCCGCCCATCACCTCGCTGTAGAAGCGGCGCGAACGCGCCACATTACGCACCGTCAGGAAATGTGTCATCAGCAGCCCCTCACTCGGGGCCGGAATACCGTCGTTGCCCATCTCCAGCCTCTCTCCACTGACCGCGATATCCGGATATCCGGCGCATTGTCAATTTCACGATCCCGACGCCGCCGGTGCACACCACTGCGGGCACCGTTCCGCCCGTACAGCCCCCGCCCGTACAGCCCCCGCCCGTACAGCCCTCGCCCGTACAGCCCTCGCCCGTACAGACCGGTGCCGTCCAGGGCGCGTTTCCCCTGGTCGGGTCGACCGACCGGGCCGTGCCGGTTGATGGAGGCACCGCGACAGGGCGTCGGCATCCCTCGGGGGAACTCGGGGGAACTCGTCAGCGCCCACCAGCGGGAGACCGGCGGCGGCGCACCCATTCACCGGGACGGAGAGAGCTCAAGGTGACCGACATGCTTTGGCGATGGCAGTGAGCCCCGTGGCGGCGCTTCTTTTACGGACAGCCGAGACGGCCGCTGCCTTCCATGTCATCGCGCCACGGTGCCCGCTGCAACCCGTGGACGCGCGGCCGGAGCCCAAGCGGCCTTTCTGTCCCCTCGGGGACGGTATGGCGCCCGGCGGTACCGACGGGACCTGTGAGCGCCCGCCAGGCGGGACGGGGCCAGGCGGGTGACGATGTAACTGGATCCCTCTGACCGTGCTCTTTCCTGGAGGAGGCAGACGGCATGACATACCCCTCCGATTCCGCAGGTACCGGCCCTCCGCACGGCACCGAGCCCAGAGATGTCCCCCCGGCCGGGGGCCTGGGCGCCCTGGCGAACATGGGATGGCAATTCCTGCTCACCATGGGCCTGGCCGCGATCGCCCTGGGCGTCGTCGCCCTGGCCTGGCCCAGCCAGACCCTGCGGGTCGTCGGCGTGCTCTTCGGCATCTACCTGCTGGCCACCGGTGTCTTTCAGCTGGCCGCTGCCTTCGGCACACACGTTCCTCGGCACCTGCGGGTGTTGCATTTCGTCGCGGGCGCGCTGTTCATCCTGCTGGGCCTGGTCTGTTTCCGGGGCACCCTGGAATCGATTCTGTTGCTCGCGCTGTGGATCGGCTTCGGCTGGCTGCTGCGCGGCATCATGGTGACCGCCACAGCGGCATCCTCCGAGGAGATACCGGCGCGCGGCTGGCAGATCTTCTCGGGGATCATCACCACTTTGGCGGGCGTCGTGCTGATCGTGTTGCCGTTCGGCTCGATCGCCGCGCTGACCTTGGTGGTGGGCATCATGGCCATCGTCGTGGGTGCAGTCGAGGTCTTCCACGCCATCAAGATGCGCGTCGAACTCGGCCGCCTCACCCAGGGCACCGCCACCAAGCGGCGGCCCATGTTCCACTCCCGCCCCCACCCCCAGCACTGAGTCGGTCTTCTTCTCCTGCGTCTCCAGGGAGAGGGAGACGGCAACGCGCAGGGAACGGGGGAGCGGACTCACGACGGCGAAGCATTTCCATCTCTCCGGCCTGAGCCTTCTGCGCTTGCTGGAGGATGGATGACCCTTCCGAGGGTTACTTCACGTCGACGTAGTCCGCCGCGGAGGCGACCGCCGGGGCGGTGGACGTGCCTGCGAAGGAGTAGCGGAAGTAGCCGTCCGCCGTGGCCTTTGTCGTCGTCCTCAGGTTGCCCTTGCTGTCCGTCGTGACGGTCTTGAGGGTCTTGTAGGTGCTGGTTCCCTTCTTCTTGAACTGGAGCTTCACCGGCTGCTTGGTGTAGCCCCCGTACTTGTAGGTCTCCCAATTGGCGCGGTTCAGGGCGCCTGCGACGGTGATCGTATTGTTCTTCTTCACCGGTTCCGGCGAGGCGTTGACGCTCAGCCTGGAGTTGCGCAGGACCTTCGCCTTCGCGGCGGAATCCTTGGTGATGTAGTCACCGTCGTTGGCCAGGGCGTGGGCTCTCACGGTCCAGGTCCCGGCCGTGGTGTTGTCCTGGGGATGGATGCGCGGGTTGATTTTCAGCGTGTAGGTGCAGGTGGTCGTGGTGAAGCTCTGGCGCACGCACTTGCCCGCGATGGTGTCGGGCGTCACGAGACCGTAATAGTCGCCGTTCGGGAGGGGGGTGTGCCACATGACCGGGAAGGTCCTTCCGACCTCGATGCCCGAGTTGTCCGTGGCCGTCACCGAGATGCTGAACGTCTTCACGTCCGTGGTCCCCAGGACGATGTCCTTCCCTCCGTTGACGACCACCTTCGTGATCTCGATGTCACCCGAGAAGTCATCCGCCTGGGCGGTCGCCGGAATCGTGAGCGCGGACAGGGCGAGTGCCCCGGCGAAACCTGCCACGGTGGTGCGGTGATGCATGAAGGTGTCTCCCCCATGTTCCAGCGCCTCAGGTACGTCCCAAGGCGGAGCTGACAATGCCCCCCAGTACGGGTGTGGCACGGACATGACCATCAGGTCGCAGGAATGGTTGCCCATCGATCACACGGCTGTCAGGACGAGCGCGGGGCTCACGCCATCTTCCGGCCTCGGTTTACTGGTGTGCTCTCGTATGCAACTGTCACCAGTTCACCGAGGAACCCGGCCTGTTGGTGACCGTGTGTGAACGCCAGCGATGTATCGGCTCCATGCCGGCCCCGGTGTCCTAACTCAGAACCAGCCGCGAAGCAGGCCGGGACGCGACCGCTTGCGACCGTGGCCGGCGAGGAGATCGGCGAGGCGCTGGAGCTGCTCTGGGGCAGTTCTGCAGTGAACACCTGGAACGCCCGCCGGGCGGGCGGTACTCTCCTGGCTCGCCTGGTGCCGTGAGCGCGGCCACGACGCACCCGTGGTGCCGGCCTTCAAGGCGGGTGACCTCGTGGATGGCGTCGGCTCACCTTCGCCTGCGCGGAGAGGACGGGCGGGAACCTCGGCGGTCTCTACTGCCGGAAGGCTCACCTCCGCCTGCGCGGAGAGGACTCTAGGGTCCGTCTTCAAACGGGTCTTGCCCAGAGCAGGAACGACGCGAGGGTGACCGCTGTTTCGTAGGAGGTGGCGGTCCTGTCGTATCTGGTGGCGATCCCGCGGAAGCCCTTGAGGTGGTTGAAGCAGCGTTCGAAAGTGTTGCGTCGACGGTAGATCTCCCGGTCGAAACCGGGCGGCCGGCCGCCGAGACTGCCACGGTTTCGGCGGTGCTTCTTCTGGTCGTCCTTCTCGGGGATCGTGGCGGCGATGCCGCGTCGTCGCAGGGAGTCGGCGTGGCAGTGGGAGCGCCTGGAGGCCGTGTTGCTCAAGTTTGCCGGTGATGGGACCTAAAGCCCAGGGACCGGCGGTTGGCACGCCTGGAACTACGGCCGCAGCCTGTGCGCCGCCCACCGCTCGCATCCCTGCCCGTTCCGCCCGGACGGGGTATGAGCCATTGCTGTGGATTCTGCGTCGCTCCACCGTCACTCGGGCAGGTTCAACTGCCAGGAGACGCCGAAGCGGTCGTTCACCCAGCCGAACTTGGCGCTGAAGCCGTACGAGTCCAGCGGCATGAGCTCCGTGCCCTGTTCGGCGAGGGCGCCGTAGAGGCGGTCGAGCTCGGCCTCGGTGTCGCACTCGACGAACAGGGATACCGCCGGAGTGAACCCGAAATTGTGCTTGACATGGCTGTCGATGCACATGAACCGCTGTCCGGCGAGCGAGAACGTGGCGCGCTGGACAGTGCCGGCCTCGCCGGGGCCGGCGGCGCCGTAGCGGGAGATGTCGACGACCTCGGCGTCCTCGAACAGCGACAGGTAGAAAGTCAGTGCTTCCTCCGCCCTGCCCTCGAACATGAGGAAAGTGGTGATCTTCTGTGGCATCGAGGCCATGGTGCTGCCCTCCGGGTGCTGGCGTTAGTCCTTGGAGGATGAGGCTAGGACCTACCTCTGGCACCGGCCCCACGGACACTACGTAGTCGGGACCTCCGGTCGGGCTGCCTACGGCGAGGCGGGCCGCACCTGCTCGGCGCTTTCCTGCGGGTCCACCATGCGCATGACCTCGCCGGGCTCGCCCGAGGTGTGTTCCTCGATGGTGTAGAAACGCACCTCGTGACCGTCGGGGTCGTGCAGCCGTGGCAGCATCCATCCGCGCAGACCGCGCCAGACGCCGCCGTGCGGCTCGTCAAGGGCTTCCAGGCGAGCGGCGAGCGCCGCGATCGCGGCGCTGTCGGGGACCGCGATCGCGAAGTAGTCGAAGCCGGCGGCGGCCTCGGCCCGGTCCGGGGCGAGCCGTAGCACCAGGTCCGGTCCGCCGTCCGGGTGGCTCAGCACGATCTCCATCAACGCCCCCTGCTCGATGAACTCGGCCGCCCGCCGGTAGCCGAGCGTGCGCCCGTACCACGTCTCGGAGCGGGCGAGATCGCGTACCGGCAGCTTCAGGTGGTGGACGCCGACGAGGCTCGGGATGTCAGCTTCCACGTTCATGGCTCACCTCAGAGCGCGTTGGCTCGGCACTCAGGGGTCGAGGCCGATCGTGACCAGTTTGCCGTTCTCAGCCAGCCGCCGCACCCGCTGGCAGCCTGCCCCGATCGTTGTGCGTAAAGAAGGGTGCGTTCACCCATGTCCCGACCGGGCCCTCCGCTCGGCCGGCAGCGACGGACGGGGCGGTGGGGGACACTCGCCGACCGTCTCTGCCGGGTTGGGTGGGCTCAGGTCAGGCGGGGGGCGACCTTCTTGACCCTGTTCGTCCGGACGTTGATGAGGGTCGGGCGTTCCCGGTCGTCGACTCCGGCGCGGAGCATCTCGGCGACCTGGTCGGTGTCGTTGGCTTCGTGCGCGTCGATGCCGTAACTCGCGGCGGTGGCCGAGATGTTCAGCTCGGGCAGGTCGAGTCCGGGGATGCCGGTGGCGCTCTCGATGTCGGCGAACTGCTTGAGGACGCCGTATTCGTCGTTGGAGGAGACGACGATCGTCAGTGGGATCTTGTAGCGGGCCGCGGTCCACAGGGACGTGATCGCGTAGTGCATCGACCCGTCGCCCATGAGGGCGATCACCGGGCGGTCCGGGGTGCCGAGTTGGGCACCGACAGCGGCGGGCAGCCCGAATCCGAGGCCCGCGCCGACAGCGGACAGGTGGGAGAGGGCGGCACCGGGCCGTACGTATTCCGTGATCGGGACCTCGTTGGAACCCGCCTCACTCACGAACAGGGCGTCCGCCGGGGCGGCGTGGCCGACGGCCGTCCACAGGTCCGCGGCCTGCATCGGGGCCTCGGCCCGTTCCGGGCGCGCCACGTCGGGCCGGGCCTGGGGGGCCGTGCGCGACGATTCGGAAGTTTCGCCCAGCAGAGCCTCCACCGCGGCCCGGACGTCCGCCACGTAGGCGTCGCCGATGGGTGCGCGGGCGGCCTCGTCCGGGTCGCTCGTGATGTGGATGAGGGAGGTGCCCTCGGGCAGATACGGGCCGGGGATGTAGGGGTAGTAGCGGAAGGCCGGCCCGCCCAGGACCACGACGAGGTCGTGCCCCTTCAGCTCTTCGGAGATCCAGCCGGCGCCGGGCGGAAGCAGGCCCTGGTACAGAGGGTGGTTCTCCGGGAACCCGGACAGCCCCGGGAGGGGCGAAGTCCACACGGCGGCCTTGCTGCGCTCGGCCAGCTTCACGACCAGGTCCCAGGCTCCGGCGTGCTCCAGGTCGCCGTGGACGACGAAGGCGGGCGACTTCGCGGCGGAGAGCCGGCCGGCGATCTTCTTCGCCAGGTCCTTACGGAAGCCTCCGGCGTGGGTGACCTCCCGGTCCCGGATCACCTCGATCTCCGCGGTCTGGGCGTCGTTGAGTTCGTAGGCCATGTCGTCCATCGGCAGGGAGACGAAGACCGGTCCGGTGGGCGGGGACATCGCGATATGGATGGCGCGGGCGAGGACCGCGGGTACCTCGCTCGCGATGGCCGGTTCGGCGGACCATTTGACGAACGGACGCGGGACCAGGACGGCGTCCTCGTTGGTCAGGAGGGTCTTCTGATTCTGCATGGTACGACGCTGGTTGCCCGCGGTGACGATGAGCGGGGTCTTGTTCAGGTAGGCGTTGTACAGGGCGCCGATGGCGTTGCCGAGGCCGGGCGCGGTGTGCAGGTTGACCAGAGTGGGACGTCCGGTGACTTGTGAGAAGCCATCGGCCATGCCGACCGGCACCATTTCCTGCAGCCCCAGGAGATAGCGGAAGTCGCTGGGGAATTCATCCAGCAGGGTCAGTTCGGTGGAGCCGGGATTACCGAACCATGTGTTCAGCCCGTGCTGCCTGAGCAGATCGATGGTGGCTTGACGGACAGTCGGCACAGCATGTCCCTTCGTCGCGCACTTGCGTCGTCGTTCCGATGACCGGTCGGCGATACCCAGGAGTTCCGGATCCGGCCGTCGGCCGAATGCAGAGCCGGTAGTCGGCATGGACGCCCGCCGCCAGGAATTGTTCGCGAATTTAGCAGCGCAAGAGAGAAATCCGGTGTTGCCGCTCGCGCGCTGTCCGGTACCTGCGGGTGGTCGGGAGGCTTCGGCGTGGTGGAGCGCCGGGACACGGCCCTGGGCGACCACCAGGCCGCCATCGACCGTCTCCGCCCCCCGGCGTCCTCCAGCGACGACCCCGGGTACGCAGCCGGGCCCGCCTGTGCCCTCAAGCGCCGCGGGCCGTCACCGGGAAGCCGAGCAATGGCGCGGCAGTGCGGCAGCGCGCTACGACGAGCTGGCCCTGCGTCATCCGGACGCCTTCGCCGACCACGCGGCCGACTTCCGGCGACAGACCAGTGGCTCCCACCCGACCTCGCGATCCACCCGGCCCGGCCCGCCCGCGCCCACCCGGACTGCGCCCACCTAAAGCTGACCAGCAGCGAACCGTTCATGGCATCGGGCTTGCCGGAGATGTCATCAACGCGGTCACCTGAGCAAGGAGATCGTGGCTCCGCCAGTGCCGCGTACGGGCCGGCCGTTTGGTGGTGTGCGCGGGGGAGCGCCGCTCTCGTCCGCCATCGCCGCACGGGGAACCGAGCAGACGGGGTGTCCGGCGTCCAGGTCGTTCGTACCGTGGTGCGCTCCACCTGGACGCCAGGGACCACGCCCGCTGCACGGTGTGTGGGTCGACGGCACACGGGATGAGGGCTGGGGACGGGGCGGCGGGTGCCACTGCGCGAGCGCCGCGTATCGAACGTCCTTGTGCGAAGCCGTCACCGACGGGCAGCGGCTTCGATGTCCGTGATCAGCCGGTGCATGCGCAGTGCGTGGGTGAAGTCCGGAACCTCATGGGTGCCCTTCGTCAGGTCCTCGGCGAGAGCCGCGTACATGGCAGCGACGTTGCGGGCGGGCCCGGCCGGGACGGCGGCCGGGTCGGTGTCCTGCCAGGCGGGCACTGCCAGTGGGCCCACCTGTGTCGCGGTCCCGTGGCCCCCGGCGAGGGTCAGCTCGGTGCTCTGGATGTTGCCGTCGGCGGACGGACTGGTCAGCAGGAGATCGCCGGAGGTGCCGTTGATCTCCCAGCGCAGGCCCCCCGCGCGGGATCGGCCGCCGCGGTAAAACACCGACGCGACGGCACCCGATGGCAATGCCGCGGATACTGCCACCTGGTCGGGTGCGGTCACCGGCACGGTCGTGTTCTCCTCGGCGATCAGGACCTCGCGGCGTCCGACCGCGAGTCTGGCGGTGACGCGGGCGAGGTCGCCCAGGACGTAGGTGAGCGCGTCCAGGGCGTGCGCGGTGGACACCGACAGTGTGGTGACGCCGTTGGTGACGTCGAACAGATAGGCGTGCCGGCGATCGGTCACTGCGTCCCAGCCCCCCGCGGACCCGATCAGGGTGGTCGCCAGCACCCGGCCGAGGTAGCCCTCGGCGACCAGTTCGCGCAGGTGCCGCACAGCCGGAGCGAATCTGGCCTGCAATCCGATGACGGTCCGCACGCCGGCTGCGTCGGCCAGCTCAGCCAGGTGCGTGGCCTCCTCGACGTTCACACCGAGCGGCCATTCGCTGTAGACCATCTTCCCGGCGGCGAGCGCCTGCTCCACGAGGTCATGGTGCTGGGGCACCTTCACCACGACCACCACGAGATCGACTCCGGGGTGGTCGATCAATGCCCGGGGGTCGTCGAACGCGTCGACGTCGAACGCGGCCGCTGCGGCGTCCGCCGAGGCGCGCCGGCTGGTGGCCACAGCGCGCAACCGGTAGCCGGGCACGGCCCGCAACGCAGGAATGTGCGCGTTCACCGCCCAGCTCGCCGTGCTCGGACTGGCGCCGATGATCCCCACTCCGATCTCTTTCACGTCCACTCCACTCCACTCCACACCATTCCTGGTATCCGATGCGCAGCCTGGTATCTGATCTATACCGGTACTGCGATCATTGGACCGGTCGGCGAATCCGACAAGAAGGCAGTTCAAAGTGCCCTGGTATCACCCGAGGAACCGATGAGAGCGACCATGGACGAGTCCGGGAACTGGCACACGGCCGCGGAGCGGGCGGCCTTTGTACGCGACATCCTCGACCGCATCGGCGACAAGTGGTCCGTCATCGTCATCTGCCGCCTCGGGAAGGGTCCCCATCGATTCAACGAGCTGCGCCGGGCCAGCGACGGAATCACCCAGCGCATGCTCAGTTCCACCCAGCGCGCCCTGGAACGCGACGGCATCGTCACCCGTACGGTCCACCCCACCGTGCCGCCCCGCGTCGAATACGCCCTCACCGAGACCGGCCGCACCCTGCTCGACGTCGTGAAGGCCCTCGCCCGCTGGACCGACCGGCAGGTGGACGTGATCCGTGCCGCCCGCGCGGACTACGACCAACGGACGCCCGCCACGTCCTGACGTAGGCACGATCGGGCTCGTGCCCCCAGCGTGCCCGATCGAGGGGCGCCTGACGGGGAACGCCGGGGCATGCCGGCGAGTGTCGCAGGAACGCGCAGGTCACCGTCTCGCCAGGTCAGCGCCCATCCACTTACGCGATCTTCCAACTGGTGCTGTACAGGAGCGAACTCCACATGGCCCCTGGGGCACTGTCCAGGAGCAGCAGTCAGCCGTCGGAACCCCTCGTAACCCATACGCATCCTTCCAGCTGTGAACACGCGAAAACTCCGGTCTGCGAGCTTCACGGCCGTGACCGCCACCCTCGCCATGACTCTCGTGTACGGCTCCTCCGAAGCGTCGGCGGACACCACGAGCACACCGAAGCCCAGCGGACGAGCCGGTCTGACCAGCTATCAACTCGCCCCCGGTCTCCTCAAGACCACCAACTCGCCACCGGGGAACCCGACACAGGTGCACGGCGTTCTCGGCATGCCCAAGGGGAAAGGACCGCACCCGGTCGTCGTCGTCATGCACGGCTCCCATCACAACTGCGCCTACTCCGACAAGCCGCCCTACTTCCCCCGTAAGCCGGTCAAGGCTCAATGGCCCCTGGTCTGCGCCAAACCCGGCGATGCCGGCAACCCCAACCTTGGTCCTGACTACCTGCGCCATGATGTGGGTCTGTCACATGTCGTGCAGGCACTGACCCGCAAGGGATTCGTCGCCGTGTCCATCGACGTCGTCTCCCCGGAAACATGGTGGTCAGGCGAGACCCACCCGGAGAAGGGCTACACGGAACTGATCAACGCGCACCTACGGCTGCTCTCCGATCTCAACAGGGGCGTCAACCACGGCCTGAACATCCCAGGGGTGCAGGGGCGGATCGACACCTCCCGCGTGGGGCTGGTCGGGCACAGCCGGGCCGGTGGCTACGTCCTGTCACCGAAGGCCGCCAAGCGCGCCGGCCTCTTCGGCGCCGTGGCCCTCGAACCCGCCGCAGGGGCCGAGAAGCCGACGCACAAGGTCCCCGTCCTCAATGTCCGCGGAGGGTGTGACGAGGACGTCCAACCGAGCGCCGGCCTGGAGGAGATGAAGGACCTGGCCACGTCGGGCTCGACGAAGGTGGCGGCGGACGTACTCCTCGCCGGTACGGGCCACCGGATGCTCAACACCAACCTCCCCCCGACGGACCACGAAGGAGGGCGGGGTCGGGGACTGTCCGGCCTCCAAGGTCGCCGCACCGGCGGCAGCCCAGGCCCAGGCCGCTCAGATCACCGCTTCCTTCCTGGACCAGGCGCTGCACGGAGCGAAGTCCTACCAGCTCCCGGCACTCAATGGCCTCGCCCCCAAGGGGGGCAATCTGCGCAAGGCAGGCCCGGCCGTCACCTTCCGCCGGGCCCCGCAACAGACCTTCACCGACCCTCATGCGATCCGCGAGGTCACCTCGAAGCAGCGACTGCTGCCGGCGATTCCGAAGGACCTGAGGGTGAACAAAACACCGGGAGCTGACATCTGACAGCTCGAAGGGAGAACCTGGGCAAGCCCGTCACCATGGCTTGCCCGGGCCACCCCGCGCCCGGGCCACGCACACGGGCCTGCAGGCTTCCGAGGCACGGGGCCGCCGCCCCTCGCACTCGTCACCGAGTACGGCCCTGGGGATCAATCGGACCGTGGTGGGTGCTGGGATGGATCATGGTCCGGCTGTAGCCGGGATGACGCTGACGCGACAGTTCGGACTACCCACAGCTGTCCCACGGCAGTCATGGAGGCCCACTCACGGGTGCGTCCTCACCGTGCCGGATCCGTGGCCGCGTCCGCGGCCCCTCCTGAAACGGTCCACGAGGCACGGGAGTTGACCTGTGTCACTGTCGCCCGGGTCAGCTCCTTGTAGTTTCTCGCCATCTCCGTGGCCTCGTCGACGGGCAGAGCCCCGCCGCGCTCCGCGGCCCGCGCGATGATCTTCTCCGGTCCCAGCTCGCGATTGGCCAGGACGATCGCGTTGACCGTCGGCCGGCGCATCGTGTCGTAGCGGCGGAGCGCGGTCACGGGGTCGTGCTCCCGGGCCAGGCACCAGGCCAGTACCCGGGCGTCGACGACGGACTGTGATCCGCCGTTCATGCCCATCGGGAACATCGGGTGGGCCGCGTCGCCGAGCAGCGTGACCCGGCCGAAGCTCCAGCGCGGCAAGGGGGCGCGGTCGAGCATGGGGTACTCGAAGATCGCCGATGAGCGCTCGACCAGCTTCGCCAGGTCGACCCACGGCAGGCTCCAGTCCGTCACGCCGGTGAGGGCTTCCGCCGTCGTGATGCGGCGGTTCGAGCGGTCCAGCGGTGCGGCGGGCGTGCCACGGCGCACTTCGAGCACCCAGTTCATCAGGGCGTCGCCGCCCTTCGTCACCCGGTCCTCGATCGGGTAGGCGACGAACTTGGCACCGGGGGTGCCCCCGGCCACCACGATCGACCGGCCATCGAGGAGATGAGGGTACGGTGCGACCCCGCGCCACATGTGGACGCCGTTGCCCTGCGAGGGGCCTTCGGCCGGGTACAGCTGGGCGCGTACCGCGGAGTCGATGCCGTCGGACGCGATCAGCAGGTCGGTGTCCTCGGCCACGGGTGTGCCGCCGGTCCGGTCCAGGAAATGGGCCCGGACGCCGTGCGGCGTCTGCTCGAAGCGCTGGAACAGCAGACCGGTGCGGATGCAGTCCGACCCCAGGCGCTTGCGCACCGCCGCCAGCAGCATCAGGTGCAGACGGCCGCGGTGTACGGAGTACTGCGGCCAGCGGTAACCCGCCGCGAGCCCCAGGGCTTCCTCCCACACCGGCTCGCCCGCCCGGTCGCGGTAGCTCAGCCGGTGCGGGGGCAGCGCGATGGCGGCCAGTTCGTCGGCCAGGCCGAGTTCCGCGAGTTCCCGTACCGCGTGCGGCAGCAGGTTGATTCCCACGCCGACCGCCTCGATGCTCCGTGCCGCCTCCCGCACCTGCGGACGGAAGCCTGCGGCGTGCAGGCTCAGGGCGCAGGTCAGCCCGGCGATGCCCCCTCCCACGACGGTGACTCGCATCGGCCGTCCCTCCGTTCTCCCGTGGCCGGGAATGTTGTTGGGAATGTTGCCGGGAAGCACAACGCACATTCCGGCCGCCGGGTTCCGTCAGGCGCCGACGGGGCGACGCCTGCACGTCACACCGTTCCGGGCCCGGACCGCGTCAGGCCGGAACGCCGCCCGTGCGGTCCAACTCCGCGCGAAGCGCGACCACTTGCCTGTTCAGTGCGAACTCGAAGCGTTCCTCGTAGGTACCGGCGGTGACGTGCGCGGCGGCCTCTCTCAGCGCCGGGTGGTCGGCCGCGCAAGTCCGTGCGGATGCCGCCGGGGCCATCGAGTGGCTGGCGCCGGTCGACTCCACAGTCGTGCGGGCCCACCAGCACGCCGCGGGTGCGAGAAAAGTGGGGCTCTGCGGCCCGGTGCTCGGCCGGTCTTCGGGTGCCCGCATCGACGCGGGACGGCCCCGCACCAGGTCGGACCACGTCCTCGGTGACAAGGGCTACCGCCCCCGCGCGCAGGATCTGGTCTTGGCGAACTCCCTGACGCGCTCCGGCTGCTGAGGGCATCGGCGCCCGGACGGGTCGACTCGCCACCGACGTCCACGAGGTCGGCGCCTTGGGCGACCAGCTCCCATCCGTGTGCGACGGCCCGACCTGAATCGAGCCAAAGTCCTCCATCCGAGAAGGAGTCCGGGGTGACGTTGACGACCCCCATCACCCCACAATGCCCCCACTCGGGCAAGCCTGGCAGCAAATTCTTGTCAGTGCTCATGCCGGTATTGTTGCTGGTTTGGTCTCTGCGTCGAAACTGCGATGTGGTGGCGACGGAAAACGCTGACTCCAGACGCCATTCCCGGCTGGACCTGAAGGATGCTCGCGTCGGCATGGGCGATGGGTATCCACCGTCTGACGAGTATCAATAAGTGGACAAGTCGCAGGTTGCCATCGGTTGGCCGCTATTCTGCACCCATGGCTCTCGGTATCCCCAGCACAAGGGCGGATCACGCAGTATCCATCCGCGACCTCCTCGCTGCGGGAGGCCGTTCATACTCCTTCGAATTCATGCCACCGCGTAGCGCGGAGGCCGAGGCTGGACTGTGGACGGCGATCCGCAGGTTGGAGGCGCTCGCACCGACCTTTGTCTCGGTGACCTATGGAGCCGGCGGTTCGACACGTGGCCGCACCATCAACATCACCGGCCGGATCGCCCAGGAGACCACACTCACCCCGGTCGCCCATCTCACGGCGGTCGACCACAGCATCGCCGAACTGCGCAACATCCTGGGCCACTACGCTGACCAGGGCGTACGCAACATCTTGGCGCTGCGCGGTGACCCGCCCGGCGACCCGCTCGGTCCATGGGAGAAGCATCCCCAGGGGGTCGAGTACGCAGCGGAACTGGTACAGCTGATCAAGGAGTCCGGCAACTTCTGTGTGGGGGTCGCGGCGTTCCCCGAGATGCACCCGCGCTCGCCCGACCGGGACAGCGACATCCGCCACTTCGTCGACAAGTGCCGGGCCGGAGCCGACTACGCGATCACCCAGATGTTCTTCGACGTCGACAACTACCTGCGTTTGCGCGACCGGGTGGCGGGCGCCGGCTGTGCAACGCCGGTCATCCCGGAGATCATGCCGGTCACCACGATCCGCTCGCTGCGCCGCATCCCCAGCCTCAGCACCGCTGCCTTCCCGCCACAACTCGCCGAGCGGATGCTCGCAGCCGAGGACGACCCCAAGGCGGTCAGGGCGCTCGGCATCGACCACGCCACCGAGATGTGCCGCCGCCTGATCGCTGAGGACGTTCCAGGCATCCATTTCATGACCATGAATTTCTCCAAGGTGACGACGGAGATCTACCAGAATCTCGAACTGCACCAGTGAGCCGCTTGCGGGGTTCGAGGGCGGCCGGATACTGAATTCCTTCCTGCACGGACCGCCGCTGGCCGCGGGGGCCGAGGCCAGGAGGCCCCGAACAGTTCTATGGACACCGGGCAGCGCAGAATGTTGCGGCGTGCGCAATGCCGGGAAATGTGTGGAGGCACCGCGAATTACCCGGTGGCGCACATCGCACTTCAGCAACGTCTGTGCGGAACCGGGTTATGTGTGCAGCAACACGAACTCTGGGTCGGGTCGGCCCTGGATTATTGGTCAGCGGCGCCCTTCCCGTTCATCGGAACCGCAAGTCGCATTTCGGGTGCCGGGGTACGTGCGGCCGGATATTTTTCGCGCGTGACGTAGGTGTCGCGGGGTGCCATGGCGACCATCGGGATGCCGTCGATGACAACGTGCTGAGGTTGTCTTCTCAACGTGGGATCTCCCTCGCGCAGCTGCATGGCGGCCCGGGACGGCCGGGAGGCGCGGCTGCGTTCCCTCCCGGCCGTCGGCGGAATCAGGAGCCGGCGAGCTCCGTTCGGACGGTACGGGCCGCCGCGACCAGGTTCTCCAGCGAAGCGCGGGTCTCGGGCCAGCCGCGGGTCTTCAGGCCGCAGTCCGGGTTGACCCAGAGGCGCTCGGCGGGGATGGCCTCAAGTCCCTTGCGGAGCAGGGCAGCTGCCTCCTCGGGGCTCGGGATGCGCGGGGAGTGGATGTCGTAGACACCGGGGCCGGCTTCGCGGGGGTAGCCGTGTGCGGCCAGTTCCCGGGCGACCTGCATGTGGGAGCGGGCGGCCTCCAGGCTGATGACGTCCGCGTCCAGATCGTCGATGGCCTGCACGATGTCGCCGAACTCCGCGTAGCACATGTGGGTGTGGACCTGGGTGCGGTCCTGTACCCCGCTGGTGGACAGGCGGAACGCCTTGGTCGCCCAGGCCAGGTACGCGGCGTGGTCGGCGGCGCGCAGGGGCAGGGTCTCGCGCAGCGCGGGCTCGTCGACCTGGATGACCGACGTTCCCGCAGCCTCCAGGTCAGCCACCTCGTCGCGCAGGGCGAGGGCCACCTGCCGTGCGGTCTCGCCCAGCGGCTGGTCGTCGCGGACGAAGGACCAGGCGAGCATGGTGACCGGGCCGGTGAGCATGCCCTTGACCGGCCGGTCGGTCTGCGCCTGTGCGTAGGAGGTCCAGGGCACCGTCATCGGCTCGGGGCGGGAGATGTCCCCGGCCAGGACCGGTGGGCGGACGTAGCGGGTGCCGTAGGACTGGACCCAGCCGTGCCGGGTGGCGAGGTAGCCGGTGAGCTGCTCGGCGAAGTACTGCACCATGTCGTTGCGTTCGGGCTCGCCGTGCACCAGCACGTCGATCCCGGCCTTCTCCTGGAAGGAGAGGACCTCGCGGATCTCGTCCTTGATCCGGTCCTCGTAGCCGGCCGTGTCGATCCGTCCGGCCCGCAGATCGGCGCGGGCGGTGCGCAGCTCGGTGGTCTGCGGGAACGAGCCGATGGTGGTGGTCGGCAGCAGTGGCAGCCCGAGGTGGGCACTCTGGGCGGCGGCCCGGTTGGCGTACGGCGCGGAGCGGCGGCCGTCGGCGTCGGTAATGGCGGCGGCCCGAGCGCGCACCGCCGGGTCGTGGGTGATCGCGGAGTTCGCACGGGAGGCCAGGTCGGCGCGGTTCGCGGCGAGTTCGGCGGCGATGGTGTCGGTGCCCTGGGACAGGCCCCGCGCGAGCGTCACCAGTTCTGCGGTCTTCTGCTTGGCGAAGGCCAGCCAGCGGACGATCTGCGGGTCGATGTCGCGCTCGACGGCGGCGTCCAGCGGCACGTGCAGGAGCGAGCAGGAGGCGGCCACGTCCACCCGGTCGGCGAGGCCGAGCAGGGTGCCGAGGGTGGACAGCGACTTCTCCAGATCGTTGATCCAGATGTTGCGGCCGTTGACCACGCCCGCGACCAGGCGCTTGCCCGGCAGTCCGCCGACGGCCGCCAGCGCGTCGAGGTTGGCGGCGGCCGCGTCGGTGAAGTCGAGTGCCAGACCGTCCACCGGCGCCTTGGCCAGGACGGGCAGGGCGTCGCCGAGCCGGTCGAAGTACGAGGCGACCAGCAGCTTCGGACGGTCGGTGAGGGCGCCCAGGTCGCGGTAGGCGCGCGCGGCGGCGTTGAGTTCGGCCGGGGTGCGGTCCTGGACGAGGGCGGGCTCGTCGAGCTGCACCCACTCGGCCCCGGCGGCGCGCAGGTCCGCGAGCACCTCGGCATAGACCGGCAGCAGCCGGTCCAGGAGGGTCAGCGGCTCGAAGTCGGCGGCCACCCCGGGCGCGGGCTTCGAGAGCAGGAGGTAGGTGACCGGCCCGACGAGGACCGGCCGGGCGGTGAGGCCGAGTGCGAGGGCTTCCTTGAGCTCGGCGACCTGCTTGGCCGAGTCGGCGGTGAAGACGGTGTCCGGGCCGAGTTCGGGGACGAGATAGTGGTAGTTGGTGTCGAACCACTTGGTCATCTCCAGCGGCGCGACGTCCTGGGTGCCGCGGGCCATCGCGAAGTAGCCGTCGAGGGCGTCGGCCGCGACGGCGTCGCGGTGGCGGTCCGGGACAGCACCGACCATGACGCTGGTGTCCAGCACATGGTCGTAGTACGAGAAGTCACCGGTGGGCACCTCGTGGATGCCGGTATCGGCCAGTTGCTGCCAGTTCGAACGGCGCAGGTCCTTGGCGGTCTCCAGCAAGGTGTCCGCGGTGACGCGGCCCTTCCAGTAGCCCTCGATCGCCTTCTTCAGTTCCCGGTGCTGTCCCTGGCGGGGGTAGCCGTACACGGTGGCCCGTGCTGCCGCGGCTGCGGGCTTCGCTGTCACGGAACTCTCCTTCGCGGATACGTTTCCTGAAAGTCCCGGAGACGGAACGAGGCACGCGAAGGGATGACGAACCGGACGGATCCACGGTGCACTCGCGACGCACGTGTCCGCCTGGTATGTACGCCGACCCGCCCTCGAGGTCACCGGGATATCCGTCCACACATGGGGTGTGCACGGGCAACGGGCAGGTCTTCGGACTCGCGGGCGCGCCTGCCGGAGTCTTCCGGCGGGCACCTACTGGCCGTCGCTTCCCGGATCCGCGGCCCGGATCCAGTGCGTATGACGGCGGTCGTTCCCACTCACCGCTGCGGGGCAGTCCCGGATTCTCACCGGGTTCCCTCTTACGACGCGGCCCGTCTGGCGGACGGGGCGAACCAATTGCCCGGCCAGCGTAGGACGTGGTGCCCGTATCGGACACCTCTGTTCACATGCCGGACTGTGAGTTGAGACACCGGCGCGACGGGATTCACCCGCGACAGGGCGCGGAACGGCTCCATTGGTCCGTTCCACGCCCCGTTCCGCACGCCCGATGGGCCCCTCGGCCCGGTGGCGATCCGGGCACCCTCAGCCCTGGTCGTAGGTGTAGGCCCGCAGGAAGGGCGAGGTCATGGTGACCTTCGTCCGGTCGGCGAGCGAGAAGTCCGGGCGGTGCGCAAAGGTCTATCAGGCTGAAGAGGTAGTCCCAGCGGTCGGCGTTGAGGCCCGCGCTGTGCTCGCGCGGCTCGTAGAGGATCTCCTCCATCGCAAAGGCCGTGGTGACCGTCTCGATCATCGACAACGCCTCCGCCGCCACCCCGATCGGCATGGGCTACCGCATTTGCGGACGCACCGACTGCCCGCAGCGGGCGGTACCACCGCTGGACCGCCGGCTAGCGGTGGACGAGAACAGCGGCACGTTCGTGCCGTACCCGACCACTGAACCGGACGTCTGACGGCGCGTTCGGCTGCCGGAAACACGCGGTGGCCGCCGGTGTCCTGGGTGCGGATTTCAGCGTGCGGTCCGTGGCGGGGTGGACTTACTAGGACGTCCAACTATATGTTCGGGGCAAGGCCCGCGGTGCAGGGAAGCCGGTGTGAATCCGGCGCGGTCCCGCCACTGTGACCGGGGAATGCGCTCCCCGAACAAGACCGGCCACTGACGGAGAAGTCCGTCGGGAAGGCCGGGGAGCGTGTGCTGATCCGGGAGTCAGGATACCGGCCGCGGGGTGTTCCGTGTTGTCCACGAGGATGGAGCAGACACGCATGGCACCGGTGTGCACCCACGCCCTCGACCGGCGAAACCAACGGCTACCGATCACCGACGGCTGACGGTCGCCCAGCCCTGCGCTTCTCGCGCTGCCCGCGCGCACGTCGTCCGGCGTCCGTGCCGGGCCGGCGCGCCATCCCCGGACTCACCTGACGGAGAGCAGGCTTTCATGGTCCGTGAACTGGCACATTTCATCGGCGGCAAGCACACCCCGGGCACCTCGGGGACGTACGGCGATGTGTACGATCCCAACACCGGTGAGGTGCAGGCACGTGTCCCGCTCGCCGGCCGCGCCGAGACCGAGGCGGCGATCGCCGATGCCGCCGAGGCCCAGCGCGAGTGGGGCGATCGGAATCCGCAGCGCCGAGCCCGAGTGCTGCTGAAATTCCTCCAACTGGTCGACGCGGAACGTGAGTCACTCGCCCGACTGCTGTCGTCCGAGCACGGCAAGACGGTGGCCGACGCCCACGGAGACCTGCAACGCGGACTGGAGGTCGTCGAATTTGCCGCCGGCATCCCGCATCTGCTCAAGGGCGAGTTCACCGACAACGCCGGCGGCGGGATCGACGTGCACTCCCTGCGCAGTCCCATCGGCGTCACCGCCGGCATCACCCCGTTCAACTTCCCGGCGATGATTCCGCTGTGGAAGGCCGCCCCCGCCCTGGCCTGCGGCAACTCCTTCATCCTCAAGCCGTCGGAACGGGACCCCTCGGTACCGCTCCGGCTCGCCGAACTGTTCGTGGAGGCAGGTCTCCCGCCGGGCGTCCTCAATGTCGTCAACGGCGGCAAGGAAGCGGTCGACACCCTGCTGGAGGACCCCCGGGTCGGCGCGCTGGGCTTCGTCGGCTCCACCCCGATCGCCGCGCACCTCTACGCCACCGCGGCCGCGCGCGGCAAGCGTGCCCAGTGCTTCGGCGGTGCCAAGAACCACATGATCGTGATGCCGGACGCCGACCTGGACCAGGCCGTCGACGCATTGATCGGCGCGGGCTACGGCTCGGCGGGGGAGCGCTGTATGGCGATCTCCGTGGCCGTCCCCGTCGGCGAGAGGACCGCGGATGCCCTGGTGGAGCGGCTGAAGGAGCGGATCGGGCAGCTGCGTATCGGCCGCAGCGACGACCCCGAGGCCGACTTCGGGCCGCTGGTCAGCCGGGACGCCGCCGATCGGGTGCGCCGCTACGTCGACATCGGCGTCAACGAGGGCGCCGAACTCATCGTGGACGGCCGCGGTTTCACCCTCGCCGGGCACGAGAACGGCTTCTTCGCCGGTGCCTCGCTTTTCGACCGGGTCACTTCGCAGATGCGCGTCTACCGGGAGGAGATCTTCGGCCCCGTGCTGTGTGTCGTGCGGGCCGCCGACTACGAGGAGGCGCTGCGGCTGCCCAGCGAGCACCCGTACGGCAACGGCGTCGCAATCTTCACCCGCGACGGCGACACCGCCCGCGACTTCACCCGCCGGGTCAACACCGGCATGGTCGGTGTGAACGTGCCCATCCCGGTGCCGGTCGCCTACCACACCTTCGGCGGCTGGAAGCGATCCGGTTTCGGCGACCTCAACCAGCACGGGCCGGACGCGATCCGCTTCTACACCCGCACCAAGACCGTCACCTCGCGCTGGCCTTCCGGGGCCAAGGAGGGCGCGAGCTTCACCATCCCGACCATGAAGTGAGCGCCATGACCACCACCATGCTCACCGACGACCAGCTCGCCCTCGTCGAGGCCACCCTCGACTTCACCCAGGACCACCTCACCCCGAACGCCGTGCAGTGGGACCAGGACAAACACTTCCCGGTGGAGGTACTGCGCAAGGCCGCGGGCATCGGCCTCGGCGGCATCTACGTCCGGGAGGAGGCCGGCGGCAGCGGGCTCAGCCGGGCCGACGGCGTCCTGATCTTCGAGACGCTGGCCTCCGGCTGCCCCTCCATCGCCGGCTTTGTCTCCATCCACAACATGGTCGCCTGGATGATCGACCACTACGGCGACGCCGCCCAGCGCGAACGCTGGCTGCCGAGACTGTGCGCCATGGAGGACCTGGGCAGCTACTGCCTGACCGAACCGGGCGCCGGCTCGGACGCCTCCGCACTGCGCACCCGCGCCGTACGCGACGGCGACGGCTACCTCCTCACCGGCGTCAAGCAATTCATCTCCGGCGCCGGCGCCTCGCAGGTCTACGTCGTCATGGCCCGTACCAGTGACGACGGCCCACGCGGCATCTCCGCCTTCCTCGTCGACAAGGACGACCCCGGACTGTCCTTCGGAGCGAACGAGAAAAAGATGGGCTGGAACGCCCAGCCCACCCGCCAAGTGGTCCTGGACGGTGTCCGAGTGCCCGCCGACCGGCTGCTCGGCCGGGAGGGCGACGGGTTTCGCATCGCCATGAACGGGTTGAACGGTGGCCGGCTCGGCATCGCCGCCTGCTCGCTCGGCGGCGGCCGCGCCGCACTGGACGGCAGCCTCGTCCACCTCGCCGACCGTGAGGCGTTCGGCGGGCGCCTGCTCGACGCGCAGGCCCTGCAGTTCCGCCTCGCCGACATGGCGACCGAACTCGCCGCCGCCCGCGCCTTGGTCCACCAGGCCGCACAAGCACTGGACCGCGGTGACCCGCACGCCCCGCAACTGTGCGCCATGGCCAAGCGGTTCGCCACCGACACCGGCTACTCCGTCGCCGACCGCGCCCTTCAACTGCACGGCGGCTACGGCTACCTCACCGAATACGGCATCGAAAAGATCCTCCGCGATCTGCGGGTGCACCAGATCCTGGAAGGAACCAACGAGATCATGCGCGTCATCGTGGCCCGCGGCCTGACGGAGGCACTTCGATGACCGGCACCGACGAGTCCGTCCTCCTGACCACCGAGGGCCGCACCGCCCGCATCACGCTCAACCGGCCCCGTGCCCTCAACGCCCTTACCCACCCGATGGTCGAGCGCATCGACGAAGCGCTGACCACCTGGGAACAGGACCCCACCGTCGAAACCGTGATCCTCACCGGCGCGGGGGAGCGCGGTCTGTGCGCGGGCGGTGACATCCGCTCCATCTACGAGGACGCGCACGCCGGCGGAAAAGCATCGGCAGCGTTCTGGCGCGACGAATACCGGCTCAACGCCCGTATCGCCCGCTACCCGAAGCCCTATGTCGCCCTCATGGACGGCATCGTGATGGGTGGCGGCGTGGGAGTCTCCGCCCACGGCGGCATCCGCATCGTCACCGAAAACTCCCGGATCGCCATGCCCGAGACCGGCATCGGCTTTGTCCCCGACGTCGGCGGCACCTACCTGCTGGGCCTGGCACCCGGCGAACTCGGCACCCATCTGGCGCTCACCGGCACACCGGTCGGCGCCGCCGACGCCCTGCTCTGCGGCCTCGCCGACCACTTCATCCCCGCAGACCTCCTGCCCCACCTCCTTGCCGACCTCACCACCACCGAGGTCTGGGACGCCCTGGAACGCTACGTGCGACAGCCACCGCCCGGCGTGCTCGCCGAACAGCGAGCCTGGATCGACTCCTGCTACCGCGCCGGCACAGTGGAAGAGATCATCACGCGCCTGCGCGCCCACCCTGCTCCCGAGGCCGCACGGGCCGCCGAGACCTTGGCCGAGAAGTCGCCCACCGCCCTCAAGGTCACGCTCGCCGCACTGCGACGTGCCCGGCGGCTCGGCCCCCTGGAACGCGTACTGGAACAGGAGTACCGGATCTCCTGCGCCGCCCTCTCCTCGCACGACCTGACCGAGGGCATCCGCGCCCAGGTCATCGACAAGGACCGCGCCCCCAAGTGGTCACCGGACACCCTGGCCGACGTCACCGACGCGGACGTGGACCGCTTCTTCACACCACCCGACCCGTCCGGACCCGAATCGGGACTCGGCCTCGCCCCACTCGCATCAGCGCAGGAGGTGCCCTGGTGAACGGCGACACCCGCACCATCGGCTTCATCGGCCTCGGACACATGGGCGGTCCGATGGCCGCCAACCTCGTCAAGGCCGGCCACCGAGTGATCGGTTTCGACCTGGTGCCCGACCTCCTCGCCGCCGCTTCCGATGCCGGAGTCAAGGCGGCCGCCTCCTCGGTGGAGGCAGCGACCGCAGCAGACGTGGTGATCACCATGCTGCCCGCGGGGCGTCACGTCCTGGACCTGTACCGGAACGAGGGGCTGCTGACCGCCGCCCGGCCCGGCACGCTGTTCATCGACTGCTCGACCATCGACGTCGCCGACGCACGCTCCGCCCACGAAGCCGCTGTCGCCGCCGGGATGCGCGCTCTGGACGCTCCCGTCTCCGGCGGCGTCGTCGGCGCCGAGGCCGCCACCCTCACCTTCATGGCCGGCGGCGCCCAGAGCGAGTTCGCAGAGGCCGAGCCGCTGCTCGCCGCCATGGGCGAGAAGGCCGTGCACTGCGGCGGGGCCGGCGCGGGCCAGGCCGCGAAGATCTGCAACAACATGATCCTCGGCATCTCGATGATCGCCGTCAGCGAGGCATTCGTCCTCGGCGAACGCCTCGGCCTGTCCCACCAGGCACTCTTCGACGTGGCCTCCACCGCATCCGGGCAGTGCTGGGCGCTGACCGTCAACTGCCCCGTGCCGGGCCCCGTCCCCACCAGCCCCGCCAACCGCAACTACCTCCCCGGCTTCGCCGCCCCTCTGATGGCCAAGGACCTCGGCCTGGCCGCCAATGCAGCACGCGAGAGCGGCGTACCCACCGAACTCGCCCTCAAGGCAGCAGAGTTGTACGCCGCCTACGCGGCCGGAGCAGGAGCCAACAAGGACTTCTCCGGCATCCTGCAAACCGTGAGGGGCAGAACCACCCCCGAGCACGGCCCCGCACCCCAAAACGACGCGAAGGGTGGTACCCCCGCATGACCCATCCCCAAGAGACGGCATACGAGACCATCCTCGTCGAACGCAAGGGCCGCACCGCACTGGTGACCCTCAACCGCCCCAAGGCTCTCAACGCCCTCAGCCTCCAGGTCATGACCGAGGTCGTCGCGGCCACCGAAGCCCTCGACCGCGATCCGGACATCGGCTGCATCGTCCTGACCGGCTCCACGAAGGCGTTCGCAGCCGGAGCCGACATCAAGGAGATGGCCCCCCAGAGCTATCTCGACATGTACCTCAGCGACTGGTTCGCCGCCTGGGACCGCCTGGGACAGCTGCGCACCCCCACCGTCGCCGCCGTCTCCGGCTTCGCCCTCGGAGGCGGCTGCGAACTCGCCATGCTCTGCGACATCCTGCTGGCCGCCGACACCGCCGTATTCGGACAGCCGGAGATCAAACTGGGCGTCATCCCGGGCATCGGCGGCTCCCAGCGCCTGACCCGCGCCGTCGGCAAGGCCAAGGCAATGGAGATGTGCCTGACCGGCCGCACCATGGACGCCACCGAGGCGGAACGCGCCGGTCTCGTCTCACGGGTCATCCCCGCGGCCAACCTGCTCGACGAAGCCCTCACAGTCGCCGAAACCGTCGCGGGCATGTCCCTCCCCGTCGCGATGATGGCGAAAGAGGCGGTCTCCCGCTCCTTTGAAACGACGCTCACCGAGGGCGTCCGCTTCGAACGGCGGCTGTTCCATGCCGTGTTCGCGACGCTGGATCAGAAGGAGGGTATGACCGCCTTCGTCGACAAGCGGCCACCGGAGTTTGTCCACCGCTGAGAGACGGAGTGCCTTCGGTGTGGGTCAGGCCGCAGGGGGCAGGGCCTACACCGAAGGGGACAACGCCGAGACCTCGGGAAGCTGATCGCTGACCATTTCGAAGTCAGGAGACGTCGAATTCGGAGTCGTACTGTGGTGCGACAACTAGCATCGGGTCTCCCCCCCTCCGGAGGCTGCGGAGGGGGGGACCGCGGCGTGCTGCATGCGCGATGAGCGACGTCCCCGATCTGCCGCCCGATGCCAAGCCGCCACGGTTCGCGAAAGGGAAACGGCATAGGTCGTCTGACAGGAAGCCATCCAAGCGACGTATGGCGAACTGACGGCTGCGGCACACGGGGGCGCCAATAAGCCCCTGCGCTTTCAGTACAGCAGCATTGAGCTGGAGATGGCCATCGCCATGAGCGACTCACGAGAGCGCCAGGGCAGACTGAAGGTCTGGGTCTTGGATGGCTTCCGTAAGCGGATTCGCGGCAAGACCTTGACGCACATGGTCTGGGGCACCATCGAGCCGCACACCTCCGCCGGGGGAGAGGTCGTCTACACGGTGTACGAGTGATCACCTCCAGGGCGCCTCGACCTGGTCCGGGTTCCAGACGTCCTCGCTGGTCGAGTCTGAGGTGTGGAGGTTGGGCCGTGGTGGCGGTATCGCACGACACCGCGGCCCAACGGGCCGATGTGGTCGAGCAGTGCTACGGAGCGCTGGGCCGATCCCGGTAGATCGCGGCGAAGTCGCAGGCGGCGTAGGTGCCGCTCGAAGCGCCGCCCAGGCGCAGGGTGCTCCGGCCTTCCGAGCGCAGCAGCTTCACCGCGACCGCGCGGTTGAGTTAAGGTCCGGCCCGGTCCAGACCTCGCGCCCATGCCGCCCCTGCCGAGGACGCCGGTCAGCTCGTACCGCTGTTGGATGACTCGTCTCACGTTCTCCCCCGACCCCGTGACCGATCAGCCTCGTCCGCATGCGCAGGCGCGCGGTGTGTCGTCCCGCTCCCCGGTGACGCGGTGTTCATCGCGTGCAGCACTGATGCCCGCCACGGACCCTGGGGAAGGGAAGACGGCCGCCGAGGATCCTCCGGGCCGAAGGCACGGGGCGTGCGCGACCCGGCGGCGGTGCCGGGCAGCCACGGTCGCAGGGTTGTCGTACACCTCCGCCGCCGAAGCCGGCCGTGCTTCCGGATCCTTGGCCATCAGGGCGGCCAGCAGTGCCTGCAGCCCGGCAGGCGCCTCGAGGCCGAGCCCGGCGAGGGGCGGCGGTGCGCCGTTGAGATGGCCACCGATCACGGTCAGCGGCTGATCGGAGCGCAGTGGCGGGAACGGCGGCAGACTGGAGAGCGGATGGTGCAGCAGGCAGCCGACGCTCTAGAGGCCGCTCCGGCCGTCCGGGGCCGGGTGTCCGGTGATCAGATCCGGTGAGGCTTACAGCAGATTCACCACCTGCCCGCCGGTCGACGCCAGCCCGGGACCGTCGTCCGACATCAGCTTCACAAGCCGAAGTCGAGGGATCTTCGTCACGCCGTCCCGCCGGATCATGACGCTCTCCGGCCTGAGGTCGCGATGGACCAGGCCCGCCCCGATGCTGCCCCGGCCGAGTGCGCGGGTGAGCCGGTAGCGGTCCTTCAGGGCCGTGCCCTCGTGGACGGTGTGCACGATCACTCTTGCCAGCCCTGGCGGAGCCACATGCGTGTGGGGTGCTGGTTCGCGGACACCTGCATGGATATGCGTGGCGCGAACCTGTGAACAAAGTCAACATGCGTTAGCCTGGCCTCGGGAGCGGGAAAGGTGCGAGGGGTTGCCTGCTCAGGCGCTCCCGCAAGCCGACTCTCCGGTTCCGCTCAGCCGACGCCTCTGGAGAAGTGATGACCTCGCCCCCCGCCGTTCCTGTGACCCTGGCCGAGATTGCCCGGCTCGCGGGGGTGGGACGGGCCGCCGTGAGCAACTGGCGCCGCCGCCACGACACTTTTCCGCCGCGGATCGGCGGTACCGATGTGAGCCCGCACTTCTCCCTGACGGACATCGAGAAATGGCTCAGGGAGAACGGGAAGATGGGGAAGGCCACGAGCCGCGAATGGCTCTGGCCTCGGTTCGAGGCCCTGGGTGACCGTGACGAGACCGGGCTCGCCATCGTCGCCGCGGGACGGCTGCTCGCCGGGAAGGAGAGCGACGGCGGCGGGCCCGACGACGCCGGATCGGGCCCGGTGCGGGCCGCTGTGGAGCTGGGGCGGCGCGAGGGTTCGTCCGACATCCTCACGTTTCTGCTGCGCCGCTGGCTGGACACGCACGTACGCCAGATCACCACCACTCCCGGGGTGCTGGCCGACCTCATGGCCGATCTCGCCCTGCGGGTGCGCGAGTCCGCCGCCGGTGAACATCGCGAGGACCCCGTCACAGTGCTCGACCCCGCATGCGGCGCGGGCCATCTGCTGGCCGCCGCCGCGACGGCCGTCCCCGCCGCGCTGAACCGGCCCGCCGCGCTTCTCGGCTGCGACCGTGATCCGGTGCTCACCGCTCTCACCGATATGCGGCTCGCACTGCTGCAGCGCCCCGGGGCGCCCGCGCCCGTGGTCGCGCCGGGGGATTCCCTCCGCGCGGATCCCCTCGTCGGTACACAGGCGGACATGGTGCTCTGCAACCCGCCCTCCAACGAACGAGACTGGGGGTACGAGGACCTCGCCACGGACACCCGGTGGGCGCACGGCATGCCGCCCCGCACCGAACCCGAGCTCGCCTGGGTGCAGCACTGCCTCGCCCGGCTCCGCCCCGGAGGCAGCGCCGTCCTGCTGCTGCCGCCGACCGTGGCCGCGCGCAAGGCCGGCCGGAGAATCCGCGGATCGCTGCTGCGCACGGGTGCCCTGCGGGCCGTGGTGGCGCTCCCGCCCGGATCCGCCGCACCGCACAGCGTCTCGCTGCACCTGTGGGTGCTGCGGCGGCCTGCCGCGGGGGAGAATCCGCCGGGTCCGGGGGAGCTCCTGCTCGCCGACGCCGCCGCGCGGTTTCCCCGGTCCGCGGCTCGGGAAAACGGCCCTGAGTGGGGCGAACTCGGCGCTTTCGTCCGGTCTGTCGTCGCCGACGCGACCGGCGGCGGGACAGCCGGCGGGGCAAGGGGCAGGTCGGCGGCCAAGGAGCCCGATACGACCGCCTGGGCCGCGCTCGTCCCCGTCATCGACCTCCTCGACGACGAGGTGGACCTCACCCCCGGCCGTCACATCACGTCGGCCTCGGGACACGCCGGACCCCGGCTCGCGGACTCCTGGACCGAGGTCGGCGAACTGCTCGACGGTCTCCGAACCGAAAGCGCCCGCCTGGCCGCCCTCGATCTGACCAGCGGCACGGCGGATCAGCCGAACGCCACCGTCGGCGAACTCGCCCGGGCCGGGGTGCTCACCCTCCGCTCTGGCCGCCATCCGGCCGAAGCGGCCACCCCGGAGCTCCGGCACGCGAGGATCCCGCTGCTGACCATCTCCGATCTACTGCTGGACAGATCCCCCGGCGGATGGGTGCACCCGGACGACGCCGTTGTCGTGGAATCCGGGGACGTGGTGGTCGTCGGTGTCTCCAGGGAGTTTTCGGCCTGGGTCCACGAAGGCCCGCCGATGGCGGTGGGCCCGCAGATCCACGCCCTCCGGGTCGACCCGGACGTACTCGACCACTGGTTCCTAGCGGGTTCGCTCAATGCGTCGGCCAACGCCCGCCACGCCGGTACCCATGCGTCGAGTTCCTCCCGGATCGATATGCGCCGACTCCAGGTGCGCCGACTCGCCCTGCCGGAGCAGCAGCGGTACGGCGACGCGTTTCGGCACCTGGCCGCCTTCGAGCGGCTGGCCGAACGGTTGGGGACCGTCGCCAAGGAGCTGGGACAGGACCTCGGCGACGAACTCGCGGCGGGACGCCTGGTTTACGGGAAGTAGACCAGGTCATGGGAGGCAGACACCTGCCGGGGAGTGCCGGACCGTGCCGGGTGCTCCGGCGGACCCAGTGACGTCACTCCCGCCCGGGCGTCGCACCGGAATCCAGTCCACCGTCCCGTGCGGCGAGCAGTTCGGAGATGCGGTCTGCCGCCTCGCGGCGCTCCGTCTCCACCTGCATGGCGTACGGCTCGGGCAGCGCCGCCGCCGTGTAACCGGCCTCGGTGGCCACGTTGATCGCCGCCCCGGTGTCGCCGTCGGACTCCAGCCGGCAGCGGGCGGCACGCAGCCCGAACACCGCCCGATCGGCCCGCTCCCGGGGGTTGTTGCCGCGCACCAGGTCGTCCGCGATGTTCTCGTAGAGCCGCGCGGCGGCACCGAAGTCTCCCGCGAGCCAGAGCCCCCCGGCGGTCAGCTCCCAGACCTGCCGGACCAGCGGGCGGCGTCCCCACTCCTCGCGAACGCGGGACACGAGCCCGGCGAGTTCGCTCACCGCGCCCCCGGGCTCACCCTCCTCCAACTCCCGCTCGGCCGCCGAGCAGAGCAGCTCGATCGCGTCCGGGTCCAGCCATCCCCCGTCCTCGTCGTCCCTGGTCCCCCCGGCCGGCTCCTGCTCGGGTGACCGGTTCGCGGCCGTGTTCTCGTCGAGCGCCCGGAAGGGGCGGGTGGGGTCGTTGGGGAGCCACGGCCGGGGCTCCGGGTCGCCGGGCCGGGGGGTGAACTCACCCAGGACATCGAGGATCTCCCGCATGGTCGGGCGCTGCTCCGGTTCCTTGGCTAGCCCCCGGAGCACGAGCTCGTCCAAGGCGTCGCCGATCCCCGCCGCGAGGTCGCTCGGTCGCAGCGGCGTCGTACGCAGATGCTGGCGCTCCACCGATCCATCCCGGTCATTGGTGACGAATGGGGGCCTTCCGGTGAGGAGTTCGTAGAACACGCAGCAGAACGAATAGACATCCGTGGCCGCGGTGGCCTCCTCTCCCTGGATCTGTTCCGGTGCCTGATAGCCCGGTGTGCCGAGGGTGGAACCCGGCTGGGTGAGGGTGGACTCGATTCCGAGCTGCTTGCCGATGCCGAAATCGATCAGGAACCCCACACCCCGCTCGGAGATCATCAGGTTCTCCGGCTTCAGATCTCGGTGCACCACGTCGCGCTCATGGGCATGGACGAGGGCGCCGGCGATCTGAGCGGCGGCGGATACGGCGACGGTGGGCGGTAACGGTGTGTACTCATTCAGGAAGGTGCGCAGATTGATCCCCACCACGTGGTACATGACCAGGTAGGGGACTCCGCCATGCGTTCCGAAGGCGTACTGCTCGGGGATGTTGGGGTGTCGCAGGAATGCGAGGAGACCTGCCTCGCGAATGAACCTGAGGCGCCGATGTCCGAGTTCTTCCTCCTGCTCCTGGGTGTCGAGCTGACGGAGGTCCTCGGTGTCCAAGCGCAGAAACTTCACGGCGACCTGTCGGCCGGTCTTTCGGTCGTGGGCCCGCCAGATCTGGGCCATCCCTCCCTTGCCGGCCGGATCGACCAGTTCGTAGCGGCCGTCGATCAACTCCCCCGCCCGCACGTCGTCCCAGCCCGCTTCCACCCTCTGTGCCCCTCAGTAGTCGACCCGAGTGCTCTGCCTGAAGGCGCAGCGTACCGTGTATCGAATGGGGATGATGTCACGTAACGACTTAGTTCACAGAGTGTGTCATGCTGTTTGAGTGCTTCGGTGGTCCGTGTTTTTCGGTTCACCCCGTCCGTGCCGCCCTGATCAGGGGGAATCATGGAGAATCCACTCGGAACCACCGGCGAGAGCTGGCTGGTCAAGGTCAGTTCGACCCATGCCCGGTCCGATCCCGACGTCTGCCCGTCCCATCTGCGCACCGCAGTCCGGCCGCTGCTCAGCGCGCGTCTCCCGGATGCCCCCGGCACGCCGCCCGTACCCCGCACAGCTGAACAGCCCACACTCCTGGAGGACTTCGGTGCCGGCCCCCTGTTCGCCGCGCTGGACCTATGGGAGCACAGGCATCGACACCCCGGGCGCGTAGTCGAGGAATTGCGCCAGACTCGTGGCGCATTCCGTGGGCGCAAGGCGGCCGCGCACCCCTCCCTCATGGCGTGGACCATTCATGCGTTCGAGCGGTATGTCGCCGCCCGCACCCGGGAACAGCATGCGGCGCTGGCCGCCGGATTGCCCCCCACCACCCCCGTACAACTGGACTGGACCGTGCGCACCGCGCTGCGGGAGCACCCCGACGACCGAGGCGCGCGGCAGTACGAGCACAAGACCTGGGGCCGTCAGTACGCCTCGGCCGACGGCGCGGTAAGGGACCTGTGGATCCCGTCCTTCGGCCGCGCGAAGACCGACCGCCCGGCGGCGGAGAAGGCCGCGATCGCCCATGTCGTCGCACAGGGCCTGCCCGCCCGGCGGCGTGCCCGCCTCGCCCACCCGCCCGCGACCTCCCTGGTGAACCCCACGCCGCCGGAGCGTGTGCGGGTCTTCGACTTCGGCTGCGCGGACGGCAGCGTCACACCGCTTCTCGACTGGGGGCCGGACACCGTGCGCGAGCTGTTCAGGCGTGACGCCGCGCCCGCCTTCATTGCCGCTACCACCGGCACCGGCGTACGCCCCGGGGCCGGCTGTGTCCGCTGCAAGGTCATCGGCCACTGCGCCCAACTGCTGCGCACTCCGGAGCTGTGGGGGCCGCCCCGTGCCTCCATACCGCCCCGTGCCGCTCGTCGCTCCATCTCGGCCTGGGACCTGCGACTCCACGGCGAATGCCCCGCCCAGTACCACCTCGTGCGCCACCTGCGACTCAATGATCTCACCCCCGAGAACTCCGGGGCACGCCGTGGGCGCGTGGTGGACGCCGTGCTGAACGCGCGGCACGCACAGCGTCTCCCGCACAGCTGCCGGGAACTTCCCCCAGCGTGCGAGAGCATGCTGCCCTCCGCGCATCCGCTGGAGGAACCGCTGACCCGAAGCGCCCTGCGGATGCTGGACGAACACCGCGCGCTCTGTCCGCTGGACGGACTGGCCCCGGGTGAGAAGGTGCTGACACAGCACCGGGTCACCGCGTATGTCCCCGAGCTGGATGTCGTCGTCCTCGCCGTGCCGGACCTGCTGTACACCCGTCGGGGACGGTGGATCTGGCGGGAGACCAAGACCTCCGCCGCACCCCTGTGGGAAGGCCGCCCGCTGCTGCGCTCCTTTCCGCAACTGGCCCTGGCGGTTCTGTTGTTCGACAAGGGCGCCTTGGGCGACGGGCCGCGCCGTGGCCGTGTCGAGCTGGAGCACCTGCGGGAGGGCGTGGGGGAGAGCCGCCTCGAAGCCATCGACCCCAGCCGCCCCGCCACGGTGGCCGAGGCCCGTGAGGTGATCGCGGATCTTGCCGAGCCCCTGCTGCGGGACACCTCGTACGAACCCCGCACCGGCCGCCACTGCCACACCTGTCAGGTGCGCACCTGGTGCGAGCCGGGTGCCGCGCACACCGCGGACCCTTCGGGCGACATCCGCGACGTCACGCCGGGGCCGGAGGAGGCAGCGTGAGCGGCTATGCCGGGACGATTCCGGACTGGCTGGAGAACCCCGACGTGATCCTCCTCCGTGACGTCGCCACGGCCGTCATGCAACTGGACGAAGTCGTCCAGTTGGACTCCTTCACCCTTCCCTATCCCCCCGAAGCGCAGCGCGCGCTGGACGGGCTGGTCCTCGCCTGCCTGCGTGGCGGGGCGCGGCCCCCCGCCGGGGTACCGGAGATGATCCACTGGTGCCGGACCCGCCCCTTGAGGCGCTGGCCCCTCGACGCTCTGCCTCCCGGCCTCTTCAACAAGAACAACCGGCTCATCGACCCGGACTCCGGGAAACCGACGCAGCTCTGCGGCGAGCTGGAGGTCAAAGGGGCCGGGAACAGCACCGGCCGCCAGTACGTCGACTTGGTGATCCGCGAGGCCATGAGCGCCTGCCGCGCGGCGAATTTGCCCCAGTCGTACACGGCCTTCCGCCGACTGCTGGTCGCCCGGCCCGTCCTGACCGAGGCGGAGTGGCCGGACATCAGCACGGACCTCTACCTCGACCCGGTCCAGTTCCTCATCGACGAGATCTACGCACCCGTCCCGGCGGGCCACGGCAGGGACGGCGCCGCCGTCGCCTGCGCACGCTGTCTCACTCTGCTGACCCCCCTGGTCGGGAACGGCTGGTGGTGTGAACGCGACCGCTGCCGGCACCTGGGTCCCCCACCCCTCGGCCGACGGCTGCCCGCCGACGAGGTGGGGGAACTCCGGCAGCTCCGGCGCCCGCTCCGACAGTTCGTCACCGGTCCCGGACACGCCGAGGTGGAGCTGGAGGGGAAACTGCGCGGTCTCGGCCTCGCCGTCGAGATGTGGCCCGGCTTCGACGCGTACGACCTGAGGGTCACCTTTCCCGACGGTCACATCTGGGCGATCGACGTGAAGGACTGGACCCACCCGGGGTTTCTGGGCCAGGCCGCCACCGTCGTACGGCCCGAGCCGCCGTACGACGAGGCGTGCTGGGTCGTGCCGCACTTCCGGGTCCGCGAGCGCGGCGACTACCTGGAGACCTTCGCCCGGGAACGCCCCGCGCACGCTGCCGGGCTCCGCCTGCTCAGCGACGAGCAGGCGGTCGAGATCGCCCGGAAGCGCCTGCGCGGCGAGCGAGGCCCGGGCGCGCGCCTCGCACCGGAGACCCTCATGGGGAAGGGAGCTGATCGTGCGTGACCGCAGCGGCTGGTACCAGCATCTGGCCAAGGACCTGAAGCCATGGCCCGCGGAGTACCGCGGCATCAAACCCGCCCTGCTCTGCCAGGTTGAACTGGGCCTGCGGTTGCTGGAGACGCTGGGGCCCGGGCGGGCGGCGGACGGGGTCTGGGTCCTTCTCGGCGGCTACCCCTTCGCCTCCGCCGCCGGAATGGTGACAACACCCGGGGACCAGCTCGCCCTGACGGCGGCTCGCCACCTCCTGTGGCCCATGCGGCGGCGACGCCTGTGGCAACAGAGCCTGGAGAGCTATCGGCAACTCCCCGAACAGCTGCGCGGCTACCGCGTCCCGGCCGATGGCGGACCCGCGCGCCGGGTCGCGCATCCCGTGGCCGCTCATCGCTTCGACGTCTACGACAACGCGCTCGGACGGGTCCCGGACTTCGCGACGAACCCACTTCCGTACGCCGGGGAGGGAACCCACCGCTTCAAGGAGCGGCGCCGGTACTCCTCCGTCACCGTTCCTCCGGATTTCGTGCTCGCTCCCGCGCCGGGACACGACCTCGTGGCCCCCCGCCCCGGCCCCGGCGGCCTCATCGAGATCCCCCTCGCCGAACTGGACGACACCGCGGAGTGGATGGACGCGGAGGAAGAACGCCTCGGGAGGCCGCCCGGCCAGTGGCGTGAGCGGCTGTCCCGCCTCGAACTCGACGTCCGCACGACGGACGGAACGGACTTCGAGCCGGCGAGCACCCTCACCCTGGACGGATTGACGCATCTGGTGGGCATGGTCGGAGCCGGGAAGTCGACCCTCATGACCCTGCTCGCGGTCTGGGCGCACCGGCGGGGTCTGCGCACCACCCTGGTGGTCGGCGACGTCGCCGAGCAGCTCAGTCTGACCCAGCTCCTCCAGGGGCTGGGGATGCGGGCGGCACTCGTCCAGGGCAGCACCACCCGGCCCAAGCACACCCAGCGCCTGCACCGGCGGCTCGCTGCGCGCGGGGAACGCTCGTTGCTCGACCACACCGACCGGACCTTCGCCCACCTGAGCACGGCCTGTCCGCTCGACGCGCTGCGGGCTCTGGAGACCGTCGAGCCGCTCCGCTTCGCCGACGCGCCTTGTGGCGCGCTGCATCCGGTGCACCGCGGCGTCGATGAGGCGGACCAGGAGGAGGACGCACGGTCGCACTCCGCCCAGGTCACCCGGGAGCTCCGGCGCGCCCGAGGCGTGCGTCCGGACGGCGGTGCCGGTGGCTCCACCGGCCCTGAGTCCGCCGACACCGAGGAGATGGAGGTCCCCAGGAACCCACACGCCTGCCCGCTGTGGAGCGCCTGCCCCCGGCACTCCTCCTCCCGTGATCTCGTGGACGCGCTCATCTGGGTCGCCAACCCCGCGAGCCTGGTCCAGACAGCTGTTCCGCGTCAGCTCAACGCCGAGCGCCTGCGCTATCTGGAACTCGCCTGTCTGCGCAGCGACATCGTCGTCGTGGACGAGGCCGACCGCGTCCAGACGCAACTCGACCAGATGTTCGCGCCCACGGCCACTCTGGTCACCACCGGCCCGGAATCCTGGCTCGACCGGCTCCAGACCCATGAGATCGCCGAACTCTCCAGACAGGGACGGCTGCAACTCTCGGACCAGGACGTCGAACGCTGGTCGTCCGCCCTCGATGTCGTCGGCTCCGCCGCGGATCGGCTCTACGCCATGCTCATCGGCGTCCCGGCACTGCGGAAATGGGCACAGATCGACTACTTCAGCCCCTGGACCCTTCAGGAACGCCTGCTCAACGCCTGGTACCCGCCGCCACGCCGGGCCGCCGAGGACGAGGACACGCCGGACGAGACCGAACTCTACGACGACGAGGAGGCCTTGGACCGTCCGCCCGAGGCGCCCCCCGCCCCGGAGGGCACCCCCTGGGCCGCTCGCCGGGACAGGCTCACCAAGGTCTTCGACGTCTTCCGCGACGACCCGCTCGGTGATCGCGGGCCGTATGGAACCCCCGCCGACGATCTGGCGAGGCTGGCCCACGACATCCTGCACACCCTCCAGGAGAAGCGGACGCGCGAGCGCGTACGAGCCCTGCTCGACACCCTGCTCGACGGCGCGCCGAAGCCCTGCGAACGACCGCCGCTTCCCGGCGAGTCACCACAGCACGCCTCCGAATTCAGTGAGGAGTGGCTCGAACTCAACGCCGAAAGGCTGGAGTTCACTCTGGTGCTCGCAGCCCTCCACCAGCGGCTCGACCGGGTGACCTTTCTGTGGCCACAAGTCGAGGCCGCCCTGCGGCTCGACCCCGGAGAACACGAGCTGACCAGACGCCCGCCCCTGGACTACGCGCCCCTGCTGCCCGAGTCCCCTATGGGCAACGTCCTCGGCTTCCAGTTCCTGCTCGACGAGCGTGACGGCCGGGAAGGACGGCGCACGGGCACCCTCCGTTTCTTCCGGTGCGCGGGGGTGGGCCGCGAGCTTCTCCTCTCGTTGCCCGGGCTGGGTGTCGATTCCGACCGGGGAACGAACGGCCCGAACGTCCTGCTCATGTCCGGGACGAGCTGGGCGGGCACCTCCACCCGGGCCCATGTGGTCGCGCCCGTCCGGGCCGTGCTCAAACCGCAGCCGGAGGCACTGCGCTCGATCGGCGACACTGTCTTCCGCACGGAGTTCATGTACAACGACGCCGGACAGCCCATCCGCGTCTCCGGGGAGGACCTGGAGAAACGCGAGGACGTCCTGCGCCTGCTCGTGTCGAAGCTGGCGCGATCCAACCGGGACCGTACCCCTAGCCCCCTCCAACGCGAACTGGCACAGATTCCCGACCTGCGCCGCAGAAGAGCCCTCCTACTCGTGGGCAGCTACCGGGAGGCCGCAGTGGTGGCCGCGACGCTCTCGGAGATGTCCGCCTGGCGGGACCGCGTCCGGGTGCTTGCCGCGGACGACGCCGCGCTGGAGGCGTCCCTCGCCTCGCAGGCACACTCCGAGGGGCCCGCGAACGCGACCGTTGTGCGCCGCGGCGACCTGGCCGCCTTCGCGGACGATCACCGTGCCCAGATCCTGGTCGCGCCCCTGCTCGCGGTCGAACGCGGACACAACATCCTCACCGTTCCCCAGCGCCCCGGAGAGGAGCGGGTGGCCGCGTTCGGCACCGTGCTCTTTCTCGTCCGCCCCCACCCCCGCCCGGATGACCTCTTCCTCTCCGTCTTCGCCGTCAACGACTGGGGCACGCGGTTCATCCGCAACCACCCCGGCCTGGCCGAGGGCACCTTCGCCGAACTGGTCGGCGAAGGTGCGGATCTGGACCGGGCGGGTAGCGCCTTCCGTACAGCCGCGCGCGGGGTGTGGCGCCGCCTGCTCTCCCGCTCCTACATGTACTCCAGGCTGTCCGACGCGGAGAAGGAGTCCTTCGCATGGGATCAGCTGGTCACCCTCTGGCAGGTGATCGGCCGCCTGGTCCGCGGGGGGGTTCCCGCCAGGGTCGTCTTCGTCGACGCCGCATTCGCTCCCCGGCTCGCTGCGGCGGACGACCGCGCGGCCGCGGGGCGCCGCCCGCGCTGGCAGAGCGATCCCGGCCTGTTGACCCGTCTCCGAGACGTGCTGGCCCCCTACTTCGCCCCGGACCCCGGAGTCTGTGCCGACCCCGCCGACCCGTCCCTGGTCAGGCTGCTCTACCGGCCGCTGTACGACGCCCTGTGCGGGATCGGGACTTCGCCGGCCAGAAGGCGCTGACCCGTGCCATGTCCGGCGGAACCCGTGCCGGACGGCCACCGACTCACCACCACACAGACCCTCGATGGAGCATCGCCGTGTACCGAGAGATCCGCCGATCCGCCTACCACCTCGCCGACCCCGCGACCCCGTGGACCGAGGACTACCGTGCCCTGCGCTTCCCGGAACGCTGGCAGAGCACGCTCATGACGCTCCACAACCACGGCCGCCCCGAGGCCGAGTGGCAGCGGGGCCTGCCCACCAGAAGCCTGGACACTGCACTGCAGACACTCGCCCCCGAGGTGATCGTGCGGCCGCGGGCCCGCCCTCCCATCGGCGAGGGACCCATGCCACCCGAGGACTTCTGGATGTACGTGCCCGCGGACGTGCCCGATCCCCTACCGGGCCGGGCCGGCGGTCAAGTGCTCAACGCCTGGCTCCGCACGCTCGTGCCCCGGCGGTCCGAGTACAACCCGGAGATGCGTGCCCTCCTCCTGCGGTGCAGCGATGAGCTGACGGACATCCCGTTGAGCTGGGAGAGCGTACCGGGGGTGGACCTCCTCGGCGCACACCCCACCGACGGCGGGACGGCCGCACCGGAGACCCGGCAGTTCCAGCTCGCCACCGACGCGCTCGCCCGCCGCATCCGCGGCCTCGACCCCTATCCCTTCGAAGGGGGGGAACTGCGCTTCCGGGCACTGCCCCGCGGCCCCCGCGACCAAGGGGCTGAGCTCATGTCACAACCCCTGTGCCGCACCATCAAGCGCAAGGAGTGGTGGTTCTCGATCACCCTCAACATCTCGCTGCACACCGCCCCCTTCGACCCGCGGCCGCGGCTGCATCTGCACTGGGGCGTACGCCGCTGGGCCACCCACACGAGGTCCGACACCGGACGGCTGCCACTGCCGTACGGTCAGTCCACCACCGTCCATCTGCGACCCAAGATCCCCTGGCTGCCCGGAGTGCCCGCGACCGAACGCGGCGCCCTTGCCCGGCTGCGGCGCGACCGTGCCTCCGACGGCTTCACCTGGGCCGAGAACGATCCGGCCGGCATCCTGCACCAGCTCAGCGTCGTCGGACGGTTCCCGGCTCCCGACCGGCTGCTCGCCGACCCGGCCGACTGGATCGGCGACGGCCCCGGCGTCCGGGCTGCCGTCGTCCACAGCAACCACATGGGCGTGCACGAGGTCGGCCCGGGACTCATGCCCCATCAGAGGTCCCAGCTCACCGCCTGGGCGGAGGCGGCGCTGCCCGCGGGCGTGGTTCGCCTGCCTGATCTGGTGCGCGGCCGGGGCAAGGGCATCGGCGCACCCGCCAATCGGCGCCCGAAGCCAGTGGGTGAACCGGCGAAGAAGGCCGAGGAGGCACGCGCCGCACTGGTCCGAAGCCGCGCACTCGCGGTCCTCGCCGACCGCACGGGGCTCACGTCCGAGCCGGCCGCCGGGCAGGCGCACGTGACGGTCCGACTGCTCTGGCGGACCGCGGAACTTCGCCGTCACGCGGTGCGGGAGTTCGCCAGGACACTGGGCCTTGATGGCGACGGCGGGGCACACGCCCTGCCGGAACAGGCATTCGACGACGCCCGTCCCAGTCAGCCCGCAGTGCTCGAATGGCGGACCCCGGAGCTCGTGGTGCAGTTGCGCTGCCTGCCGCTCACCGACGGGCTCGGGGACCGGCTCGTCCTCGACCCTGCCGTCAGGCGCAAGGGAGAGCGAGCGGCCCGCGCCCTGGCCGCTCGCCGCCGGAAGCTGAGCGGCTGGCTCCGTGCGGACGGCGCCGACCTGAAGTGCCCCGGCCTAGCCCTGGTGGAGATCGCTCACCGCAGCACCTTTCGTGAGGCCGACACCGATCCCAAGTTCGCCAATCGCCTGGGGTGTGCCGACGCGGGAGTGCTGACCCAATTCGTCGTCACGCCGTCCGGGGAACGGCGGATCGCCAACGCCGATACCGTCGAACACCGCGCCCACCATGCCTGGCTGGACGGCTTCCGCCAGCTCGGTGTCCGCGTCCTGCCCGAACACACCCTGGGCGGTGATCTGCCGGACGGTCTTCAGTACGCCGCTCTCTGGATGGTCAAACGGCGCAAGGACGGTCCTACCCGGCTGCCGAGGCACCTGCCGGTCGCCGTGCTCGTCACTCCGCTCCCCGAAGGTAGCGGGCTCTGCGTCGTCCGCGGATGGGACGATGACACCCGCACCTGGATTCCCTATCCGCACTTCTTGCTCGGGCTGGTGAAGAAGGCCGAGATCGACCCGTACGCCCCGGGCGAGACCGGCTCCGGCGGTACGGCGGACGATGCGCCGCGCATCACCGCGAAGGCGCGGCGGACCAATCTGTCCGAGCAGCGCAGGGAAACCGCGCGCTTCCTCCAGCGCATGCTGCACTCGCTCCGCAATCACCCGACCGTGCTCATCACCCATGCACAGAACAGCAGGTCGCACTGGCCCTGGCTGCAGGATGGACAGATCGAACCGGACATGATCAGGATCGGTCATGCCCCGCCGGGAGGCATCGACGACGAGCTCCGTCTCGTCCGGGTGCGCGGGCGGGCCGGCCGCGAGACGGCTCAGTGGTGGGGCTTGGCTGAGCCGGGGAAGGCTCATGGTCAGCCGGCAGGGTTCTGGGCGGTTCGACCGAGTGGCGACGCACGCCGCGAACCCGGTGAGCGGGTGTTCCACAGCAGCACGGAACGCCCCGGAACCTTCGCGATCTCACCGGCACTGGACAGGCTCGCCGCGCGGGTCAACGCCGCAGGAAACCTCACCTCCCAGGCAGGCACCGGAGCCTGGAACCCGACGCTGGTCGAGATCGCCGTACTCGGCTGCCATACGGAGCGGGACGCCGAGCCGCCGTCACCTCCCGTGCCCGACGAACCCGAGGCCATCGCCCTCGCGACGCACCAACTGCGCATGGCCCCCGACTATCCGGTCGCGCTCTCCCTTCCGCTTCCTCTGCATCTCGCCGGACTCGCTCAGGCGTATGTCCTTCCCACCGTCGCGGCAGACGAGCCGGGAGCGGAGACGACGGACGGGGAGACCGCGGCTGACCCTTCGGATGAGAGGGCCGAGAGTCCTCCGGACGCCCCGGACCCGGATGCCGCCTACCCACCCGGTCCGGTCGTGGAGCCCGAGGCACCCGACGAGCCTCCTCTCCTCTGATTCCGGCACGGGATGCCCGGTGCCGGCTGCGGCCCGGGTGAACGGTCCATGCTCCGTTCACCCACCGGAAGGCGGGCCGGGAACTCTCCCGGCCCGCCTCTCGCCGGTGCCGCTCAGGCCCCGCCTCCACCCGGTTCCGGCGTTATCGTTCCGGGCTCCGGTGGGCCTGTCCTAATCGAATTCGGAAAACAGCGCCGATTCGCGGGCGAGCTCAGCCGGCGACCGGACCGGCTTCCAGACCCGGCCGTGCCATGCGGCGGAGGCCGCACTGGGCGTCGGACGGGCATTGCGCCGCCGGGAGGAAATCGTCCCCCTGGCGCAGCGCCTCGGTGCGGGCCGACTGACACGGTGTTCGATGTGGCTTCGATTCACGAACTTCTCCTTGTCTGGGTTTCTGCTGCTCAATCACCAGGTTGGACTTCTCCCGCATTCGACAATCGGTCGAGGCGTTCGAATAAATGACCCAGTGAATCCCCGCTCCGCCGAAGTGGTCGGAGTGGAGTGGTCGAAGACTGGCAGATCGACTCCGTCGCGGCCAAGCCATCAGCGTTAGGTGAACGTTAACAACCCGCTATTGAGGTATGGCATGCTTTCCCTCCCGATGTTCGCGGATCTGCCGCGCACGGGAAGAGAGCGAGGCATCATGGAGTTCCGGTTACTGGGTCCGGTGACCGTCCTCCGGGCGGACCGGGCCGTCAGCATGAGATCGCGAAAGGTGTCCGAACTGCTGGCCGTTCTGCTCGTATCACCCGGCCATCGCGCGTCCCATGCCGTGGTCATGCAATATCTGTGGCCGGGGGAGCCTTTGAATTCGAATCGAATTCGCCAGAACTTTCACCAACTTCGGCTGTCCGTTCCGGAGATTTGCTCCGAGAGCAATGAGCGGGGGTTCTGCCGGATTCACGTCCAGTCGCAGGACCTCGATCACCTGCGCTTCCGTGGATTGCTGCGGGCGGCGGATTCCACGCGTGACTCCTCGGTGCGACTCAAGTCGCTCCGCGACGCGATCGACGAGTGGCGGGGGATTCCCTTCGAGGGAATGCAGGGTGCCGCGTTCGAGCGGATACGGCATGAACTGATGACGGAGCTCCGGGAGGCCACGATTGCCTGTGTCCTGGCAGAACTGGAGTGCTCTCAGTCGGGGGCCGCACTCGACCGGGCCGATTCCGCCCTGACCCGCTGGCCGACAAGTGAGGCGTTGCTCGAACTCAAGGTGCGCGCACTGCGCACGCTCGGCAGGCAGGACGAGATCCCGCCGCTCCTGGTCGAGTGGGAGCGGGAATGCGGCCGTCCCACCGCTCACCTGCTGCTCGCGGACGCGTCGGGGGAACACGATCGGGGGAGTACCGCCTCTCTCCGTGCGATGGCCCCTCCGAGGCCCCGTCAGCTTCCCCTCGGACTGGTCGAGCTGGTGGGGCGCCGACGCCGGCGCGAGCGGCTGACAGAGGTCCTTCTGGGTCGAGCCCAGGGGCGGTCCCGGCTGGCTGCCCTCTCAGGAATGCCCGGCGTTGGAAAATCCGCGCTCGCCGTCGAGGTCGCGGTGGCGCTCGATCAGTACTTTGCCGACGGCATCCTTCACGTCGATCTCGGAGGGGTCACCCCCGAGGGGCTGCTGCGCCACGAGCACGTGATCGCCCGGCTTCTGAACGATCTCGGAGTGCGCTCGGCGACCCCGACGCTGGACGGCATGGTGTCCGCGTACCGCACCGCACTCGCGGACCGCGCGGTCCTCCTGATTCTGGACAACGCGCGCGACGAGGAGCACGTCCGTCCACTGCTCCCCCCGGCCGGGCCCAGCGCGGCGATCGTCACCGGTCGCCGCCACTTGCACGGGCTGGAGATCCGGGAGGACGCCGAACTAATCGCTCTCGAACCACTGGACCGGGCGGACGCCACCGAACTCCTTCGCATGCGGCTCGGTGAGGACCGCATGCGCACAGCCGCTCCCTTCGTGGCCGACATCGTGGAACACTGTTCGGGTCTCCCGCTGGCGCTCGGAATCATGGCCGCGAGAATTACCCGGCGTCCCGCGCGGGCACTGCCGGACATGGTCCGTGAGCTGCGGGTGGAGAGCACCCGGCTGCGCTCACTCGATCTGGGTTCTGAGAACCTGAGCGTGCGCCTGTCGCTTGACGCGTCCCACCGGCAGCTCTCCGCGCCGGCGTCGAGGCTGCTGCGACGTCTGGCCATCCATCCGGGCCCGACGATCAGCTGGGCGGCACTGCGGGCGATGGACCCCGAGGACGAGGCCCACGTCAGTGAAGCGACCGACGAGCTTCTGCGGATGAGCCTGGTGACCGAGCCCTCTTTCGAGCGATACGCCCTGCATGATCTGGTCCGGGTTCATGCCGAAGCGCTGACCTGCGAGTGGGCCCAAGTCGAGCGGATCCGTGTGGTCAAGCGAGTGCTGCACTTCCTGCTGCACCATGCCTGGGCCTGCGATCGCCGGCTGGAGCCCGGGCGTGGCTTGCCGATCGACCGGCCCGGCACACTCAGGGTCATGGCTCCGGCCGACGCGGCGGAGGCAATGAATTGGTTCGAGACAGAGTACTTGACTCTGACCGCCGCCGTCGGACTGGCCCAGCGCCACGGACTCGACCGCTACACATGGTTGTTGTCGATGACCCTGGTGACTTTCCAATGGCGGTCCGATCGCCACCTGGACGCACTCGCCGGTCTCACCCGTGCTCTCCCCGCGGCGACACGGGAGTCGGGCCCGGCCGATGTCGCCATGGTGCGCCGCATGCTCGCGGGCACTCACCGGGCCGTGGGGAATGTCGCGGATGCCGTGCGGGAGCTGAACAGCGCGGTGCGGATCAGCGACGACGACGGAGACATGCTGGGGGCGGCGCTGGGGCGCCACGCCCTCGGGGTCCTGCTGCGGGAGAGCGGTGCACCCGGGGAGGCGTTGGAGCACTTCGGTGCGGCCCTGTCAGCCTTCGAAGAACTCCACGACACCCTTGGCCAAGGGGCTGTGCTGAACAGCATCGGCAGTGCGCGATACGACCTGGGACACCATGACGAGGCAGTGGAGCACTGTCTGCGGTCCCTGTCCCTGCTGGCGGGCACGGGCGACATCAACGGGCAGGCGCATGCGCACTTCAGCCTGGGCCGCATCCGGATGGCGCGGGCAGATCCCGAGACCGCTGTCGCAGAGTTGGTGCGTGCCCGCGTGCTGTACCGGTCGCTGACCTATGGGAGCAGGGAGGCCAGGACACTGGTCTGGCTCGCGAAGGCGCTCCGCGCCGCTGGACGGATCACCGAGTCGGCTGAGGCGATGGGGCAGGCCAGAGCCGTACTGAGAAGGGTGGGCGAATTGGATATCGACGCAGCCCTCGACCGGCTCGCCCGCCTCCCGTGACCGGTTCGGTGAGCGGCTGAGGAGGGCATCACCCCCCTGCGCACGGCCTGAGGTCCGTTCTTGGCAGCACCCCGCCGAAGAACCTGATCATGCAAGTGCCGTGACGGTCCCAGCCTTCGGTTTGCCGCCGACCTGTCGAAGTAGCGGAAGGTGACCCAGTGCTTCGGCTTGTCCGGGTATATGAGTGCTCACTTGTAGGCGAGCTTCCACACGTAGGCGTCAAGGGCATGGGAAATGCGGCTGGACAACGCGCTCCCGGTGGTAGGCGGCCCATCCCCGGATGATCGGGTTGAGCTTGTGGATCATCGCTTCGGCCTTGGCCCCTCACAGGGCCTTGACTTCGGTGGCCAGCCGTTTCCGGATGCGTCGCACGGCTGCTGTGCTGGGCGAGGGCTGTCGGAACCGGCCGGGAAGGCGACCGTCGGCAGGCTCCGGCGGTGAGGGGAAGGGAAGGGGGCGGTCCAGCGACCCTCGGTTAACTCGACGACGACCGGGCCGTTGCCCTTCGCGGTACCCGTCGCCGTCGCAGTCGAAGCGGGGGAGTTTGGCGTGCTGGACACGAGGCGCCGGGATGGCTCTCCTCGCGGGTTGTCGATCCCGAAGTGAGACTTGCGGCGATCCATCACTCGCTCTCCCTCCCCGTCCCGGCTCGGCCCCGGCACCCGCACGCGGGCCACAGGGCCTGCCGGGCCGGTGGGGCAGCACGTAGACGATGGCGTACTCGCAGGTGGGCTAGGCGGCCTCGATGCCGCCGCAGACGGGGCTGGTCACGGTGGCGTGGGCGAGTTTCGGGCTCGCCTGGCTCCGGGTGGCGGGATGGCGGGGTGACGAGGTGGCGGGGCGCTCCTCCCCGTTGCTCAGGCGGAGCGGCTGGTGGTCTGCGCGGGCGTGGAGGGCCTTACGGCCGGGCGGCGTCGTAGCGGGTGTCGATGAAGTGCGTGTCGTCGGTCACAGCGTCGCCGACGGATGCCTTCGTGAGCGGGTGAAAATTCGGGTGAGATCGGCGCGTCGATGCGAAACACTCGCGCCGACCGATGAGTTTTCCCAGGCATGCCGGTCTCTTCCTACAATCACCACCCATGCTCGTGCCGACAGCCCTTGGCTGCGAGGCGACTGTGACCAGGAACCCCAGTGAGGTGCTGCCATGTCAGCTGCGATCCAAGAACGACCGGCCGTGCAGTCGGGCCGCATACCGACCGTGGTGCGGCTACTGGTGCTGGCCACCTTCGTGGTGATTCTTAACGAGACGATCTTGATCAACGCCATCCCGCGGTTGATGGACTCGTTGCGCATCACCCAGCAGTCGGCGCAGTGGGTATCCACCGCGTTCATGCTGACCATGGCCGCCGTGATTCCGATCACCGGCTGGTTCCTGCAGCGGGTCACCACCCGCCGGGCTTACGGCATCGCCATGGGCGTTTTCCTCGCGGGTACCGCTCTGTCAGCCGTCGCGCCGTCCTTCGAGGTGCTGCTGCTGGGTCGGATCGTGCAGGCCGCAGGGACAGCCGTGATGATGCCCCTGCTGATGACCACGTTGATGATCGTGGTGCCCGAGCAGGACCGCGGCCGGGTGATGGGCAACGTCACCCTGGCGATCTCGGTGGCGCCCGCGCTCGGACCTGCCGTGTCCGGGCTGATCCTGCAGGTCGGCTCCTGGCGCATGCTGTTCGTGGTCGTCCTGCCGATCGCGGCGCTGGTGACCCTGCTCGGGCTGCGCAAGGTGGAAAACATCAGCGAGCCGCAGGTGAGCTCCGTCGACTGGCTCAGTGTCTCGGTGGCGGGGCTCGGCTTCGGCGGCCTGGTGTACGGGCTGAGTCTCCTCGGGGAAACCGGCGGCAGGGTCGGGCTCGGCATCGGCATCGTCATCGCCGGGGTCGCGGCAATCGCGGTTTTCGTGATCCGCCAGCTCAAGCTGCAACGCACCGGCGTGCCCCTAATGGACCTGCGAATCCTGGGGAACCGCACCTACGGCCTTTCCCTGGCCCTCATATCCGTCGGTTTCCTGGCGATGCTCGGGTCGATGATCCTGCTGCCGCTGTACCTGCAGAACGTGCGCGGGCTCAGCCCGCTGGAGACCGGCCTGCTGGTCATGCCGGGCGGTCTGGCCATGGGACTGCTTGGACCGACCGTGGGCAAGATGTTCGACCGGTTCGGCAGTCGGCCGCTGGTACTGCCCGGCTCGATCGGCATGGTGCTCGCCCTCGCTGGATTCACCCAGGTTTCGATGACGATGCCGTTCTGGCAGGTGCTGGCACTGCATGCGCTGCTGATGGTGAGCCTGGCGGCGACGTTCACCCCTGTCTTCACGCTCGGGATGGGCGCGCTTCCCCCGCATCTGTACTCCCACGGCAGCTCGATGCTCGGGACGTTGCAGCAAGTCGCCGCAGCGTTCGGGACCGCCCTTGTGGTGACCGTGGTGACCGCGCGCACCGGTCACCTGGTCGCCGACGGCGTCGCCGCCGTGCCCGCAGAGCTGAGCGGGATGAAGCTGGCCTTTGGCGTCGCCGCGGCTCTCACCTTGGTGACGATCGTCGTTGCCGCGAAACTGCCGCGCCGGATCGCTGCCGCCGGTGCCGAAGACGGCAGCGCCGTGGACCAGCTCACCGGATCATGAGGGCTGGGCGCAGCTCGGACCGCCCGAGCTGCGGAAACCACAGCGCCGACCGTGGGAACCAACCCACCGGTACGTAGCCCCGAGGCCCGCGTCAACGCCGTCCACCCCGGATTCACGCTCGACACCGGGAACACCGCCGGCACCCCGCGGCGACGGACCACGCGCGGGCCCCAACCCGCCTGGCCCCGGGGGCGCTGTACCGGGCATCCGGCACAGCACCGCACGGGAGCCCAAGGCGACACCCAGCCGCTCCGTGAGCTCGTCAACACCTACCCCATCGGTCAGTGGTCCCGCCGAACCCCGAGAGAGAAAGCATGCACACCCTCGCCTCCGGAGCCGGAATGGCCGGGCCGGACCTCGCTGCCCACCTCGCCGTCCGCGGCCACCGGGTCAGCGTGGTCGAACGCTCGGCGTTCCCGCCTGTCACCGGATCACCCATCGACAACTGATGAAGGCCCCTCTTTGCCGTTGCGGCGGCAGGGCCCGTCGAGAGCTCTCACGGTGACGGCGAGCGGCCGAGGCGTTGTCGGCGTACGGCCAGCCGGGGCGATTTGTCGGCCACGGAGCATCGGCACCGGAGCGCCGGCACCGGAGCGCCGGCACCGGCCGCCTTCGCGATCCGCCCCGGGATGCCACTGTTGCCGGCAGGCGAATTCGGTGCAGCGGGCGGGGGCGTGGCACAACGATGGGTCCCTCAGCCGACGGGGAGGGCTGCTTCCGGCGCCGTAAACGTCCGTGTGCGCAAGGCCCAGCGGGTGAGCGGCCGAGTGGCGAGGCCGCAGAGCGCGAGGACGACGCCGAGTACCACCCAGCCGGGCTTGCCCCATTGCAGACACAGAGCGGTGAGCACGACCGGTGATGCTGCACGTACCACGCCGTCAGCCAGGTTGAAGGCTCCCTGGTACTGCCCTTGGGAGTGTTCCGGGGCCAGCACGTAGCTGATTTCGAATGCCCCCGCGGCCAGGCCGAGTTCCCCCGATGACAGGAGGAGCACGCCGATGAGCAGCAGCATCGTGGCGACGGGGGCGGAAACCCCGGCGGCGAGCGCGAGGGCGATACAGCCGGCGAGGGACAGGAACCCTGCTCCGCGGAGCGCGGTGGAAGCGGCCAACGGGCCTCTCACCCAGCGGGTTGCTTTGACCTGGAACAGCACGACCACTGCCGTATTCACCACCAGCAGTGCGGAAAGCCACCACCGGGGCGCCGCGGTGTGCGACACCAGCCAGAGCGGCAGGACCAGGGACACCACGTCGTACTGGAACCCGATGACTCCGCACAGCAGCGACAGGGCGAGGTACGGTCTGTCCCGCATGGCCTCCATGCGCCGCGCACCTGGAGGGCGCGGCACCGGCTCCACGGAGGGGATCTTGAGCAGCAGTCCGGCCGCTGCGAGGAAGCTCAGCCCGTTCGCCAGGATCAGAAGGGTGTAGCCCGCCGTCGAGTCGAGTTGGAGCGCGACGCCGGCTGCCGCGGCACCGATGCCCATCCCGAGGTTGGTGACTGCTCGGAGATGGCTTCGGACGCGGGTACGTTCTCCGGGCTCGCTGATCCGTGCGACGAGGGCGCCGCCGACCGCCTGGGCGCCGCGCTGGCCGATGGCGGCGACAGTGACCAGCGTGAGAAAGGCGGCGAAGGAGTGTGCTATCGGGAACAGGAACATCGCCGTCGCCTGGACACCTTGGGTGGCGACGTACAGTCCTCGGGGCCCGACGTGATCGGCCACCGCGCCGAGGGGGAGGCCCGACAGGATGCCGACGAGCGTCGCGATGGCAAGGCCAGTGCTCACGCCCGGCACACTCAGTCCGACGACGCGGGTGAAGAACAGCATGCTGCCGGCAAGATAGAGCCCGCTGCCGACGGTGGTGACGAAACTGGCGGTCGTCAGGAAACGTACCGGGCCACGGATTACCTCGGTCGTCATATACGCCTCTGCGGGGCGCCGTTGGTCTCCTGCTTGCACACGTCGCTTTCCTTCGAATCGAGTTCGGATGACTGCTTGTGCCCGGGGCCGGTTCCAGGGCTCAGTCCGGTTCTGAGGGGCGTTCCTTCTGTGTTTGCACCCGGCACCACTTTGGCGGAGAGCCGACGCCGGGGCAGAAGGCCGGACTGCTTTCTCCGGTGACGTCGTCTCGGTGATTCGCTGTTGTGCTCCGTCGGGTCTTTGCACGCCTGGCGGTGTCACGAGACGGATGCCGGGCGGCCAGCAGCAGGAGAGTCGGCCGCAGACCTCCGTACGAGGGATTGCCTGCCGAGGTCCGCGCCCGTGCCCGCGGCGGGGCGGGGCAGCAGGGCAGGCAACAGCCGACGTGCAGGAGGGTCCGCAACTGTCCGCTGGTGCGCCCTCGCGCCGTACTCGGCAGAGTGGGTCTCTTCCCTCGCGAGCTGCTAAAACGATGTCCAAGGGCGGGCCAGTTGCTGGCGCATGGCCGACAGACACTCGGCCCGGTAGGCCTCCAGCCCCGGTGCCGCCGCCCGTTTCCTGCGGTTGAACTCGCCGGTGTTCACCCAGGTAACGACCAGCTCCGCCAGGGACGGAACGTCGCTGTACCGCGCTGTCATTCCGTCGGTATGGTCACTCAACGGATAGAAGGCCGGCATGAGCGCGGGAAGACCGAACCGAACCATGTCATTGATGTTGCCCGTGACACAGGTCTGGCCGCGAGTCTCGATGATGCCGTTACGCGTGAGGTACTCGGAAACCGGCAGCATGAGGAAGTCAGCCTCCGCGAGGGTCCGGTCGAACTCCTCCTGGGCGACGTAACCGGGGTGATCTCGTAGTTCGACCGAGGGACCGACCGCCTTCCTCGCCGCTCCGACAGCAGCCTTGGTCTCCTCGGTGGCGTGCTCTCCCAGAAAATCGACTCGCAGTCGCCTCGTCAGCCGTGGGGCGGCGACTTCCAGTGCGGACAGAACCTCGGCGTGGTTCCTGCCGGAATACATTCTCCCCGGGATGCAGCACCGCACCTCGTCCCGCACGAACTCCGCAGGCGAATGCTGCGGGTAGGCGATATTGATTGCGCGGCTCCGCAGCGGGTCGCCGGATTTCATGAGCCGGAGATCCGGCAGAAGCACGCCTGCCGCGCCTTCGAGAACGAGCTTCGCGATGGCAGCGCTCGGCCGGTTGCCGTCTGACGAGGTGAACGTGTTGAGATTGTGCACCAGGCAGTGCCAGGTGGCCGGCATCGCACTCGCATCGGAGAGCAGACCGCACAGGGCATCGACCGGGGTGACGATGAAAAGGTGATCCTGTGAGGCAATCGAGGGCCTGCATTTCTCCAAGAATTCAGCGTACGGCAGACCCGGGGGACACACTTGCCACCCGACTGTCGAGGACTCGGCGGCCTCCGAGTATGCAGCGCAGAACGGGTTCGTGTAGACGGTCGGTTTCGCCCCGACGTCAATGGCTTGCCGTATGAGGCTTTCGAGGACCTCATTGTGTGCGCTGAGCTCGATCAGACCGATCTTCATCGAGTTGTCTCCGTCAGTGATGAGCGCCCCGCGGGGTCAGGAGTCAGGACCTTCAAGAGGAACCGGTCCCGTGGCATGGGTCCGTGGATCATGGACCACTTGCCCGTCGTGCCGCAGGCCGGGCTGGGATGCCTGGCGGTGCTCACCCCGACGGGAGGCGCTCTTCCAGAAGAATTCCTTCCTCGACCAGCAGCCGCAGCAGTGGGGCGACGTCTTCGGCCGGGTCGAATTCCGGGGCCCATCCGATGGCTTCCCCGAGGGTGAACGACTCGCGGCGGAAAAGATTCTCGATGAGTTCTGCAGGGGCCCCGTCGAGCGTGATCTTCCTCGTGCCGAACAGAATGCGGTGCTGTTCGGACTCGGCATCGTAATCAACCTTGACGGGGTTGAAATGCGCGTGCCGTAGACGCGTGCCGGTGTCCGTGGAGAGCGGATGGAACCCGGACTGGCTCGGGAGGCTGACCTCCCGGTGGCGACTGTCCTGGGTGGTCAGATGATGGGCGATGTACGCCTTCACCAACTGCTCGTCGTCGGCCAGCGCGGCGAGTCTGCCCATCAGTCCGCGCACGTGATCGGCGAGTTGGGCGGTGTCACCTCCGGCCACCGGCGGGAGGTTGCGCCGCCATTCCTCCCCGTCCATCAGCTGGTCCGCCAGCCACTTCAACCAGTAGACGCCGGTGCGGCAGGTCACCCCCAGCGTCAGATGCAAAGAGGGTTCGTCACCGGCCACCGCGTAATGCCAGTGGCCACGTGGGATGTAGAGCACGTCCCCCGGACGGAGTTCGGTCTCGATATACGGGGGCCCCTTGGGCTCGCCTGTGTCGGCGGAGACGTTGTTGTATTTGTCGAGCGGGTACCTGTACGTCTCCTCGGAGACGACCCAACGCTTCGTCCCTTCGATCTGCAGGATGAAGACTTCATGGTCGTCGTGGTGCTGGTCGAACCCCTGCTGCTCAGGCCAGGAGCAGTACATATTGACCTGGCTCCGGTGGCCGATCGCACGCTCGATCGCCGATGCCAGTTCGGCAATCGCGGGAAGCCTCGCCTGCAATTGGTTGATGATGAGGGTGTAGCCGTCCCGGCAATGCCTGATCCACTCCTCAGGCGTCTCAGGCTTGTCGGAGATCTTCCTGCCTATTGCCGCCAGGCGGATTTCTTCGCCGAAACGGAGACGATGGAAATTGAGAAGGTGGTTGAGCTGATCCCATGAGAAGAGCGGGCGGAAACGGTCTCGGTCCTGCCCGCGTAAGACGACGCCCCGGGTTGTCCAGTTCTCGCGAAGGAATTGATCGAGAGTCATCGGGGTAAGCAGGGATTCAAGATCGAACACGCCATTCCTCACGGTATAAAGGGTGGTGCCCGGTGACTCCAGGAGTCACCGGGCGGGTCAGGACAGTGACTTGACTCCTGCCCTTACACGTCCTTCTGGTCGACTTCGAGGTTCGGCACGCTCTTGACCTGGGCCGTCTTCACCGTCTCCACGGAGAATCCGATCCTCTTCGGTCGACGGGCCGCGTGGAGTTCGCTCTTGGGGGCTTCGGGAACCTTGGCCATCGATGACTCCTCGAGTAGGGGACTTGCCCTTTCATTCCTACTACTCGCTGTCGCCGACTGCGGAAAACGTGTGAAAGATCACGGGCCGATGCATTGAGCCATCATCGCAAAGGCCCTTGCGAAACTTGGTGATCGTGTGATCTGAGGGGCGGACAAGTCCCACGGGCAGGGAATAAGGCATTACGGGCCCGTCGCACGGTCCGGCGGCGCGAGGGGCATTCCCCCGCTGTCCCGGGGAGGCTCCCACCTGCAGTGGTCTCGGCGTCGAAGGCAGCACGTCGGGGGCGGCACCGGGGGCACCGGTCATGTCATGCGCTAGTTGGTGGAACTTCGTCAGGCGGTCGCAGCGCGACATCGAGGAGGCCGACGACGGCCGCGAGTTGCCGGGAGGCGAGCCGTTCGGCTCCGGCCCGCAGGTCGGCCGCCGGGGGGAAGGCGCCGGCCGCTCGGCTGGCAGGAGCAGCGGGTGCGGTGTGAGGGGTGCGGAACCGAGCGGGCGCGGGGGCCGCAGCCGGCCGACCTGCCCGACCGGAGCCCGATCAGAAGCTGTGGCGCATCGACCGCACCGCCGACTGCGGCGTCTTCCAGGACGCGGCCCGCGGGACGGAGCGGCCTCGCGGGAATCGAGCGGCGCTGGGAGGACATCCTGCGGGGCATGGGCTGTCCGTCAGCGCATTCCCTGTTCGTGTCGATCCTGTGCATCTTTGCAGTCGGGGGTATGGAATCCGGACGAGGCCGCCCATCTCGCTGTGTAGCGCCTGTCTATGCCGTGATAGCACGGAGTAATCCAATTCGAGGGAGGCTACGACCGCATGGGCATCTTCAGCCGTCGCCAGAGCGCGACTACCGAGCCGACGCAGGCTGTTGGCCCCCGTACGCCCTTCCCGGCGGCCGACGCCGCCGGAGTCGCGCTCGACCCCGCACTTCGTGCGCTGACCGGGCAATGGACCATCGACCGCCCGCACAGTCGCATCGGATTCTCCGTGCGGCACGCGATGGTCACGACAGTGCGGGGTGCTTTTGCCGATTACGACAGCACGCTGTATTTCGACGGAGCCCGGCCCTCCCGGTCGCGGGCCGAACTCGTCATTCGGGTCGCCAGCGTCGACACGGGCGTAGAACAGCGGGACGCACACCTCGTCGGCACCGACTTCTTCGATGCACACAGCTACCCGGAGATGGTGTTCCGCAGCACCTCGACGGTCCACGAGGGCGCAGAGAGCTTCCGTATGACGGGGGATCTGACTATCCGCGGCATCACTCGGCCGGTCGAGCTGCAACTCGACTACCTCGGCTCGGTCTTGGACCCGTTCGGCTACGAACGGGCCGGCTTCGACGCCACCACCACCATCGACCGCACCGATTGGGGCCTGGTCTACAACCAACGCCTGGAAGCGGGCGGCGCCATGGTGAGCGAGAGGGTTCGGCTGCAATTCGATATCTCCGCGATCCGGTCCATGCCCCCGGCGTAGTCGCCCCGGAAGGTCCCTGCGCTCCGTACGCCCACACCCTCAACGAGGCGAGCTGCGTGCCGTCCCCCGGAACTGGTCTGACATACAACGTTCGCTGACGCACTGTGCTCAGGGCCTGACGACCGACACCGCTCAGCCAGACCGGTGTCGAGCAATAAGCAGCCGGCGGTCTCGACCGGGGCGCGCCCCGATGGCGGTCCGGACCCCGCCGCGCAGCAGGTCGCGGACCCGGGACCTGCTGCGCCTCTCCGCCTCGCTTCCTCGTCCGCCTGTGGCTTGGTGGCATGCCGTCGAGGGTTCGACGAACGGCACGTCACCGGCCGCGAGGGCCGGATCCGCCCTGGTGGCCACCCTCCACGGCCGGATGATGCGAACGTAACCAATGCCACGACCCGACCCGACCCTTTCGCTGTGCGGTCGATATGTCTCCACCTGTCGGCCCTGCGGGCCTGGCTGTCCAACTGCCCGGAGAAGTCGGCGGCGGGGGCGGGGCGGGGGCGGGTGAGCTTCACGAGGCGGAGCTCCTTCTGGCAGCGGTCCGCCGCGCAGACGAGACACCCAACGAAGAGGCCTGTTGCACCTCCCTGGGCTGAACTTTCCTTCCTGGGAAGGTCACGCAAGAGTCTTTGACGGGCTTCTCGGCGTCGTGACCACCTTCCACCTTCCACCTTCCTAGGAAGGTGTTGCTTCGATGTGGTCGATCTGCGAAGGTGTGGCCATGGCCAAGCCCGCGACGGGCGCCGTCGGCGGCGCACAGAAAGTTGTCGCCGCGCTCCTGGCGCAGATCGAGAGTGGAACCCTGCGTCCTGGCAACCAGCTGCCCACCATTGCCGCCTTGGCCGAGAAGTACGGCGTCAACAAAAACACCGCCAGCAAGGCTGTGGTGAGCCTGAAAGCGAAGGGTGTCCTGTCGGGACCGGCAGGCGGAAACACCTGGGTGCGCGTATCGCCTCCGCACAAAAAGCGCCAGAACACCCGCTATCATGCGGAGAAATCAGCAGTTCAGCTGCCGGAATCCGAGCGCTCGGTCGCGGGGGTGTCCGAGGCCGACTCGGGAATCTCCCTACAGGACCTCCATGAGGACCGTGCAGACTATGCGGTCATCGAGGCGCCCCCTGAGATTTACGATGCCCTGGCACTGCCCCCGGGAACGCGAGTTCTGCGCCGCACCTATACCAGGCGTCATGCCCAGAAGGCAGGCGCCGGCCGCTCGGTAAGCTACATCCCGTATGACCTGGTGAGTGGCAACCCAGACCTGCTGGATCCCACCCGCGAGCCCTGGCCCGGAGGGACGATGCACCAGCTCTACACCATTGGAGTGGAGCTGGACAGGATCGTAGATCATGTAACGGTGGGCATGCCCACATCTGAAGAAGCGCAGGCTTTTGATATTCCGCCGGGTGTACCACTCGTAAGAATCCGCAAGGTCAGCTATTCGACGGAAGATAGGCCCGTCGAGGTCACCGAGATCCCCATTCCCGCAGATCGTATCGAGCTGATCTACACCACACAGCTGGAGCGTTGGAGCTAATGCCTGTTATCAGTGTCCTGCCCCCCGTCCAGAACGGGGGGCAGGACTATCTCCTTGAGGCGTATGAGTCGTCGCTGTGTTCTCAGGCCGTGCCCTCGGGGTGGGAAGGGGTAAGGAATGTGCACGAGGCCGGGGGCGTGGCTCTCCTATTGCTCTGTGAGGCTGTCTCGCAGGGGTGGATGATCGATGAGCCTGGCGCCATCCACCGCAAGCACTCCCAGCAGCTGACTGCTCAGCCCGCGCACTGGGACCCGGCTGAGCGGACAACGCTGGACGAAGGACTTCTGCCCGGTTTGGCGGCTCTCCGCGGTCCAGGCCGGCCCTGGAGTCCGTCGCAGGGCTTTACAGGACGGCTCTCATGAATACGCTCATCTCGATCGTCACCCCGGTGCATGGTGAGGGGGCGCACTTTCTTTCGGATGCGTACGCGTCGCTACGTGCGCAAGAACTTCCTGACGGCTGGTCATGGGAGTGGTGTGTGCAGGAAGACGGAGCCGACGTCCATGCTTCGGCCCAGCTCCCGACGGACGATCCGCGCGTCCACATCTCAGCGTCTCGCCGTGGCGGCCCGCATGTGGCACGGACCATGGCGTTCGCCCGGTCAACTGGTGTGTACGTGAAGAACCTGGACGCTGACGACCAACTCACTCCCGGAACTCTTGCACGCGACATCGCCGTGTTGGAGAAGCATCCAGCGGTGGGGTGGGCCACGTCCCGAGCGATTGATCTCCTTGAGGACGGCAGCACCGTTTCCTTCGAACTCGGTGACCCGGAGCCCGGTCAGCTTCCACGGGGGAGCGCGTACGGGTTCTGGGCCGAACACCGTCGCCCCCCGATCCACCCCGCCACGCTGTGTGTCCGACGCCCCCTCCTGGCGCTGCTCGGCGGCTGGATGGCTCTGCCGGCTTCCGGTGACACGGGTCTTTTGCTCGGACTCGATGCTCTGGCAGACGGATGGTTCATCGGCGAGACCGGCCTCCTCTACCGGAAACACGGAGGTCAGATCACCACGCATCCTGATCACCAGGCCGGGCCGGAATGGGAAGCCCGGATGTCGTTGATCCAGGAGCACGCTGACGCCCTTCGAGCTTGGTCCGCCGTCACACCCGGCGCCGTTAGCGCTGACTAACCCGCCTCGTCGCTGAAGGCCATGCTCTGACCCCTACTTGGCGCCCGCGCAGAGACGGTCCAGCGCCGTACGTACCGGACTTCGTCAGGTCGGAGTGCAGCGGGAGTGGCCACTGGACATGCAAAAGGCTTGTGTGCGGCCTGACCTGACGCACCGGCGGCAGCCTGCAAAGGCTCTTCCGGTCCTCCCGGTCCTCCCGGTCCTCCCGGTTCTTCCGGCTCTTCCGGTTCTCCCGGCTCGTCGTGCGCTCGCGCACTTGCGGAGAAACAGAATGATCCCTGGCTGCGGATGTCTGTCGTTCTTTCTCTGACCAACATACCGACTGTGGCGTGAGTGCATCCTTTCGCTGATGTACTCACGGCACGGTTCCACCAATCGTCAGGGCGCAGCACGTTGAGGACCGTTCCGGCACCGGTCTGTACCCCCGCAGCCGCGAGGAGCGGCCAGAACCGGGAGGGGTCGCCGATCTTCACGCAGTTCCGTTCGTGGGCGAGTGCATAGGTCGCGAAGCTGCTCTGGCTGAAGAAATGCCCGTAGACCGCTGCACCCTTGCAGCGCCGCGGCGGCCGTCGCCTCCGCGAGTGGGCTGGCCGGATGGTTCGGCTCTCCTGGAAACCCCAGCGTGGTGGCCATGTGCCTGAGAAACTCCTCACAGAATGATCTGGACACACTCACGTAGGTCGCTCGGTTGAGCGGAGCGGACGCGGTGGGTGCGAGTGAGATGAGCCCCACGGGTGCTCGTCCATCAGAACGAGGAGATGTTCCAAGACGGCCCCGTTGCTGGTGCGTAGGCCGTCGTGTTGGTACTCATCGGTGAGCCACGGCTTGAGGCCGGGGATGATCTGGGCGGTGCCGAGCGACAGGTCTCGGTCGAGGTACATATCGTCGTGGTAGATGGCAGCGACGACGGGAACAGTATTGTCTCGCAGGCGATCGATGTCGTAGAGCGCAGGCCAGGCCGGGCGTTCGGCGATCAGGTGGGCAGCCTGGCGGAACGGGTGCAGCACCGGGTCGGTATCGAACATCCAGGGGTAGATCATTTCCCCGGTGAACAGAATGGGCGCGCCTGAATCGAGCGCGGCTACGGCGTCGAAGGCGGGGAACTCACCGCGGATGCGCTGAGCTGACCAGAGAGTGGCTTGCGTCCCCTGTGCGTAAGTGGCTTCGTGCAGCAGGTAGTACAGCGGTCCGCCGGCTACGTCGGCCAGTTCGCGGTCGACCTGGAACAAGAACGCATCTGACGGTTCGGTTCCGCCGGTGAAGGGGTCTTCGAGAAGATAGTGCAGGCGAAGGCTTCCATCGGTGCCGCCGAGTATGTTGCCCAGAGCCTGGAAGGTTTCGACGGTCAGCGGTCTGCCGCTCGGCAGGATCACCCGGTGGTCGCGCAGGTAGCGGGCGATGGCTCGGGCTTGGTCCACGTCGCTGGGAAACCGGTCGTAGTGGTCGGTGTTCTTGATGGTGACCCTGGGATACAAGGCACGGTAGACGTCATCCGCGGTCGCCCTCACGCCAGGAAGTCCTCCGGTGATGAACGCTTCGGCGAGCCCGTGCGGAGCCAAGGACAGGTAGGTGATCGTGCACAGGCCGCCGAAGCTCTGGCCCAGTACGCTCCAGGGCCGGTCCCCTATGAGAGTCCGGCGGATCATCTCGGCATCACGCACGATCGCGTCCGCGCGGAAGTGCGACAGGTACTCTGCCTGTGCGCCGGGATCCCGGATCTGAGCCAGAAGCCGGCGGTCGACGGGAGTGGAGCGGCCGGTGCCACGCTGATCCAACATGAGCACGCGGAAGTTCCGAAGGGCGTAGTTCAGCCAGCCTTCACCGCCCAACGGGCGAGGGCCGGCCGATCCGGGGCCGCCGCCCAGGAACAACAGCCAAGGGAGATCGCGGCCAGCCTGACCTGCGGCGTGTATCTCACGCGCATACACCTGGATCTGCCGGCTTGCGGGCCGCTGGTGGTCGAGGGGAACAGTAAAGGTGTGGTCGACGTGCACCATGCCGAATCGGTGGGACGTAGTCATGTCGTCATCCTTGGGCTTTCACGCCTCGGTAGGGCAATGATTTTTGAGGCGACGCCGGCAGATGAGGGCGCATCCGGGGGAGGAAGGCTTCATGGAGGTCGTCGCGTATCTCCCAGCGGATCCGCAGGCGCCGGAACCCGTGCAGGTGGGCGAACGCGCGCTCCACGATCCAGCGTTGGGTGTCCATATTTTTTGCCGGTTCCGTGCTCGGAGTCCCGGCGGGCGATCAGTGGCTTCACGCCGAGATCCCGGACCAGCCGACGGTACTTGTCGTGGTCTTACCCTCGGTCACCCGGTACCACGGCCGGGCGGCGCCGGGGCCGGCCTCGCTTGCCCCGCACCGGCGGAACCGCCTGAAGGAGCGGGATATCAACTGGGCGACGTCGTTGTGGTTGCCACCGGTCAGGGTGGCGGCGAACGGGATGCCAGTGGCGTCGGTTGTCAGGTGGTGCTTGCTCCCCGTCCTACCGCGGTCGACAGAGCTTCGTCCCGTCTTGGAGCGTCCTTTAATGCCGCGATCGCCCTCAGCCGGTCCATGTCGTCGGGCAGCGGGGACGGGCCGTTCGCAAGTTCGGTTTGAGGGAAGTGTTTTGGGAGCTCTCCATCGGGATCCACCAAACCCCGTCTGATCGGCGGTCTACCGTATGGATATGCCGCGCTGCCTGCCGTGGTCACATGAGGAGGAACTCTGTGTCATCGTCCTGCGATCCCCGGTACGCTCCCGCTGGCGATGTGGGTGCAGCGCTCATGGTGATCGACTCCCGGCTCAAGGCCATCTACGACGGCACGACCGGAACCGACCCCGAACAGCAACAGTTGATCGACCAGTTCACCGCGTCGTTGGGCCCCCGGGGAGCCAGTGACGTGTTGGACGGCGCGTGCACGCTGATCTTCATGTTCATGAAGTGGCTGCGGATGGCCTACGAGGACCACGACAAGGACGTCATCGAATGCGTGGTGCCCAACCTTGTGTCCACGATGCGCATGATGCCCAAGAGCGTCCGTCCTGAGGTCATCCCCACCATGGCCGGCCTGCTCGTGGCGGCAGGCACCGGCCTGAGCCCGAGCCTGTGGCGCAAGCAGTACGGCGACTGGACTGCGGACGAGATGAATCCCCTGGAAGCCACGGCCTTCCTGCTCGCGGAGCACATCAACCGGCTCGCCGACGACCGCGACTTCGCCTCCCGCATGATCGTCGATGCTCTGTCCAACTCGGGCCAGGACTGACCTGCAGCATCGTCGCGAGATCCTGCGGTGCCCGCAGCGTCGGTATGACCTGCCGGCGGGCGGGCCTACGGAGCCCTGGGGCTTGGCAGACTCCCGCTCAGGAGCGCGATCCACCCGGCTCCTCGATGAAGTCGCAGGTGCAGTGCAGTGCAGGTGCAAGTGCCGCCCTCGTACCGCGTCTTGTCGCACTCGTCGTGGCGCTCCCGCACCGCCAGGCGCCCCGGAAGCGCGGGCTGTGCGGGAGCGTCACCCGTGGGCCTGGTCGGGGCCGGGCCGGCGCGGTGTGGCGGGCTATGCCGATGCTGCTCCTGCCCAGTCGATGCCCAACCCGGCGAGGTGTCCCGCAGCTCGGGGCGAGCTCGTCCCGTGGCCTCTCATGAGTAGTCCACGATCCACGCGAGGAGGGGAAGGCGCGACGCCGCCTGTGCCCCGGTCACGTGGGGACCCGGCAGCGTCAGCCGTTCATGGCCGCCCAGAACTCCTCGAAGGACATCTGGCGATCGCCGTTGGTGTCGAGCGAGTCGATCAGCTCCTGGGCCTCCGACTCGCTGATCTCCGCGCCCTCCAGCTCCGCCACGACCTGCCGGTATTCGTCCGCGGTGACCAGGCCGTCCCCGTCGACGTCGTAGCGCTCGAAGACCTTCCGCGCCGCCGTCTCCATGATGTCTGCCATGTGCTCCAACCCTTCCGCGATCTTTACGACGAGCCCAGATTATCCGGCCGCGGTAGGCCTGACGGACCCGGTCCCCGCCGCCCTGCTCCTGCATCCTCCGAGCCGCCCGGGACCAGTCAAGCTTCCCCGCCTACTGCGACTCGGTCAGCGGCACCTGGTGGAGCCGGTCCCATACGCCGGCTTCGTTCCGGTCCCGTAGCCCACGTCAGCACGTCATCCGCGACCCGGTCGTACGACAGGGCACCGGTTCGCCGAATGCACCCGCGCCCAGCACGCCACCATCCACGCTCTCCGCGCCGCCGGGCACAGCAAGCGGTCCGTCGCCCGGCAGCTCGGGATGACCCTCAACGTGATCTTGCGGTTCTCCCGTGCCGCTACTGCGGAGGAGATGTTCATCGGGCAGTGGCAACAGCCGGGTTGGCATGTGGGAGCTGCCCTTCAGCCGGTGCACCGAGCATCCCTGCACGTGGGACGTGCCCTGCATCGCCCCACGACGGGGTGGGGGCTTCGTCGTGGCGGGGCCGTCCAGGGTGGAGTCCGTCGGTGAGGCCGACACCGCTGAGGCGGCCGTGGAGATGGTGGCGGACCGGCTGCCTCCGGGCTGCGGTCGAGCGGTTGTCGGCAACCGGCACGACCTGGCCGCTTTGACGCAGGACGGCTGACGATCGGGCCGCGAATTGCCGAGCGACAGTTTTCACGGAAGTTGAGCCGGAACCCGAGTTCGGGAGGCACTACGAGCTTCCTCACGGACCGAGTGTGGCCGTCAGTAAGCCGCTGGTCCGGGTCTTCGCACCGGCTTCGCCGGGATACGTCTCCACGACCCCGACCGCGTGCTGAAGGGCGGGGGCCGCGGCGTTCGGCCGTGCGGAGCGTGCCGCCGAGTCCGGCTTTGCGCTCTCGAATGGCGTAACCGTCGCTGGGCCCCGCTCACCATGATCAATAACCTGACGCCCGGCGCGTGACCTCGCGTCTGGCGGACAACAGAAGGCGAGCGACTCCCGTGAAACTCCCGATGTTTCAGCGCATGGCCAGGCTCACCGCGGCGACCGCGCTGCTGACGATGCTCGGCACCGTCCCGGCCGGGGCGGACGGCAAATGGCAGAAGGTCGGCGGCGACGCCCGCAGCGGTGTCAGCGGCCTCGCGTACGAGGGCCGTACCGGAGGCGGGACCGCAGTGCACGTGCTGGTCGTGCACGACAACAAGCGGTCTGGGCAGCAGCGTCTGTCCCGGATCACCCACCGGGAGGACGCCGACGGCATCTCCCCGATCACCTGGGACGGGCCGGAACCCGTCGACCTGGAGGCCATCGAAGCCATTCCTGGGATGCCGGGGGAGTACCTGGCGCTCACCGGCCGCGGCATCGTCTATCGCCTGAAGGTCACCAGCTCCACGGCGACGGTCGTCGACTACTCGCCGCTGCCGGCGATCGGCGGGGGTGACGACTTCGAGAGCTTCGTGCTCGTCGCCCAGAACGGGAAACTGGCCGCTCTGTGGGCGGACCGGGGTGCGGGCGCGGATCGTCCCGCCACGCTGTACGCGGCGCCCCTGACGTTCGCCCCCTGGGGACAGCCGCAGTTCGGGGCTGTGACCCGCCGGGCCTACCGGGCGGGGTACCCGACCGACGACGGCACGCGGCACATCTCCGACATCTCGGTGACCGGCTCCGGCCGGATCATCGTGAGTTCGGCGGCGGACGCTGGTGATGACGGCCCGTTCGACTCCGCGGTGAGCGACGCGGGCCGGGTGACCGTGTCGGCGGCGGGCCGGGTACGGGTCACGCTCGCGGCGTCCCCTACCGTGCTCGGGACGTTCCCGCAGTACAAGATCGAAGGGGTGGAATGTTTGCCTGGGTCCGCCGATGCCCTGCTGGGTACCGACGACGAGAACCTCGGCGGATATGTGCGATCCATGCCGTTCTGTGGCGCCTGACTCCGGCCGCCGTACGCAACTCGGCCCTTGAACGTGTGGACGCTGGTGGTTGATTCGGGGGCGGAACGCTTTTGGGGGGAACCGGAAGAGGCAACGTAGACCGTGCCCTGGCCTGAGTGCCGCGAGCGAAAGGCGCCTGACGGGTAAAAGCCCAGGTCAGGCGCCCTTTCGTGGGCTTCTAGAAGAAGCCCGGTTTCTTCGGGGAGTACGACACCAGCAAGTTCTTCGTCTGCTGGTGGTACAGCGATCAGAGTGGTGATGACCTGCGGGAATGGCTGCCGTCACGACCGTCGCCGAAGCGTTGGTCCGTGCGCGGTCCGGATCTTGGTGTCAGCTACCTGATTGCCGGACCGGGGCTGTTGGCAGCTACCAGGGCGACACCCACCAGGCGGCCGAGACAGGAGGAGCAGGAGCAGGAGCAGGAACAGGAACAGGAACAGGAACAGGAGCAGCGCAGCGTGGCGCTCCGCGGCAGGCTCGACCATGACGCCTACCGCGGTTCTTCGCGGTACCCGCCGCCGAGGCTCCAGGACCTGTTCTTCCGCTGGTGCGACGGAGAGGTCACCGCGTACGAGGACATCGCCGGGCACGGGCCTTGGGCGCGATCACCGCTGCGGCCAGCCATGTCCCCATGGCGTCAGGCCCTACTGGCTACAGGCGGCACCTTCGACGGTCCCGCCTACCAGAACGACATCGTCGCGCCCTGGCTCGGCGGAAAATCACCCTCCACCCCGACACCACCCACGTCTCTCTGCCTGCCGAACGCGTCTTGGTTCCCCAGTGGTCTCCGTAACTGTCGGCGTTCCTTCGGTGCGTTTTGGGTGCGGGCCTCGCTGATGTCGGCTTGTGGGGCGCCGCGGTGGACGCTGTGAGGTCCCCGGTCTCACGAAGCAGGTTGGGGCAGACCGAGTGACCCACAGGGCGTACGTCGTGACGGTCGGGTCAACAACTTGTGGGCTGGCCCGGTGCATGGGTCAACTCGTTGTGCGCGATAGATGTTTCGGGTTCGCGCAGCGTTGGGGATGTGCAAGGGCTTCGACTGCCAGTCGCTATCCGGGACCTGACGGATGACTCGCCTCCCCGGTGGAGGCTCAGGTTTCGGCCGCCGCCTGGTCGTCGTCCCGCACCTGGGCCTTCTGATGCTGGCGGTACCAGCTGCCCCAGGCGTCGAGCTCACCGATGATGCCCCGCAGACTCTCGCCGGCCTCCGTGAGCGCGTACTCCACTCTCGGCGGCACTTCCGGGTAGACCGTGCGCGATACGAGACCGTCATTCTCCAGCTCCCGAAGCTGCCGGGTGAGCATCCGCTGGGTGATGGTGGACACGGCCTGTTTGAGTTCGCCGAACCGGTGCGTGCCCAACAGGAGGTACCTGATGATCAGTAGCTTCCATTTTCCGCCGACGACCGACAGCACCACCTCGGTGTTGCGCCACTCGGCCATCACGTCCACCCGCTCGCGCTCTCGCCTCATGATCGTCACTGAAACCAGGTATACCGAGTGACACTATGCGGCGGGAGAGGCGCCGAGGCACATCAAAGACCGTACTTGTGGCAGGAGATTCCTGCTGCACAGAGTGGTGGGGTGCTGACGGAGACCAAACAGACGGCCCCTCACCGCTGGGCGGCGCTGGGCGTGTTGTGCGCCAGCCTGCTCATGGTCGGGATGGATCTGACGGTGTTGCACGTGGCGGTGCCGACGATCAGCAGAGAGCTCTTGCCGAGCGGCTCCGGGCTCCTCTGGATCGTCGACAGCTATGCGCTCACCGTGGCCGCCGGCCTGATCACCTGCGGGACACTCGGGGACCGGTTCGGGCGCAAGCGGATGCTGATGGCCGGCTTTGTGGTCTTCGGGCTCGCATCGGCAGCTGCGGCACTGTCACTCTCTCCGGGGCAGTTGATCGCCGCTCGGGCGGCGCTCGGGGTCGGGGGCGCGATGATCATGGCCAGTACGCCCGCCATCATCAAGGCCGTATTCCCCGACGACCGGGAGCGGTCGGTGGCGATCGGCCTGTGGACCGCGGCGAACAGCGTGGGAGTCTCCGTGGGGCCGCTTCTGGGCGGTCAGCTGATCGAGCACTTCTGGTGGGGGTCGGTGTTCCTGGTCAATGTGCCGATCGTGGTGCTCGCCGTGGTCGGCGGTGCCCTGCTGGTGCCCGAGTCGCGCAACACCCGGCCGGACCGGTGGGATGCGGTCAGCGCCGGAATGTCGGCCGTGGGGCTCGGCACCGTCGTGTACGCCTTCCAGCAGCTGGGCGAGCACGACGGATCTCAGCCGGTGGTCTGGGGCACCGCGATCCTCGGCGTGGTGCTACTGATCGGCTTCGTCGTCCGGCAGCGCCGGATCCGCCACCCGCTGCTGGACGCCGCACAGTTCGCCGACCGCCGGTTCTCCCTTTCCGCCTTGTGCATCCCGGGGTGTTACGGCGCGTACACCGCGCTGCTCTTCCTGCTCACCCAACGCTTCCCACTGCTCGAAGACTATTCACCGTTGGGCGCCGGCCTGGCTCTGGTTCCCTTGGCACTGGCCAACGCCGTCGGCGCGGCTGTGGCGCCGCGCTTCGCCGCTCGATGGGGACGCCGGCCGGGCCTGTCCGGCGGTCTGTTGCTGTGGGCGCCGGCACTGGCCGCGTTCGCGCTGTTCGGTGCCACGGGGAACTATGCGGCCCTGGTGGCCGCGGGGCTCGGTTCCGGAGCGGTCATGACGCTCCCGCCCGGCGTTCTTCGGCAAGTGCGACCCCAATCGGGATCATTCCTCGTTCGACAAGTCACCCCGCCCCACGCGGAGCGAAACGATCAGGAGGTTCGGCAGTCACGCAACCCATCGGACAGGCCCTGGCCCGCGCCGTTCGGATCACGGTCCCGGCCCTCCGGACGGCAGCGTCTACGCGAGCGGCAGGGCGCTCTCCTCCTGCTCGCCGGACGCTCGTGCGAATCCGTCTGTCAGCCTTCCCGGATGAAGCCCTCCCGCACCAGCCAGTCCTTCGCCACCTCGTGCGGGTCCTCCCCGTCCACGTCCACCCGCGCGTTCAGCCGCTGGGCCTCCGCGCCCGTCAGCCGCTTGGTGATCGGGGCGAGGAGGTCGGCGATGGCGGGGTACTTCCTCAGTGTGGCGCTGTTCATTTCGGGTGCCGCGTTGTAGTTGGGGAAGAAGTGCCGGTCGTCCTCCAGCACCTTCAGCTTGAGTTCGGGAATGCGGCCGTCGGTGGTGGCCGCCACGCCGAGGGCGCAGGCCGTGCCCTCGGCGACCTGGGTGTAGACGACGCCGTCGTCCATCTTTTTGAAGTTCCCGCGCCGGAGGGCAAATCCGTACGTCTTCGCCACGCCCGGCAGGCCGTCCTCGCGCACCGAGAACTCGCTTCCGCCGCAGAGCGTCGCCGCGCCCGGGTCCTTCCTCGTCAGACGTGCCACGTCGGAGAGTGTGCGCAGCCGGTACTTCCGCGCATTCGCCTGGTTGGCGACCAGCGCGTAGGTGTTGTTGAGGGGGGCGGCGGGCAGCCAGGTGACGCCGTTGCGGCGGTCCTCCTCGCGTACGGCCTTCCACTGCCCGTACGGGTCGACGACCCGTTTGGTGTGGCCGAGGTAGGTGATCCAGGCCGTGCCGGTGTACTCGTACATCCCGTCCGCCGCACCGGACTTGACCGCCTCGCGGGCACCGATCGAGCCCTGGATGTTCGTCCGGTCCAGGACTTCCGCGCCGGCCGCTTTGAAGACCAGCCCCATGATCTGGCCCAGGATGATCTGCTCGGTGAACTCCTTTGAGGTCACGGTCAGTTGGGCGCCCTCCAGCGGTCGCCCCTTCCCGATGGAGCCGGGCTGCACCGAGTCGGCCAGCGGGCTGCCGCTGGTCAGCCCGCAGCCGCTCAGCCCTGCGGCGGCGAGCAGCAGGGCGCCCGCGACGGCCGTCCGTACCTGGGCCAGGCGCATCAGTCCACCTCCAGGCCGCGTGGGCGGAGCAGCAACTCGGCGAGCGTCCCCAGCCAGTCCATGATCAGCGCCATGGCGACCGCCAGTACGGAGCCGAGCACCAGCACCGGCATGCGCTGGTTGGTGGTGACCCGGTGCCGCACCTTCGCGGGGGGCCGGCCGGCCGGCCGTCTTCGGTACGAGCCCGATGTTCTCGGTGACGGTCCGCCCGGCGGATCGGGCGGATCCGCCGGGGCCCGCGGCGCCGGACGCCGGGGAGGTCGGTTCGACGATTTCGGCAGAGTCAGCCACGGATCCCCCGTGAGATGGTGAGCCGTCCGATCAGCACGTACCCGGCGCCGAACGGCAGGGCTGGGACGACGATTCCGAGCGTCCCCGAGAGTACTTCGTTGAGCGTGTTCGCACACTGCCCAGGCTGGAGATCCCGCGGAAGATCTGGTTGCCGAGCCCGGGTCCTGAGGCAAAGGCCGCGATCGCCGCGATACCCATCAGCATCTGGGCCGACACCCGGACACCGGTGCGGATCGGCGGCCGGGCGAGGGGCAGTTCGGCCCTGAGCAGCCCGGGCGAACGTGACATCCCTATACCGTTGGCGGCCTCGACGAGGGCGGGGGCGACTCGCGCAACCCGACGACCGCGTTACGGACCACCGGCGGCAGTCCGTACAGCGTCAGCGCGTTGACGGCCGGCGTGACGCCGAGGCCGACGACCGGGACGAGCAGGCCGAGGAGAGCCCCGTTCGGTCAGGCGGCGGGTGAACACCTCGTACACCGGCCGTTCGACCAGCACGCGTGAACTCACAGCCCAGTGCTCACTGTTGGGGGATGAGACGTCGAACACGACCGAGTCGAGGGCGGCGTCCAGGTCGGCGTCGTACTCGGCGACGGTGCGCAGCTTGTACTCCGGGGAGAAACGGCGGCGGGCCGCTCTCGGCGCCGGGGGCCTCAGACTCGGCTATCGGGCCGTTCGTGCTGGTCATACGGGGGGGATCCGGTCTCGCACGGGAAGGACAACCCGGCATACCGGGTGTCTCACTGCAGACTGGCGGGGAGGGTGGCGGTGAGCTTAGCTGAACGTGCGTCGGTAGGTCTGCGGGCTGACGCCGGTCGTGCGTTTGAAGCGGTCGCGGAAGGTGGTGGGGGAGCCGAAGCCGACCTGGCTGCCGATGCGTTCCACGGAGTGCTCCGTGGTTTCGAGCAGGTGCTGTGCCTGGCGGATGCGGGCTCGGTGGAGCCACTGGAGCGGGGTGGTGCCGGTCTGGTCGCGGAACCGCCGGATCAGGGTCCGGGTGCTCGTCCCGGCCTGCTCAGCGATGTCGGCAAGGATGAGGTCGCGGGCCAGATTTTCCCGCAGCCACGTGAGCAATGCTTCCAGCTCGGAGCCCTGCGGTGTGGGTGTGTGGTCGCAGACGATGAACTGCGCCTGTCCGCCCTCCCGTTCGAGAGGCATCACCGACAGCCGGGCGGCGTCGGCGGCGACGGCCGAGCCGTAGTCACGGCGGATCATGTGCAGGCACAGGTCCATGCCCGCGGCCGCGCCGGCCGAGGTGAGGAACTGGCCGTTGTCGACATAGAGGACGTTCGGGTCGACGTCGATGTCCGGGTGGGTGTCTGCCAGAAGCCCGGCCGCATGCCAGTGGGTCGTGACGCGCAGTCCGTCAAGGAGCCCGGTGGCGGCCAGCGGGAAAGTGCCTACGCAGATGGAGGCGATCCGCGTGCCGCCGGCAGCGGCCGACCGCAGCGCGTCGCGCACGGGGGAGGGGAGTGGGGCTGTGGGGTCGGTGACACCCGGCACGATGATCGTGTCCGCGTCCTGGAGGCCCTCCAGACCCCAGGGGGCGCGCAGGGTGAAGGCTCCGGCGTCGATCTCGTCGCGCTCGGCGCACACCCGGATCTGGTAGCCGGGCCGCCCGTCGGGCAGACGGGTCCGGGAGAAGACCTCGATCGGGGCGGACAGATCGAACGGGATCACCTGATCCAGCGCGAGAACGGCAACGGTGTGCATGGCCGGAACGTATCTCCTCATCGGCTTGATGACTCCGGACCGATATCCGGGCAGCTTCATGTCACCGCTGTTCTCAGCATTCCGGAAGCCCTTGGCACTATCCCGTTGAATCCTGTCACTCGTGCCACTGGGCGATCATGGCGACTGCCGGTTGACTTCGGAACGTCCGAGAGAAAACGACGCCCGAAGGAACACTCATGCACATCCAGGTTGTCCTGTTCGATGGGTTCGACCCGCTCGATGTCATCGCCCCCTTCGAGGTCCTGAACGCCGGTGGCTCGGCGTCGGACGGTGCGGTGACCGTCGAGCTGGTCTCCGCGGAGGGCCCGCGCGAGGTGATCAGCGGCGCTGGAGGGCTGACACTGCGCGCCACCGGCGCCCTCGACCTGGAGCGCGCGGACTTGCTCCTGGTGCCCGGTGCCGCCGGCCGAGTCGGCGAACCCGGCGAGGTTCCGGAAGCAGAGGTGGGCGCCGGCGAGTGGAAGCAGGACGAGTTCATCCCGGTGCTGCTGGGCCGCACGCTGACCACCGAGCTGCCGGCACTCCTCAAGCAGGCAATGGACGACCCGGACATCACGGTCGCCACCGTCTGCGGCGGCTCGCTCATTCTGGCCATGGCCGGTCTGCTGGAGGGACGCCACGCCACCACCCACCACATGGGCCTCGACATGCTGGACGCCACCGGCGCCCACCCGGTCCGCGCCCGCGTCGTGGACGACGGTGACCTGATCACCGGCGCCGGCGTCACCTCCGGGCTCGATCTGGGCCTGTACCTGCTGGAGCGCGAGGTGGGCCCCCGCGTCGCGCACGCCGTCGAAGAGCTCTTCTCCCACGAGCGGCGCGGCACCGTCTGGCGCGCCCAGGGCCCGACGCCCGCCACCCTCTGAACACTCGGCCCGCGCCCTTCGCGGGCCAGTCGCTCACCCTCCCCCCTTGCACAGTCAGGAAGAACATCAGCATGTCCGTCGAAGGCACCTGGAACCTGTCCGTCTCCACCCCCATCGGCAAGATGAAGGCCGTCGTCGAACTCCGTGAGCAGGACGGCGTCCTGACCGGCGTCGCCCACGGATCCGGCGAGGAAGTACCGCTGAACGACGTCGCCCTCGACGGCGACCGGCTCACCTGGAAACAGGCCGTCACCAAGCCCATGCGGCTGAACCTGGCGTTCGACGTGACGGTCGACGGCGACACGCTCCAGGGGACCTCCAAGGCCGGCCACCTTCCGTCCTCGAAGGTCACGGGCGAGCGCCGGACCTCTCCGGAGTACCAGGCGTGACCAAGCTCCTCCTGTCGCTGCATGTCCTGGCCGCCATCGTCGCCGTCGGCCCGGTCACCGTCGCCGCGAGCATGTTCCCCGCGACGCTGCGCCGCGCCCTCGGCGACTCCGGCGACGGCGACGCCCAGACGACCCTGCGGACGCTGCACCGCATCTGCCGGGTCTACGCGGGCATGGGCATGGCGGTTCCCCTCTTCGGCTTCGCCACGGCCGGCAGTCTCGGTGTCCTCGGCGACGCCTGGCTGATCACCTCGATCCTGCTGACCGCGGCGGCCGTCGGTGTACTGGCCCTGCTGATCCTGCCGGCACAGGACCGTGCTCTGGCCGAGACGACGAGTTCCGCCTCGCCGTCACCAACCCCGTTGGCACCGGGTCGTCTCGCCATGTTCACCGGCATCTTCAACCTGCTCTGGGCCACCGTCACCGTACTGATGATCATCCGTCCCGGCTCCACCACGGGAGTGTGACCGTGCACCTGCGGTCTCCGCGCCATCTGCGCATCGCGGCCCACGCCGAGCTGGTCTCGCTGATCGTGATGCTGGCCAATGTGTCCACCGTCCACCTCAAGCCCATCTCGTCCTTGATGGGCCCCACCCACGGCTGCGCCTACCTGTTCGTCGTGATCGGGACCTGCCGGTGCACACCGGCCCCGGCCGCCGCCAAGCTCCTGGCCGTCGTTCCGGGCATCGGCGGGCTGCTCGCACTGCGACAGCTCGACCGCGTCTATGCGGCCCGCCCCCGGACGGAACAGGCCATCCCGTCATGAACCTTGTGCCGCCGATGATCGTCGGCATCAGCTACCCCGCCGGGGCCCTGAAACGCCGCCTCCCGCGTCGTCTAACGGATCATGAAGGGAGACCATCGCGGCCGTATCGCAACCGCAGCCGTGACACACAGGCGCCCATCAGCGGTCAGGCCGTCGTGAGACACCGGGCGGCCAGGTTGGGGAGCCACCGAGGGCGGCCCTACGAAAACCATACCCGGCGTCTGTGGGCCTCCAGCCCCTACAAGTGGCCTTGACCAACCCGGTCAAGTAGGCAGGGCGGTCTTGGCGAAGGGCTCACAGCGGAAGGGGCGGTGCAATCACCCGCAGCGAGCGTATGTCGGAGAGCGAAGATCACTCCTGCCGGTCCCGTTCCGCAGCTCGTTCGCGGTAGTACGTGCGCCAGATCAACCGGTGCACCTGCGTCCACCTCGTCAGCGTCAGCGTCAGCGTCATCGTGTTCGCGGGCCGCGCACCGCGGGCGGGCTCTGAACGTTCTCCGAAGTCAAGCACGTCGGGATCCACCAGTGGGAATTCGAGGCCGCCGCCGTCTGGGAATTCGAGGCCGTCGCCGTCGGAATGACCCGCGGCGAGGTCGAAAGGGGGGTCGGCGCAGGCGCCGGCGGCACCGTCCGCAAGGCCTCCAAAGCGAGGAGCCGCCGCGGCCTGAAGGCTCCGATGCATCTACGAAGTCGCGCTGCTCGACAAACCGCCCGTCGGCCGGAGTCCGACGCACTCGGAGATGATCACGGAAAGACGGCGATCAGCTCGTGTCAGCAAAGACGGCGATCAGGTCCTGTCAGCAGATCTGTGGTCGCCACGCACCGGATCGGCCGGGCCGGGGAGGGCGGACGCCTCCGAGGGGCGCGCTACCGGTCCGGGCCGGCGGTCCCTGATCAGCTTGGCGCAGACGTAATATCCCATTCCGCCCACAACGAGCCCGGCGAGCCAGGACAGGTCGGCGCCGCCGAGGAAACCCACCAGGGGGCCGACGTACCTGCCGCTGTTGATGAACAGCAGTTCGGCACCGATCGACACGAGGTAGATGAGCACAGCCCACCAGTTGCAGGTCCCGTAGCGGCCGTCCTTCGTCAGCAGCGCGGGAATGTCGTAGTGGCCCCGGCGAACGACGTAGTAGTCGACGAGGTTGATCGCGGACCACGGCACCAGTAGAGCCAGCACGAACAGGGTGATGTTCTGGAACGTCGCCAGCAGGCTGCCCCCGGCCAGGGCGGCGAGCACGCTCGCGACCGTCGCGAAGCAGGTCACGAAGATCGCGCGTGCCGCGGCGGTCGAGCGCACCCGGCCGTCCGCGGATACCGCGCTGAGCACGGTGAGGAAGGCGCCGTACGGGCCCTCCGCGCCGGCCGGAACCAAGCCGAGCAGCAGCGCCGCGACCAGCAGCCCGCTGACCGACGGAAAGCGGCCGGCCAGGAACCCGATCGCGTCGGAGTTCACCGCGGCACTGTTGACGGCCGCGGCCATGGCTCCGATGATCATGGTGCCCGCGCCGCCTACGGCCGAACCGAGGTAGGTGTAGGTGAACGTCACCCTGGCCGGCGTGTCCTCGGGTAGGTAGCGGGAGTAGTCGGACACGTAGGGAGCCCAGGTGACCTGCCAGGCCACGCACACCGACATCGCCGAGACGACGGCGCCGACGGAGTGCGTGGTCGCATCGGACGGGTGGCTGGGCAGATGCGGGACAAGCCATACGAACAAGGCGAGAAACGCCACGCCCGAGATCACCGCGACGATCCGGCCGGCGGCGTGGATCAGCCGGTATCCCACCAGGGGGATCAACAGCAGCACCAGGTTGAAGACCACGATGCCTGCGATCTTGGGCACATGGGCCGATGTCGCGATCGCCTGTCCGGCGACGAGGCCGCCCTCGACGGCGAAGCCGAGATACATCAACACGACCATGGCGGAGGGCAGCACCGCGCCGTAGAAGCCGAACTGGGCGCGGCTCTGCACCATTTGTGGAAGACCGAGTTGGGGCCCCTGCGCGGAGTGGTAGGCCATGAACAGCCCACCGACCAGGTTCCCCACCACGATGCTGATGATCGCCCAGGTCAGATCGAGTCCCATCCCGATGGTCACCGCACCGGTGATCATGGTGTTGATCTGCACGTTGGTGGAGAACCACAGGGCGAGCTGGTGCCACGGCTTGCCGTGACGCTCCGCGGCCGGAATGTGGTCGATCGTTCGCCGCTCCAGCGCGAACGGCGTCTGCCGCTTCATCGTGCCTCCCGGACGCCGTGCCCGGTCCCGACGGCCGCGGCGATCGAGGCCAGCGCCGCGGCGTGCTCGGCACGGGCGTCCCGGGGGTGCGGGAGGCTGGAAAACTTCACGATGACGACGTCTCGTTCCGGATCGAGCCAGAGGTACTGGCCGAAGATGCCGATCCCGAAGAGTGTGCCCGCCGAGTCGCCGGGGATCCACCACTGGTTGCAGTATGTGCCGTTGGGGTGGATCGACCCGAGGTCGCGGTCGGGCAGCACCGCCGCCTGGCCGCCCCGGCGCGTGGCGTGGATCCACTCCTCGGGAATGACCTGATGGCCGTCGGCCGTGCCGCCGTCCAGAACGCACCGCCCGAACCGGGCGAGATCGCGGGCGGTGGCGCCGATTCCGGCGCAGGCGTACGGGGCGCCCGCCGGATCCAAGGTCACCACGGCGTCGTGCTCGGCACCGATACGGGACCAGACCCGTTCGCCGATCACGTCCGGATAAGGCTGTCCCGCGGCGCGCTCCAACACCCAGGCGAGCACGTCGGTGGTCGCCGAGCAGTACTGGAAGCGCCGCCCGTGCGGGCCGTCGGGCTTCAGGCCGGTCAGAAAGGCCCGCACACCGTCCGGGTCCCCGTCGTGCTTGGGCCGCCAGCCCGCCGCCCGGTCACCGGTCTGCACCTGCGACTGCGGATCGTCGTAATCCTGCCGAAACCGCAGCGCCGCGGTCATGTCCAGCACCTCGCGCACCGTCGCTGTCCCGTACGCCGACGACGCGAGTTCCGGAACGTATGCCTCCACCGTGGCCGATACCTCCAGCACCCCGTCGGCCACCAGACATCCCGCGGCCATGCCGGCGATCGACTTGGAGATCGACATCAGCGCGTGCCGACGGTCCGGCGCCGCCTCGCCGTAGTAGCGCTCGAACAGCATCTCTTCGCCGCGCAGCACGACGATCGCATCGGTCGCCGTCCGGGCGAGGAACTCCGCCACCGTCGAGGAGCCTTCGGCCGTCGTGATCACCGCTTCGTCCAGCTCCGTCCCGGCCGCGGCGAACCGACGGTGGCCGGTCCGGCCGCGCCGGATCACCGCGGTACCGAGCAGCCGTTCCACATGATTGAACGCCCAGCGGTTGGCCGGCGGTTCGAGCCAGTTTTCGGGCGTGGCCGGGCTTTCGAAGGGTGGCTGAATCGATGCGCTCATGGGTGCGGATCGCCTGGTCTGGATGCCGTGTGTGGGGGGGACCACAGCGTCGCGAACCCGAACCATGCTGTCCAATACCGATTGTTGCCCTGTCTCCATGCCTGCTCGGCATAATGCGACCTGTGGAGATCAAACGTTGTCGCTACTTCCTTGCGGTCGTTCATGCCGGCACCGTCACCGGGGCGGCGGAACGGCTGCACATCGCGCAGCCGGCGGTGTCCCGGCAACTGCGCCATCTGGAGACCGAGTTGGGACTCGTGCTGTTCGACCGGATCGGGCCGCGACTCCGGCTGACGAGCGCGGGGCGGGAGTTCGTCGCGGTCGCCGAGGACCTGGTCTCCCGAGCCGACCGGATCGACTCCGTGGCGCGGCACATGGCGCGCGGCGGGCTGTCCCGCGTGGTCGTGGCTGCCGCCCAGACCACCATCAACGAGGTGCTCGCACCGTTCGTCGCGACCCTCACCCCCAACGATCCGTTCATCTCGGTGCGCGAAGTACCCGCGGACCAGATCCAGACCACCGTGCGCGAACAGGCCGATCTCGGCATCGCCGCGGGGCCGGCCTACGATCCGATGCTGGCCTGGCGCCCACTGACCGACGTTCCCCTGCGCGCCTACGTCGCCCCCACCCACCGGTGGGCCACCCACGGCCGACGCACCATCACGATCTCCGAGCTGGTCACCGAAGAGCTGCTGCTCCTGACCCGGGAACACCCGGCACGAGCTGTCCTCGACCAGGCCGTGTCCAAGGCGGGCCTGACCTACACGCACGTGACGGAAACCAGCAACGCCCTGATGTGCGAGGCGCTCGCGGCCAGCGGCTACGGCGTCGGCGTCGTCACCGACATGCCCCGGTTCGGCGGCTATCCCCTGCTGATCGACACCGCCGGGCCCACCACCCTGCGCCTACAACTGCGCGCCTGCTGGCCGCCGCACCACTACGCCGCCGAGGCACTCACCGGCGTCCTCGACCGCCTCGCCGAGTTCGCCGCCACCTATGTCCACGACACCGCATGGCAGACCTCACCCAACAGCCGCCGTGACCCCTGATCCCGGATCCACAACTCGACACGTCGCCAGCATTGTTGGCGCTTCCGATCGTGTCGCGGCCCGCAACCTCGGAGTTCGTTCTGACCCGCACGGAACGCGTCTCCGGCCTCGCCAAGAGGTCCTACGGCCTCCGGCACGCCGGGATCCCCTTCTGGCTGTACTCCGGCGTGGACCCGGCCGAATGCGCTCGCCGCGCGGGCCGGCGCGTCGAGGCCCTCTTCCGCCCCTACGCCAAGTTCCTGGACGGCGCGCGGGAACAGGCGAACCGCCCCCCCATTTGGCAGTTCATGCAGGAGTGGGGCCGCACACGAGCCGCGCTTCCACTTCTGCTGGGGCGGCCCGCGACCAGGTCGTGGAGCGGATGGTCCAGGGCTTACGGGGTGACGACGGTGTCGTGCCGGGTGGTGGGGCCATGACGGGGAAGACGTCGGCCTGCGCCAGCTCTTGGCGCCACCCCCTTGCCGTAGCCGTAGCCCGCATCGGCGGTCGCCCAGCGGAACGGGATCCGGTCGTCCACTGCGCGGCGGACCATCACCCCCGCGAGCTGGACCTTGGCGGCGGAATCGGCCTCGTCACCGATCCCCGCTTGCCGCCTCCCGACAGCGCTCGCGGTCGTCCGTCCAGGACTTCGGCAGGGAGAGCGCCTGGTCGATCAAGGTCCGGCCCCGCTCGCCCGAGTACGCGAGGAAGACACCACCCGGCAGTTCTCGGTCCGCCCGGCAGTACCGGAGTACTGCCGCTGGACACCGGCCGACCGCACGCCCGTCTTCGGGAACCCGGTGTCGCCCACGATCAGCACACCGCCCGGATCGGCCAAGTGCTCGACCACGTACGTGCGCACGCCGTCGAGGACCCCGCCGGCGTCCCGGCCGATGCGGTTCAGCAGCCGCCGCATCCGGTCCGGGCCGCCATGGCCGGCCTCGCGGATGCGCCGGCGCGGACTCCCGCGACCCACTCCGCGCGAACCGGTGCGCGAAACGCCCACGCACACTCCGCCAACCCGTCCGACCACCAACGAGCATCCGGCTCGGATATATCCCCCCCATGAACAGCTCAACGAACGAACCGGCAACCGTCACCGTGAGCGCCGTTGCATTACAAGCGCACGGCTCCGGCCGCGCGTACTTCGGCGAGCGCTTGCCGTGCCAGCGGGCCGAAGCCCTCGCTGTTGTTGGTGTCGATCCACTGATCAAAGGCGATCTCCCAGGCGAGCGTGCCCAGTTTCGCGGCCACGCGCGCGGTCAGGTGCGGGACTCCGCGGTGGTTGAGCGCCTCGATCATCGAGGCGGTGAGGTCGATCCTTTTCAGGGCTTCGCGTTCACGCAGTTCCGTATTGGCGTTCAGCACGGCCTGGCGCCGGCTGCTGAACTCGCGGCGGTCGACGGTGAAGAACGTCCGGCCGAGCGCATCGAGGGCGTCCGCCAGCGCGTCGAGCGGGCCGGCCCCCGGCGGTGCCGAGGCGATCCCTTCGACGAGCAGACCGGTCACCGTGCCCCTGCCGAAGAGCACCTCGCGCTTGTCCGGGAAGTACCGGAAGAACGTGCTCTTGGTGAGCCCCGCACGCTCCGCGATCTCGATCACGGTCGTGTTCTCGTAGCCGTGCTCCTCGAAGAGTTCGAGGGCGGCGGCGGCGAGTCGTCCTGGTGCGTCGGGTTGCCAGCGAGCCATGGGAGCAGTGTACGAGACTTCGTCCCATCACTGATGTAGGGTCGATAAGACCAAGTCCCATCACTGGCCGAGAGAGGTCACCGATGAGTAGAGCTGTCCGTTACCGGCGATTCGGCGGTCCCGAAGTACTCGAACTGCAGGAGATACCCGAGCCGCACGCCGCACCGGACGAGGTTCGCGTCCGGGTCACGGCCGCCGGGCTGAATCCGATGGATTGGCAAATCACCACACAGCCCGACATGGCGGCGCGGTTCGGCATCACCTTGCCGGCCGGGTTCGGCAGCGACTTCGCTGGAGTGGTGGACGAGGTGGGCGCCGAAGCCACGGGATTCGCGACCGGCGACCGGGTGTACGGGGCTGCGATTGGCCGGTCCGTCGCCGATTTCGTGCTGGTCAAGACAGCTGCGGCAACGCTATGGCCCACCCCGGAGGGCGTCGGCGACGAGGTGGCGGGCACGCTTCCGGTGTCCGGTCTGACGGCCTCCGCCGCGCTCGCCGCGATCGGACTCCGCACCGGGGACACCGTCCTGATCGGTGGGGCGGCGGGTGGCGTGGGCGTCTTCGCCGTGCAGCTGGCGAAACTTGCGGGCGCCCGGGTGCTCGGCACCGCCTCCGAGCGCACGTTCGGATTCCTGCGCGGGCTCGGCGCCGAACCCGTGGCGTACGGCCCCGGCCTGGCGGACCGGGTGCGGGCCCTGGCGCCCGAGGGGATCACCGCCGCAACCGACCTGTTCGGAAGGGAGGCGGCCGAGACCGCGCTCAAGCTCGGGGTGGCACCCGAGCGGATCTCCGTCGTAGCCGACGGACCCGCCCCGCCGCCCGGTGTGCGCAAGATGGGCGCCCTCGATGCGGGTCCGGGAACCCTGGAACGGATCGCCGACGCGATCCATTCCGGCGAGATCACGGTGCCGATCGCGGCGACCTTCCCGGTCGAGCGGATTCGCGAAGCCGTGACGACGCAGGCCGAGAGGCATGTTCACGGCAAAATCGTGGTCGCGCTGTGAACCGGCACAAGGTGGACTCAGCGACCAGGATCAACAGTCAAGCCGAATGCGCAATTCAGCCCGCAAACTTACGAGGTCGTGTGTGGTGGGCGGTGGCGCGTCGATGCCGTGATCGTTGACCGTGGCCTGTGTGGTGGGGACCCGGTCTCGCGCAGCGATCACCCGAGACCAGCGGGTCCCCCGGCTGACGCCCGAAGAAGTCGCCGAGTTCGTCGCAGCGGTCGGCCCGTTACGGCAGGAGCGCCACCAGGCGGCACTCGTCGCCCGCCATCGCCGCAGGGCCGTGGGCGCCGGGGTCAAACACAAACTGGAGTGTGTGCCGCAGATGCTTTGCCCATCCTGTCCGAGATGGATCTGGCGGGAATTCGTCGCGAAGGCGATGCCTGCCTTGAGCAGTACCTGGAGCACCAGCAGCGCGCTGACGCTAACAGCGCGGAATGCCATCCTGTTCTACGGTTTCGGCCGGTTTCCGGCTTTCTGCGGGGCGATCAAGGTTCGTAGGTTCGGGGCGTGGATGCCCCGGGTAGCCTGCCCGCGGCGCCGTGTATGCGAAGGGGATGGCCTACGCCATGAGCACGTACTTCTTCTACGTCGCCCACACCGGTAAGGGAGCGAACGGGAACGGGGTCTCGGCCATCGATCCGGCCACCGGACAGATCCATGCGACGGTTTCTCTGGGATCGCCGAAGGTGGGCGGTCTCGTCGCCGCCCCCGGGGCGACGCTGCTGTACGCGCTGGTGGACGACCAGGCCGAGGTCCGCGTCATCGACCTGGACACGCTCGCGGTTACGGCGTCCATCGATGTCCCCGGCGGCGACCCCGGGGCCCTGGCCATCGCCCCGGACGGCAAGTGTCTGTACGTCGCGAACGACGAAGGCGTGGCCGAGGTCGACACGGCCACCCGCACCGTTCAGCGCACCTTCACCTCCGGTGGAAGTTCCCAGTTCTACAGCGTGGCGGTCTCTGCCGACAGCCGCTTCCTCTACGCCGTCGGCCGCGACCGTATCGTCCGCTTCGACCTCGGCACCGGTGAGTCGACGTCGAACACGGAGCTGTCCGAGGTCGGGTCGGTGCTGGTCTCCCCGGACGGCAACCGCCTGTACGCGGCCGCCCCCGGCAAGGCGCTGTACCTGCTGGACGCCTCCGCGCTCACGGTGGCTCACACGCTGGAGGGCTGGCCCGAATGGGGGCAGGAAGCACTGAGCCCGGACGGCAAGCGGCTCTTCGTGACGGACCCGGGCTCCGACGATGACCGGGGAGCAATGGTGGACACCGCGTCACGCGAAGGGGTGGCCGACTTCGTCCAGGCGCCCGCCGGCAGGCAGAACCTGGTCCCGGTGGCCCTCTCCCCGGACGGCACGGTCGTGTGCACCGCACACCGCAAGGCGGTGACCGCCGGCATCGATACGGACAGCAAGGCGTACTCCGACGAACTGCCCGGTGAGGCCGTCGCCATCACCACCGCCGCACCCCTGCGCCCGCAGTCCACCCGCCTGGAGACCGGCACCGCCCGCACCCTGGTTCCCCTCCGCGTCGAGGGCCTGACCGCCCGTCTGACCACCACCGGCGGCGCCCCGGTCAGCGGCGCGCAGCTGCGCTTCACCTCCGCCGGCGGCCTGGACCTGGGCACCGCCACCACCGACACCGACGGCCGCGTGAACCACACCGCCGAACTGCTCCTGCCCCTGGACCCCGACACCCGCGGCATCGACACCAGCCGCCTGGCCGGCCCCTACAAGGTCACCTACCCCGGCAAGCCCGCCTACGGGCCCACCGAAACCGAAGGCACCCTCGACTGACCCGACCACCCGCCCGGGGGCTGCCCGCCCAGAAAACGGACAGCCCCCGGCGCCGGCTCGACAACCGCTCGGGTCGTCAGCCCTTCAAGTCGACGGAGGGTCCGATGGGGTACCAGTCGAGCGACGTACTCACCTTGCTCAGGTCCACGTCGTGGTCGACGTCCCTGACGTAGCCGGAGATCGTCTGGCCTTTTCGCACGAGAAAACTCATGGGATGACGCTGCCCGGCCTTCCCGGACTGCCGCAGAAGCGGCGCGTCGATCCAGAAATCATTCGAGCCGATCGTGAGGTACAGACGCGCAAGATATCCGATGTTGTCGTCGTGGTCCGTGTTGTCCTTGATGACGAGAACGGCTGTCAGTAGACCGTCGGTCGGTGCCGTGAGGCTGAAGTTAGTCGAGGCGCCGTACGAGTGTGAGGTGTGGTTGCCCAGCATGTCGGTAGCGCCGTACAGGCTGAACTCCCCATTGACTCTGACGTCACTGTTCGCCGTGAGAGCGCCATTGAGAAGGGCGTCCCCTTGGATGGTGAATTTCTTGGTGTCGTGCTCGACGTCGAACATGTCGGTATCCCCATACCTGACATTCAGGTTCGAGCTGTCGTCCGCGCAGATCTTCCAGTCGCCGCCGAAGTGGAGCTCACCGCCGGCCTTCACATTCCCGCTCACCGTAGCCTTGTCCTGGAGTTCCGCCGGACCGTAGACGGTGAATTTCCTGGTGTCGTGCTCGACGTCGAACATCTCGGTGTCCCCATACCTGATCTTCAGGTTCGGCATGCGGTTCGCGTAGATCTTCCAGTCGCCGAAGTGGAGTTCGCCGCTCACGGCGACGTTGGCTCCCGCCGTCAGCTGACCGTCCACGGTCAGCGTCCCCACCTCGACATCGGGCTTGAGCACCGTGATGCTCTGGCTGAGGTAGTGGTTGACGGAGTGGCCGTCACTGGTGATGCCGGCCTTGAGGTAGAAGGTGGTGTCGTGGGTCAGTGTCGGTGAGGTCCAGCTGCGCCGGTTGGTGACGTCCGCGGTCTGGTTGTCCCACATCATCGTGTACCCGGCGCCCTGCGCGCCGCGCCAGGTGAAGGTGACGGTGTCGCCGTTGTCGATGGCGGATCGCGGGGTGTCTCCTTCGAGGATCTGCGGGATCAGGTCGTCGAAGTGGAAGAGGTAGGGCGCTTTGCCCAGGTAGACGGTAGCGGTCGGCTTCTTCCCGGGGCCGGTCGCGCGGGGCTTGTCGTCAGCGTCCTCCGTGATCGTCATCGGTACCACTCCCACCTGGGAGTTGACCGCGATATTGCTGAACTCGAAGGCGTATCCGGTGCCGCCGATCTTCACTGTGTCGCTGTCGCCCGAGGGGATGGCGACGAAGGCGTCGTTGTTCGGGTCGAAACTGACCGTCCAGTCCGAGCCCGGGACGACATTGCAGTGCACGGCGTCCAGGTGCTCCGTGAGTTCCGAGGCACCGGCCCCTGCGGGCAGGTGGAAGCGGAGTTCGGAGACGTACACCGGGTCGCTGTCGGAGTTGGAGACCAGGACCGTGAGCGTGGACGGTTCGGCGGTCACGCCGGCGGGGGTGATCTGGAGCGGTGCCGGGTTGGTGGTCACCAGGTAGTCGAGCAGCTGGCTGGAGTCGAGCTGGGTGCGGGTGAACACGGTTGTTCGGGCCTCACTCTCGGGGTCAGGGAGTCTCGGTGCGTCGCATGCGGCCGGTGTGCAGGGCGGGCGGGGTGCGGGGGAGGCCGGCTGCGGGGTCGGCCGCGCCGAGCGGGGTGTGGATCCAGCCGTCGCCGGCGGTGGGTTCGGCGAGTTCCCATGTGCCGGTGCGGGTTGCCGGTCGTGGGACGGCCAGGCCGGTGACCGGGGTGCCGTCGGGACCGGTGAGCGCCGTGGGGACAGCGGGCAGCGGGCCCACGCGGAAGGAGACCTGAAGGGCGCGGAGGGCCCGGTCCACATGTTTGGCGGGCAGGACCAGAACGGAGGCGGGCAGGACGTCGCTGACCGCGTGCACGGCCGCCCGCGGGTCCACGATCATGGTGACGTAGGCGTCGCCGGAGAGGCCGGACAGGGAGACGGGGAAGCCCGGGCCGATCGCGGTGAGATAGGGCGGTGCGCCTTCGGGCAGGTGGACCGTGTGCAGGGTGGTGTAGTCCGTGCCGTGGAAGTAGCCGACCAGGCCGTCGGAGAGTTCCTCCAGCGCACCCAGCCGGACCTGCCAGGGGTAGTCGAGGTACCCGGGCCGGGGCTCGGTGGACTTCGGGTCGAGCTCGTACTGCCAGTGTTCCCAGCTCGGGTCGAACAGCGGCGGGCCGTCCGGTTCGAGGCGCAGCCGGGCCCGTACGAGGGCCAGCGGCCGTCCGGCGAGGACGGTCATGGTGGTGTCGTCCCAGTCTCCGAGCGGGTTGACCGTCCACAGGGTCTCGTCGATGGCCTGCATCGTGCCGGGGAGCGCGTCCGCTCCGGCGGCGATGAGTCCGGTGAGGAAGTCGGCCAGGTGCGGGAAGTCGGGGCGCAGGCTGTCGACGTCCGGGTAGCGGGAGTCGGGGGCGGCTTCCCACGTCGGCTGCGCGGTGCCGGTGGTGTCCACCGTCATCCGGATCTCGCCGAGCGCGCGGCCGGCGGGGTCGTAGCAGGCGAGGCCGCCGTCGAGGTGGTCGGGCAGCAGCCAGGCGCAGACGGGGTCGTGGTCCGTGTCGAGGTCGATGGCCGTGTCGTCCGTGTGCGCATCGACGTAGTCGAACCGCAGCCGGGTGGCGGGGTGCAGGCGGGGCGGCAGTTCCACGAACCGGGCCGGCTGCAGGTCCTCGACGGTGATCTTCGGCTTGAGGTCGTCGGGCAGGACGAGTTCGCGCTGGGTGAAGTTGTCCTTGTCGACCGGGTTGACCGACTGCCCGAAGCGGTCCACGACGGACAGCCGCATGAAGCTGAACTGCCCGGCGCGTACCTGGGGGAAGGTGGAGTCGGGCCAGTGGTGCTTGGAGGTGACATCGGGTCCCATCATGGGGACCTGGTGGAAGCGTCCGCCGACGAGTCCGGCCAGGGCCTGCTGGTCGGGATCCTTGGCCGAGGGGTGGACGTTGGGGGACGGGTCGCGCTGGGCGATGCGGGAGTTGAGTCCGTCGATGCCCTGGCTGAGCAGGTCCCATCCGGCGATGGCGTCGGCCAGTGCCGTGAGTTCGCCGGTGTCGGCGTCGGGGTGGGTGTCGATGTACTGGCGCAGCCGGGAGGCGAGGTTGAAGCCCGCGTGCGGGGTGAGGAGGATCCGCCCGGAGAAGACCTGGTATCCGGCGTCCGCAGCGCGGCCGGTGCCGTTCCAGTCGTAGGAGGTGCCGTCGAAGTCCCAGTGCTGCTGGTCGCCGGTCCGGTAGGGGACGGGGTAGTAGCACAGCTCGTAGACCATGTACAGCGGCTGCCACGGCTGCCGCCAGGGGTCGGTGCCGCGGGCGGGCAGGATGCCCTGCACCTTGGTGGCCGGGTCGGTGGCCGCGGCCGTCAGCGTGCCGGCGAGCAGGGCTTGGTCCAGGAGCCAGAACTCGTGGAACAGCCCGGTGACGGCGTCCGGTTCCGGGAAGGCCGCCACGGCGGGGCCGGGCACGGTGCCCGGGGCCGGGGTGAGGCCCGAGCCGAGATCGATGCCGCTGACGAGGTCTGCGGGGCGCCGGACGGGCAGCGGCGCGGAAAGGTCGGGTGGGGTGGGGGACTTGACGCCGTTGAGCAGCACGACCGGGTCGTTGGCCCGGTGGAACTCCGGGAGCGGCACGCGGCGCAGTCGTATGCCGTCGGGCAGTCCGTGCGCCGTGGCGTACGCGGTCACGGCGGCGGTCAGTTCGTCCTGGGTCGTGCCCCAGGGGATGCCGTGCGGGTGGGTGCCACCGGGGGTGCGGCGGGCGGTGAGGTCGGCGGTGAGGTCGCGGATCCGGCGGGCGAGGGTGTGGTCGCCGTCGGGGTCGAGCTGGGCGGTGAAGTCGTCGGCGTCGTACTGGTCGGGGAGGTCGAGGTGGGAGATCCACCACAGGGAATACAGGCGCCAGCGCTGGTCGGCCAGTTGGCGTACGAGGTCGTCGTGTGCTGCTTGGTCGTCGACCAGTGTGGTGAGCCAGTCGGGGGTGGAGCCCGTCGCGGGGGGCGCCGTGGGCGTTTCGGCGATCTCCCAGGTGTAGCCGCCGTGGTCGGAACCGAACCAGGCACGGTGTACGGCCTGGTCCACGGATTCCGAGCCCTCCGCCGAGGGGGTGTCGAGGAGGCCGTACTGGAGGGCGTCCAGCAGGGCGGCGGCCTCGGTGTCGCCGGTCCGGGCCTCCACCAGGGCGGTCAGGGCGTCGACGGAGCTGTTGCCGACGGCGACGTCGATCTGCAGGTCGCCGGACGGGCGGTCCGATTCGGGCACGTCGCCGGTGCGGTCCCAGGCCAGGCCGAGGGCGGTGCCGCTGTAGAGCGAGCGGGTGGGCGCGTCGCCGCCGGAAGCGGCCGGGACCCAGCTCAGTTCCGCGAGATCGGTGCCGCCGGCCAGGGGGTCGGCGTCGGGCGCCGAGTACCAGCCGATCACCTGATAGCTCAGGGTCTCGGCGTCGGCGACGCCGTCGAGGGGGTCGTGCAGGGAGAAGACGTTCTCGTTGTACGGCTGGTAGACGGTCAGCGTGATCAGGCCGGCCCCGGCGGCGGTGAGGAAGAGCGGGCCGCGGGGCTCGCCCTCCTGCCAGGAGCCGGCCGTCACCTTGCGCCCGATGTGGATGCCGGAGAGCTTGTCCTTGTAGGGGTGCAGGAAGGCCGAGGTGCCCACCTCTCCCGCGTCCGGGTCGGGCACGAAGTCGCTCTCCACGACCCAGGCCGCGGCGGCCCGCGCCTCGCCGGGTCCGGCGTATCGGACCACCAGCCAGCGGTTGGGGACGAGCGGGAACGTGGTGGAACCCGCGGTCTGGTCGTGGCGCCCGTGGGTGAGCGCCTGGGGCAGCTGCCAGTGGAGGTAGACGCCGTTGGCGGACGGGTCGTTCATGGACTGGATGTCGGAGAACGGGGCGGGCTCGGGGCTGAGGTTGTCCTTGAGCAGTTTGAAGTCGCCGGTCCAGCGCTGGAAGGGCACGGTGGTGCGGACCCGGTCGTTGACGACCAGTGCCTCGACCTCGACGGGAACGATCAAAGGGGCGGTCATGGGCGGGGTCCTCACGCTCGGCGGAAGGTGATCTGCTGGGCGGCCTTGACCAGTTGGATGGCCAGGCCGGAGGGGCTCAGTCCGCCGTCGGGCAGGTGCCCGGCCAGCTTGTCGGCGAGGGCGCCGGTCAGCGAGGTCACGTCCAGGACGCGGGTGCCGGCCGACCGCAGGTGGCCGGTGACGTTGTCCAGGATCACGTCCGGCAGGGGCTTGCCGGGCGTATCGGTCAGGTCGCGGCACTGGACGAGTTCGCCGTCCTCGTAGCCGAAATGGAGTCCCTGCGGTGGTTCGGCGATCACGAGCTCGTCCAGGACACCGTCGAAGAGGAACAGCAGCACGTCGGTCGCCAGGGTGTCGGCGCGCAGCGCGGTCAGGGGCGTGCCGTCGCCGCGGACCGTCATGCGCAGCGCGGGCCAGGAGGCGGCCAGTTGGGAGCGTACGAGGAAGCCGGACATCCGGGCGGGGACGTCGTCGAGCGCGTCGTGCAAGAGGGCGGTGAGGTCGGCGTCGAGGCTGGTGGCGATGCCGACGCTGATCGCGCCGTCGATCAGGGCCGTCTGCCAGGCCCGGTCGACGTAGAAGAAGCGCAGGCTCTCCGCGGGGAGCAGGGCCTCGTTCGGCACGAGGTGGTCGAACGGCACGGGGTGGAGCAGGGCCAGCGTCTTCAGCCAGGCCCGTACGGGTTCGGCCTCGGCGGCCGTGGCGTCGCGCAGTGCCGTGCGGACGTCCGGGTCGGCGAGGTGTGCGCGCAACACAGCGGCGGGCGAGCGGGTATCGAGGGGCGTCGCCCGACGCGGAGCGCGCCCGCCCGGTTCGGCCAGTGCCCGGGTCAGCCGGTCGCCCAGCCCGCCGGATACCAGCTCCTCGAAGCGGCGGCCTGCGGGGCGGGGGCGCAGCACGGCCTGGGGTTCGGGGGTGTGCCAGGCGCGGGAGCGTCCCGCGCGGCCGCGCCGGGTACCGGTCAGCCGGCCCGCGAGGCGGCCTGCGGTGCGCCGCCAGTGGATCAGGGCGGGGGCGAAGCCCGCGTCGGCGAGTGCGATCGTGCGGCCCAGGGTCCAGGCGGCGGCGTAGCTCGCGTCGAAGATGCCGTGTTCGGGCAGGTAGATCAGGCGGGCGTCGGCGGAAGCGGAGTGCGTGACCGTGTCGGGGAGGGGCTGGGGGACGACGGGGCTGAAGGGTCCCCGGTACCAGGCGAAGGTCTGCTCGCCCGAGGACAGCCGGTAACTCAGCGGGGTGTAGCCGTCGGTGAGGCGGTCGCGGGACTCGCCCGTGGTGTCGCCCGGCGGGATCCGCAGGGAGAGGTTGGCGGGGTCCGCCGCACCGGGGGCGGACAGGTTCTCCACGAGGGGCCCGAAGTGCGCGGCCCTGTCGGGGAGGGACTGGAAGGACCAGGAGTAGAGGGAGACCAAGCGCAGAGGGCGGTCGGGCGTGGTGTCCCCGGCCACGTACGGGCGGAAGCCGTCCAGGGACACCAGGTGAGCGACGTACTGGCCGCCGCCCACGCTCGGGAAGCGGTTGCCGACCACGACGGAGTGCAACTCGGGATCGTCGTCGTCCGGCGGCCCGTCGTCGCGCAGCGAGGGGCGGGTGGCGCGGACGGCCGTCTCCTGGTCCTCGCCCCGGCGCACGTGTGCCAGGTGCGACAGCTCCGGCAGGCCGGGCGCGAGGGCGGTGAAGACGTCGGCGGGGACGTCGACGCTCTGGCAGGTCGCCTGGAGCAGGTCGGCGGATACCTCGGCGGGGTCGATGGCCGGAGTGAGCACATCGGCGGCGGGGGTGAGCAGCTCGGCGACGGTGCTCGACCGGGTCGCTCCCGCCGACTCCGGGTCGTCGGGCAGTTCCCCGGCGGCGAACAGCAGGACCGCGAGCCAGGGCACGCCGACGTCGTCCGGACCGAGGACCCGTTCCCAGGGCAGGGGTGCGCGGTCGAGGGTGATGTGCGGCAGCAGTTGGTCGAAGGGGCCCGCCGCGTCGGGCGGCGGGTAGGCCGCGTGCACCGCGTCCGCGGCGAGGGTGAAGCGCGGGGCGCGGACGTCCACGGTGCGGAGGGTGGGCCGGTCGAAGAAGTCGCCGGTGGCGACACCCTCCAGTTTCTGGCTGACCTCGATCTCGTAGGTGCCCGCCTCCAGTTGGGGAATCATGGCGGCGTGGAAGCGGTAGCCGGTCGGGCTGGATTGCCGGAGCGTGTTCCTGGTCATCTCACGATCCCGAGGTGGTGGCGAGCAGCGGGGCGGCGGCGAGGTCGTGGGTGACCAGACCGGCGTAGGCGGACAGCGGGTCGTTGTTCCCCGGTGCCAGGCCCGCGGCGTCGAGGGCGGCGTAGAGGGCGGTGCGGGCGTCGGCGGCCGGGCCGGAGGCGATACCCGAGGCGATCACCGCCACGGATTGCTTCTCGGACCGTGGCACCGGGCCGAGGGGGCCGGCGTCCTGCGACAGCGGCATGGCCCCGTCGGGGAGCGGGTCGATGCTCAACAGGCCGGGTGCGACCTGGAATTCGTCGGTCATGTGCGGTGCGGGCACGGTGATGCGGAGTCCGGTGAGCCGGTCGTTGACCATGCCGGTGCCGCTCATGGAGGTACCGGGGGTGTCGCCCCACAGCGACTGGGGCACGTCGCCGGCGACTTCCTCGGCCTGCCAGCCGCTCACATCGACCGGCTGTCCGCCGCTGGTCACCTTCACGGTCTGGGTGGAGGTGAGCCCCCTGCGGTCCATGGGGCGGATATTCACTCCGTCGGACCGGTGTGCGATCTCGCGGTCACCCAGGAGCACCTGGGAGGCGGGGACCGCGGTCTGGGCGGTGAAGCTGAACCCGTGGGTGGACACGACCCAGGGGTCGGGCCCCTGGGCGGCCCGGATCAGGTCGGTGCTCTCCCGCTCCGGCTGGAGGCCCTTCTGCGGGCGGATCTGGTGAATCTCCTCGCTGGGCGGGAGCTTGCTCTGGAACTGGGTCCAGTCCACCGCCGGCCGGTCGCCCCGGTCCGCGCCGAAGGAGATGCCGAAGGAGACGAACCACAGGTGGATCGTGGCCTCGCCACCGATCGGCGGCCCCCACAGGGACAGGTCCACGCCCAGCTCGACGCTCACCGTGACGTGCACGAACCACACGTCGATGGTCGCCGAGACCCCGATGGTGACGCCGAGGTCCGCCTCGAACCAGAACGGGTCCCACTCGATCAGCACATCGAGGTGCGCGGTGAGCCATGCCTTGAGCGCTCCGTCGTGGAAGGTCAGCGCGAGGGCACCACCGGCCATGATCGCGTGCGGGGTCAGTGCGAAGTACGCCTCTCCCCGGGCGTTCAGCTGCGGCGTGATCCCCCAGTCGAAGCCGAGCCGCGGCACGACCGGGTAGTGGTCGGGCACCTGGAAGCCGGGGTGGTAGCCGCCCAGGCTGATCACGAACTCGCCCTCGTGGCTGCCGCCGACCCAGACACAGGCGGCCAGTCCGCCGGTCAGTACGCAGGCCGGGTCCATCAGGTACGAGTGCGGGGTGAGCTGGGCGGTCAGGGACAGCAGACCCTCGGACTGTTGGTAGAGAGCCTCGGTCTGGACCTGCACCCGGGCCCAGGGGGAGTCGTCGTCGGGCGGGAACTCGGCGGTGGTGATCCCCAGCAGCGAGATCACCAGGTCCTGGCCGAACTCGGCCAGCGCCAGGGCCGTCGTCTCGAAGATCTCGAACGTGGTGAACCGCAGGCCGAACGCGAACCAGTTCTCACCGAGCGACGGCGTCACCCAGGCGTCGTCCCCCTCGGCGAGCACGGAGAGCACGTGCAGGGGCCCGACGTCCTTGCCGCCGACCACATCCGGGTTGTCGAGACCTGCGACCAGGGGGAAGCGGTACACCTCATCGGCCTTGGGCACCCGCACCGCGCTGTTGTAGCCGCCGCCGAGGTAGGCCCCCTTGACCCTGAACGGCGGTGGTCCAAATCCGCCCTCCTTGCTCGCGGCGCCGACGCTGCCGAACAGGAAGACCGACGGGGGGCCGTCCTGGCGCTGGGCGTACCCGCCGGCGATCCCGGCCGCCAGGAGGGGCGTCGTCACCGTGCCCAGGCCCTCCAGCCGGAACACATAGTCCTCGTCGGCCGCCTCGTAGGCCGCCGCGCCGGTCACCTTGACCGGGTCGCGGTCCAGGCTGAAGCCGATCCCGGCCATCTCCAGACCGACGTCCTTGATCGCCGCGAGGGGGACGCCGAGGGCGAACTTGACGTCCACCACCAGGCCCTTGAGTTCGACCTGCAGAGCGATCTTGATCAGCGCCTTGCCGTGCTCGTAGCCCAGTGTCGGCACCTTCAGCCGCACCGGTCCGCTGCGCGCGGGAGCGGCGCCGTCATCCGTGCCGCCGCCGCCGTCGTCCTTCGCGGTGGAGGACAGCTCGTCGGGAGGCGACCAGCCGCCGGTGGACTTGCCGGCGAGCCACACCACCGCCACCGGCCGTTCCTGGCCGCCCAGTTCGTAGTCGAAGCCGAGGCTGACGCCCTTCTTCAGGCCGTCCACGGGGAAGGCCGGGACATCATGACCGGCCTGGTCGAGCAGGGTGTTCAGCTCCCCGGCCTGCTGCCTCGACAACGAGGCGGTGGTGAACATCAGGGTCAGGCTCTTGGCCGCCATTTTGTTGTCAGCGGGGATCAGGCCGGACAGCACCGGGATGTCGGAGGTGTCGAAGGAGAATTGGACCTCGACGACGCCGAAATACGACCGCTTCTTCTCCTCCTTCGAGGAGATCAGCACCCAGCGCACCTTGTCCACGACCGGGACGTCGGTCAGGTCCACATCGCCCGACAGCACATACGGCTTTCCGTCGCCGCGATAGTGCTTGTACCAGATGCTCTTCAGCGCGTAGCCGACCGCGTCCTTCACCGAGGGGAATCCCAAGGCCTCGGCGGCCTCGCTCAACAACAGCTTCGTCTCGGGGACGACGCCCTCGATCACGTCGGTGATGTCGTCCTTGAGATCCGACCGCAGGTCGAACGTCGCCGACGGGCCACCGAGCCCGGCGGCCGCATCACCCGCGGTGCAGACGAGCCCGGCCCCGGCACCGTCCAGGACCAGACGCGGCGCGGCGAACCCGTCGTCGGCCAGCTCACCGTAATCACGGTCCACCGTCTGGGTCCGCACGTGCCAGTCGGCCAGCCGGATCTCCACGTCGGCCCCTGTCAGGGCGTCTCCCGAGGCGGTGAAACGTGCCGTCACCGCCAGACCGGACCCCGCCGCCAGCGCGGTCGTCCCCGAGACGGTCAGCGCATCGATATCGCAGGACGCACCGTCGACGACCAGGGAAGCACCGGGCAGATGGGCCGTCCACATTTCCGTGACATCCGGGACGCCCAGTTCGCCGGCGGCTACGGTCACGGTGCCGCCGGAGCCCGCTCGCAGACGTTCCTTCAATGCGTCGACCGTCAGCGGCATAAAACACCGCCTCCGGCCGGTTCGGCAGCCGGAATCCTCCCGGCCCATGGGCCCGGACTCCCCTGCCGCCTGCTACGACACCGTTCCAGCCTCACGCCGTCCACCACTTCGGCTCCCTCACTGCCAGCCCAGATCCACAGCCTCACCAGCCATGGCACAACGGGAACTTAAGTGCTGCATAGCGACATAGCCCCCGGCTTCGATGAATCAGCCAGCAACCGGACCAGATCCGCGACCTTGACAACGTCTCCCTCCAACGGCGGGCGCCGCAAGAGGTTTCGGCTCGTACCCGGTCCGCCCCAGAGCTGGTGCTCCCAGCAAGACAGTCGTCGACCGGTGTAAAGATCCACTGTCACTGCGGGACCCGAAGAACTGCACGAGGACCCTCAGCTCCAGGCGTCGGCGCTCGTCCGCGCAGGCGTTGGCTCTGCGGTCGCGAATCGTGCTGGTGTGCGCCGCGGGGCACTCGATCATGGAGGTGTCGCGTCGTCTCGGGATCGCTCCAGACACGGTTCGCACCTGGCGCCATCTGGACGGCGTGCGGAAGCAGGCCAGTCGTCTCATCGAGCAGTCCCTGCAGGAGTGGGGCCGCGTCGGCCAGGGTGCGGCACCTGCCTGGTAAGTGCGCCGGAAAGGCGCCTGACGGGTGAAGAGCAGGTCAGGCGCCTTTCTTCGTGCCCTTAGAAGAATCCCAGCTTCTTCGGTGAGTACGAGACCAGCAAGTTCTTCGTCTGCTGGTGGTACACAGGCAACGCAGCGCTGGCCTGCACACATAGCGGCTGTGGACAGCTCGTCGGAGTGGTTGGACCGGAAGTGGTCCGGATCTTGCTGTGTCTGGGGCGGCCGCCCCGCGGCAATCGGCTGTCGGGCCTGGCTGACTTATTCGTCAGCCTGCAGCAGGCGTGCAGCCTTCGCGCCCAGCCCATGGCGTCGGGAACGTCGGCTGGCTCGATGCGGAGTGCGGTGTCGCATGCGGTGGATAGGTAGGCGGCACGTCGATCACGGCGAGGATCTGGGCGGGCAGGCGTTCGCTGGTCGAGCCGGGCGGGTTGACGCAGCCGGGGGCGAGGTTCGGGCCGGGGGTTAGTTGGCGTGCTGGCCGTCTCGCTCACCGCGGGCAGCGGCCAGGACCGCGTCCGTCTGGCCGGCGGCGATGGCCTGGATCGGGGACTGCTCGTCGAGATGCGGGTCCATACCGACCATCCACGCGCGGGTGATGTTGTCGCCGTCTCGCTGGTAGCTGGGCAGGTGCTGGTCGAGTGCGAATCGCATCATCCGAGAATCGCGCGCCATAGACGTGCGCCGGGCCAGAGGCCGACCGCGGCGTGGTGGAGTGCCAATAGGTGGGCGGCGAGTTCGTCGCCGGGACCGGCTGCGAATCCACCAGTACAGCGCTGCCTCCCAAACGGCCTGGCGCCAGCAAAGATCGTGGACGGCAGCGGCGGTGTTCATGGTCGGCTCCGTTGAGGTCGCGCGTGGGTGGGACACCGACGGGGGTACATCACGGACCGCCGGGGCCTGGCGGCCGCGCACGGCGCCGGTCAGCAGGACCTGGTCGACTCCCTGGTGCGCAGCGCGGCGTTGGAGTGCCGGGAGGATCTGCTGGAGACGGCCGTGGTCCTGGACGCGCTGGCGTTGTGTCACGGTCCGGGCAGCTCCCTCCCCCGCAGCGGTCTACGGCGGACGAGGCCTGATCAGTTCCTGGAACTGCGCGACTTGCTGCTCACCACGTGACCAGGCCGAGTTCTTTGAGGCTCAGCCGCCATACCTTGAGCGTCTTCACCCGGAACGGGCCAGTCCTCAGCAGGTAACTGGACACATGGGCAAAGGACAGTTGATGCAGAGTTATTGACCCTTAGTATCTGTCACCTGCCGCCATGTCAGGACAGACGGTCATAGAGCAGGAACCTGACCCGTGCTTCGCTCCACACGCTCTGAGGGAAGCCTGGCAGAGCTACCAACTCGCAACCACGTCTACTGCAATGAATCGAAGGAAAAAGGTTATGACTTAGAGACCGGCATAATTGCCGGTCGATACTTGGGATGCCGTCTGCGACTGAGGTCATGCAAGTAGATGTGGCCGAGAAAGCTGATGGATTGCGCGGTAACAATGCCTCCCATTCCTTGTGTGAGCTCCGTTGTTTTCCGGTTCCAAGAGACCACGCCTCACATACTTTGGTCACCGAAGGGGCCCTCCATGGCAGACGAGATAATGCGCAGCATCCACTCCTGGGAAGAGGCCCTCGGGCGGAGTGGTGGGACGACTTTTGATCCGTCGCTGCTGTCCCGATTCCGTATCGTCGAGACTACTGGCGCGAGCAGACGATTTCTGATTATTCTTTCTCTGGTTATCGCTGTTCTACTCACTGGATGCAGCGTGGATAGCGATGCTCGCCATGACCGCAAGTTGACTCCAACGAGCCCTCCGACCATCACCTCAGCCCCATCGAGGGCGGCCACAGAACTAGCCGACCGATACCGCCAGGCCGGAGGGGACGCCGACGTCTCCGGCATCCGCCACGCGAAGAACGGCACGGGTGTGCTCGTGCTGACCGTATGGACCCACAAGAAGACCAGCTACGCGAATTTCGATAACTTCGCCACCGGCTTGGCATCTTTCCTAACTCGGGAAGGCGTACACCTCGCTCAGGGCTACGTGCTCAACGTGTATGGCCCTGACGGAATCCGTCTGCACAACTACGACACGACCCCGGAGCATAACCCTTGATATCCAAGCATTTAACCAAGGTCCTGTTGGCTGCTGTTTCTACCGGCGCCCTTCTGTTAGCTACTGGCCCGGTGGCGTACGCGAATGAATCTACTGGTGCGCCATCTGCAACGGCAATCGAAAGCCCCTCTCCGTCGGCCAACCCATCCAAGCCAGTGATCGCCCAGTACAACGGGCGGCAAATCAACCTTGCAGAGGATGAGAACTGGGGAGGAGTCAGCAGTTGTACTGAACTTCCCGGCGGGGAGGTGCACTGTTATGACACGAATGAGGAAGCCCTGGCCGACCCCGCTCTTCCCGCATCAATCCGCCAGGCGACCTTGAAGGCCGCCGCATCGCTGACGTCGCCTCCTCCGAGGGGATGCATCGAGGACTACTGGTGCCTCTTCGAGAACCCCAACTACGCGGGAAGGGTCCTTCGATTCAGCAGCGACGGCAAGCATGACCTCGGCGAGTGGGGGTTCCGCGACAAGTTGAGCTCGGTCTATTACCAGGTCCTGCGCTGGCCGACCAACTACGGCATCGCCAGGCTCTGGGACTACCGGTCGTGGCCGCTTCACGACCGTCAGCGTGACCTCATCTCCCACCGCCACCCCAGCATGGCGAACTTGGACTACCCGGATGGCGGGAACTGGAACGACAAGGTCGACAGCTTCGAAGTCCGTCGCTGACCTGACCCGCGCACAATCGATTCGCGGCGCTCGCCCAGCAGAATTCTGCGCGAGCGCCAATTAAACAAAGGGTGCATACCATGAGCTGCGACACGCAGGGGATCGGGTGCAGCGGCCGACGGACGTGATCACGTCCTTTGGTTGGCGGGTCTGCCGTTTTCGGAAAGCCTGGAGCTGAGCTGCACCGAAGTCACCGCAGAGCGGGCCCGGTGAGAAAGCCGTCACCCGAGCAGCTTCCGCGCACCCGTCGTATACCCGGCACACCGCCGGTCTTCCTATTCGGCCTGGGTTCGAACAGGCAGACCGGCCCTATTGCCGTTGGTGGCGCCGTGCCCATCCCAGAAGGAGTGGTCAACGCCGCCGCCATCGGCCGGGCGAGGTCCGCCGCAACACCCTCAACGTAGCCTCCCTCACAGCCACGATACGGAAAGGCTCGTTCTCAGCCCCTGTGCGCCGGCCCGGATTTCAGCGGAAGATCCCCGTCCTGGGCCCGCTGCCACCTGAGAACACGACCGGAGATCGTCGGGGCAGTATCCGCCCCGCCTCGACGCCTCCGTCGGCTGACCTCCCTCCAAGCTCCCGCCCCATGCTCCGGGTTCTGCGTTAAGCGCTGGGCGGACCATTGCCGCGCTCACGTCTGGCACGGGCAGCACGTGAACCACTGCTGAGTTGCGCGAGGCTGACGTTTTTGCCGTTCACATCAACTATTTTAAGGAGCGACTTGATACGTCGTCATCACAGGACGAAGTGCCTACGTACACCGCTGCTCATCACCACGGTCGCGCTGGTCGCGAGCGGCCCCGTGGTGTCGCAGGCGCTCGCTGCCGAACCCCCCTCCCCAGCCCCCGGACCGAAGGGTTGGGACGCGGTCGCGGCCGCCGAGCGGAAGTTACCCGACAAGCCCCGCTCAAGCCGCGTGGCAAGCCCGGACGCCAGCCTTGGCAAGAGCTGGAAGCAGAGCAAGGACCGGGCCGTGACCGGCGTGGCCGACGTGAAGGCTTTCAAAATCCTCGCCGCCGATGAAGCCAAGGCGTACGACTGGAAGACGGTCGCGGCCCTTGCGGAGCCGGCCATGCCCGCCGACTCGTGGATCGGTAACCAGTGCGTCATGGACCGCGACCATGTCGCCGCCGTGTATGCGCCCCGCACGTTCACGAACAAGCCCGACCTGATGCAGGGAGGCGCGTTCGCGGCGATCGTCAACACCACGACCGGTGCCGTGACGAAGCTGCCCTTCACCGCCTCCCTCGCCTACTTCGACCCCACGTGCAACCCGCAGACGCACACCGCCGCCTTTACCGCCTACAGGGACATGAACGACCCGGCGAAGACCAAGACGCGGGTGATCACAGTCGACACAGCGGGGAAGACGACGGGCTCCACCGCTGTCGACGGCCAGGTGACCAGCGCAATCCCGGTGAAGGACGGTGCGGTCGCCGCACGCGGACGCCAACTCATGCACATAGGCACGTCCGGCTCGGTCAAGAAGCTGACGACCGCCGACAGTACGCCGTTCGACATCCGCCTGGCCGCGCGGGGGAACATCGTGTTCGCGGATCGCAGGAACGACACCACGGCGCAGGTGAAGGTGTTCACGGGGCGGGGCAAGCCCGCCCTCGTCGCCTCCGGTCGTCTCTCCGACATCGGCATCCATCAGGGCGATGGAGGGCGGGTGTTCCTCACGGGTCACCCCACCGCCGGTCCCCGTCTCGAGGCCACCGGGATCAGCCGCCTGGCTGTGCCCGCTGAGGCCGACATTTCCACCCACGGGCACCTCGCCGTGAACCCTGTCCTCGCCCCCGGCATCCGCGCCGGACTGAACCACATTTCCCACGCGGGCAAGGGGTTCAGGAATGCGGAGGGGACGCAGGCGGTCCTGCCCGCGCGTTCCCCGCAGCAGGTGGCTCTGGACCCGGTGAAGGTCACCTCGACCGCCACCTTCACCGGCAAGGCGGTTTCTCAGTCGGTGGCCGATGTCACGGCGGAGAACGGCAACAACGCCCTCAGCCCCGCTCTCGGGGGCACCGGTGAGCCGAGCACCGCGCTCGCACCACGCGCCGCGGACGGCGAAGTCTCCCACGACCCCACCGACCCCGACCGCTGGTGCTCCATCTCCCGCAACGACGCGACGATGCAGGCCCTGCAGCCCACACCGAATCAGGTGGAGTGGGCGGTCGGCATGGCCGTCCGGGGCAAGCTGCGGAGCGGCGTGATTCGTCAGGGCGAATACCGCAGTCAGACGGGCATGAGCACGATTGACCCGCAGGGACTGTTCCCGCCGCCGACACTGAAGGGCGGCCAACGCATCCCCGCCAACGTCATGCTCGGCATCCTCGCCCAGGAATCCAACCTTTGGCAGGCCGAATCCGGTGTCATCCCCGGGCAGACGGGCTCCCCGCTCGCTGCCGTCGACGGCTACTACGGCCACAAGGCGGACAAGGACGACCCGTCGGCCTACTGGAAGATCCACTGGGACAAGTCCGACTGCGGCTACGGCGTCGGCCAGGTCACCGACGGCATGCGGAAGGCCGGCAGGGAGAAGTCGACCGAGAAGGGCATGGATCCCAAGCTGCAGAAAGCGGTCGCGGTCGACTACGCGAGCAATATCGCCGCCTCCATGTACACCCTCGCCGACAAGTGGAACGAGGTGCACACCGACGGGCAGAAGGTCACGGTCAACAACGATGACCCGAAGCGCGTAGAGAACTGGTTCACCGCCGCCTGGAACTACAACCTCGGCTTCAACGGCAAGGGTGCCCCGGGCAAGCCGTGGGGCCTCGGCTGGTACAACAACCCCGCCAACCCCTTCTACCCGCCCAGACGCGGCCCGTTCATGAACACGGACATGGACAAGGAAGCCAATCACGACGCGGCGCATCCGCAGGACTGGCCATACGAGGAGAAAGTGATGGGCTGGTCCGCCTGGTCCATCGACACCGGATACTCCTACGGGACGGACGGGCGGCAGGACTGGAAGGGCGAGTCGGGCTTCAGCTCGGCCGGCTTCCAGCCCGCCTGGTGGACCACCGTCGCCAACCGCGCCACGGTCTCCCCGCCCATGTTCAAATTCTGCGACATCCACAACGGGTGCGACCCCGCCAACCCGCCCGACTGCCCGGACGCCAAGTGCTACGAAAAGTTCTGGTGGAACCAGGAGAACGCGACATGGAAGGATTGCGACAGTACGTGCGGTAACGAACTGATCAAGTATGCGACGGAGCGGCCCGAACCGGGGCGCGGCAACCGCCTCAAGTACGGCGAGCCGGTCTGTTCCGGCGCCCCGAAGGACGCGGTCGTCGTAGCCTCCGTCCCCAACGGGACGCAGTCCTGGGCCTCTTGCGGGAAGGTGACGTCGTCGGGCAGTTTCCAGTTCACCTTCTATCCCGACTCCGACAACCACTATGAGGCCAAGGCTGACCTGCACCAGGTCGGCGGCGGCTACGGTGGCCACTTCTGGTACACCCACACCCGCGACAAGGCGCACTACGGCGGCCCCTCAGGCACCATGACCATCGACGGCACCTGGACCTTCGGCCAGACGATGGACCTGGGCAAGGTATGGGTGCACCTGCCCGACACCGGGGCCCAGGCGAAGCACGCCAACTATGTGATCAAGGGCGTCGACGGCGGGGACCGCACGGTCACCATCAACGCCGACAGCGACAACAGTAACAAGTGGATCTCGCTCGGCGGCTACAAGTTCACCGGCGCACCCAGCGTGACCCTGTCGAACTACGCCTATGACGGCACCGCCGACGCCGACATCGCCTGGGGCGCTGCGGCCTTCCAGCCGCTCAAGGGCACGTACGTGAAGGACACGATCGAGGCCGACGCGTTCTTCGACGAGGACCAGGACATCGATGTCCGGCCGGAATCCAGCTTGTTCAATACACCGTTGAAGTCCCGCAAGGACCTGTACGGCTGGGCGTTGAAGACGTCTCAGAGCGTCGCGGCGCTGGGGAGCTGCACCGGAGGCATCCCCGACTCCCGGTGCACCATGCCGAAGACCCGGGATGCGGTGCAGAAGTGGCGTGATGAGGTGCAGCAGTCGGGCACCTCCACCACCGACCACCCCGACGGTCACTCCATCCCCGCTTGGATGCACTACTCCAACCCGTACACGAAGCGGCCGTCGAACGACCAGCGCCCGTCGTGGTTCGGTCAGGACGGCGGGGCTTACAAGATGTACAACAAGGCGACCGTGTCGTACATCAAGACCTCCGACGGGAAAATCGTGGACGGCAGCCAGTCCGTCACCTACGACGACCGGACCGCCGACACCCACATGCCCACGTTCGTCCACGACTTCATCAAGAACGTCAGTGCGGAATACGGCATCCCGGAACCGGGGCTGAACTACGCGCGGAAGAACCTCAACGTCCACGATGGCGCCACCACGCACACGACCACCAACAGTGACGGAATCCTCCCCGGCCTTGCCTACCAGTCGATCGGTGTGAAGCCGGTCCTCACCGACTACGACGACAACCCCGTGTCCGGCGACAAGGGGCAGTGCGTCGCGGTGATGACCACCGCCGGCGGGGCCATCGGCTACCGACCGGCACTTGGCATCGACGGGCTCACCGAGAGCGTCTCCGCATGGGTGGACAAGGTGTCGCGTGCCACAGGGGCGAACCATCCGGTGACGACGATGGCAGCGGAGATCCGCAACATGTTCTTCAAGCCCGGCCTCACCGGCTCCATCTTCGGCAGCGCGCCTCCCATCTGGCAGGAACTCGACTTCAAGTCGTGCGCCGACGACTCGATCCGCAAGGTGTCCGCTTCCCCCGTCCTGCGCTCCAGCTACATGCCGAATCAGTACCTGTACCGCAACGGCAAGTCCATCAACCTCGACGGCACCTACACTCAGTCCAGCAATCCGGTGACCACGGGCGACTTCTACCACTTCAGTGGTATGAGCACGCCGCCCAACAGGGAGAACCCCTACACAGAGTGCGCGAGAGACAGCGGACATTCCGGGAACCCGTGGAGTATCACGGTCCTGTCCGATACCGACACTGATCCCGACGCCCACTTCTGTGGTGCTCCCGCAAAGAGTCCTGATGCGGAGTACACCCGATAACTCTTAGCTCGGTGTCCGGGACCCTGACATGGCGACCGGACACCGAGCTCCTGGCAAGGAGGACATGCGATATGTGGATAGGGGCCGTCCTCATTGGGGTCGCAATATTCTTGGCTCCGGCCGTTCCCTGGTTCCTCTTCCTGGCGCATCGAGTGTTGGGCGCCGTCGCCAGTGGTGTTTTCGCCGCGGTGGTTACGGCGTGGGCATGGCAGTTCGAAGGTGCGAGAACCGGTATCTATCTCACGGTGTTGTCTGCGCTCGTCAGGATTGTTGTTGAGTTGTTCGGTCTCTTCGAACCGGGACGCGCCAAGCATGCGGAGCGGAAGGCGGCAGAGGAGGAACAGCAGCCGTAGGTCCAGCAGGTCGTAGTGAGGTGGGCCGGACCGAGCTGGTGGCCGCGGAGTTGATGGTGCATCTGGCCGTGAAGGGGGTTCTCCCGCACGGTTGAGGTTGCACAACGACGCCGATCTGCGGGCGAGGCGTGGGTACCCCACTGTCCTGAGCCGGCGGGGGTTTGCGTGTGACGGCTACCAGGGCAGTCCGGAGGTGGCACCCGAGCCGGCCAGGACGAGCAGGGCGATCTCGGTGGCGGTGTTACCGGCGGGCCGCGGTGTCGGAGGGCAGCTCGTTGAAACGGCTGTGATGCAGCGCAGTTGGCTGCCCCCGAGGACCTGGAAGAGCGCATCCGCCCCCTCGTCAGCAGTGGGGAGTTCCTGCAACAACTGATGGAGAGGGTCACTGAGACGCAGATCTGTGAGCAACACGGTGCGTACGGCATGGCGCTCATCAGTATCGGCAGCTTCACTGAAGCTCTCCTCCTCGACGTCCTCACGCACAGAGATCCCAGCCTGCAACGGGGCTTCCCTCAGGGTGAGAGGCGCGTTGCCCCTGAACGAGCCAGCTTCGCCCTGCTGCTGGACACCGCGCGCACCCGAGGATGGATCCAGATGGACGCCCACGACTTCATGGCGATCGTCCGCGAGTACCGAAATTTCGTGCACCTCCGCAAACAACGAGAACGTGGCGTCATCCCCGACCGCGATACCGTCGGCATGTGCTGGGGGCCAGTCCTTGCGGTGCCCAACGACCTCGAGACCACCCGAGAGCCCACTGCCGTGTGACCACGCCCGTCCCCGACGCCGTCCGCACTTCTTCGCATGCCTCGCCCCGCCGAGGGCGACGCATCATAGCGCCCCAGCTGGTCCGTGGCTGGTCCGGGACGGGCGCAGATTCGTGGTGAACGGGTCCGGAAGGTTGCTGAACGGTCACGGATAGTGGCTGCGCCCTGTGGGTGCCTGAAAGGGTAAAGCCCCCTCCGAGCACCCAACTTGAGACTCTAGAAGAACCCAAGTTTCTTCGGACTGTATGAAACAAGAATGTTCTTCGTCTGCTGATAGTGGTCCAGCATCATCTTGTGGTTCTCCCTGCCGATGCCGGACTGCTTGTAGCCGCCGAAGGCCGCATGGGCCGGATAGGCGTGGTAGCAGTTGGTCCACACGCGCCCGGCCTGGATGGCGCGGCCCGCGCGGTAGGCGGTGGAGCCGTCGCGGGTCCAGACGCCCGCGCCGAGTCCGTAGAGCGTGTCATTGGCGATGCCGATCGCGTCGTCGAAGTCGCTGAACGGGGCCACGGCGACCACCGGGCCGAAGATTTCCTCCTGGAAGACCCGCATCTCGTTGTTGCCCTCGAAGATCGTCGGGCGGACGTAGTAGCCGCCCTCCAGTTCGCCGCCGAGCTCGGCGCGGGAGCCGCCGGTCAGGATGCGGGCGCCCTCCTTCTGACCGATGTCCAGGTAGGAGAGGATCTTCTCCAGCTGGTCGTTGGAGGCCTGTGCGCCGATCATGGTGTCGGTGTCCAGCGGGTGCCCCTGGACGATCTTCTCCGTGCGGGCCACCCCGGCCTCCAGGAAGTCCTGGTAGTGACCGCGCTGGATCAGCGCCCTGGACGGGCAGGTGCACACCTCGCCCTGGTTGAGGGCGAACATGGTGAAGCCTTCCAGTGCCTTGTCGTGGAAGTCGTCCACCGCGGACGAGACATCGTCGAAGAAGATGTTGGGGCTCTTGCCGCCCAGTTCGAGCGTCACCGGCCGCAGGTGTTCGGACGCGTACTGCATGATCAGACGGCCGGTGGTGGTCTCGCCGGTGAAGGCGACCTTGGCGACCCGGGGGCTGGACGCCAGGGGCTTGCCGGCCTCGGCGCCGAAGCCGTTGACGATGTTGACCACGCCGGGCGGCAGCAGGTCCGCGACCAGGCTCATCCAGAAGTGGACGGATGCGGGGGTCTGTTCGGCCGGCTTGAGGACCACGGCGTTGCCCGCGGCCAGTGCCGGGGCGAGCTTCCAGGTCGCCATGAGGATGGGGAAGTTCCAGGGGATGATCTGGGCGACGACGCCGAGCGGCTCGTGGAAGTGGTACGCCACGGTGTCCTCGTCGATCTCCGACAGGGACCCTTCCTGGGCGCGGATGGCGCCCGCGAAGTAGCGGAAGTGGTCGATGGCGAGCGGGAGGTCGGCCGCCAGTGTCTCCCGTACGGGTTTGCCGTTCTCCCAGCTCTCCGCGACCGCCAGGGCCTCCAGATTCTGTTCCATCCGGTCGGCGATCCTGTTGAGGACGGTGGCGCGTTCGGCGGCGGCCGTACGGGCCCAGCCGGGCGCGGCCGCGTGCGCCGCGTCCAGGGCCCGCTCGACGTCCTCGGCGGTGCCCCGCGCGACCTCGGTGAACGGCTGCCCGTTGACCGGGGTCGGGTTCTCGAAGTACCGGCCCAGTGCGGGCGCCACGAACTCGCCGCCGATCCAGTGGTCATAGCGGGGCAGGTAGCTCATGACGGCATCGGCGGAACCCGGGCTGGCGTAACGGGCCATGGTGCGGCCTCCCAATCGCTCTCGGCGCGGTGCCCGCCACTCCCGTGTGACGGGCGTTGTGCGCAGGCTATGGCGGGGGAGGTTGCGTGAACGTTGCGACGCGCGCGGCGGCGGGCGCGTGCGCGGCACGGGGGGCGGCACCGGTCAGGCCGTACGCCGCGCGCAGCCGGTCCGCGGTCGCCATCGGTGCGCTACGGGCCGGGGAGCGCTCGGGTAGGGCGTCCACCAGGGCTTCCCAGATCTCCAGGTCGTCCTCGCCCCAGGGGGTGCGCGACCACTCGCGCAGCAGGCCGGGGTCGCGGGTGGCGAGCAGCGTACGCCGTAGCCGGTCCTCCAGTGCACCGCGCAGCCGCTGTACACCGGGCGCCTCCGACAACGGCAGCAGTGGACCGCGGTACGCGCCCCATGCGGAGCGCACCTCGCCGGCGTCCAAGGCCTCCTCGACGGCGCACAGATCGGTCTCGACGGGCCGGCTCAGCCGGTACGGACGCGAATGCAGCAGCGTGCCGACGAGATGGCGCAGCCGGGACAGCTCGGCCCGCAGTGTCACCGGGCGCATCTCGCGCTCGCCGTAGAGCAGCACCGAGAGCTGATCACCCGTCAGCCCGTCGGGGTGCCGGGCCAGCAGCGCCATGATCTCGCTGTGCCGGCGGCCGAGTCGCACCCGCTTCCCGTCCACCACCAGCAGCGCCTCGTCCCGGCCCAGCGCCGACAGGCAGACGCCCAACTCGGGCACTTCGGCGGCGAGGTGGGCTTCCGCGGCACGTGCGGTGGCCTGTACGAGAGCCAGGCTGTGGGGGCTCGCCAGATGGTCGCCGCCAGTGATGTCGACCGCGCCCAGCAGCCGCCCGGTCCGCGGATCGTGCAGCGGGGCGGCGGCGCAGGTCCAGCGCTGCACCTGCCGGTTGTAGTGCTCGGCGGCGAAGATCTGTACGGCGTGATCGGCGGCGAGCGCGGTGCCCGGGGCATTGGTGCCGGCGTGCCGTTCGTCCCAGCGGGCGCCGACCACGAAGTTCATCCGCTCGGCACTGCGCCGCACCCCGCGGTGCCCCTCCACCCACAGCAGCCGCCCCTGCGGATCGCAGACGGCCAGCAGATGTGCGCCGTCCTGCGCGAAACTGCCCAGCAGCTCCCGGAAGACGGGCATCGCACGGGCCAGCGGATGTCCGTCCCGGTAGGCGCCCAGCGTGGCCTCGTCCAGATCGATGGGCGCGGCGCCGTCCGCCGCGGCCCGGGCGTCGGCGGAGCGGCGCCAGGAGTCGGCGACCACCTGGCGGACCGGTGGCGCAACGGTCCCGTCGCTGAGGAAGGCCGCATGGGCCCGGCGCACCGTGCGGGTGCGCTCCACCGGATCGGCACCGGTCTCCATCGCCAGCCAAGGGTTGACCACGCGTCACCTCTTCACCTGTGGCTCCTGCCCCTACGGCCGATGGTGCTCGTACCGGGCGGGGGCGTAAACCCCGCAGATGCGCCCGGTCACCCACGGGCGTCACCGTGGTCACTGTGCGCGCAGCCGTCACGGAGGAGCGCGCCGTCCTGCCGGTGACGGGCACAGGGCACCGGCCCCGGCCGCTGCCGCACGACGGGCGGGCGGGAGGCCGCCGCCTCCCGCCCGCCCGGTTCCGCTCCTGCCGGCCTACCTGATCGCCTTGATCAGTTCACCGCCTGTGGTGTCACCGCTCAGCTCCCAGAAGAACGTGCCGCCCAGGCCCTGCGCGTCCTTATAGGCCATCTTCGTGCCGATGGTCTCCGGGGTGTCATAGCTCCACCACTGGTCGCCGCACTTGGCGTAGGCGGTGCCGCCGACCTTGCCGGTGGCCGGGCAGCGGCCCTTGAGCACCTTGTAGTCGTCGATACCGGCTTCGTACGTGCCCGGTGCCGCGCCGGTCGCCGTGCCGCCCGGCGCATCCTGGGTGACGCCCGACCAGCCACGGCCGTAGAAGCCGATCCCCAGCAGCAGCTTGCCCGCCGGGACGCCGAGGCCCTTGAGCTTGGCGATGGTGTCGGTGCTGTTGAAGCCGGCCTTCGGGATACCGCTGTACGACGTGAGGGGGGAGTGCGGCGCCGTCGGGCCCTTGGCGTCCCAGGCACCAAAGTAGTCGTACGTCATCGGGTCGTACCAGTCGACGTACTGCGCCGCACCGGCATAGTCGGCCGCGTCGATCTTGCCGCCGGACGAGGCGTCCGCGGTGATCGCCGCGGTCACCAGAGCGCTCCGGCCGAATGTCGAGCGCAGCGCCTTCATCACCTTGGTGAAGGCGTCCTTACCGCTGGCGTCGCAGGTCAGGCCGCAGGCGTTGGGGTACTCCCAGTCGATGTCGATACCGTCGAAGACATCCGCCCAGCGCTTGTCCTCGACCAGGTCGAGGCAGGACCGGGCGAAGGCGTCGGGGTTCTTGGCGGCCTCGCCGAAGCCGCCCGACCAGGTCCAGCCGCCGAACGACCAGATCACCTTGAGGCCCGGGTGCAGCTTCTTGAGCTTGCGCAGCTGGTTGAAGTTGCCGCGCAGCGCGCCGTTGTCCCAGGTGTCCGCCTGGCCGTCGACGCTCTGGTCGGCGGTATAGGCCTTGTCGTAGTCGGCGTAGGAGTCGCCGATGGCGCACCTGCCGCCCTGAACGTTGCCGAAGGCGTAGTTGATGTGCGTCAGCTTGGCCGCCGAGCCCGAGGTCTCGATGTTCTTGACGTGGTAATTGCGGTCGTAGACACCCCAGTTGGTGAAGTATCCGACGACCTTGTTTCCCGCTGCGGCCGACGTTGCCGTGGCCGACGTTGCCGTGGCGGGCGCGGACGGGTGCTGTCGGGTGGGGGCCCCGGCCGGGTCGGCGGCGGCCGGTCCGGCGAGCAGGGTGCCGGCCAGTGCCGCCGTACACAGCGCGGTGGCGGCGGCGATCACTCTGCGCGGTGAGCGCATCCGGTGCGGTCTGAGCATGTCGTCTCCTCGGAGGGGGGCGAGGGGTGGAGCCTGACCTGCGTCCGAATTGGCATGAACGCGTTGAACGTTGGGGGAGAAGGTAGAAGGACTAGACCAGTGAGTCAATGGTTCGGACCAATTCGATGCCCGGGCGCTGCGGAGGCCGGATTCCCGCTGTCCGTGATGATCAACCCGTGACGCGAGGCCGCCGATCGGGCATACTCCTAGCGCCACCGCCGCAGGTCATCGCCTTCCGCAACCCGGAACGCGATCATCGGCCTGGCACGACGAAACCGGCGCCGCCGCCCACCCTGCGCGTGTCGCCGCAGCGCCCGACAGGGAGGAGAGCGCCGCCATGACCGAGTACGGCCCCCGGCCGGTGGACCGCAGGCTGCCCACGGAGGAAGCCCGCGACCTGTTGACCCTCGTACGTGAGCTTGCCGAGCGCGAGATCAGGCCAACGGCAGCCGAGGAGGAGGACGCCGGCCACTTCCCGCGCGAGACCTTCACCCTGCTGTCGGAATCCGGACTGCTCTCGCTGCCCTATGACGAGGAATTCGGTGGCGGCGGCCAGCCCTACGAGGTCTACCTCCAGGTTCTGGAGGAACTCGCCGCCGCCCGGCTCACCGTCGGTCTCGGCGTCAGCGTGCACACCCTCGCCTGTCATGCGCTCGCCGGATACGGCACCAAGGAGCAGCGCGCCGAACATCTGCCGGACATGCTCGGCGGCGGCCTCATCGGTGCCTACTGCCTCTCCGAGCCCTCCTCGGGCTCCGACGCCGCCTCCCTGACCACCCGGGCCACCCGGGAGGGCGACACCTGGCGGCTGGAGGGCACCAAGGCCTGGACCACGCACGGCGGCGTGGCCGACTTCTACACCGTGCTGGCCCGCACCGGCGGCAGCGGCGCCCATGGCATCACGGCCTTCCTCGTTCCCGGCGACGCCGAGGGCCTCAGCGCGGCGGCACCCGAGCGCAAGATGGGCATGAAGGGCTCGCCGACGGCCCAGCTGCATTTCGACGCCGTCCGCGTCCCCGACTCCCGCCGCCTCGGAGACGAGGGGCAGGGCTTCGCCATCGCCCTGTCCGCTCTGGACTCCGGGCGCCTGGGCATCGCGGCCTGTGCCGTCGGTGTCGCCCAGGCGGCGCTGGACGAGGCGCTCGCGTACACCGCCGAGCGGCAGCAATTCGGCCGCCCGATCGTCGACTTCCAGGGCCTGCGCTTCATGCTCGCCGACATGGCCACCCAGATCGAGGCCGGCCGCGCCCTCTATCTCACCGCCGCCCGGCTGCGCGACGCGGGATTGCCGTTCTCCAAGGAAGCGGCGATGGCCAAGCTGTTCTGCACGGACACCGCGATGCGGGTGACCACCGACGCCGTCCAGCTCCTCGGCGGCTACGGCTACACCCTCGACTTCCCGGCCGAGCGCTATATGCGCGAGGCCAAGGTCCTGCAGATCGTCGAGGGCACCAACCAGATCCAGCGGATGGTCATCGCCCGCCATCTCGCGGGCCCCGAAACGCGCTGAGCGGGGGTGGGGCGGGGCGGAGGCGGCCCGGAGCTCTCCGGCCCGCCGCCGCCCCGCGGGCATGTCGCGCCCGCCGGGCATGCCCCGCACACTCCGCGCCCGTCCGCCGATGCGCCCGTCCGCTCGCCCGGCCGTCAGGCCGTCAGGCCTCCCGGCCTCAGCCCACCAGTCCCTTGAGTCCCGTCGCCGTCCCGATCGCGACCACCAGCGCGCCGGGTGTGCGGGCCGGATCCCGCGCCACGGCGGACCCGACGGCCGAGGACGGCTCCAGGATCAGGCCCTGTGCCGCCAGCCTCCGGTGTTCCGCCCGGATCGCCTCGTCGTCCAGCGCCACGGCCGTGCCCGCGGTGCGCCACAGCGCGTCTAGCCCCTGCCAGCAGGGCCGCTCGTCCCCGAGGGAGAACGCCACCGTGGGCCGGGCCGTCACCCGCGTACGCTCCTGGTCCGCGCGGTCCGGGCGGCGCAGCGCGGCGGTGAACGGCGCCGCGGCGGAGGGTTCCGCGGCCACCAGCCGGGGCTCGTGGGCGATCAGCCCCGCGGCCGCCAACTCCCGGAAGCCGCGGCCGACTCCGGACAGCAGATCCGCCCGGCTGGTGGGCACCACCACCGCGTCGATCCGCCGCCCGGCGAAGTCCCGCGCCAGCTCGTAGGCGACCGACTTGTACCCCTCGTTGGCGTACGGATTCCCGCCCGGCGACGGCGAGGAGTAGCTGGTCAGCGGATACCAGTGGGATTCCTCCACGGCCCTGGCCATCGCCGCGTTCCGTGCGCCGGTGGTGCCCGGGTGCACCCTCCGCTCGGCGCCCAGCGCATCGATCTGGGCCTGCAGTCCCGCCGGCACCTTCTCGTTGGTGAACACCACACAGCGCAGCCCGGCCCGCGCCGCATACGCCGCGGCCGCCGCCCCGGCATTGCCGGAGGACGCGGCGACCACGGTGTCGGCACCGGCTGCCACCGCCGCGGCCACCCCGACGGCCATCGCCCGGTCCTTGTGGGAACCGGTCGGATTCCCGCCCTCGTATTTCAGCCACAACTCCCCGGCGGGCGAGCCGTCCTGGGGCCGGTCCGGGGCCGTCCGCAGCCGGACGCACGGGGTGTTGCCCTCTCCCAGCGTGACCGGCGGTCCGGAGACCGGCAGGGCCGTCGGCAGGCCCCACGGCCCGCCCGGATACGCGGCGAGGTCCACACCGGTCAGATCCGCGAGCGGCGGCATCGTATTGACGCCGATGCCCTCCGCGGCACAGGTCCGGCACCCCGCGAAGCCCTCCGAGACGCGGGCGCAGCGCAGGCAGTGCAGGGGAGGTCGTGAGGTCACCGTGGCTCCAGTGGTCGGTTCGGCATCGACTCAGAAGGTAACAGGTGAACTGTCGGTTCGGCCCCTACCTCTTTCGGGGGTCTGGTCGTCCGGGTTGAGCTGACGTACCGTCAATTTTCGCTGTGGGGGGCGGTATCCCCGGCGAAGCCCTGCCGACCGCGCGCCCAGGAGGAGACCGTGCCCGACCGCCCGATCGCGCTCGACGAATACCCGATCCACCAGGTCCCGCTGTCCATGCGGCATGTCGCCACCGGCGACCGCAACGCCTACGACCGGTGCATCTTCCACGTCATGGACCACTCCGGCCGTGCCCTGCTGATCGCCGGCCTCGGTGTCTACCCCAACACCGGCGTCATCGACGCCTATGCCACCCTCCGCCTCGGCGACCGGCTGCACGCCGTACGGGCCTCCGACGCGCTCACCGATGACCGCCTCGCCCTCACCGTCGGACCGCTCACCATCACCGTCGAGGAGCCGCTCACGCGCCTGCGGCTGACCTGCGCCGCGGACCCCGACGATCCGGACGGCCTGGCGTACGACCTGACCTGGACCGCGGCGTTTCCCGCCACCTGGGAGCCGCACCACACCCAGCACCGCGGCGACCGGCTGCTGCTCGAAGGCCGGCGGTTCGTCCAGGCGGGCACCTGCAGCGGCAGCATCCGCGTGGCCGGCCAGGAGCTCGCCGTCACCGCGGGGGAGTGGACCGGCACCCGCGACCGCAGTTGGGGCGTCCGCCCGATCGCCGGTGAGGACGGCGGGCGGGCGGCCGAGGAACTACGGCCCGAGGGCTTCCACTGGGTCTGGTGCCCGGTGCGCTTCGACGACCGCTTTGTGATGGTCATCGTCCAGGAGGACGCCGACGGCCACCGCACCCTGAACGAGGCCACCATGGTGCGCGAGGGCGCCCGCGATGCCCAACTCGGCTGGCCGCACACGGACATCAGCTACCGCCCCGGCACCCGCCACCCCGAACGCGCCGTCATCCACCTCACCGACCCGGCCCGCAAACCCCTCCAGCTCACCGCCGAGATCCTCACCTCCTCACCCCTCGCCGTGGGCGCCGGCTACCCTCCTGCGCGCGCCGACGACTGGCAGCACGGCACCTGGCGGGGCCGCGGCTGGACCGACCGCCGCAGTTACGACCTCTCCGACCCGGCCGCCCACCCCCACGCCGGCTACGGAGTCACCGACCACGCCGCCCGCTTCACCCTCGACGGGCGGACCGGCTACGGCATCTTCGAGCACGGCAGCTTCGGCCGGCACGACCCGAGCGGCTTCACCGGCTATGACTCCGTCGCGCAGGAGGCCGGACAGTGACCACGGCGCCCCGGCCCCGCACCACCACCCGCGACCCCGAGGCGCTGACCCGCCGGCTCACCGCCTGGCTCGGCACCCGGCTCCCCGGCGCCCGCGCCGTCTCCGCGGCCGTACCGGATTCCAACGGCATGTCCAGCGAGACGCTGCTCTTCGACATCGACCATCCCCGGCCGCCGTCCGAGCAGGAGGGCGTTCCCCTCTCCTGCGCACTGCGCCTCGCCGCCGACCCCGCCGCGTACACCGTCTTCCCGCGGTACGACATGGCCCGGCAGTACCGCACCATGCGTCTGGTCGCCGCACACACCGACCTGCCCGTGCCCCGGACCCTCTGGCTCGAAGAGGACCCGGCGTATCTCGGCGCGCCGTTCTTCGTCATGGCGCGCGCCGCCGGCCGCGTCCCACCGGACGTCATGCCCTATACGTACGAGGGGAATTGGCTGTACGACGCCACCGACGCCCAGCGCGGCCATCTGGAAGCCGCCAGTGTGTCGGTCCTCGCCCGGCTGCACGACCACGTCCCCACCGGCGAGGCCGACTTCCTCGCCACCACCGGAACGGGAGACGCACTGCAGCGTCATGTCGAGGCTCAACAGGCCTACTACCACTGGGTCGTTGACGGGCGCCCTCGCTCCCCGCTGATCGAGCGCGGCTTTGCCCGGCTGGCCGACCTGTGGCCGACGGACCCTGGTGAGACCGTTCTGACCTGGGGCGACGCCCGGATCGGCAATATCGTCTACGACGGCTTCGAGCCGGCAGCCGTACTCGACTGGGAGATGGCCGCCCTCGGCCCCCGCGAACTCGACCTGGGCTGGATGATCTTTCTCCACCGCTTCTTCCAGGACCTCACCGAGAGCAGCGGCCAGCGGGGGTTGCCCGGCTTCCTGCGTCGTGACCGCGTCGAGGACCGCTATGCCCGGCTCACCGGACACCGGCCCCGCGCGATGGAATTCCACACCCTCTACGCGGCCCTGCGGCACGCCATCGTCATGCTGCGAGTGGCCTACCGCCAGGTCCACTTCGGTGAACTACCGGTCCCGGCCGACGCCGACACCCTGATCCTGCACCGGGGCACCCTGGAAGCGATGATCGAACGCCGCTACTGGTGACCCCGGGAGCTTGACGGGCCTGCCGGCGCTCTCAGCTGAGCGGGCGCATCCGCGGCACCAGGGCCGGCCGGGTGCCGGGCCCGCCGAGGTGCGAGAACGGCTGGCGGCGCCAGTCCAGGCTCTCCGGGAGCGTCAGCAGCACGGCCGCGTCCTGCTCCTGGGCGTCCAGGGCGTCAGCGGTCCTCGGCGCCTCGGACACCGTCCGCCCGGAGCCCTGGCACACCGTCAGGCCGAAGGGGTTCCACGACGAGGCGCACAGTGCGTGCTCCGGGAGCGTGTCCTCGTCCGCCAGCAGCGCGATCGGCTGCAGGCAGTCGGGGCAGGTCACACGGTAGATCTCATAGGTGTCGAAAGAATCGAAGTCCGCACCGTCGTCGCCGTAGCCGCCGGGATCGTCGCTTTCCTGGGCGCCGATGTGCGCGGCAGCGGAGTCCTGCTCAAGGCGTCGCATGATGTCCATCCCCCTCGGGTGGGCCGGTCGTACCGCTGACTTCCTGTGACGGGCGGTCCCGGCCACCAGCAGCAATTCCCTTCATGCCGCACGCATAATCGCGGGCACCCCACCGACACCGGGTCACCTGTGTGGCATTGGTCACATGAACCGGCGTGGGGGTGTCCACGATCCGGCGCACGGTGCGCATAAGCCCCCGCGCGCAGTAGGTTGGGCGGGTGGAGGAGTTGGACCGACAAATCGTGGATCTGCTCGTCAAGGACGGGCGGATGAGCTACACCGACCTGGGCAAGGCCACCGGCCTGTCCACCTCGGCGGTGCACCAGCGGGTGCGCCGCCTGGAGCAGCGCGGTGTCATCCGGGGCTATGCCGCCATCGTGGACCCCGAAGCCGTGGGCCTGCCGCTCACCGCCTTCATCTCGGTCAAACCCTTCGACCCGAGCGCGCCGGACGACATCGCCGACCGCCTTGCCGAGGTCCCCGAGCTGGAGGCCTGCCACAGCGTCGCCGGCGACGAGAACTACATCCTCAAGGTCCGGGTCGCCACCCCGCTGGAGCTGGAGCATCTGCTCACCCGGATCCGGACCCTCGCCGGTGTGTCGACCCGCACCACGGTCGTGCTCTCCACCCCCTATGAGGCCCGGCCGCCGCGCATCTGACCGGCGAGCGCCCCCCTGCGCGCGGCCTCTCCGTCCGCAGGGGCCAAACTGTCCGGTATGAGCGAGCCCCTTTCCCAACCGGCCCGGAAGCACCCTTCCCGGCCCCGCACCGTCCTGCTGCGCGGCGGTGAGGTGCACAGCCCTGCGGACCCCTTCGCCACCGCCATGGTGGTGGAAGGCGACCGCATCGCCTGGGTCGGGGAGGAGGGCGCGGCCGACTCCTTCGCCGAGGGCGTGGACGAGGTCGTCCCGCTCGACGGTGCGCTCGTCACTCCTGCGTTCACGGACGCACATGTGCACTGCACGGCGACCGGTCTCGCGCTCACCGGCCTCGATCTGGTCGGGGTCGGCACACTGGCCGACGCGCTCGCCCGCGTCCGCGCCTACGCGGACGCGCGCCCGTCGGACCGCATTCTGCTCGGGCACGGCTGGGACGCCGGCGTCTGGCCGGAGGGGCGCCCGCCGTCCCGCGCGGAGCTGGACCAGGCCACCGGTGGCCGCCCGCTCTATCTCACCCGGGTCGACGTGCACTCCGCTGTCGTGACCACGGCGCTGCTGGATCTGGTCCCCGGCATCCGCGACCGGGACGGGTTCCACGACGGTGCCCCGCTGACCGGCGCCGCCCATCACGCGGTGCGCAAGGCCGCGTACGCCACCGTCACCCCCGCCCAGCGGGCCGAGGCCCAGGCCGCCGCGCTCGCCCGCGCCGCCTCGCTCGGCATCGGCAGCGTCCACGAGTGCGCGGGTCCGGACATCTCGGGCGAGGACGACTTCACGGGGCTGCTCGCCCTGGCCCGGGAAGGCAACGGCCCCCGCGTCATCGGCTACTGGGCCGAGATCATCGCATCCGCAAAGGACGCGGAGCGGGTCCGTGAACTCGGAGCGCTCGGCGCCGCGGGTGATCTGTTCGCCGACGGCTCACTCGGCTCCCACACCGCCCATCTGCACGCCCCCTACGCCGACGCGGGCCACACCGGCACCGCCCAGCTCGACGCCGAGGGCGTCGCCGCCCATGTCGCCGCCTGTACCGAGGCCGGGCTCCAGGCGGGCTTCCACGCCATCGGTGACGCCGCCCTCACCAGCGTCGTCGCCGGGGTACGCGCCGCCGCCGACCGGATCGGCCTGGACCGGGTCCGCGCCGCCCGGCACCGCGTCGAACATGCCGAAATGCTCACCGAGCACACCCTCGCCGGCTTCGCCGACCTGGCGCTGACCGCCTCCGTCCAGCCCGCCTTCGATGCGGCATGGGGCGGCGAGGAGGGCATGTACGCCGCCCGCCTGGGCACCGACCGGGCCCGCACGCTCAACCCGTACGCCGCGCTGCTCAAGGCCGGTGTCCCGCTCGCGCTCGGGTCCGACAGCCCGGTCACCCCGCTCGACCCCTGGGGTACGGTGCGCGCCGCCGTCTTCCACCGCACCCGTGCCCACGGCATCTCGGCGCGCGCCGCGTTCACCGCCCACACCCGCGGCGGCTGGCGCGCCATCGGCCGGGACGACGCGGGCGTCCTGGTGCCCGGCGCCCCCGCCGACTACGCGGTCTGGCGCACCGGCGATCTGATCGTCCAGGCTCCCGACGAGCGGGTGCAGCGCTGGTCCACCGACCCCCGTTCCGGCACCCCCGGCCTGCCCGACCTCACCCCCGGCAACGACCTCCCGGTGTGCCTGACCACGGTCGTCGGCGGGCGAACGGTCTACGGGCCGCCGAACGAGTGACATCGTGCGGGCAGGTGCCGGCGCGGGCTGCGCCTGCCGCTCCTTGCCTCACTTGGGGCGCTCGCAGCTGACCTGGGGCGACGCGAAACGACGCAGGTGCAGCACCTGTTGACAGCAGACGGTCGACGGCCGGTAGGTTCGGCGGAGTCCACCACCAGGACGTCCGACCGGGAGACCTCCGCGCAGTCGTCGAACGCAGCTGGGCCATGGGGCGGTGCGCCACTGGGCACACCACCACTGGGAGCCAGGTCCAGCACCAGCGGCACGGGACAACGGAGCGTTTCGGCCGGATGGGGGTCCCTCCCTGCTCCTTGGGAGCTTGGGGGACGGTGCGACCCGGGTGGGGCCCGGACGCTCAGTAGACAACGGCTTTCGGTCGACCCGCAGCCAGCGGGTCCCAGGTCGGCCCGAAGGGCGCCGGGCCCCTATCCGCACCGCACCGCGGCCCCGCCCGCAGCCTCCCTCGGTGCCCCTTCACCTTTTGTGCACCCCATATCCGTAATCCCGGCCTCCCGATGTACGGTCAGCTCACCACCGCACGACCTGCAGGAAGGCCCGCGACCGTGCCATCGGGTTCCGATACCACCGAAGAAGCCGTCAGCGGCACCTCGCCCGACGGCCCGGTGCCGCGCGCCGAGACGGGCTCCACCGCCGCGCCCGCGCGCCCCGGGCGGGCGCGGCGCCTCGCCGCCCTGGTCCGCTGCGAGGCGCTGCGCACCGGCCTCGCGGCCGTCGCCGGCCTCGCGCTCGGTCTGGCCTTCCCGCCCTACGACCTGTGGCCGCTGTCCGTGGTGGCCGTCGCCGCGCTGTCGCTGCTGACCCGTGGCCGCACCGCCCGCCAGGGCGCCTGGACGGGCTTCGCGTTCGGGCTGCCGTTCTTCCTGATCCTGCTGAAGTGGCTGCATGTCGTCGGGTGGGACGCCGTGTTCGGCCTCTCGGTCGCCGAGACGCTCTTCGTGACGCTGCTGGGCGCGGCGCTCGCCGTGACGTCCAGGCTGCCGGGCGGGCCGCTGTGGGCCGCCTGCCTCTGGGTCGCCGAGGAATGGGCCCGCGACCGGTTGCCGTTCGGCGGCTTCCCGTGGGGCCGGCTCGCCTTCGCCAACACCGGTTCGCCGTTCACCCCGCTCGCCGCGCTCGGCGGTGCCCCGCTGGTGACCTTCGCCGTTGCGCTGGCCGGCGCGCTGCTCGCCGTATGTGCCGCCACCCTCTGGCAGCTGCGCGGCAACGGATCGCTGCGCCGGGCCGTCCCGGCCCTGGAAGCGTTCGGGCTCGCCGCGGCGGTCACCCTGGCCGGCGCCGTGGTGCCCGTTCCCACGAAGGCCGACGACACCGTGGACATCGCTGTCGTCCAGGGCAACGTCCAGCAGCCCGGCATGGACTTCCTGGGCCGCCCCATGATGATCACCGACAACCACGCCACGGCCACCGAGAAGCTCGCCGCCGACGTCAAGGCCGGCCGGGCCAGGAAGCCGGACCTGGTCATCTGGCCGGAGAATTCCTCCGACCTCGACCCGTACAAATACCCACAGGCCTACGACCGGATCGACGAGGCCGTGAAGGCCATCGGCGTGCCCGTCCTCGTCGGCGCCCTGATCGACCACCCCTCCAAGAAGGGCTATGTCTTCAACGAGGGCATCGTCTGGGACCCGAAGAAGGGGCCGGGCGCCTCCTACACCAAACAGCACCCGGTGCCGTTCGGCGAGTACGTGCCGTTCCGGGAGCAGCTCAGCAAGATCATCACGCGTTTCCAGCGAGTGCCCCGCGACTTCTACCCCGGTGACCACACCGGCGTGCTCCACGTCGGCCCCGCCCGGCTCGGTGACGTCATCTGCTTCGAGGTCGCCTACGACCAGATCGTGCACGACACCGTCGATGCGGGCGCCCGCGCCCTGGTCATCCAGACCAACAACGCCACCTACGGCCGCTCCGGCCAGCCCGAGCAGCAGTTGGCGATGTCCAAGCTGCGCGCCGTCGAACACGGCCGGGCCGTGGTCACCGCGGCCACCAGCGGGATCAGTGCCGTGGTCGCCCCGGACGGCAAGATCACCCACCGCATCCCCGAGTTCACCCAGGGCGTGGTCTCCGCGCGTATTCCGCTGCGGGACGGAACGACGGTCGCCGACCGCGTCGGTGCCGCTCCCGAGTGGGTGCTCGCTATCGTGGGGCTTCTGTCCTGCGCCGGCGCGGTAGTCGTCGGCCGGCGCGGGCGTACGAAGGACGAGAAGGGGCAGCAGTGACAGACGGGCAGCGGCAGTACGGTCCGCTCGGCACCACGTTGGTGATCATTCCGACGTACAACGAGGCGGAGAACATCAAGCCGATCGTCTCGCGGGTGCGGTCCGCCGTCCCCACGGCGCACGTCCTCGTCGCGGACGACAACAGTCCTGACGGCACCGGCAAGTTCGCCGACGAACTGGCCGCCGACGACGAGCAGGTCCACGTCCTGCACCGCAAGGGCAAGGAAGGCCTCGGCGCCGCCTACCTCGCGGGCTTCCGCTGGGGGATCGACCACGGCTACGACGTGCTGGTCGAGATGGACGCCGACGGCTCGCACCAGCCCGAGGAGCTGCCGCGGCTGCTCACCGCCCTCAAGGGCGCCGATCTCGTCCTCGGATCGCGCTGGGTGCCCGGCGGCCGCACCGTCAACTGGCCCGCATACCGCCGGCTCATCTCCCGCGGGGGCAGTACGTACTCCCGGCTGGTGCTGGACCTGCCGCTGCGCGACCTCACCGGCGGTTTCCGGGCCTTTCGCGCGCAGGCACTCAAAGGGCTGGGCCTCGATGACGTGGCCTCCCAGGGCTACTGCTTCCAGGTCGACCTCGCCCGCCGTGCCGTACAGGCCGGCCATCACGTCGTCGAGGTGCCGATCACCTTCGTCGAGCGCGAACTGGGCGACAGCAAGATGAGCCGTGACATCGTCGTGGAGGCCCTGTGGCGGGTCACGGCCTGGGGCGTCGGCTCCCGGGTGGACAAGATCCGCGGTCGCTGACGCCGGGGCCGCTGCGCCCGGCCGCCCGCCGCCCGCCGCCCGGAGATGATCCATCCTGCGCGCCCCTCGGGGAGGGGGACGGCAGGGGCCAGGCACACTTGAGGCATGACGTTCGGAGCCACGCCACCGCCGAGTCCCCGCCCGCCCCAGCGCTCGCGCGCCCGCCGGTTCGTCCCGTTGGGCATCGTTGCCTGGATGGTGCTGGAGATCTGGCTGCTGACCGTGGTCGCCGGTGCCACCAACGGCCTGACGGTCTTTCTTCTGCTGGTCGCCGGAGTGATCATCGGCGGCTATGTGGTCAAACGGGCCGGCCGTCGTGCCTGGCGCAACCTCACCGAGAGTGTGCAGACCACCGGCGGCCCGGCGGCCCCCGGCACCTCCGCTGCGTCCGGCAACGGCACCTCCGGTGACGGCACACCGGGCGGCGGTAAGGCCGGTAGCGGTAAACCTGGCAGCGGCAAAGCCGGCAGCGGCAATACGCTCCCGATGGCCGGCGGGCTGTTGCTGATGATCCCGGGGCTGGTGTCCGACGCCCTGGGGCTGCTCTGCCTCTTCCCGCCGACCGGGAAGCTGATCCAGCGCCGTGCCGAAAAGCTGCTGGACCGCCGGGCGGGCTACGCCCAGGGCTCGTTCGGCGACGCCTTCCAGCAGGCCCGGATGCACCGGCCCGATGGCAAGGTCGTCCAGGGGGAGGTCATCCACGAGGACGAGCCTTCTTCCCCGCGCCGCCAGGACCCGCCGCTGACCGGCTGAGCGCACACCGGCGCCCGGCGCGGCACCGGGCTCCCGCTGAGCGCACACCCGGCACCCGGCGGGGCCGGATGCCCGGCGCTCGGCGGGACCGGATGCCCGGTGCCCGGCGCGTACGGGTGCGGACGCAGCAAGGGCCGGGGCCACTGCACTGCGCAGTGGCCCCGGCCCTTCGTGCTGCTTGGCGCAGGCCCGTTGTCAGGCGGACTTGCGGTTGCTGTCGCGCGGATGCACGGCAATGTTCATGGTGCCGGAGCGCAGGACGGCCAGCCTTTCGGCCAGCACCTCCTCGAGCTCCTCGCGGGTGCGCCGCTCCATGAGCATGTCCCAGTGCGTACGCGCGGGCTTACCCTTCTTTTCCTCAGGGCCGTCGCCATCCACCAGAAGCGAAGGTGCACCGCATACCTTGCACTCCCACTCCGGCGGAATCTCGGCCTCAACCGAGAACGGCATCTCGAATCGATGTCCGTTCTCGCATGCGTACTCCACCGCCTGGCGCGGGGCCAGGTCGATGCCGCGGTCGGTCTCGTAGCTGGTCACCACGAGTCGCGTGCCGCGGAGAGCTCGCTCACTCATGAATCGTGCCTCCCGGGCTTGTCGCCCACAGGACAGGTGTCGCTGTCGTCGTCATCCGGTCAACGTCCGGTCGGCGGTGAAGATTCCCGTAATCGAAATTCGGGACATGCGCCCACCCGTCGCCCACCACCGCCCATGATGGAGGCGCTGTGCGCCGCTGCCTTCCTTCGTGCCGCCCCTTGTTGTACCCACCAGCGCCCGGTTTGTCACATCTAGCAGCAGATGTCACCCAGCGCCATCCAGAGTTGAGCGCGCAGTAACGGTCCGCCTGGTGAGCCAAAGGCGTACACTACCGGCCCGCACGCCCTGGGGCTAAATCCGGTCAGGCACAGGATTTCCAGCCGCGGCGATCGCCCGCCCCACCGGCACCCTTGCCAGCAGGACAAAACCGATCAAAAAGAACGCCACCAGGGACACGATGGCATCCCGGTAGCTCCCGGTGAGCTGATAGGTCACCCCGAACACCAGTGGTCCCAGCCAGCTCACGCCCCGGTCGCTCATCTCGTACGCGGAAAAATATTCCGCTTCTTTGCCGCGCGGCACCAGATGGGAGAACAGCGAACGGGACAGCGCCTGGCTTCCGCCCAGGACCAGACCGATCCCGGCGGCCAGTCCGAAGAACCACCCGGGTGCCTTCGCGGGCAGGAAGTAGCCGGCCGCGAGCGTCAGTACCCAGGCCACCAGGGAGCCCAGGATCGTCCGCTGTGCGCCGTACCGTCCGGCCAGGCGTCCCATCAGCAGGGCGCCCGCGGCGGCCAGCACCTGGACCAGCAGGACCGCCACGATCAGGGTCGTCTGGTCCAGGCCGAGCTCCTCGGACCCGTAGACGGAGGCCTGGGTGATCACCGTCTGTACGCCGTCGTTGTAGACGAGATAGGCCAGGAGGAAGGAGAGGGTGAGGGGATGGCGGCGCATGTCGCGCAGCGTCTCCCGCAGTTGCTGCCATCCCTGACCGAGCGCGGCGCCGCCGGGCCCGGTGGGCGCCTTGGCGGCAGCTGCCCGCCGGTCGCGCAGCCGGCGCAGCGGAATCACCGAGAACGCGCCCCACCACAGCCCCGCCGACGCCAGGCAGATGCGCACCGCGGCGCCCGTGGACAGGCCGAAGGAGTCGTGCGCGCCGTAGAGCACCAGGTTGGCCACCAGGACCAGCGCTCCGGCCGCGTAGCCGAACGCCCAGCCACGGGAGGAGACGGCGTCCCGTTCGTCGGGCCGGGCGATCTGCGGCAGGAAGGAGTTGTAGAGCATCATCGACACCACGAACGACACATTCGCGATGACGAGCAGTGCCCCGCCCAGCAGATAGCGGTCGCCGCCCAGGAAGAACATCCCCGTCGTCGACGCGGCGCCCACGTAGGCGCAGCAGCCCAGCAGCGGCTTCTTCCGGCCGGTCCGGTCGGCCAGCGCTCCGGCGAGCGGCATCGCCAGCACCGACAGCAGCAGTGACGCGGACACCGCATACGCATAGAAGGAGCCCGCGCGCACCGGAATGCCCAGGGGGTGCACAAAGCCGTCCAGGTCCGCCGCGGCTTTCGCCACCGAGGTCAGATACGGCCCCAGGAACACGGTCAGCACGGTCGTCGAATAGACGCTGTTGGCCCAGTCGTACCAGTACCAGCCGCGTTGTTCACGGCGCCGGGCGGCCGTCTCGTCCACGCCCTCGTCCACGCCCTCGGCCATGGCTTGTGTGCTCTCCATGCCCACCCCCGCCTTCCTGTCCCCGTTCACGGCGGCGGACGACGGCCGGCGGGCCCCGGTACCGGGTGTGTCCGCAGCTGCCGTCCGGCTCGCGACACCCCCTGGATCCCGCACCCTCGCTCGGTCGGCACCGGCATCCTCGCCCGGTCAGACCCAGCACCCTCGCTCGGTCAGGACCGTCCGCAGCGTCTCGATGTGGTCCGTCATGATGCCATCCACACCGAGGTCCAGGAGTGCCGCCATCCGATCCGCGTCATTGACCGTCCAGACGTGGACCTGCATGCCCAGCGAGTGCGCGGTGCGCAGGAAGAGCGGATCGACGACGGGGAGGCCGGACTGCCGCTCGGGGACCTGGACGCAGACCGCGCTGCGCCGCACCGCCGCACCCAGCAGCCGGTCCAGCGGCAGCACCCCGCGGCCGTACGACCGCAGCCGCAGGCCGGCCACCCCGCGGGTGCCGAGCGAGGTCGCCATCCGGCGTCCGGCCAGCCGCTGGGCGCGGGCCACCCGGGCCTCCGAGAACGAGCCGACGCACACCCGGTCCCAGGCGTTCGTGCGGCGCAGCAGGGCGAGCAGGGGGGCGAGTGCGGCGTCGGCCTTGAGGTCGACGTTCCAGCGGGCCTCGGGGAACTCCTCCAGCAGCTCCTCGAACAGCGGCAGCGGCTCCTGGCCGCCGACGCGGGCCTGGCGCACCGCCCGCCAGGGGAGCTGCCCGATCGCGCCCCGGGCGTCGGTGACGCGGTCGAGGGTCGCGTCGTGGAAGGCGACCAGCTCTCCGTCCGAGGTGGCATGCACATCGGTCTCCAGATAGCGGTAGCCGAGGCCGACCGCGCGGCGGAAGGCGGCGGCGGTGTTCTCCAGGCCTTCGGCCGCCCCGCCCCGGTGGGCGAAGGGGAGCGGCACGGGGTGGTCGAGATAGGCGTGGCGGGTGCGTATCGCTGGGGTCACTCCGGCAGTATTGCGTGCTCGGGTGAAGCGCCTCCGCCGGCCACCACCGGTGAGGGCTTCACGGGCCGGTCCTTGATCGCGAAGCGCCGCAAGAAGAACTGCGCCAGCGGACCGATGGCCAGCGCATAGACCACCGTGCCGACCCCGACGGACCCGCCGAGCAGGAAGCCGGCCGCCAGCACCGTCACCTCGATGCAGGTCCGCACCAGCCGGACCGGACGGCCGGTCCGCAGATGCAGACCGGTCATCAGCCCGTCCCGCGGCCCCGGACCGAAATCGGCGGAGATGTACAGACCGGTCGCGGCACCGTTGAGCAGGACGGCGCCCGCCAGCAGTGGGATACGCGTGCTCAGCGAGTGCAACTGCGGCATCCAGGCCAGCGTCGCGTCCATCACCAGCCCGAGGATCACCACGTTGGACACCGTGCCGAGGCCGGGACGCTGGCGCAGCGGGATCCACAGCAGCAGGATCAGCGCACCGGTGACGATGGTGACCGTACCGATCGACAGTCCCGTATGGCGGGATATGCCCTGGTTCAGCACGCTCCATGGCTCCAGGCCGAGCCCGGCCCGCAGCATCAGCGCCATGCTCACGCCGTACAGCGCCAGTCCCGCAAAGAGCTGGCACAGCCGGCGCACCGGCAGCCCCCTCCTTGGTCCGGTTTCCCCGAATATGGACATGATTTTCCCCCTCCTGGCAGGATTGGACCGACGCATGACACCATGTGGCAGGTCCGGGCTCGCGAAGTAGAGCCAATTCGGGGAAGGTGGACTGATCTTCATGGCTCAGTGGACTTCAGCGGTGGGTGCACCCCAACTCGCCCGGCTGCTCCGGTCGCAGGACCCGTGCGATGCCCAACCCGCGGCCGCCGGACGCCGGTTGCCCGCCTACCGCAGCCTTGCCGACGGCATCCGCCTGCTCGTGCTGGAGGGCCGGATACCGGTCGCCGCGCGCCTGCCCGCCGAGCGCGAGCTGGCCGCGGCCTTCGGCGTCAGCCGCACCACCGTCGCCGCCGCCTATGAAGCGCTGCGCGCCGAGGGATTCCTGGAGTCCCGGCGCGGATCGGGCAGTTGGACCGCCGTCCCGGCCGGCAACCCGCTGCCCACCCGCGGCCTGGAACCGCTGCCCCCGGAGGCCGCCGGCTCCATGATCGACCTGGGCTGTGCCGCCCTCCCGGCTCCCGAGCCGTGGCTCACCCGCGCCTTCCAGGGTGCGATGGCCGACCTTCCGCTCTACGCTCACACCCACGGCGACTACCCCGCCGGTCTGCCCGTCCTGCGCCAGGCCCTCGCGGACCGCTACACCGCCCGCGGGATCCCCACCATGCCCGAGCAGATCATGGTGACCACGGGCGCGATGGGCGCGGTGGCCGCGATCTGCCGGCTGTGTACGAGCCCCGGCGAGCGGGTGGCCGTCGACTCCCCGTCGTACGCCAACATCCTCCAGCTGATGCGGGACGCCGGCGCCCGGCTCGTCCCGGTCGCGCTCGCCGACAAGCTGGCCGGCTGGGACATCCCCGTCTGGCGCCAGGTGATGCGGGACGCCGCGCCCCGTATGGCGTATGTCGTCGCCGACTTCCACAACCCCACCGGCACCCTTGCCACCGAGGATCAGCGCCGGCGTCTCGTCGATGCCGCCCGGTCGGCCGGCACCCTGCTCGTCGTCGACGAGACCATGGCCGAACTCCAGCTGGACCAGGACACCGCACCGCCCCGTCAGGTCTGCGCGTTCGACCCCGCCGGCAGCGCCGTGATCACGGTCGGCTCGGCGAGCAAGGCCTTCTGGGCCGGGATGCGGATCGGCTGGGTGCGTGCCGCCCCCGACATCATCCGCAGTCTGGTCGCCGCCCGCGCGTACTCCGACCTGGGCTCACCGGTCCTCGAACAGCTCGCCATCGCCTCGCTCCTGGAGGGCGGTGGCTGGGAAGCGGCCGTCGGCATCCGCCGCGAGCAGGCCCGCGAGAACCGCGACGCGATCGTCGAGGCGCTGCACCGGCACCTCCCCGACTGGGAGTTCAGCGTTCCCCGCGGCGGCCTCACCCTCTGGGCGCGTACGGGCGGACTCTCCGGCTCCCGGATCGCGGAGGCGGGGGAGCGGCTCGGGGTGCGGGTGCCCTCCGGCCCGAGGTTCGGTGTCGACGGCGCCTTCGAGGGCTTCGTACGGCTGCCGTTCACGGTCAGCGGAGCCGTCGCCGACGAGGCCGCGGTCCGGCTGGCCGGCGCCGCGCGACTGGTGGCGACGGGCGCACCCGTGGACACCGAGACGCGGCATGCGTTCGTGGCCTGACGGCTGATCAGCGGGCCGGCCTTCGGGTGCGCCCTTTGGACGGAGAGTCCTCACCTCTCGGTGGGGACGGCCTCCACCGGCCCGTTGACCACGGGGGATTCGCCGGCCTTGACGATCCGCACGCGCGCCGCCGGGCCCACCGGCTCGGCGGCGGCCCCGGCCTTTCCGGCATCCGGTGCCGCCGCGGTCGCTGTGGCACCGTCGGCTGCCGTGGCACCGTCGGTCGCGGTGGCACCGTCGATCGCGGTGGCACCGTCGATCGCCGTGGCACCGTCGATCGCCGTGGCACCGTCGATCGCCGTGGCACCGTCGATCGCCGTGGCACCGCCTCCCGGCTCCGCCGGATCGGCGTCCCCGGACTTGCTCACGCTCACCCGTCGGCCGGTATCCGCGGACGTGCCCACGTCACCCGGCTCGCTGCCGGTCGCCGGCGTGGCCGGCCCCGCGCCGTCGGCCGGGACCGTACGCTCCGGCAGCAGCGACAGGACTGCCTGCCGGAGCGTCTGCCCGGTCGCGTCGTCGAGCGGATCGGGCGTGGCCGGCACCTGGAGGCGCAGTACGGGAGCGGACCCCAGGCGCACATAGCCGCGGCCCGGTGGCACGCTCGCGGTCGGCGTGGTGTGCGGTGGCGCTCCGAGCACCGCCCGTACCTCCTCCGCCGTGGCGGGGCCGAGTACCACCCGCGCCTTGGTGTGCGTCCGTACGGGCTCGCTCAGCAGCTCGGCACTCTCGAACTGGTCGGCCACGACCACCGTGATCCGGGCGGCCCGGCCGTGCCGCAGTGGCGTCTGCAGCCACCGCTGCGGATCGTCCCGGCCCTCCGCGACCGCCACATGGGCCAGCGCCGTCGGACGGTCCGCGATGATCCACAGGGGCCGCCGGGTGTCCTCCGGCGCCGGCCGGCCGGCCTGCCGGGCCCGGTTCGCCGCGATCAGCCGCCGCTCGGTCTCGTGGGACGCCCACTCCAGGGTCGCCAGCGCCCCCGCGAGGCCGCTCTCCACCCCCAGTACCCCACGGCGTCCGGACAGAGCGCCGTATTCGCCGGTGCCGCCGCCGTCGATGACCAGCACATCCCCGTGCTGCAGCGCCTGCAGCGCGATCGAGCGGAGCAGGGTCGTGGCGCCCGTCCCCGGCTGCCCCAGGACGAGCAGATGCGGTTCGGTGGAGCGCTGCCCGGTACGCCATACCACCGGCGGCGCATCCCGCGTCTCCTCCCCGGCGGTGACCGGCAGGGTCCGCTGGACGGCGTCCGCGTCGGTGAACCCGAGCACCGTCTCGCCCGGCGAGGTGACGAAGCGCTGCGCACCGATATCGGCGGGCAGCGCGGCGAGCACGGTCACGGTGAGCTGATTGGCCAGCTCGTCCCACCCGAAGTGGTACTCGCGGCCACGGCCCGCCTTGGCGTACAGCACCTGCTCGATGCGGACCCGGGACTGGTCCTCACCGTCGGTGAAGTACGCCGGGTACTTCAGCTGCAGCCGTTCGATCCGCCCGCTGTCGTCGAAGGCGTGCTCGGTGAAGACCTGCTCCCAGCCCCCGTGGTGCGCGTACAGGGGGCTGGGGTCGCCCTCGACGGAGAAGTACGGCACCAGTGCCTCGTAGAGCGCCTGCAGCCGCTCCTTCTCGGCCTCTCCGGGACCGGTCTCCACGGGCGTACGCTCCCGCCCCGCCCAGGCGCCCGCGCCCAGCACCGCGATCAGGGCGAGCAGCGGCCCGTACGGCACCAGGCACATGACCAGCACACACGCGCCGACGAAGAAGGCCAGCGGACCGCGGTTCTCCCGGGGCGTGTCGATCCAGCGTCCCCGGCCGGCCGCACCCAGCCGGCGCAGTCCCCGGCCGATGGTGATCAGCGGATGGAACACGTCACAGGCGCTGTCGGCGGCGGTCCGCGCGAGTTCCCGGCTGCGGGCGAGCGAGGTGCTGTGGGCCATGCGGGCGAGCGGTGCGCTGTCGGTCAGGATGCGGGGCAGGGGTCGACGGGCCACATCGTCTCCGGTTGCTCGTGGCGGTGGTCGTGGCGGTGGTCGTGGGGGCGGCTCGGTGTGGGTGGCGAGCCGGGAGCGTGCTGCGTGGGCGGCGAGCCGGGAGCAGGCTGCATGCGGAGCCGCCCGGACGGGAGGTGGTGCGGCCCGTTCGGGCGGGACGCGTGGAGTGGCATCGGATGACAACTCCGGACCATGGATGGCGACGCCGGGCAGCGGATGACGACTCCGGCCCCGCGGATGACGACTCCCGACAGCCCTAGATCTTGATCCCCCCGAGGAGGCTCGCCAGGCTCGCCCCGCCGGCCTTGATGCTCGGGGCGATGGCGGAGCTGGCGAGATAGAACCCGAAGAGCGCGGAGACCAGTGCATGCGACAACTTCAGGCCGTCTTTGCGGAAGAAGAGGAAGACGATGACACCGAGCAGGACGACGCCGGAAATGGACAGAATCATGGGGGTTCTCTCCTGGGTGGTGGGGACGGACACCATGAGTTCTTCCAGCCTCACAGCACGTATCAAGCCAGGAAAAGCTGCAAATGGGTGATTTGTCGTGTGAATTCCCCAAATGGGCGTATCTCCAGGGCGTGCCGCTCCGGCGTGTGCTGGGTGTGTCGCGGTCCCGGTCCGCCGACCCGGCACAATCGTGGGGTGTCGAAGCCGAACAAGCCGAACAAGCCGAAGAAGCTGAACGAGCCGAGGAGCGCGCCGCGCCGCCCGGCCGCCGCCGTCACCGCCGTCTCACCGTGCCCGTGCGGACGCGCCGAGGTCTACGGTGACTGCTGCGCCCCGTTTCATCAGGGGCGCGCCACCGCCCCGACCCCGGAGCGCCTGATGCGCTCGCGCTACAGCGCCTTCGCCGTCGGTGACACCGGATACCTGCTGCGCACCTGGCATCCGACGACCCGCCCCGGCAGTCTCGACCTTGAACCGGCCCAGCGCTGGAGCGGCCTGGACATCCTCGGCACCACCGGCGGCAGTGCCTTCCACACCGAGGGCACGGTGGAATTCCGTGCGCACTTCACGCTGCACGGCCACGCCGACAGCCAGTACGAGCACAGCCGCTTCGTCCGCGAGAACGGCCAGTGGGTCTATCTCGACGCCCTGCCGTCGGCGTAAGCCCGGTCCGGCTCAGAGGCCGCGCAGTTGGTCGATCTCGCGGCGGTCGCGCTTGGTGGGCCGTCCGGTGCCGCGTTCACGCAGTGCGATCACCGGGACCTCCTCGCGCGGGGGGACCGGCGGACTGTTGTCGATGAAGCACTCGGCGGCCACGGCTGCGCCCACCCGCTTGCGCACCAGCCGCGAGACGACCACGATCCGCTCCCGGCCCGCGTGCCGCAGGCGCACCTCGTCGCCGTTGCGCACCGCTTGGGCCGGCTTCACCCGTTCGCCGTTGACCCGTACGTGTCCCGCGCGACAGGCCGCCGCGGCCAGCGATCGCGTCTTGGTGAGCCGTACCGACCAGATCCAGCTGTCGATGCGGGTGGTCCCCTCGTCTGAAGCCATACCAAGACTCTAGAACGGTGCCCGGCGGGCGGTGGCCCGACGGCTCCGGCCCGACGGTTCCGGGGTCCGCCCGCTACGGCCGACGGTTCCGGGGTCCGCCCGCTACGGCCGACGACCCGGGGCCCGTCCCGCTCCGGCTCGCCGTACGCGTCCGCGGTATGCCTGCGCCGTATGCGTCTGCCGTATACGTCTGCCGCCGACGGCCGTCAGCCCGTCTTCCGGCCCGTCGTCTTCTTGGCGGTGTTCTTCGACGCCTTCTTCTTGGATGCGCCGGCGGTCGGGGTGCGGGCGCTCGTGCCGGTCTTCTTGGCCGGCGAAGCGGCCTTCGCCCGTCCGCCGGAGGTCTTCGCCGCGGCCGCCGTTTTTGCGCCGGGAGCCTTCTTCGCGGCGGTGGCCGAGGCGGTCTTCTTCGCCGCCTTCTTCGCCGGAGTGCCGCTCCGCTCGGAGGCGCGCCGCCCGGACGCGCTCTTCTTCGCCTGCTTCCGCCCCCGTATGGAGGTCACGGACGCCGACTCCGCCTGGGCGTCGGGCTCCCCGCCGCCCTGCGCCGCCCGCACGCTCTTCTCCAGGGCCGCCGTGAGATCGATGACCTGGGCGCCGGAGCTGCCCGATGCGGCGGGGGCGGCCGGCTCCCCGCCCTCCACCTTGGCGGCCACCAGCTCCTCGACGGCCTCGCGGTAGTCGTCGTGGAGTTCGGCGGGGTCCAGCTCGCCCAGGGAGTCCATCAGCGTCTCGGCCAGCGTCAGCTCGTTCTCGCGAAGGTCGACATCGTCGGGTGCCACCCCGGTGGCGGGCCGGATCTGATCCGGCCACAGCAGCGTATGCATCACGATCGCCTGGTCGTACGCCCGCAGCATCGCCAGCGACTCCCGCCCCCGCATCGCCACCCTGCCGACCGCGACCTTCCGGTGGTGCTCCAGCGCCTCCCGCAGCAGGGTGTACGGCTTGGCGGCGGATGCTCCGTTGGGACCCAGGTAGTAGGCCTTGTCCATCTGGAGCGGGTCGATCTCGGCGGGGTCGACGAAGGACAGGATCGACAGCGTCTTGGCGGCCGGCATCGGCAGCTGTGACAGATCGTCGTCGGTGATCGGTACGACGGTCTCGTCGCCCGGCGCCTGATAGCCCTTGCCGACCTCCTCGTTCGGGACTTCCTCGCTGTCCAGCTCACAGATCTTCCGGTATTGGATCTGCGCGCCGTCCTTGTCGTGAATGCGCACGAACGAGACCGACGAGCTGCGGTCGGTGGCGCTGTAGGTCTTCACGGGGATGGTGACCAGACCGAAGGAGATGGAGCCATTCCAGATAGATCGCATCATTTATCCCTTATGTGGGATTCTCATCGTATGTCGCCGATCACCGACGTGGAGGGGCGGCGCCTCCCGCTGACCAACCTGGACAAGGTCCTCTACGCCGAGACCGCCACCACCAAGGGCGAGGTGCTGCACTACTGCACCACCGTCGCCGGCCCGCTGCTCGCCCACCTCCACGACCGGCCGCTCTCCTTCCTGCGCTACCCCGACGGGCCGGAAGGCCAGTGCTTCTTCACCAAGAACGTGCCGCCCGGCGCACCCTCCTGGGTGCAGACCTGCGAGGTCCCCCATACGACATCAGGGCCCGCCCGGCAGGTGCTGCTGCAGGACCTCCCCTCGCTGGTCTGGGCCGCGAACCTGGTCGTCGAACTGCACACCCCGCAGTGGAAGTGCCAGGCCCCGGGGATCGCGGACCGCCTCGTCCTCGACCTCGATCCCGGCGCCCCGGCCACCATCGTGGAGTGCTGCGCCGCGGCACAGTGGCTGTACGACCGGCTGGCCGCCGACGGCCTGGACGTCTGCGCGAAGACCAGCGGCTCCAAGGGCCTGCACCTCGTCGTGCCCATCGAACCCACCCCCTCGGAGCGGGTCACCGCATACGCCAAGACCCTCGCCATCGAGGCCGCGGCCGCCCTCCCGGACCTTGTCGTGCCCAAGATGACCAAGGCCCTGCGCCCCGGCAAGGTCTTCCTCGACTTCTCCCAGAACGCCGCCGCCAAGACCACCGCCGTCGCCTACACGCTGCGCGCCCGCCCCACCCCCACCGTCTCCGCCCCCGTCACCCGGGACGAGATCGCCGAGTGCACCGACCCACGGCAACTCACCTTCCTCTTCGACGAGATCGCACCCCGCCTCGCACACCACGGCGACCTGCTCGGCCCGCTCCTCGACCCCGACCGGGCCCGGCCACTGCCGCGTGCGGCACCCCCGCGTGCGCCCGCGGCACCCAACCGGCCCGGTCCCACCCGGGGTTCGACGTAGATTGGCGGCATGCTGGAGGGGACACCACACACGCCACACGACACACTGCCGCTCCGTCTGCCGGACCGGTGGACGGACGAGGGGAGCGCCGACGACGGACCGGCGCCCGGCAACGAGGGGGAACCCGACCAGCGGGCTCCGCACCCGGGGCGGCGCCGGCACGCCGCGGGCAAACGGGGTGGTGCGGGCAAACGGGGCGGCGAGAGCGAACGGAGCGGCGAGGGCGGGGGACTGCAGCGGTCCTCGCTGCTGATGGCGCTGGGGACCGTGGTCTCCCGCGGCACGGGGCTGATCCGTCAGGTGCTCCAGGCGGCCGCACTCGGCACCGGCCTGCTCGCCACCACGTACAACACCGCCAACATGGTCCCGATGAGCATCTACACCCTGCTGATCGGCGGCGCGCTGAACTCGGTACTGGTGCCGCAGCTGGTACGCGCCAGGGCCGAGCACGCGGACGGCGGACGGGCCCACGAACAGCGCCTGGTCACCCTCGTCCTGAGCGTGCTGGCGGTGGGCACCGTGCTTTCGCTCTGGGCCGCGCCGCAGATCGTCGCCGTCTTCACGCCGGACACGCCCGGGCAGCACGCCGCCTTCGAACTCACCGTGGTGTTCGCCCGGTTCCTGCTGCCACAGCTCTTCTTCTACGGCCTGTTCTTCATCCTCGGTCAAGTCCTCAATGCCCGGAACAAGTTCGGCGCGATGATGTGGACGCCGGTCCTCAACAACATCGTGCTGATCACGATGTTCGGGATCTACCTCGGCCTGTTGACGGGCCCCGACCGCATCGAGGACATCAGCCCCGGCCAGATCGACTTCCTCGGCCTCGTCACCACCGGTGGCATCGCGGTACAGGGTCTGGCCCTGATCCCCTTCGTCCGCGCCGCCGGCTTCCGCTTCCGGCCGCGCTTCGACTGGCGTGGCACCGGTCTGCGCAAGAGCATCACGGCCGCCCGCTGGACCCTGCTGTTCGTGCTCGCCAACCTGGCCGCGATGGCCGTCGTCACGCACTACGCCGTCGCCGCCGATCAGCAACTCCCCACCGCAGGCGTCGGATACACCGTCTACAGCTATGCCCAACTCATCTGGACGCTGCCGCAGTCGATCGTCACCGTCTCGCTGGTGACGGCGCTGCTGCCGCGGATGAGCCTGGCGGTCGCCGAAAACCGTCTGGACGAGCTGCGCGGTGACCTCTCCCGTGCGCTGCGCATCAGCGGCGTCGTCATCGTTCCGGCCGCCTTCTTCTTCCTCGCCCTCGGCCCGCAGACCGCCCAACTCCTGTTCGCCCACGGCACCGTGGACGCCGCATCGGCCGTGCCTGCCGGGCACATGCTGCAGGCCTTCGGGCTCGGTCTGATCCCGTACTCGGCCCAGTACCTGCTGCTGCGCGGTTTCTACGCCTTCGAGGACACCCGCACGCCGTTCTGGATGGCCGTCTGGATCGCGGCCGTCAACATCGCCCTGGCCACCGCGTGTCATCTGCTGTTGCCCGCCCGCTGGGCGGTCACCGGTATGGCCGCGGCCTACGCCGTCGCGTACGGCATCGGGCTGCTGATCACCGCGCTGCTGCTGCGCCGGCGGCTCTCCGGACGCCTCGACGGACGGCGCCTGTGCCGCACCTACGGCAAGCTGGCCGGGTCCGCCGCCACGGCCGCGGCGGTCGGCTGGCTCGCGGCCCGTGCCTGCTCCGGCGTGCCCGTCCCCGCGGCCTGGACCCCCGTCCTGGGCCTGGCCGCCGGCGGTCTCAGCATGGCGCTGATCTTCCTGGCCCTGGCCCGCGCCCTGAAGATCGGTGAGCTGCGCAGCCTGCCCGGACTGCGGTGACCCGGACTGGGGTGAGCAGGCTGCGGTGACCCGGTCGGCGGGCTTCCTCACACCGCGCGCGACCGCGGCCAGGACGCCTGCGCGGCGGCCGCCAGCCAGCCGATGACGGCACCGACGGTGGTGTCACCCAGGCTCGCGATCTCCGCCAGGGCGGCCAGGTCCCCGTCCGCCGGAGCGACACCGGCCGCGGTCAAGGCGGCGCGGAGGTCCAGCCGCCGGTGATCGGGCATCGCCACCGGCCCCTGCCGCTGCTCCTCGGGACGCGGGGGAGCGGACAGGCCGTACGGCTGCGGCGGTTCGAAGGGCAGCCGGTCCTCCGGGCGGGGCGGCGGGAGAAAGGGGTGTACGGCGGAGGCGGACGGGAGCGGCGGTTCGTGCGGGGACGCGGGCGCGCCGAGGCGCTCCTCGGGGCGCGGGGGAGCGAGCACATAGTCCGGCCTCGCGCCGTACGGCGGGGGAGTGGGGCGGAAAGGCGACATGGGGGCCTCCACAACTCGCGGTCCGAAGGGTTCACCGGGATTCGGCGAAGACTGTGTCAGTTCTTCGGAAGCCGGAGGGCGCCCCTTCGGTTGCGGGTGAGGTGAGGGTTCACCCGATGGGCCCAAGGGGCGCCGGCCCCTCTCGCTACGACTTCACCACCGCGGTGGCCGTGTCCACCACCTGGACTTCGCTGCCGCCACCCACCGGATGGCCGGTCGTCTCGCACCCGGCGGCCGCCTTGGCGTCATCTGCTGTGGCGCTCTTCGCGGGTGCGGGGCGAGCCGCGTTCCTGAAGGCGGGAGAAGGGCCGCGAGCCGTCCGCCGACCCTCGCACGCCGCCGCCGCCGAACGGAAAGCGGCCCGGGTGCTGAACTTCTGACGATGACTCGGCCAGCTGCGGCGGTATGGCATTTTCGGGGGAATTCTGCGGTTGTCACGGTGTGGGAAAAATAACTCTCCCCTGATGTTCGCACCGTGGTGATTACCGCGATGGAAAGCTGCCTGCGGCCGTATTTCCCAACGGCCGGTGCCGGTCGTGCCCCACATTTTCGCGACTCGGCGCCACAATTCGGGGAGAGGACACCCTTCGTGGACAACACCCGCGTGAACCGTCGCGCCCGGACCGCGCTGGCCATCGCCGCCGGAACGGTATTGACGGCGGTGGTCGGACAGATCCCGGCCGGTGCGACGGCCGCTCCGGCCGCCCCCCACCGCGCCGCTGCCGCGTCCGTCACCCAGCACTCGTCCATATCCGTCGGCGCATCCGACAGCACGTCGTATGACGACACGTACTACAAAGACGCCCTCGGCAAGACCGGCCCGGCGCTCAAGGATTCGCTGCACCGGATCATCAGCAGCACCCAAACCGGAAAGCTGACGTATTCCCAGGTCTGGGACGCCCTCAAGGACACCGATCAGGACCCGGCCAACAGCGCGAACGTCATTCTGCTGTACAGCGGCCGGTCGCAGAGCAAGGACGCCCACGGCGGAAATCCCGACGACTGGAATCGCGAGCACGTCTGGGCGAAGTCCCATGGCGACTTCGGTACCGACACCGGTCCCGGCACCGACCTCCACCATCTGCGTCCGGCGCAGGTGTCCGTCAACAGCGTCCGTGGCGACAAGGACTTCGACAACGGAGGTACGGAGGTGGAGGGGGCGCCGGGCAACCGCAGCGACGCCGACTCCTTCGAGCCCCGTGACGCGGTCAAGGGTGATGTCGCCCGCATGATCCTCTATATGGCAGTCCGCTACGACGGCGGCGACGGTTTCCCCGACCTGGAGCCCAATGACCAGGTCGACAACGGCACCCAGCCGCACATCGGACGGCTCTCCGTCCTCAAGGAGTGGAGCAAGCAGGACCCGCCGGACTCCTTCGAAGAGCACCGCAACCAGGTGATCTTCGACAAGTACCAGCACAACCGGAACCCGTTCATCGACCACCCGGAGTGGGTCGAGGCGATCTGGTAGACCGCATCCGGCAGCCAGGGCCGGGGCCGGCGGGCGTTTTTTCCGCCGGCCCCGGCGCGCCGCGTACGGCAGTCGGCGCGCCGCGTACGGCAGTCGGCGCGCCGCGTACGGCAGTCGGCGCGCCGCGTACGGCAGTCGGGGCGCTCGCACATCGGATGGCGTAGGCCAGCCAGCGCGCGGCCGAGGTCGTTTTTAGCGTGGGCCACATGTCGAGCGCGAGTTGGGCCCCCGTCAGAGTCGTTACCGCAGCCACCGTTTGTGCCGTGAGCCTGCTGGCCGTGCCCGGCCCGGCGGCCGCCGATGGCCCCCATGGCATCGACGACCTGCGGGCCGCCGCACACGTGGCCGACCCGGTCCGTGCCGAGAGCCGGCTGGACGGCCGGGGAGTGCAGTTCCTGCCCCGGCCGGACGTACCGGAGCCACCGGATGTCTCCGCCCTGTCGTGGATGGTGACGGACATGGCGAGCGGCAAGGTCCTCGCGGCCAAGGATGCCCACCGGCCCCTGCCACCCGCCAGCACCCTCAAAGCGCTCTTCGCCGTGACGGTGCTGCCGAAGTTCTCCCAGAGGGAGGTACACACCGTCTCCCTCCAGGACCTGGACGGTATCGAGGCGGGCAGCTCGCTCGCCGGCCTCAAGGAGGACCTCCCGTATCACGTTGCGGACCTGTGGCACGGGGTCTTCCTCCGCTCGGGCAGCGATGCGGTGCACACCCTGGCCGGTATGAACGGCGGCTGGAACAAGACCATCGACGATATGCAGGAGACGGCGTACCGCCTCGGCGCCCGCGACACCACGGTGGCGTCCGCCGACGGGTTCGACACGCCGGGCCAGTTCTCGTCCGCCTACGATCTGACGCTCTTCGGGCGGGCAGGCCTGGCCGACCCCGACTTCGCCCGCTTCGCCGCCACGAAGCAGTCGGAATTGCCGGAGGAAGGTGGTCCGGACGCGTTCGGCATGGTGAACACCAACCGGCTGCTGGTCGGCTCGCACGGCGTCAAACCGTACGACGGCCTGATCGGGGTGAAGAACGGCTATACGACCCACGCCGGAAACACCCTGATCGCCGCCGCCCGGCGCGACGGCCGGACGCTGCTGGTCACCGTGATGAACCCGCAGTCCGGCAGCCGGAACGCCGTCTACGAGGAGACCCGGGACCTGCTGGACTGGGGGTTCGAGGCGGCTCCCCGGGCGGCGGCCGTCGGCGTGCTGCCCGCTCTGGGGCCCCGCGGCGGCAGTGGCGTGTCGCAGCCCGTCGCGCACCACTCGCGGTCCGTCGTGCCGCTGCACAAGGCGGCGGTCGTGGCACAGACGGAGGCCGACACGCAGGCCCGGTACTGGTGGTTCGTCTCCGCCGCCGGAGCCGTCGGGGTCATCGCCCTCGCCGCGGTCGGCACCGCTTTGTGGTGGCGCCGTCGCCAGCCGTCGGAGAGCCAGGGCGGGGAGTCCGACTGAGGCCGTGCCGTGCGCCGCCGGGCGTCGTACATCCATCCGATCGGTCAGGGATACGGAGGACGCGCGATGGCCTTGCCCGGTGAAGGGCGACGCGTCCGCCACGGTTGTGCGGCCTGCCGGGCGCTGCTCGGTGTAGCGTCCTGATCAGCTGTCGTGGTTCCGAAGTGCCGGGCGCCCGTGTCGCATTCACGGGCGTCCTTGCTGTGTAGCGCGTCTCCGGACCAGGGCGATCACCTCCGGGGTCCGCAGCACGCGGAACCCGATTCGAGCCCCCTTGAACGAAGGAGACGGATATGGCGTCCGGCACGGTGAAGTGGTTCAACTCGGAGAAAGGCTTCGGCTTTATCGCGCAGGACGGCGGCGGCGCCGACGTCTTCGCGCACTACTCCAACATCGATGCCACGGGCTTCCGCGAGCTGCAGGAAGGCCAGAAGGTGACCTTCGAGGTCACCCAGGGCCACAAGGGCCCCCAGGCGGAGAAGATCCGTCTGGCGTAGGTCCGGCGGATGCGCCGTCGGCGCCCGTTCCCGGCCCGGGGGCGGGCGCCGACGCACGTCGTGCGCGCCCGGGCCTCACCCGGTCGGCCGCATGCAAAGGCAAAGGGCGGCCGCCCGGCGCTCGCGGGCGGATGGGCCCCGCCGAGGGGCGCCGCCTCAGGGCTGCGGTGGCCGGTCCTGGCCCTCCCCGCCGAACTGGTCCCGCATCTTGTCCTGGGCCGTGTCGACCTGGCCCTTGTATTTGCCCTGGGTCTTGTCGTCGGCCATGTCACCGGCCTTGTCGACGCCCTTTTCCGTCTGGCTCTCGTGGCCCTTCAGCATGCTCTTGATCTTGTCCATCATGGACATGAGTGGTCCTCCTCACCACGGTCCCCCCACGACTCCAGCATCACCCCCTGCCAGGTGATCTGCATCCGCGCGCGGGGGCGGTGCCGTGGCGTCCCCGGCCGCCGTGGCGGCCGGTTCAGGAGGCGCTGGCCACCGGTGCCTTCATCCGGTCGCTGATGAACTTGATCGAACCGGCGGCCATGCCCTTCTGGTAGTCCCAGGCGTTGTGCCGGCCACCCGGGATCAGCTGCATGGCGGTGTGGATCGGGCCCTTGCCGTAGGTCTGGCGGAAGCGCTGTATGGGGGTGGTGGTGGCGGCGGGCTCCTGGGTGCCGGCCTGGAAGGCGAGGTAGATGTCCGGACCGCCCCTCTGCAGCAGCCGCTGCGCGAGCTTCGCCGGATCGTTGGCGTCCCGCTGTGTCCGGTGTCCCGCCCACAAGGGCGAATCCGGCACCATGTCCGGGCCGCTGGCTATGGCCGCCTTGAACTTCTCCGGATGTTTCAGGACGGACTTCAGTCCGGCGAAGCCGCCCGAGGACGACCCCATGAAGGCCCAGCCGTCGCGGGACTTGAACGTACGGAAATTGGCTCTGGTCAGTTGGACGACGTCGTCCGTCAGCCAGGTCCCCATCTTCTGCCGGCCGGGTATGTCGCTGGCGTCGTGGTACCGGGTGTCCGGGTTGAGCATCGGCATCACCACGATGAACGGGAGGCTTTTGCCCTCCTCGGTCCACCGGGTGAGGTTCTCCTGCAGTTCGATATCCCCGCCCACCCAGTAATTCGTGACGCCGCCGGGCTCCTTCGGGCTGCCCAGGCCACCCGGCAGGGCTATCAGCACGGGAAATCCGCTCTTGGCGTATTTCGGGTCGTGGTATTCCTTCGGTGCCCAGACCCAGACGCTTCCGGTGACACCGGATTTCGGGCCCCTCAGGGTCGTCCGCGCTATATGGGTGCCGTCGTCCAGTGTCCGGGTGATCCGGAAGTCGTTCTTGGGGCCGGTCGGCATGAGGGTGTCCTCGTCGACGGGCTTGGCCCGCGCGGCGCCGTCGCCGGGGGCGCCGGCATTGAAGTCGACCGGTTTTCCGGTCTCCGAGCAGCCGGCGAGCAGTGCGCAGGAAGCGACGAGGGTGGCCGCGAGCGCGACGGCAGAGGGGCGTTTCACGAGCGACTCCGCGACTGGATGATCAAGTGCAAGTGCCCATAAAGAGGGAAAAGAGGCCGGGGAGGTTCCTTTGGCGGGCGCCGGCTTTCGAGGCTCGGTTCACTCATATGGAGTAGTGCGTCCCCGGTGGTTGCCCTCGGGCGGTCTCCGGCTCGCTCAACGGGCACGGTCGTCCGGCCCGGCCGAGAATGCAGCGGTGAGCGATGAACACCGCAAGGATGAACACCGCAGTGCCGATGGCCCCGCGCCGCGCGCCATGCCGAGTGACGAGGAACGCAGGCTCGCCAGGCAGGCGCTGGCCGGCCGGGCGCGGGACGCGGACGATCTGTCGTTGTTGACGGACATGCTGGGCCTGGACCCGAGCCGCGATCCGGACCACGAGGCGGCGTACGGCCGCCGGCCGGCACGCGGCCAGGGAGCCGGGCGCGGCACCGGGCGCGAGCGACGGCAGGAGCTGCGCCGTGACACCTGCCGTGACGCCCGGTCGCGCTCGGGCGGACCCGGGGCGTAAGCCGCGCCCGGGCCCCGCCGCGCCCCGCTGCTACCGCTCGCCCGCCCGGGGCAGCCGTACGGTCACGATCTGGAACGGGCGGAGCCCCATCCGGACCGTGTTCCCCTGCCGCTCGAACACCGGCCCGTCCTCGACGGGGCGCTCCAGCAGATCGGTGGCGACGGCGTCGGCAGGCGCGAAGGCGGTGGTCAGGGTGGCGGTGGCCCGCCCGCCATGTGCCTCGTGGAGGCGGACGATCACATCACCGCTCAGGTCGTCGGCAAGCTTGACCGCGGTGACGACCACCGCGTCGTTGTCGACCGTGACCAGCGGCGCGACCGCGCGGGCACCGGTGATCCGGCGCTCGGGCAGGTTGATGCGATGCCCCTCGCGCACCGCGTCGCCGACGGTGGCGCCGGGGACGAGCGCATAGCGGAAGCGGTGCAGACCCTGGTCGGTCTCCGGGTCGGGGAACCGCGGAGCGCGCAGCAGGGAGAGCCGGACGGTCGTGGTGGTGCCCCGCTCGCCGTCCTCCCGGACCGTGCGGGTGACGTCATGACCGTAGGTCGCGTCATTGACCAGGGCCACGCCCCAGCCCGGCTCCTCCAGATGGACGAACCGGTGCGCGCAGGCCTCGAACTTGGCCGCCTCCCAGCTGGTGTTGGTGTGGGTGGGCCGGTAAAGATGCCCGAACTGGGTCTCCGCCGCATAGCGTTCGGCATGCAGGTCCAGCGGGAACGCGGCCTTGAGGAACTTCTCGGTCTCGTGCCAGTCGACCTCGGTGTCGATGTCCAGCCGCCGCTGCCCGCGCGCCAGCGTCAGCGACTGCACCACGCGGGAGTCGCCGAACGTACGGGTGACCCGCACGGTCGCGGCGTCGCCGGAGACCTCGCCGAGCACCACCTCGTCCGCATCCGTCAGATCGGTGACCACGTTGCGGTAGAAGGCGTCCACGTCCCAGGCGTCCCACATATTGGGGAAGTCCGGGTGGAGCTGCAGCAGATTCGCTGCCCCGCCGGGCGCGACGGCCTCGCGTCCGGCCACCCGGTCGTAGGCGGACACCACCAGGCCGCGGCCGTCGATCTCGATCCGCAGCAGATCGTTGGTGAGCGTGAACCCTCCGCCGTCGCGCGGCACGGCGGCCACCTCGTGCCCCTCATGCCCCTCATGCACCGAGGGCGCCACGGCGCCGGCCGCGACCCCGCCGCGGGCGTGCGGCGCGGAGTTCACCACCAGGTCGGTGTCTCCGCGGCCGGCCGACGAGGCCACTGCGGAGGCGATGATGTCCTCCAGCTCGGCGGCGACCGCCGCATAGGTCTGCACCGCCTCGCGGTGCACCCAGGCGATGGAAGAACCGGGCAGGATGTCGTGGAACTGGTGCAGCAACACCGTCTTCCAGAGGCGGTCCAACGCCGCGTAAGGGTAGGGGTGTTGTGTCAGCACGGCCGCCGTGGCCGACCAGAGTTCGGCCTCCCGCAGCAGGTGTTCGCTGCGCCGGTTGCCGCGTTTGGTCTTCGCCTGGCTGGTGAGGGTCGCACGGTGCAGCTCCAGATACAGCTCGCCCACCCACACCGGCGCCTGGGGATACTCCGCCTCGGCCTTGGCGAAGAAGTCCGCGGGCTTCTCCCACTCCACCGTCGCCGAACCGTCCAGATCACGCAGTCTGCGGGCCTTGGCGATCATCTCCCGGGTGGTGCCACCGCCACCGTCGCCCCAGCCGGTCGGTGCCAGCGAGTGCCGCGCCACCCCCTTGTCCTTGAAATTCCGTGCCGCATGGGCGATTTCGCTGCCCGCCATCTGGCAGTTGTAGGTGTCCACCGGCGGGAAATGGGTGAAGATCCGGGTGCCGTCGATGCCCTCCCAGCGGAAGGTGTGATGCGGAAACGCATTGGTCCGGCTCCAGGAGATCTTCTGCGTCAACAGCCACTTCGCCCCCGCCGACTTGATGATCTGCGGCAGCCCCGCGGCGAAACCGAAGGTGTCCGGCAGCCACGCCTCCTCGTTCTCGACGCCGAACTCCTCCAGGAAGAACCGTTTCCCGTGCACGAACTGCCGCGCCATCGCCTCCGACCCGGGCATATTGGTGTCCGACTCCACCCACATACCGCCCGCCGGCACGAACCGCCCCTCCGCGACCGCCTTCTTGACCTTGGCGTAGACCTCGGGCCGGTGTTCCTTGAGCCAGGCGTACTGCTGCGCCTGCGACATGGCGAACACGAACTCCGGCTCGTCCTCCAGCAGTGCCGTCATGTTCGACGCCGTACGGGCCACCTTCCGTACCGTCTCGCGCAGCGGCCACAGCCAGGCCGAATCGATATGCGCATGGCCCACCGCGCTGATGCGGTGCGCACTGGCCCCGGCCGGCGCCGACAGCACGCCACGCAGTTCCGTACGGGCCGCCACCGCCGTCCCGCCCACGTCCTGCAGATCCACCGCATCCAGCGCCCGGCCCACCGCCCGCAGCAGCTCCCAGCGGCGCGGGCCGTCCACGGGGAGCTCCCCCATGAGCTCGCCCAGTACCTCGAAATCCTGGATCAGCTCCCACACCTCGGTGTCGAACACGGCCAGATCCATCCGTGCCAGCCGGTACAGCGGTGCGCTGCCCGCCGTCTCCGGGTCACCCAACGGGGTGGGCCGGAAAGGCGGGACATCGAGGATGACGGGGTTGGACGCGGCTTCCAGATGCCATTCGACGCGCTCACCGCCGCGTACCGGTGCGCCCACCCGCACCCACTGATTGCGCGGATTGACCGCCTTGACCGGGGTGCCGTCGGGCAGCTGGACCAGCGCCTCGCACTGGAAGCCCGGCATCCGCTCGTCGAAGCCCAGGTCGAGCACCGCCTCCACGGTGCGACCCGCCCACCCCACCGGCACCTCGCCCTGGACCTTGAACCATGTCGTACCCCAGGGAGCGCCCCAGGCGTCACCCACCGCCATCGGCGTATGGGGGGCGGCCAGTCCTTCGGCCACCGGCACAGGCTCCCCCGGTGCGACCCAGGCAGATACCCGGAGGGGAACCGATTCCGGATACAGCGCGGGCCGGATGCGGTCGTCGAGGACACGCCGGAGACGGGCTTCGATCAGTGCGCGGTCGTCATGCATGAGGGAAGGCTCCCTGGTGTCGAGGGCGAGGGGCGGCAGACCGGTTCGACCGTCGTGGATAGCCGCGGATTGCTGTGGATTGCCGCAGATTGCCGTGGATTACCAGAGCAGCCGGGTCTCCGACGGCATCGACACGGTGAACAGTTCGTGCACGGTATGTACTTCGAGCGGGGCGGCGGGTTCGTTCTGCGCCCGGCGCAGGCCCGGTAGGGAGAAGGCCGTACGGCAGGTACCGCCGAGGAAATCCCGCTTTCCGCCCGGGAACCGGGGATGCAGCGCGTAGTGACGCACCGGAGCCGTGGCGCGCCGCCGGCTCAGCCGCGCCGGGACCGCCCCGTCCGCGGTGACGGTGTCGGTGACCTTCGGTCCGCTGGGGGCGGCGGGGGATACGGCGCCCTCGTGGACCGCGAGCGCCCCCGGCCGCCAGGCCACCACGGTGTCCTCATGGCCGGTCAGCCGCACCCCCAGGGCGTGCACGGTTCCCGGGCCCAGGGAGCCCGGGCCCAGGGAGGTGGTGCGCCGCCCGCCGCCCGCCGTCAGCGTCCCGGCCGGCAGATAGCAGTACGGGGCGGGTTCGCCCGGGGCCGGCGCCTCCCGCAGCGCCGGGGCCACCTCGGCGGTCACCGGCCCCGAGGCCGGGTCGAGCCGATGGGTGAGGTCGAGCGCACCCTGCCAGCCGACCTGCCCGGTGGTGTTCATGGCGCGTAACCACGTGATCCGCAGTCCGTGTCCGGCGCCCGCGATGCGCAGCGCCCGCAGGAACGCCTGCATATCGGCGGCCAGGGCGGCGTCACCGCCACCGGTCTCCGCGGTGAGGAACCAGCCGTCGAAGCCGTACCCCGTCGCGACCTGCACCGGCTTCGCGGCGAGCGGGAAGCGCCCCGCCGCGTCCTGCTGCACCAGATCGCGGGTCCAGCGCAGCTGCCCGCCGTAGGCCACCGGCGGGAGGAAGACCGTGCCCAGCACGGGGACGCCGTGACGGTGGGCGGCGTCGACGACCGGTGCGTTCGGCGCCAGGATCAGGCCCTCGCCCGAGGAGCCGCCCCAGAAGACCAGCTCGTCGAGGTACGCCCAGGGGGTCGGTGCGTAGTGGTCCGCGGTCGCCGAGCCCTGCGGCGGACTTCCCGCGGTGTGGTCGAAGGCCGCAAGGGCGCTGATCCGGGCCTGGCCGGCCCGGGCCGTGGTGTTCGCCGGGACCGGGGTGAACCGCTCGGCGAGCGGCACCGTCGCTGTGTTGAACGCCAGATCCCGGTCGCTCCCGGGCGTCCAGGCGGCCAGGCTCCGCCGGGTGATGCCGTGCCCGGGCGTCCCCGACGGCAGCGAGTCGGGGAACCCGTACGACGCATACGGCTGCAGCACCTCCGCGGCGCCGGCCCGGGGCAGGCCGGCCGCCGCCGCGGTGCCGTCCCCGGGCGACGGACCGAGCAGGGCGGCCGCGGTGCCCGCCCCGGCCGGCAGCACCCGGCGGCGGGAGGCTGGTGGCGGTTGCCGGTTCATGAGGTGCTCCTCCGGCGGGAGACGGACGGCGACGGCCGGCGGCCCGCCTCGTCGGGCGTGCAGACCTCGGTGATGCCACGCGACGTCAAATGTGCGCGGTCGTCCGCGAGTTCGGCCAGCACCAGGGCCGGGCGGACGCCCTGCGCGGTGAGCTCGGCCCAGGCCTCGAAGACCGGGCCGCCCGGCGCGCACACCGAGCGGTGGGGCGCGGCTTCGGCCCCGCCGGCATCGACGGCCAGCGCGGTGGTGCGGACCCGCGGACGGTGCGCACGGCCGCGGCGGTCCGCGACCAGCGCCGCGATCGCCTTCCCCGCGGGCTTGACCGTACGGTCGTCGGCGAGCAGCCCCAGCCCGTACTCCAGCTCGGGGAAGTCCGCCAGGGACCGCGGCACATCGTGCGAACACCACCAGGTGACGCCCCAGACGTCCTGGCAGTCCAGCGCGGCCGCCACGGTGGCCTCGGTGAACCGTGCCGCCCGCCCCTCGGGGATGTGCGGTGCGGGGGCACCGACCTCCTGGAGCCACACCGGACGGTGCGGGTCGATCGCCCAGGCCTTGGACAGCTCGATGAGATAGGCGGCGTGCTGCTCGGTGGCGGTTGCGGTGGGGCCGTGCCGCTGTGCGGTGCCGTTGAACACCCAGGAGTGCACGGCCGTGACGGCGCCCAGCCGGGCCGCGTGGGCGGGGGTGAAGGGGTGGCCGTCCTGGTACCAGGCGGCGTCGTAGGCGGCATGCAGATGCATGCGCCCCGGTGCGCCCCGCTCGCACGCCGCGAGCATCCGCTCCAGCCAGGCCGTGGCCTGCGCGTCGGTGATCCGGTCGGGGTCCGGGTGCGGAGCGTCCGCGAACTGGTTGACCTCGTTGCCGAGTGTCATCCCGAGGAAGTGGGGCCGGTCGGCGAGCGCGGCCGCCAGCGTCCGCAGATACTCCTCCTGGCCCGACAGCACCTCGGGGTCGGTGAAGAGGTTGCGGCGGTGCCAGGTCCGGGTCCAGGCGGGCAGGAAATCGAAGCTCGACAGATGGCCCTGCAGCCCGTCGACATGGACATCCAGGCCGCGTTCGGCCGCGGCGTCCGCCAGTTGCACCAGCTGTTCCACCGCACGCGGCCGGATCAGGGTGCGGTTGGGCTGGAACAGCGGCCAGAGCGGAAAGACCCGGATGTGGTCCAGGCCGAGGGCGGCGAGGGAGTCGAGGTCGGCGCGCACGGAATCCAGGTCGAAGTCCAGCCAGTGGTGGAACCAGCCCTGGGTGGGCGTGTAGTTGGCGCCGAAGCGCGGCGGGGCGCTTTGGCCGGGCGTGGCGTCGGGACACGCGCGCGCCGGGCGGCGGGTGGTGTGCGGCACGGGCAGGTCGCTTCCTGTGAGTGGGGAGCGGTGCGGGCGGGGACCGTCAGCCCTTGACGGCGCCCTCGCCGACGCCGCGGAAGAAGGAGCGCTGCAGACAGGCGAACAGCACGATCAGCGGGAGCACGGCGATGACGGTGCCGGCCGCGACCAGCCGCTGATTGTCGGCGAAGGTGCCGTGCAGGAAATTCAGGCCGATGGTCAGGGTGAACTTCGACTGGTCGCTCAGTACGATCAGCGGCCACAGGAAGTCGTCCCAGGCCCCCATGAAGGCAAAGATCGCCACGACCGCGAGGGTGCCCCGGACCGACGGCAGTGCGATCCGCACGAACCGCTGCCAGGCGTTGGCGCCGTCGACATAAGCGGCGTCCTCGACCTCGTACGGCAGAGCCGCGAAGGCATTGCGCATCAGCAGCACATTCATCGCCCCGATGCAGCCGGGCAGCACCACCCCGAGCAGGGTGTTGTTGAGCTGCAACTGCCGCATCGTCACAAACTGGGCGATCATGATGCTCTCGACCGGCACCAGCATCGCCATGATGAAGGCGACCAATGCGGCCCTACGGCCCCTGAAGCGCATCCGGGCCAGCGCATAGCCGGCCAGTGCGGCACCCGCACAGTTGGTGAGCACATTGGCGACGGCGACCTTGAGGGAGTTCAGTGCGAAGTCCCAGACGGGGATGATCTTTGCGACGCCGGTGTAGTTGCCGAGCGTGACCTCGTGCGGGATCAGGCTCGGTGGATAGTGGTAGATGTCCTCGCCGGCGCCCTTGAGGGAGGTGGACAGCTGCCACAGGAAAGGCCCGGTGGTCAGTGCCAGCACGGCGAGCAGCAGGAGGTAGCGGAGGAGCAGTTGCGGGCGTGATCTCCGCAGCTGCGGGCGGCGCATCAGCCGCCGCTCGGCCCGCTCCCGCTGGGCCCGTTCCCGCTCGGCACGCTCCCGGTTGGCCCGCCGGTCCGGAGCGCGCCGGATGAGGATGCTCATCGGTCCTCCGCACGGTGGGCGCGCAGCACCAGCAGCATCAGTCCCAGCGTGAGCACGAAGACCACGACGGACAGCGCGGAGGCATAGCCGACCCGCCCGCTGAGGCCGGTGCCGACCTGCTGGACGAGCATCACCAAAGTGGTGTCCTCACCGCCGGGCCCGCCGGTCGGACCGGCCATCAGATAGACCTCGGAGAACACCTTGAAGGCTCCGACCGAGGAGAGCGCGGCCACCAGCACCATCGTGGCGCGCAGCGCGGGGACCGTGACGGTCAGGAAGCGGCGTACCGCCCCCGCGCCGTCGACCGCGCATGCTTCGTGCAGCTCCCTGGGGACGTTGGCCAGCGCCGCCAGATAAATGATCATGTAGTAGCCGAGGCCCTTCCAGACCGTGACCGCCATCGCGCTGAGCAGCAGCAGCCATGGATCGCTGAGAAAGCCGACCCTGCCGAAGCCCAGACTCTCCAGCAGCGCATTGATCAGCCCCCGGTCGTCCAGCAGCCACACCCAGATCAGACCGACGACCACGACGGAGGCGACCACCGGCGTGTAGAAGGCGGCCCGGAAGAAGGTGATCCCGGGGATCTGCCGCTGCACCAGCATCGCCAGCAGCAGCGGCAGTATCACCAGGAGCGGCACCACCCCGAGGACGTACAGCAGGCTGTTGCGCAGTCCCGTCCAGAACATGGCGTCATGGATCAGCTCCCGGTAATTGGCCCCGCCGGTGAACTGCCCCGGGGTGAGCGTGCGCGCATCGGTGAAGGAACGGGCCACCGTACTCAGGAACGGATACAGGCTGAAGGCGGCGACGATCAGCAGCCCGGGAGCCAGGAACAGCCAGGGGCTGGACGGCAGATGTGTACGGATGCCCCGTCGTCGCCGCAGCGCGGGGGCCGGCGGGGGAGCAGCAGCCGGGGCGAGGGCGTCGGTGCCCCGGCTGTGCGGTGTCGTTTCGGTAGTCACGAAGCGCCTCGGTCTCAGCCGGTCTTGAGCAGGCGGTTGCACGCGGCGACCGCGCCGTCCAGCGCCGCCTCGGGGGACTGCTTGCCCTGCACCGCCTTGGCGACCGCATTGCGCAATACGGTCTTCATCTGGTCGCTGAGCAGTACCGGGGTGTAATTCACCGCGGTCTTCAGCGACTTGGCCGAGGCCACCCGCACCCGCGTCGCATCGGTGCCGTCCTCCTTGGTGAAGTACGGGTCGTCGAGCGAGCCCTTGGTGCTGGGGAAGATGGTGACCTCCTTGGCGAAGGCCATCTGGTTCTTCCGGTCGGTGACGAAGTGCGCGAACGCGACGGCCGCCGGCGTGACCTTGCTCTGTGCATTCACCATCAGGCCCTGGACGTACATATTCGCCTTGCCGGTGTTGTTGACCGCGTCCGTGATGCCGATGTGCCGGTAGAGGCTCGGCGCCTCCTTCCTGAAATTCTCCAGATCGTGCGCGCTGCCCGGGTTCATGGCCACGGACTGCTGCTGGAACTTCCGTCCGGCGGACTCGGCCTGCGCGGTGAGCGCCTGTGAATCCAGCGCCCCGGCCGCATACAGCTCCTTGTAGTGCTGCAGCAGCTCCACGCCCTTGGGCTCGTTGAAGGTGAACGCGGTGCCCTGCGTGTTCATCAGCCGTACGCCATAGCGGCCGAAGTCCTCGACCGACGGGGTGCCGGCGAGCATCGCAATCTTGCGGTCGCTCTTCCGCGCCATCGTCACCGCGTCCTCGAAGAGCTGGTCGTAGGACGTCGGTGGCTTCTCCGGGTCGAGCCCGGCCTTGGCGAAAAGCTCCTTGTTGTAGAACATCGGCCCGGTGTTCAGATACCAGGGAAAGGCATAGACACCCGGCATGCCCGGCATCCGGTGACTCCGCCAGGCCCCGTCAAGATACTCTCCGCGGTATTTTCCCGCCGTCTTTTCCAGATCGAGCGCGAGCCCGGCCTTGGCCAGCGGATAGGCGAGATCCGGTGACACATTGACGACATCGGGCAGAGTGCCGCCCGCGGCGTCGGCGCTCAGCTTCTCCGGGTATCCCTCGGCCGGCTGATCCACCCATTTGACCGTGGCGTCAGGGTATTTTTTCTCGAAGTCCGCAATAACGCCTTCGAAGTAACTCTTGAAATTCGCCTTGAGGTTCCAGGTCTGGAACGTGACCTGCCCCTCGACCTTCCCGAACGCGCTGCCCGAGCCGCCGGATCCCCCCGAGGACCCGCATGCGGTCAGGGCGAGCACCGAGGTGAACAGGACCGCGGTCGCGGCTGCTGCTCGACGGGACAGATGCATGGCCGACGGCTCCTTTGCTCGGACCAGACATGGACGGGAGGCCGGCGAAGGGCGGGACTCCCTTGGGGGCAGCTGTCAAGAACGCAGCGGGTTTTCCAGCGATTGAGCCAGTGATTTCATACTTTTCACAAGGCTTCCGGCGGCGACGCGGCAGACGCTACTAATGCGTTTTAGTAGGTGTCAATACCTCGGTGTCGCACTTCCTGGAAGGGGCGGGAATTCGATCCCGCCCGGCGTGCCCGTACAGCGTTTGACAGGCCACTGTGCGCTGATCAGACTGACGTGCACTAATGCGGTTCAGTTCGATGGGGAGCCCGCCATGACAGCGCCCGGTGAGGCGGCCCGGCCCAAGCCGGCCCGCCGGCCGACGATCAAGGACATCGCTCGCCGGGCGGGGGTGTCGGAGAGCGCGGTCTCCTTCGCGCTCAACGACCGGCCCGGCGTCTCCCAGGACACCCGCGCCCGGGTACGCCGGGTCGCGGAGGAACTCGGCTGGCAGGCCAACAGTGCCGCCCGCGCGCTCTCGGGCGAACGCGCCGGCGCCGTGGGGCTGGTGCTCGCCCGGCCCGCGCAGACCCTGGGCGTGGAGTCCTTCTTCCTCCAGCTCGTCTCCGGTATCCAGGAAGTGCTCTGCGCGCAGAAGATCGCGCTCCTCTTCCAGGTCGTCGAGGACCTCGATGCCGAGTGCGCGCTCTACCGCCGCTGGTGGGCCGAACGCCGGGTGGACGGCGTCCTGGTGGTCGACCCGCGCACCGAGGACCCCCGGCCGGAACTGCTCGCCTCGCTCGGCCTGCCCGCCGTCGTCGTGGGCGAACCGGCCACCCACGAGCCGGTCACCGATGAGCCGGACCCCCGTGATCCGGATGTCCCCACGCCGGACATCCCCGGGCCGGACGCCTCCGAGCCGGGCCGCACCGCCGAGCCGGCCCCGCCCCGCCCGGCCGCCGTCCCGCCCCGCCCGGCCGGCGCCCCGCCCCACCCGCTGCTCTCCACCGTCTGGGCCGACGACTCCAAGGCCATGGCCCGGGTCCTCGACCACCTCCACGGCCTGGGACACCGCCGCATCGTCCACGTCGCGGGGCTTCCCGGCCTCGCCCACACCGCCCGTCGCATCCGCTCGCTGCGCACCGAAGCGGATCTGCGGGGCCTCGACCACCGGCACGTCCACTCCGTGACCACCGACTACTCCGACGCCGAAGGGGCCGAGGCCACCCGCCGCCTCCTCGACGCCCCGCGGCCGCCCACGGCGATCGTCTACGACAACGATGTGATGGCCGTGGCAGGTGCCTCGGTCGCCGCCGGGCGCGGCATCCCCGTACCGGGCGCGCTGTCGATCGTGGCCTGGGACGATTCGGCGCTGTGCCGGGTCACCCACCCCCGGCTCACCGCACTCGTCCGTGACACCCCCGGCTTCGGCAGGCTCGCCGCCCGGGAACTCCTCGCCGTCCTCGACGGCGGGCCGCTGCGGACCGTACAGGGCGAACTGCCGCATCTGGAAGCACGCGAGAGCACGGGAGCGCCCGGCGCCCCCTGAAGCGTCGCGCGCCAGTACCGTCAAGCCGTCTAGGACTTGTCCGGTCGATCATGTGACTACTCCGCCTGTCAGGCCCGGGCTTCGCGACGCGGAGCTTCTTCAGCGCTGCCGACCGCATGCTGGTGGGCGCGGACAATGGTGGAGTTGTGGACGCCGGCCCGAAGGACGTGCCCTTCGGGCACGACAGCACCAGTCGTCGCGCTGCGCGCGGCCACCGGCAGTGAACTGGAGCTGGGGATGGGGTCTCGGGCTACGCATAAGCAGTCTGCGCAGGCGTGATCGGTCGTAGCATGTGGCTATGACGGGAGTCGGGGCGGACGCTTACCTACTGGTCTGGATGTACGAGCGCAGTACGCAGGGAATGGAAGGTCTGGCTGGTCCGGAGGATTTCCCCGAGGAGTGGAGACGCGGTACCCGCTTCAGACTCCGTGCCGACCTGAACGACCTGGTCCGCCGAGGTCAGCTGGAACGGAACTTTGTATTCCGCAGGGGTAACCTGTACCGCCTCACGCATGCCGGTGAGCTGGAAGCACAGCGGCTCCTGCACCTGCGACGTGACCCCGAAGGGCGCCAGCAGCATGCCCACAACGGCCTGATAACCGCGGCCTCCCGCGCTTCCTACAGCCCCACCATCGGCCTCGAAGCGTTCCTCGCGATGCCGCAATCACATGTGTACGGCGACCCCCTGACTCTCGACGAGGTGCGCGTAGCGGCGGCCTATCTGGTGGAACGGGGCTTGGCTACCCTTCACGAAGGGAACACCGAGCATCCGCTCAAAGCTCTCTTGACGCTCACTGGAGTAGGAATGCAATGCGCCGAGAGCTCACTCCTCGTGAAGGACTTCCTCATGCAGAACGGCCATCTCCCGACCTACTACACCAATATTCACGGCGGTGAAAACATCCAAGTCGGCTCGGAAAACACCCAGAACAACAACTTTGGCTTCGACCCCTCTCAGTTCGTCGCCTTCGCCCGCCAGGTGCTCGCAGCCGCACCGCGGGTAGACATCACGGACGAACTCAGGGGCCAGATTGTCCGCGACGCCTCCCATCTCGAAGAGGAGAGCACCAGACCCGCCCCTGAACCGAGCCGCGTACGCCGGGCCCTGGACGGGCTGATGGAGACCCTGGTACGGCACTCCACCGACGGCGTCGCGCGACTCCTGTACGACACCGGCCGTAACCTCCTTACTTGATCTCCTCCCGGTTCTCGGTGATGGGCGCTTTTCGATCCAGTCAGGCTCAGTTTTCCGGGTAGGCACGACGCTCCCCCAGCTACCGCTGGGAGGTGCCCCCAGGCACGGCAGCTCGCCGCGTTGTCACATCACCCACGGACACCCAGTCCGAAGGCGATGCTCCGCCTTGCGATGCAGCTCGGTATCCGAAGGGTGAAGAAGGAGCCGAGACGGAGCGAGCGGAGCGAGTGCAGTGCCCTAGGAGCTGTCCGGCCGATCATGTGACTACTCGGTCCCGGACTCGTTGACGGGGACATGGGGCGGGGTGATCTGAGTGATGCCGAGTGGGAACGGCTGCGGGCGTTTCTGCCGGTCAGTAGCAGGCGTTGTGGCCAGTGGATCACCGGCAGGTGATTGACGGGATTCTTCACCGAGTCCGGACCGGCGTGCAGTGGCGTGACCTGCCCGAACGGTTCGGATAGCCGAATTGCGCGGGGGCAGCGAGCGGTTCGCCGAGCTGTGGGCCACGGGCGCCGTCGGCCGCCACGATCCCTCGCGGAAGACGATCGACCCCCCTCAGCTCGGGCCCGTTTCGCTGGACTGCGACGTCCTCACCGTGGTGGGCAGCGACTTGCGGATCATGGTCTACACGGCCGAACCCGGCACCGAGGACGCCGAACGACTCGCCCTCCTCACCGTCCTCGGCAACCAGGATCTCGTCAGCCCCGCCATCTGAAGCGCTCCGCTGGTTCCGCCGGGTAGAGCGTTCATCCGCCCGGGGGGGGGAAGACGACGCCTCGCTGAGGGCTGTCCCGTAACTGCGGGTGACTGTGAGCCGGGGACGCCGGCCGACGGCTAGCCGAAGAGGAGGTCCACGTCCTTCTCGACGCAGAGCTGCAGGACGACTACCAACTAGCGGATGTCGTCGATGTGTTGTTGGAGGAGAGGGCCGACGCTTGCCTCTCGCCGGCGGTCGCAGATCTCCTGCAGGCGAGGCAGAATCGCTGCGCATTGGGTGGGTGTGAGGTCGGGACCGGCGTCGTCGTCTCCTGGGAACAGAACGAGCCCCATCACGTCCTCCTCGTCGACCGGGCGCACAGGTTCGGCTCCCGGGTGCCCACCCGCGACCACGAGGTCGCCGTGCAGTGGAAGAATTCGGCAGCCGCCGACGCCGGTCAGCACCAGGTGGTGAGGTCGTATACGGCCTGGCAGCGGTTATCGGAGACCGGTCGCTGGAAACGTTCGAGGTCGTGGGACGATGCCAGCGCCGGGAAGATCATATCGGCGGTGCCGCCTCGTGAGCCGACGTTTCCCGCCTCGTCGCGCATGCAGCAGTCGAGTCCCCAGACGTCACCGGTTTTCGTCCGTCTGACGTAGTACCGGGCGTATCGCTCGTCGACGAGCATGAAGCCGAGGAGTCGCCACTCCACCTCGCCTGGCTCGTCTTCCAGGTCTTCCAGGTCTTCATCAATGGGCGCTGCAGTGGGCGCTGCAATGGGCACTGCGTCGTTTGCCGAACCGAGGGAGAGCAGCGGCAGGTAAAGAGCATCCGCCAGGGTGAGGGGCGGAGCATCGACGCTACCGAGGAAGCTGAGGAAGTGACGCCGGGCGTCGAGTACGGGTACCGGGAAGACTTCGTCGTGGGAGGGCGGGCCGAGAGCCTCGCGGTGAGTGAGGCACACGCGTAGTGCGGCGATGACCTGGTCGTGTGGGATTTCCTCGCCGTCATCGTCGAGCAGCGGGATCTCCAGGGCGTAGGTGGAGCCAAGATCTTGGCCGTCCCACAAGACGACTCTTGCACCACGATCGTCGTCTGTCGGCGGAAGCAGCCCCCGCAGCACATAAGAACCCGGCGTCAACGGGGAGGCCACGAACTCTCGCAGCCTCGCCAGCAGGCTCTCGAGCAGAACGTCGCGCGGGGTTCGGTCGACGGTGGGGTCGTCCTCAACCACGATGATCGATTCTCCCTGGAGTGTGAGTCAGACGGTGCTCGCGACGTCAGCGCACCGGTTGATGCCCTGGTAGCAGGCCGAGATCGCACCGATCTTGCCCTTGTGTCCCGGCAGTTGGTAACGGTGGTCCTCGGTCCGCCGGTGCCACCAGGAAATCACCTCGCTCTTGGCAACCGCGTGTCCGTTCTTGAGTACCACCGCGCCGGACCCCTCGCGGTGGCCTGTGCCGGCCTCGGGGTGCTCGTTGTCCTACAGCCTCATCTGGCCCGTAACGACCACCATCCGGCCCGGCAAGGCGCCGGAGACAGCGGGGGAGAGCCGCCGACCGGGCCGACCCACGCACCGGCCGTCGACCGGGCATCTGGCCGGTGGCCGCGACCGCGCTCTCCCGCAACCGCGGCTGCAGTACCAGGGGCGTGTTGTCTCACTCTCCAGGGCGGCGACACATCCTCTCCGGCGCGACGGTTCCGCCCCCGCCCACCGACCTGCTCCGCCCCTCCCCGCGACCTGCTCCGCCCCCGCCCCGCGACCTGCTCCGCGCCGTTCGCCCGGCCGGAGGCGCCCTCGCCCGCGCCGTGATGCCCCGCGCCGTGATGCCCCGCCCCGGCGCCGGTGCCACACTTGGCGGGCAGGCTCATCGTGCTGCCGCCAGCCGGAGGAGGCCGTGCCCGTGGCCGACAAAGGCACCAACAAAGGCACCAACAAAGGCACCGACGAAGACACCGACGAAGACACCAACGAAGGCACCGACGAAGGCACCAACAAAGACACCGACGAAGACACCAACGAAGGCACCAACAAAGGCACCGACCAGGGCACCGACCAAGGCGAGGCCGCAGCGCCGACCGCGCACCGTCCGTGCGCCCTGGTCACCGGCGCCACCGGTTACATCGGCGGGCGTCTGGTCCCCGAGCTGCTCGCGGCCGGATACGACGTACGGGCGCTGGCCAGGACGCCGGAGAAGCTGCGTGACCACCCCTGGGCCGCAGACACCGAGATCCGGCGCGGCGATGTCACCGACGCCGCGTCGGTCGGTAGCGCCATGGACGGTGTCGAGATCGCCTACTACCTGGTGCACGCCCTGGGCAGCGGCCGGGGTTTCGAGGACACCGACCGCAGGGCCGCGGAGATCTTCGCCCGCCAGGCCCGCGCCGCCGGAGTGCGCCGCATCGTCTACCTCGGCGGTCTCGGTCCCCGGGGCATTCCCGAGCGGGACCTGTCGCCCCACCTGCGCTCCCGCGCCGAGGTCGGCGGCATCCTGCTGGCATCCGGTGTCCCCACCGCGGTCCTGCGCGCCGCCGTCATCATCGGCTCCGGCTCGGCCTCGTTCGAGATGCTGCGCTACCTCACCGAGCGGCTGCCGGTCATGGTCACGCCGAGCTGGGTGCGTACCCGCATCCAGCCGATCGCCGTCCGCGATGTGCTGCGCTACCTCGTGGGCTGCGCCCGACTCCCCGACGACGTCAGCCGGACCTTCGACATCGGCGGGCCCGACATCCTCACCTACCGCGACATGATGCAGCGCTACGCACGGGTCGCCGGGCTGCCCGAACGGCTGATCCTCCCCGTCCCGCTGCTCACCCCACGCCTGTCCAGCCTCTGGATCGGACTGGTCACCCCCGTGCCCCCCGGCCTGGCCCGCCCACTGGCCGAATCGCTGCGCTACGAGGTCGTCTGCCACGAGCACGACATCGCCCGCTACGTCCCCGACCCGGACCCACCGGGCCACCCCCTCGACGTCGACGACGCACTGGAACTGGCGCTGCGCCGGGTACGGGACGCCGAGGTCACCACCCGCTGGTCCAACGCCGCCGTGCTCGGCGCACCGAGCGATCCGCTGCCCACCGACCCCGACTGGTCCGGTGGCAGCCTCTACACCGACCGGCGGGAGCGGACCGTGGACGCCCCGCCCGAGGTGCTGTGGCGGGTGGTCGAGGGCATCGGCGGGGACAACGGCTGGTACTCCTTCCCGCTCGCCTGGTCGCTGCGCGGCTGGCTGGACCGGCTGGTCGGCGGGGTGGGCCTGCGCCGCGGCCGGCGGGACGCGGGCCGCGTGCGGGTCGGTGACTCGCTCGACTTCTGGCGGGTCGAAGAGGTCGTGCCGGGCCGGCTGCTGCGGCTGCGCGCCGAGATGCGGCTTCCCGGTCTGGCCTGGCTGGAGCTGACGGTCGGCCGTGACGCCCAGGGCCGCACGCGCTACGGCCAGCGGGCCCTGTTCCACCCGCACGGACTGACCGGCCATGCGTACTGGTGGTCCATCTCCCCGTTCCACGCCGTGGTGTTCGGCGGTATGGCCCGCAATATCGCGGCCGCCGCAGCGGCCGAGCACCACACCCCGCCGGCGTGATCGCCCTGATGGCGGAACGCAAACCGCGGCCGCTCCCGCCGGACTTCGGGACCCTTGGCATGCTGGTGCCATGACGGAGCGGACCGGGCGTGCGCGGGAGCGGGCAGTGGTGGTGGGGGCGGGGCCGAACGGTCTGGCCGCGGCGGTCACCCTGGCCCGCAGTGGGCTGCAGGTGACGGTGTTCGAGGCGGCCGACGAGATCGGCGGTGGGGCCCGGAGCGGCGAACTGTCCGTCCCCGGCGTGCTGTTCGACCACTGTTCCTCGACGCATGTGATGGGCGCCGGCTCCCCGTATTTGCGCACGCTCGATCTCGCGCCGTACGGGCTGGAGTGGCTCTGGCCCGAGATCGACCTGGCGCACCCGGTGGACTCCGGAGGCGCCGGAGCGCTCCACCGGTCCGTAGGGCGGACCGCCGAGGGGCTCGGTGCCGACGGACCTGCCTGGCGGCGGCTGTTCGGGCCGCTGGCCGCCGACGCGGACGCGCTGATCGACGAGGTCATGCGGCCGCTCCTCAAGGTGCCCCGTCACCCGTTCCGGCTCGCCCGCTTCGGGCTGCACGCCCTGCAGCCGGCCACGCTGATCGCTCACCGTTTCCGCACGGAGGCGGGCCGCGGTCTCTTCGGCGGGGTGGCGGCCCATCTCTTCGGCCGGCTGAGCCAGCCGCTCGGCGCGTCCGTGGGGCTCATGATCATCGCGGCCGGGCACCGGTACGGCTGGCCGGTGGCCAAGGGCGGCTCGGGCGCCCTCGCCACGGCGCTGGCCGCACTGCTCACCGAGGCCGGCAGCCGGATCGAGACCGGGGTAGCCATCCGTTCGCTCGATGAACTCCCGCCCGCGGCAACGGTGTTGCTCGATCTGATGCCGGCCGCCGCGGCAGCGGTGATCGGCGACCGGCTGCCGCCCCGGGTACGCCGCGCCTATACCCGCTACCGGCCCGCCCCCGGTGCGTTCAAGCTCGATCTGACGGTCGAGGGCGGGGTGCCCTGGCGCGCCGAGGCCTGCCGGCGGGCCGGGACGGTGCACCTGGGGGGCAGCTTCGAGCAGATCGCCCACGCGGAGCGGGAGGTCCATCTCGGGCGGATGCCGGAGCGGCCGTTCCTCCTGGTCTCCCAGCAGTACCTCGCCGACCCCGGCCGCTCCGCAGGTGACCGCCACCCCGTCTCCGCGTACGCACATGTGCCGTACGGCTACACCGGCGATGCCACCGCCGCGATGCTGGCGCAGTTCGAGCGTTTTGCGCCGGGGACACGGGAGCGCATCGTCGCCGCCACCGCCACCTCGACCACCGAACTGGAACGGGGCAACGCCAACTTCGTCGGCGGCGACATCATCGGTGGCGCGAACACCCCGCGGCAGCTGACGATGCGCCCCCGCATCGCCCTCGACCCGTACCGCACCGGCGTCCCCGGCGTCTTCCTCTGCTCGGCGGCCACCCCACCGGGAGCCGGTGCGCACGGGATGAGCGGCCACAATGCGGCCCGGTCCGCGCTACGGGCGCTGGGCAGGGCCTGACCGGAGAAAACCGGAAGGCGGGCCCCGGGGACGCGCTGCCCGGGAAACCCGCCTTCACGGCCGTCTCAGTGGCGCGTGTGGTGCGTGACGCGGCCGGCTGCCATCCGGCCGCAGTTGGAGCCGGAAACGTTGACGCTGACCGACTCGATCGTGCCGCCCCAGTCCACACAGATGCCCTTCGCGGGCAGGTAGACGGGACCGGCGTACGAGGTGTACTTCCCCTCGTCGTAAACCCAGCCGGAACCGCCACTGGTGGCCGAGAGATACGTGTACATGTACACCGGCTTACCCGGGCTGTTCCGCACCGTGACCACGCAGTTCTTTCCGGTCTTTGCGCTGTACGTCAGGTATACGGTCCCCTTTCCGGTGACCGGTACGGAATTCACTACGCTGTAGCCGCTTCCGCAGGCTCCGTTGTACGCGGCGGCCTTCGTGGCCGCGGATGCGGTGGTGGCCGCAGTCATCGTGGCGATACTCGCCACGGCCAGTACTGCGGATCCTGCGATGGCACGTGAACGCTTCATCTGAATTACCCCCGTTGGGTGAGTGCGTCGCGTGGTCTTTTCGCAGTGTTGGACAACGGCCGGCCGTGGATGGTTGCACCGCGGAAGGGAATTCACCGTTGTTCGAACCGTGTTGTCCAAAAACCGTACACGGGCGGTTCGCGGGGGACGCGGGCGCACAACGGCCGGTCCCCGGCGCCGCAGGAGGCGCCGGGGACCGGCCGGGAGCGTGGGGGCGAGGGCGGTGTCAGCTGCCCTTCGCGAGGACCTTGAGGCGGGTGTACGTGCCGTTGAAGCGGTTGCGGTCGCCGACCGAGTGGCCCGAGGAGGTGTGCTGCCAGATGCTGTGGTACTCCCAGCCGCGCGGCAGCGAGCCGACGGACGAGCCGTAGCGCGGGATCCACAGCGGATTCGTCCTGCCGAACTTGCCGGAGTTGCCGGTGCACCGCTTCCACCAGTTGGTGGAGGTGTAGATGACCGGGTAGCGGCCGGTCTCCTCCCGGTAGGTCTGCACGAAGTCGTGGATCCAGCTGACCATCGACTTGTGGCTCTTGCCGTAGCAGGTCGCGCCGTAGGGGTTGTACTCCATGTCGAGCGCGCCGGGCAGCGTCCTGCCGTCCCTGGACCAGTCGCCGCCGTGGTCGGCGAAGTACTCCGCCTGGGAGCTGCCGCTGGAGTGGTCGGGCAGCGCGAAGTGGTACGCGCCATGGATCATGCCGGATGAGTACGAGCCCCGGTACTGCTGCGCGAAGTACGGGTTCGTGTAGCTGGTCCCCTCGCTGGCCTTGACATACGCGAAACGCACCCCGGACTTACGCAGCGACTTCCAGCCGACCTTGCCGTTGTGGCTGGAGACGTCGACGCCGGACACGGCCCTTCTGGACGACGCCTGCGGCTCCAGACCACCTGCCCGGACGCTGCTGCCTTCGTGGGCCGCGATGGTGGAACCCATCCAGTCCTGTTCGGGGTGGGCGGGTCTCTTCTCGGAGTCCGACGCCGTGGCGGAGCCGGGCAGCGCGAGGGGCAGAGCGAGCACGGAGAGAAGAGAGACGAGAGTTCCGGCCGCAAGAGGGACTGTACGGCGGGCCGGACCGGATCTGCGCAAGGGCATCGCATGCCTCCGAAGGCCTTCGGTTGTGTCAGGTTCGGCAGCTTTTGAGCAGAATCCTGCCGATAAGAGACTTATACGCAGAACTGCCTGACTCTATGACCCAACAGGCCGTCAGTCCGCCGACCAGCCCCACATCTCACCCGTCCGGCGGCCGGAAGCGGACGTTCGCACCCCCGGTCCCGGCCCTGTGTCGCACGACAGAGCGAAGCGGGCCCCGGCACCGCCGGGACCCGCTCCACCGCGCAGCGGCGAACGCGCCATTCCGCCGCTTCGCAAGCTGCTCTTATGCCGAGCCGGTCGGCTCGCTTGTGTGGTCCGTCATGCCCATGGCCTCATTCGGCTGGGCCGGCCGGGAGGGCCGGCGACGGCCTGTGTGCTCCGTCGGCTCAGTAGGCCGAGTTGACGTTGTCGATCGAGCCGTACTTGTCGGCCGCGTAGTTGGCCGCGGCGGTGATGTTGGCGATCGGGTCGGTGAGCTTCTTGGGCGTACCGGACACGTGGTAGCTGTCGAAGGTGGGCTGGATCACCTGCAGCAGGCCCTTGGAGGGCACACCGTTGACGGCGTTGACGTCCCAGTTGTTGACGGCGTTGGGGTTGCCGGCGGACTCCCGGATGATGTTGCGGTGCAGGCCCTCGTAGGAGCCGGGGATGCCCTTGGCCTTCATGATGTCCAGGGACTGGCGGATCCAGCCGTCCAGGTTGTTCGGGTAGTCCTTGACGCCGGTGCGCTCGGTGGAGCGGCTGGCGGCCTGCTGGGCGCCGTGCTGCTTGGCGACGTCGGCGACCTTGACGTGGTCGGCGACCGAGGCGGTCACGGCACGGCCGGTCTTGGCGTCGGCTGCCTTGCCCGGCTGGCCCTTTGCATCGACGGGCTTGACCGCGGCCGGGGCGTGCGCGGACGCCGCCTGAGCGGTGTCCGGAGCCGCGGTCATGGCCAGGCCCGAGGTGGCACCCGCGGCGGCCAGAACGGCCACGGCGATCTTGTGGGTGCGGGTGATGCGGGTGATACGGGCAGCGCGGGGCAGGGTGAAGCTAGGCATGCAGATTGACCTCTTCCAGGTACTGGGGACGGGGAGGCGGCCTTTTTGGCGGCGCGTTCCGCACCGGAGGTCTTTGCTGCGATCGCCTTGGGGCGTAAGTCGCAAGCTCGCTCTCAGTGCGTCGGAATCCATGGTTAACGCCGGTCCCGAATCGAGGCAATGTTGCTCGGTACTACTCATCTTCGTGAGGTAAACCCGGATACCTGAAGTGATAAGCGTTTCTGGCGGCGTTGGCCCGGAATGGCCGCACGGAAATCAACTAGGCAAGCTCGTACGTGACGTACGTCGCGTGCCCCGAGTCACCTGAGAGCGGCTTCAAAGGCCGCTCGACCGGTCCGTATAAGTTGCCTGGCTCACACCGGAATTACCTGTCTCCGCTGCTGTTTTACGCGCGGACGGCAGCAGATTAATCCCCGCAACTGCCGGGTGCGGCGGCCCGGAAATCTCCAAGTGTGGCGAGGCGCACCGGGTCCGGGGCCCAATAGGGCGGCAATTGTGCGCTGATTCACGAGCGGGGCGGAGCCCTGCTGCACGGAGGTCCGGCACGGGGAAGGGCACATGCCGGATGGGCCGTTGGTGACTCCTCGGTACGGCGATACGGCGGTGCTGCTGGTCCGTTCGCAGCAGCCCCCGGAGCTGTCGCATGACTACGGCCCCTGGGCTCCCCGAAGGTGGCACCGCACACAGTCATCACTCATCGTAGGGACGTGCTCATGCTCCGTCGTCTTGCCGTCGTTCTCGCCGGCCTTCTCGTCTCGGGCTTCCTCGCGACCGGCGTCGCCGCCGCGGCCCCGGCCGACCCTCACCCCCAGCGCGGCTGGTACCGCGACCACCCGCTCACGCCCAGGGAGCGGGCGGGACTTCGCTTCGCCGGCCAGATCCTCGACGGCCTCTTCGGTGGCAGCACGGTGCGCCGCGACCGCTTCTGACGCGTGGCGCCGGTCCCCGGCGCCCGGCACGGGAGCCGACCCCCGGCACCCGCGCCGAACGGCAACGGCAACGGCAACGGCCCCACCCGCGAGATGCGGGCAGGGCCACTGCCGTTGCCTTGCCGGGCGCCGCACTGCGGCGCCCGTATCAGTCTGCTCCGACCGTCCTCACGGTCGCGTCCCTCCGGCTCAGTAGGCCGAGTTGACGTTGTCGATCGAGCCGTACCGGTGGGCCGCGTAGTTGGCGGCGGCGGTGATGTTGGCGATCGGGTCGGTGAGCTTCTTGGGCGTACCGGACACGTGGTAGGTGTCGAAGGTGGGCTGGATCACCTGCAGCAGGCCCTTGGAGGGCACACCGTTGATGGCGTTGATGTCCCAGTCGTTGACGGCGTTGGGGTTGCCGCTGGACTCCCGGATGATGTTGCGGTGCAGGCCCTCGTAGGAGCCGGGGATGCCCTTGGCCTTCATGATGTCGAGCGACTCGCGGATCCAGCCGTCGAGGTTGTTCGCGTAGCGCTTGGGGGCGGCCTTCGGCGCTGCCTTGGGAGCGGCCTTGGGCGCGGCTATGACCTTGCGCTCGACGGACCGGTTGGCGGCCTGCTTGGCGGTGTGGCCCTGCTTCTCGACCGCGGTGACCTTCAGGCCGGCGGCGACGGACGAGGCGAGCTGCTGGTCCTTCTTGCCGTCGTCGGCGCGGTCCTTCGCGGTGAGCGGAAGGCCGTTGGCGCTGACGGGCTTGACCGCGGACGGCGCGTGGGCGGCGGTGGTTTCGGCGTTGCTCGGCGCCGCGGTGAACGCCAGCGCCGCGGCGCCGCTCGCGGTGGCCACCAGCGCCGCGGAAATCTTGTGTGCGCGGGTGATTCGGACAGGGCGGGACAGGGTGAAGTGAGGCATGGGGGTTCTGACCTCTTCCAGGGCTTGATGGCGGGGGAGGCGGCCTTCGGTTGGCGCGTGAGACCGAGGGTCATTGGCCGCGTTCGCCGCTCTGGCTGAGATCGCAGGCTCGTTCTCGGTGCTACGCCGAACATGCTTAGCCAGCGCCCTGGATAGAGGCAAAGATGCCTTGTACTACCTATCTTCGTGAGATGTAGTGGGATGTCCGTTGTAAATGCGGTATTTCGCGCTCAGGGCAGGGAAGGGCATCGACTAGGTGTGCTCGTACGTGACGTACGTCGCGTGCCGGGCATCACCTGGGGCCGGACTCCAAGGCCCCTTCGCGGCACCGCAAAGTTGCCTGGCTCACATGGATAAGTGGCCCGGCTCGGAGGGGTGAGGGGCAATTCCGTAAGGGTGCCGATGGGGAATTGCTCAGTGGGTTCGTCATGGCGCAGCGCCCCCCGGAGGCTTCCTGGGGGGCGCGGGAATGCGGTGACGCCGACCGCGGTGGTTCAGTTCTCCAGCAGCCGCGCTGCGAGATGCTCGATGCGGTCGTGCCACGCCCGTCGAGCGGCATCCGCGTCACAGCCGGGCGGGCCGGTCTGTACGAGGACGAGCCGGGCGCCATGACCGGTGCCCTGGCCCAGCTCCCATCGGACCGTGCCTTCCGGATGCCGGCCATAGGCGAGCACCGAAGGGGCCCGTACCTCGGTGACGGGCCCGGCCAGCGCCTCGCGGGAGGTGAAGCCGGCCGGTGCGGGCGCACCTTCCATGGGCTCGTTTCCCGAGGTCAGCGCCTCCCAGACGGCCTCGGCGGGCCGCACGAGCTGGCGCTCGAAGCGGATCCGCGGGCCACTCGGGGTGTCCTCGACCACACCCTGCCCGAGATCGAACTGCTCGACATAGGCCTCGTGCAGCTCTCCCGTGTCGCGGGGCACGGCCGTCGGTGCGCCGTCCAGCAGCTGCGAGAGCGCGGTGAGGCACAGATGCCAGCCGGAGGCGAAGCTCGCGCCGCCGAACCGGTCACCGAAGGTGTGCACCAAGGTCAGCAGCGAGCCCTCGCCGTCCGGAGTGATCTCCCAGCGCAGATGGTCCTCGCCCCAGGTGAAGGCGAACAGCCGGGGCTCCTCGGCATCGGTGACCGTGCCGGTCATGGCGATATCGCTCACGCCGGGCATGGCGAAGGTCATCGCCCCGCCGGGCCGGAGCTCGACGGTGACCTCGGAGGGGAACCACTGCCCGATCTGCGCCGGGTCGGTGATCGCCGACCAGACCTTCGAGGGCGGATGGGCGAGCCTGCGCTCCATGCGAAGCGCATTGCGGCCGTCGGCGGTGCTGAGGCTGTCGGAGTGCGGGTTCATCGGGGGTCGTCCTCCATGGCGTCGAGATGCCGTTCCAGGGCGTCAAGGGATCCGGTCCACAGATGCCGGTAGTGCGCGAGCCAGGCGTCCAGCTCCGCCAGGGGCTCGGGCCGGAGCTCGTACCAGCGGCGCTGGGCGTCCCGCCGGACCTGGACCAGGCCGGCCTCGCGCAGTACCCGCAGGTGCTTGGAGGTGCCGGGCTGGCTCAGCCCGAGCTGCTCCGTGAGCTCGCCGACCAGTCGTGGGCGCTCCAGGAGCAGGTCGAGGATCTTGCGCCGGCTCGGCTCCGCAAGTACGTCGAACGGTAGGGGCATGGCTCCAGTATGCCGCCATGGCTATATAACTACAAGAGAATGCAATCTCGGGTGAAGGATCAAAGGGTCAAGGATCACGCACACGCCGGATCGGCCGTCGGTGCCTCCTCGCGCGCCACCGGCGCCAGACAGGGTGCCGAGCCCAGCGGTCCATCGGTGAAGAACCGGGCGGCCAAGTCCGCGACGTCCTGCGGGCGTTCGAGCACCACCCAGTGATCGGCGTCCGGAATCGTCAGAAAGCGGCTGCCCGGGATGGTGGACGCGAAGTGCCGTTGCCGGGCCGGTGAGGTCACCGTGTCGTGCTCACCGCTGAAGACGAGGGTGGGGATGCCGGTCAGGCCGCCGGAGAAGTCCGGACGGTCCGAGATCCCACGGCGCAGCGAGTCGACGGCGTGCCGGGAGCTGCGGGCCGCATGCAGCATCGAGCGTCGGACGTAGCGGTACGCCAGCTTCCGGTGGGCGACGTGCCGACGGTCGTCGAGGCACATCAGCCCCTCGGTGACCAGGGTGGCGAAGGCCTCGGTGTCGCCCCGCGTGAGATGGTCGGACGCCCGTCGCCACAGCTCTTTCTGCGCCTCGCTGATGTGCGCCGGAACCCCGCCCAGGGCGAGCCGTGCGATCCGCCCGGGGAACCTCCGGGCGCATCCGTAGGCCAGGCCCGCCCCGTAGGAGAAGCCGAAGAGGTTGATCCGCGGGACGTCCAGATCCTCGATGATGCCCTCGATCGCCGCGCACACGACATCGATACTCGGCCCCGGGGGAAGCGGGTCGGCGCTTCCCATTCCCGGCAGGTCGGCGGTCACCACATCCGCCAGCGGCCCCACATGATCTTCCATCTGCGGCCAGCCGAACATTCCTTGCAGCGCGCCGCCCAGCACCAGCACGGGTTCGGTGATCCGCTCCGGCTGCTGCAAGCGCCGGTAGGAGTAGGACACCCCGTCCACCGACAAGGAGCGGATCATTTCCTCGGACATGTGAGATTCCTTCTCGAAGCACCGGCGGGAACGGGCGCGCCGACGCGGCGCGCAGGGGGCGGTCCAGGGCCTGTCGCGACGGGACGTGCAAGACGGGCCCCAGGAGGGTGTCTCCCTAGCGGGTCAGGACCAGTGCGGCGTTGTGCCCGCCGAAGCCGAGCGACGTCTTGACCGCGCAGTCGAATGCCGCCTGCCGGGCCTCCTTGTGCACGATGTCGATCGGGATCCGCGGATCCAGCACCTGGAGGTTGGCGGTCGGGGGCACCAGCTGCTGCTCCAGGGCGAGCACGGTGAGCGCGGCCTCGATCCCGCCCGCGGCGCCCAGTGCGTGCCCGGTCATCGCCTTCGTCGAGGTGACCAGGGGGTGATCGCCGAGAACCCGCTGCAGCACGGCGGCCTCGATGTGGTCGTTGGCGACCGTCGAGGTGCCGTGCGCGTTGACGTGGCCGACATCGCCGGCCTGCACCCCGGCGTCCGCCAGCGCGATGCGCAGTGCCCGCTCGATCCCCTTGCCCTCGGGGTCGGGGGCCACCGCCGCGTAGGCATCGCTGGACGCGCCGTAGCCGCGGAGGTGGGCGCGCACGGGGGCGTGGCGGGCCCTGGCGTGCTCCGGCCGCTCCAGCACGAGCAGCCCGGCGCCCTCGCCGACCACGAAGCCGTCCCGGCCCGCGTCGAAGGGGCGGCACGCGGCGGCCGGATCGTCCCGGCGGGTGGAGACCGCCTTCATCTGGCAGGCGCTGGCGATGAGCAGCCGGGAGAGGACCGATTCCGCCCCGCCGGCGAGGGCGATATCGCAGGCCCCGGCGCGCAGCAGCTGGTGCGCGGTGCCCAGCGCGACGGTCCCGGAGGAGCACGCCGTGGCCACGCCCAGGCTGGGGCCGTGGGCGCCGATGTCCATGCAGACGCTGCTGGCGGCGCTGTTGACGACGGTCAGCGGGGCGAGTTTGGGGGAGACCCGGCGGGCGCCGCGCCCGGCCATGGCGACATGCTGCTGGTCGTAGAACGGCAGCCCGCCGTGCGCGGAGCCGATGACCACCGCGACCCGGCTGCTGTCCCAGGATTCCGGGTCGAGGCCGGCATCGAGGACGGCCTCCCGGGCGGCGATCACCGCGAGCTGCGCGAAGCGGTCCATCAGCCGCTGGGTCGCCACCCCGAGCAGCTCCGTGGTGTCCAGACCGGCGATGGTGTACATGAAGTCGCAGGGCAGATCGGCGAGTTCTTCCTGGTGGGTCACGCCGCCGGGCACGGTTTCCTGGGTGACGGCATGCCAGGTGGCCTTCGCTCCCACCCCTGCCGCGGTCACCAGTCCCAGTCCCGTCACGGCCGCGGCGAACGGCTCCTGGCGGGCCGTCATGCCGGAACTTTGCCGTCGACGGCCGCCACCAGCTGGCCCACGGTGTTCCGCGGGGTCAGCGACACCTCGTCGAGGTCGATGTCCAGCCGTTCCTCGATGAGGACGCGGAGTTCTTCCAGTGCCAGGGAGTCGAGGCGCAGGCCGCGCAGCAACGACTCATCGGTGATGTCGGCCGGGGAGACCCCGAATCGTTGGACCAGCAAGGTGTTGACAACTTCTGCCGCGTTCACGTGGCGCTCCTCCGCTTGTCGTAGGCGATGCTGCCAACCGCGTCGTGGGCGGGATTTCACCGGCGGCTCCGGCTGGTTTGACCACCCTTTATACGCCTTTGTCCCAATGCCTCCCCAACCTTGGTAGCTCAATGGGGTGATGAGCGCACCGGGATGGACAGGGCGTTGGCGCCTCGCCTTGCGGACGCCGCGGAAAGCACCTACGTACGTAACGCCGCGGACCGGCGGGAGGTACGGGCCCAGGGCCGGCGGACTCCGGGGTCTTCCGGGGTCAGGCCTCGTCCAGGGCGCTGGTCACGCGCCCCAACAAGCCCTGGAGCGTACGGAGTTCCTCGATCGTGAGGCCCGTGGCGGCCAGCATCCTGCGGGGGACCGGCAGGGCCGCTTCGCGCAGGTCGTCGCCGGCGGGGGTCAGGTGGATGGTGACCGACCGCTCGTCCTCGGTGCTCCGTTCGCGGCGTACCAGACCGGCCGATTCCAGGCGTTTGAGGAGCGGGGAGAGGGTGCCGGAGTCCAGCCGGAGCTGTTCGCCGATGGCCTTGACCGGCTGGGATCCGTGCTCCCACAGGACCAGCATGACCAGGTACTGGGGGTAGGTCAGGCCCAGGTCCTTCAGCGCGTCGCGGTAGACGCCGCCGAATGCCCGTGAGGCGGCGTGCAGCGAGAAGCAGACCTGGTGGTCGAGGCGGAGCAGTTCGGCGTCGGGTACCGGGGGCCTGGTGGCGGAGGTCATGGGGCCAGGGTAGCTCGCCGCAGGGCATTTAGTTGTGCGCAATCTAGTTGCGGGCAATTTAAATGTGTGTCACTGTGAGGGCCATCGGGTGGCCGGGAAGCGGCCGCCCGCCACCGAAGGGGAACTGTGATGGACGCGCTGTACACCGCTGTCGCCACCGCCAACGGCCGCGAAGGACGGGCGGTCAGCTCCGACGGCCGGCTCGACCTGCCCCTGGCCATGCCGCCGGCTCTCGGCGGCAACGGCGCAGGCACCAACCCGGAGCAGCTCTTCGCCGCCGGCTACGCGGCCTGCTTCGCCAGCGCGATGGCCAACGTCGGCCGCCAGATGAAGCTCGACACCAAGGACGTCTCGGTCACCGCCGAGGTCTCCATCGGCAAGGACGACACCGGCTTCGGCCTGGCCGTCGTCATGCGGGTGGAGCTGCCGGACGCCCTCGCGGGCGAGACCGGGCGGCAGCTGGTCGAGGCGACGCACCAGTACTGCCCGTACTCCAAGGCCACCCGCGGCAACATCGAGGTCGAGTTGGTCATCGAGTAGGGGAGCGGTGCGCCCGGCGGACCGGGCCCCGCGACCTCGCCGGGGCCCGGTCCGCCGGGCGCTTACGGCGCAGCTCGCGGGCGGTGCGCCGCGCCGGCCCGTACGCCGGGGCAGCGGGCGGCGGTACCGTTGCGGGCGCACGGCGCCGACGGGGTGGGCGCACGGCGCCGACGGGGCGGGCGCGCGGGCGGGTGAACCGCGGTGCCGTGGTGCGGCGACCCGGCGGGAGGAGGCCCGAACCGTCGGGGAGGCCCGAACCGTCGGACGGTCAGCGTGCCGCAGCCGGCCGCTCCCGCCAACGGGCGAGCCTCCCGCGCGATCTGCTCAGGCGTCCTCGGCCGCGTACACCCGGCGCCCCCCGACGAACGTCTGCAGCACGCGGGTCGCGGCGATCTCCTCCTCGGCACCGTCGAAGGGATCACGGTCGAGGACGACCAGATCGGCCAGATTTCCCGGCCGGATGGTGCCGGTGTCGTCGAGGTGGTTGGCGTAGGCGCTGCCGGCCGTGTACGCGGCGAGCGCGGAGCCCAGGTCGATGCGTTGCTCGGGGAGGAAGACCGGTGCCGAGGCCGGGCCGTCGGGCTCGCGGCGGTTGACCGCGACATGCAGGGCGGCGATCGGGTCGGGGGAGCTGACCGGCCAGTCGCTGCCCGCCGCAAGAGTGGCGCCCGAGCGCAGCAGGTCCCCGAACGGGTACTGCCAGGCGGCCCGCTGGGGGCCCAGGAAGGGGATGGTCAGTTCGTCCATCTGCGGCTCGTGGGCCGCCCAGAGCGCCTGGATGTTCGCGGTGGCGCCGAGCCGGCGAAAGCGCGGGACATCGTCGGGGTGGACGACCTGGAGATGCGCGAGGTGCGGCCGGGTGTCGCGCCGGCCGTTCGTCCGCCGGGCCGCCTCGACGGCGTCCAGCGCCTCGCGTACGGCCCGGTCGCCCAAGGCGTGGAAGTGCACCTGGAAGCCTTCCGCGTCCAGCAGGGTGACGTAGGTCCGCAGATTCTCGGGGTCGATGAACGAGATACCGCTGTTGTCGGAGGTGCAGCCGCAGGCGGTGAGGTAGGGGCTGAGCATGGCGGCCGTGTGATTCTCGGCGATGCCGTCCTGCATGATCTTGACGCTGGTCGCCTGGAGTCGTCCGCCCGTCAACTCCTTCCGGCGGGCCATGAGTTCAGGGATCTGCTCGGCCCCGCGGGCCCGGTCCCACCACAGTGCCCCCCTCACCCGTGCCGTGAGCTTGCCGTCGCGCCGGGCGGCCACATACGCGGGGGCGGGATCGGCCCCTCCGGGTGCGCGGCCCAGCATCGCGTCCTGCCACGCGGTCACCCCGTACCCGTGGAGGAGACGCTGCGCCCTGAGCAGTCCGGCGGTCTGGTCGGCGAGCGTCGCTTCCGGGATCAGATCACCCACCAGCTCCATGGCCCCCTCCTGCAGCATGCCGGTCGGGTGGCCGTCCGCATCCCGCTCGATGCGCCCGTCGGCCGGATCCGGCGTACGGGAGGTGATCCCGGCGCGTTCCAGGGCGCGGGAGTTGGCCCAGCCACCGTGGTGATCGCGGTTGACGAGGAACACCGGCCGGTCGGGGACGAGGGCGTCCAGGAACTCCCGGGTCGGCATGCCGCCCGGGAAGGCCTCCATGGACCAGCCGCCGCCCGTGATCCACGCCGCCTCCGGATGTGCCGCCGCGTACGAGCTGATCAGCTCGCGGTACGCCTCGGCGGTGACGGCCGCGCTCAGATCGCACAGCGCCAACTCCAGTCCGCCGCCGACCGGATGGACGTGTGCATCCTGGAAGCCGGGGATGAGCAGCTTGCCGTGCAGATCGACGACCTCCGTGGCGGACCCGATCAAGTCGCGGACCTCCGCGTCGTGCCCGACGGCGATGATGCGGTCGTTGCGGACCGCCACCGCGCTCGCCCGGGTACGCGCGGCGTCGACGGTGTGCACGGGGCCGGAGAGGAAGACGAGGTCGGCGGGGCCGTCATCGGTGGCGCCTCGGGCGGCGGTGTCCGGGTTGGGCTCGGGGTCCACGGTGGTGCTGAGATCCATGGGGGGTGTCGCTCCAGGTGTGTCGGGTGTACTGCGTCGGTGTCGTGGCGGGTGTCGTGGGGTGTCGTAGTGGTGGTCGGGGTGGTGGTCGTGGTGGGCGTCGTAAAGGACCGAGGTGGCCGGGCGGAGCGCGGTCCGGGCGGGTGGTCAGCCCTCCGACGGGCTGGGGAGCACGGCGGCGTCCGCATCCATCGGCAGGCTGATCGCGTCGGCGTCCGTCCCCCGGCCGGTACGGAAATACGGGGCGCGGCGCACCCACTTGGCCCAGGCGGCGGTGGCCAGGCCCAGCGCAATGAACAGCGCGGGCAGCAGCAGCATGAACCAGCCGTTGTCCGGGCTCGCCTCGAAGTGGTCGCTCATGGTCGCGTAGTCCCAGACGAGGTAGCCGCCGAGCCCGAACAGCGCCAGTGCGCTCACCGACGGGACGACCACATCGCGCAGCGCGCGCACCACTCCGTCGCGCAGGCTGGTGCGGAAGCGCACCGCGCAGGCGAGTGCGGTGAGTCCGTAGTAGAGGGCCACGGTCAGCCCTATCGAGTTCACGGCGGTCAGGATCATGTCGTTGAGCTTGGGGATGCCGACTGCGAGCACGGCGAGCAGCGCGGCGAGAGCCATGATCACCAGGGTGCCCACGGCGGGGGAGCCGTAGCGGGGGTGCACCCGCTGCCACACCGGGCCCAGCGTGCGGTCGCGGGCCATTGCCAGCGTGCCGCGGGCGGTGGGGATGACGCTCGACTGGAGAGAAGCGAAGGCCGAGCACATCAGGGCGGCCAGGGGTAGCGAGGCCCAGGGTTCCGGCGCCAGTGCGCTGCCGAGGAAGGTGAGCGCCTGCGGCCCGTTGTGGATGAGCTCGTCCGTGCTCATCACCCGCTGGAAGGCGAGCGCACCGATGAGGAACAGCCCCAGCATCGCCACCAGCGCGATCAGTCCGCCGCGGGCCGCGTCGGTGGAGCTGCGGGTTTCCTCGTTGACGCTGAACGCGGCGTCCCAGCCCCAGTAGAAGAACACCGCCAGCACCATCCCCTGGGCCAGCGCCTGGGGTGAGGAGATCTCGAACGGGTTGAGCCAGGAGAGCGAGAACGGCTGGTCACCGGTGGTGAGCGCGTAGCCGCAGAAGACCAGCAGGACCGTGTACTCGAAGACCAGCAGCCACATCTGCAGCCGGGTCGCGGCGCGCACACCCGTGATCGCGGTGAGGGTGACGATGACCAGCGCGACCAGCCCGACGGCGGTGCTGATGCCGGTCGAGGCCGGATCCAGCCGGAGCCCCCCGATGCTGCGCAGGCCCAGCTTGTTGAGGAACTGGAGCACCACGGAGCCGGTCACCGCACCCGTGTACGCCATGAAGATCACGTTTCCGACCAGCACCACCCACCCGGTCAGGAACCCGGGCCAGGGGCCGATGGACCTGCCCACCCAGGTGTAGCCGCTGCCGCAGTTCGGCTCGGTGCGGTTGAGCCGGGCGTACGACAGCGCGATACCGAGGATGGGCAGGAAGGCCAGCAGCAACAGGGCGGGCGTCTGCCGGCCCGTGTACGCGGCCAGGGTGCCCATACCGATGCCGATGCTGCTGGTCGCGGCGGTGCTCGACGCGGCGATCGCCACCCCGTCCTTCACCCCCAGTGAGCGGCGCATTCTCGCCGGGCCGGGGTCCTGCTGCACTGCGGAAGGCATGGCACTCACTCCTTGGGCTGCGGGCCGGACCGGTCTCGGGCGGGCCAGGGGGACGCGGAGGTGCGGGGTGGGGCGGCGGGGCAGGACGGCGCGGGCCGGGCCCGGGGGTGCGGGACGGCTGCGTCTTACGGAAGGGGGTGGTGCGGGATACGGCACCGCGGTGATCCGTGTATGTCCGCCGATGAAACAGGCCGTTCATCCTTGTGTCAACGGTGTTGACGTAACCGAATGGTTAACTGGCCCGAGAGGGCCCGGGGGCCGGGGCGGAGCGAAGCGGAGGGGTTCGGCGTGGCGGAGAGCGAGCGCGTCCCGGTCGAGCGCAAGCGGCGCCGGCCGACCAGTTCAGGTGTGGTCCTGTCGGCCGATCTCATCGTCGACGCCGCATGCGAACTGATCGACGCCCAGGGGGCGCAGGCCTTCACCGTGCGTAGACTCGGCGCGGCACTCGGCGCCGATCCGTCCGCCGTCTACCGCTACTTCCGCAACACCGAGGATCTGCTGCTGGCGCTGGCCGACCGCCTCATCGGGGAGTCCATGACCGGCTTCGCGCCCAGCGGCGACTGGGCCGCCGACCTGCGCGACTTCGGTCTGCGGGCCTACCGCTCCGCACTGCGCCACCCGCAGATCGCCGTGTTCAGCACCGTCCGGGTCACGGGCCGTCCCCATGAACAGCACGCGGTCGACACGGGCATCGGCCTGCTGCTCCAGGCCGGTTTCGACGAGGCCACCGCCGTCCGCCAGTACCACGCTCTCGTCGACACCGCCCTGGGCCACGCGGCCCTGGACGCCGGCGCACTGCGGCTGACTCCCGCCCAGCGCGTGGCGGACGAGCAGGCCTGGCGGGACGGGTACGCCGGTCTGCCCGCGGAGGAGTTCCCCAGCCTGCACCGCGTCCGGGACCACCTTCCGCTGATGGCGGGCTCGGCGGTCGAGCCCGCGCTCGATCTGCTCATTGCGGCCCTGCGGCGAGAGGTGGCCCTGCGGCGAGAGGCGGGGCAGCGGGAGGAGGGGTGACGGGGTGAGGGCGTGAGGGAGGAAGGGGGACGGGGGTGAGCCGGGCATTTCGCTCACCCGGGTGCAAATATGAGACATGCCCCTTCCACGGCGGATACAGCTGCGCGGACGACGGGAACTGAGTCACGTCCTGGTGCTGATCCCGATCGGGCTCATCGCGGCGGTCTGTGTGATCGATGTTCTCGCGCCGCCCGACATTCATCTGGGGCCGCTCCTCGTCGCGGCTCCCGCGATCACCGCGGCGTTCGCCGGGCCCCGCCTGACGGCCGCGATCGGTGCGCTGGCGGTCGCCGCCCAGGTGTTCATCGGCATCGCGCGCCAGGTGCTGTTCACCGCGAATCTGCAGGCCCAGATCGCCGCGCTGGTGGTCGTCTCCGGCCTGGTCGTGCTCTTCACCGTCGTACGGGACCGCAACGAGCGCCGGCTCACCCAGAGCCGCTCGGTGGCCGCGGTCGCCCAGCAGGTGCTGCTCCGGCCGCTGCCCGTGCGCAGTGGCGCCCTGGAGATCGCCTCGTTCTACCTGGCCGCCGAGGAGGAGGCGGAGATGGGCGGTGATCTGTTCGCAGCGGCGCGCACCACCAGCAGCACCCGGCTGATCATCGGCGACGTCCGGGGCAAAGGGCTGCCCGCCTACGGTCACGCCGCCCTCATCCTCGGCGCCTTCCGGGCGGCCGCCCACCGGCAGGCCACCCTGCCCAGACTGGCCGTCCACCTCGACGGCGCCGTCCGCTGGGACAGCAGTCAGTGGTACCAGGTGCCGGGCGCCGAGACCGGGACGGAGCCGGCGGCCGCGCCGGGCCCCGGCAAGAATGCCGGCCTCCTTCCCCTCGTCCCGGCTCCCGGCCCGGACCCCGTCGTCGACAGCGAGGAGACCTTCGCGACCGCCGTGCTGCTGGACCTCCCCGACCGCTGGCCCGTGCTGCGCATCATCAACTGCGGTCACCCGCCCCCGCTGTTGCTGCGCGAGGGGCAGGCCCTCCCCTTGTACGGCGAGCGGACCGCGTTGCCGATCGGCCTCGGTGGCCTGGCCGGCGCCCCGGACTACGAGGTCGAGACCTTCCCCTTCGAGCCAGGGGATCTGCTGCTGCTCTATACGGACGGGGTGAGCGAGGCCCGCGACGACAGGGGCGTCTTCTACCCCCTTGTCGAGCGCGCCGGAGCCTGGGGCGACGGCAGTCCGCAGCAGGTTCTGCACCGGCTGCGCGTGGACCTGCTGGCGCACACGAACGGCAGGCTCGGCGACGACGCCGCCGCGGTCGCGGTACGGCGCCTCCCCGGCCGGCCACCGTCCACCGCCGGGGGGCCCGGAGCTCCCTGAGGCGGTCCGCGCAGACCCCTCGCCCGCCGGGAGAGCGCTCGCGGCGACCGATGCACTCCCCTCGCCGCACGCACTCCTGCAGGGGGGCGGCCGGGCACGCCCCACTCCCACAGGGGGGATCCGACAACGGGGATGAATTACGTCACACCTCGAATTTCCCCTTGAATCCGGCATACCGCGCATAATCCCTTGCCAAGTAGTTCAACTTCACCCCAGTACGCCCCATTTATTCCCATCACGCTGAGCTGTCGACTCGTCGCCCCAGCGGTCCCCGTCCCGGTGCGCTGCGCCTGACGCTTCCTCAGTGCCGCCCCGCTTGATAGACACGTCCGCATCATCCGCAAGTGGCACAGGACGCGCACCATGAATGATCGCAACACCTCTGACCACCAGATATTCGAGCTCGACCTCGCCGCTCACGAAGCCCGGCGACGGACCGAAGTCCTCGCGGCGCTGGGTGACACCTGGGACCCCATCGCGGTGGTGGAGGGCGAGGACGAGGCGTACCGACTCCTCTACTCGGACCTGGACGCGGAGCAGCAGGCCACCTACGACATGCTGGTCGCCGCCGAGGTGCTGCCGGGTCCCGGGCAGGCCTGAGCATGCTGCCGCTCGACCCGACCGCCGATATCGGCCGCCGCGCCTGGGTCCCGTGCCCCCGCTGCCAGGACCACCAGGACTGCGGAACCTGCCTCGACGGCCGCACCTGCGGTGACCACTGGCGCTACCTCCTGTCGAACAAGGGCAGCGTCCTGCACCTGCAGTGCCCCAACTGCACCCACCTGTGGGCCTGGCAGTCGGGCTTCGGCGCGGGCGGCCGCACCGACGGCTGACGCCGGACCGCCACCGGGCACCGCTATCCCCACCGCCCCCGCGCCCTTTCATGCGCCGTTTCGAGCGCCTTCTCGGCCGGTACGGCGCGATCCGGCTGCACTCCGACGCCCTCCCAGTCGGTGCCCGTGACGGCGTTGACGGACCGGGCCGTCGGCACGGTGACCGTGATGTGCTCCGTCACCGGATGGTGGGTGGTGGGGTGGGCGCCGCCTCTCGTCGTCTCACCGACCACCTCGGCGCGGCCATGGGCCTGCAGGGTGTACGCGACGTCCTCGCCGCCCGAGAAGGTGGTCACGCTGGTGAGGACGTACACCGGACGATCGAGATAGCGGGGCGCGGGCAGATACGGGAGTGTCCAGTACTGCCGGGTGGAGTCGGTGGAGCGCTCGTAGACGTCGTTGAGGTGCACCTCGTCGTCGGGGAAGAAGTAGCTGCACCACATCGCGGAGCCCGCGGGTGAGCCGCCCCGGCACTTCCGCAGATCGAGAAGGAGGGCACGGGTGCGCGCGACCAGCTCCATGGCCGACCCGATCGCGCGGGCGCCCTCCCCGGCGTCTGCCATCCAGCGCACGTCCAGATAGCCGATATTGCCGTCGAGCTGTTCACTGCGGCGGATGCCGTGGTTCTCGGCCCGCATCAAGGCGAGGAAGGCTGCCCGGCCTGCACCGTCGTCCGCGGGTGCGGTGGGCGGCCGGGGCTCGTCCTGCCACAACAGCCTGAGGTGCCTGTCCGGGCAGACCTCCTGCAGATGCGCGGTCACCGCCTCGCAGAGCGCGGCACCGCTCAGCGCGTGGTACTCACCGGCTGCCAGCCGTGCGCGGAGGGCCCGGTCGACCTCTGCGGCGCGGCTGGGGAAGACGTAGCCCGCCACGATGCGGTCGAGGGCACTGTTGATGATCTCCGTGCTGTCGGCTATTTCCACTGATCCTCGATCCGGGTCGGGTGCGCCGAGGACGCCGGGACGGGCGGCCTTCGCGCAGCGATGCGGTGCAGCGGGCGTCCGCCGGCGGTAGCGTGCGGTTCATGGAGCTGCACGCACGATCGCTTTGGCTGTTGTCCGAGCCGCTGCATGCGGTCTGCTACTTCGATGACGGGTGCCGCGCTCTGGGCGAAGACCTCGGCCTCAAGGGCTTCTGGATGGGCTATTTCGCCTCGCGTACGGCGCCCATGGGAGCTGTGGAACCCGCGGTGGCCACGGCCGTACTCGGGGTGTTCGCCCCGGGGATGGTGGCCCGTGCGCTGCCCGCGGCCTGGAGCGTCGTCAGCCCGGCACATGTTCTCGACGAGCGCGGCAGCCGTGCGGCCCGAGCGCTGCGCTCGATCGACCCCGAGCTGGAGCGCACAGCACCCGCACTGCTGCCCCCGCTCCAGACGATCGTCGACGCGGCGCCGGCCACCGCCCGTCCCCTGTTCGCCGCCAACCGCGCGCTGTGCGACCATGCCGACCCTGTCGAGCGCCTGTGGCAACTGGTCACCACCGTGCGGGAGTTCAGGGGCGACGCCCATCTCACCGTACTTGCCGACGAGGGGCTCGACGGCTGCGAGGCACTTGTCCTGGCCGTTGCATCGGGTCGCGTCCCCAGGGACACCATGCGGCAGGACCGCGGCTGGAGCGAGGAGGAGTGGGCGGCCGCGGCGGACCGGCTGCGCGCCCGTGGCCTCGTGGACGCACGGGGCGACGCGACCGGACACGGCCGCCAGGAACGCGAGCGCATCGAGGCGGCGACCGACCGGCTGGCCGGACGGCTGCTGCACCCGCTGCCCGAGGCGGAGACCGAGGGGCTGCTGCATGCGCTCGAACCCCTGGTCCGGCGCCTCCTGGCCGCGGATGTCCTGCCGTTCCCCAACCCGATCGGTCTGCCGCACCTCGACGCGCCCGCACCGCGCGGCGGCACCCTGTCCGGACAACGCAGCCGGATCGCGTCGTCCCACCACCCCTAGCCCAGGCGCTTTCCGGCTTCCTTGAGCTTCTGCTCCAGATCCACCGTGTCGGAAGCGGGCGGCGCCTGGACCGTGACCGGCTTGTTGACGTCGAAGAACCGTATGGTCACGTCCAGCGGGCCCTGGGCCGCCTGCGCGCGCTCACGGAACTTCACGGTGCGGTCGCCGGGGCCGACCCATATGTCGAGAGCCAGCTTGCTGACCCCGAGCTGCCGGTACTGCTCGATCACCTTCTTGCGGCGCTCGGCATCCAGCGCTCCCTTGGCGCCCCGCTTGTCCAGCAGATCCGCCACCTCGACCACGCCGGCGTAGTGCGACGTCCGCACCCCGTCGACGGTCTCCTCGCCGACCTTCTTGACGTCGTCGGACTGGGGGAGCAAGGACGCCTGCGCCGCCGGGTCCTGGTCTGCCTGCTGCTGCATCCCCCCGAGGCCGCCGGCTCCCTTGTCCTTCATGGCGAACTTGATCCAGTGCTTGCCGTCCAGGGCGGCCACCGCTTTCCCGCCCCCGCCGAGATACACCGCGTCTCCGACGAGCCGCACCGAGAACTCGCCCTCCTCCTTGCCCCCGGAGGCCTTCATCCGCATATCGATGGCGCGCGGGCGCATGCTGAACGACACCTTGCCGTCGACCGTCCCCTGGCCCGGAACCCTGCCGGAGAGCCGGTACGAGACGGAGTTGAGCTCGGCGCCCTTGTCGACGGCCTTTTGCACCGCGGCGACCGACGTGGCGTTGATGCTCCCCGATGCGGCGCTGCGGTCGCCCGACGTCGTGCAGGCCGCCGTGCCGCACAGGACGGCTCCGGTGAGCACCGCCCCCGCGACGCGGGACGAGATACGGGAGAAATGAGTCATGGCCCCCCCATGAGCACATGGAACGATGAAAATGTCATCGATCATGACAGTAGCCCATGGCACCGACAATCCGCGTCGAGTATGTACGCAAGCGTGTGACCAGGGAATATGACATCCCGACCAGACCGGGGGCGATCATGGGCCGCGCTCCGGGGTGATTGTCATCTGGTGGTTCGATGAGTGCTTTGGGGTGCTTTGCTGGGCCGGGTCGGGACACCTCTGACCAAGAGCCGTTGAATGGGTATGGATCCTAGAGAGCTGTGGGACCGCAACGCCGTGCTGGCAGAAGCGTTTTGTCTGGGCGATGAGCGGGTGCGCGAGGCGCAGGCCCGACTTGACGAGGCGCAGGCGGACCGGTCACGGGTTTTGGCGGCATTTGCGGTAACGGTGGGCAGCACCGGCGCGGTGGCCGGCCTGTTCGGTTTGAACGAGCGGGAAGTACGGATCGCCCGGCGCACGGTGGGCAAGGACGACGCCCGTGCCGTCGCCGAGGAGCTGCTGGCGGCCACCACTCCCGCCGCGCCACCGCGGGAACCGGAGGAGGCCTCGCCGCTGCCCGATCCCGCCGCCGAATATTCCCACCAGAACCCGATTGCCGGAATGCGTCCCACCGGTATGCCCCGCGAAGGTGCCGGCGGCACGGGGGCAGCGGAACAGACCTGGTCCCCGGCGATGGACGCAGTCCTCATCGGCAGTTGGCAGACCGGGGTGGATTTGCGCGAACTCGCCGCCGAATTCGGGCTCGATCTCACCCGCCTGGTCACCCGGGCCCAACAGCTCTCCGCCCAGGGGCGGTTCTACCCCGGCTCCGCGGAGAGCCACGCCGGACGTCACCGGCGCGGTCCCGGTGATGTGCACGAGTCCGAATACACCATCCCCGCACAGCAGACGGCCTCCTGGAACGCCGCGCCCTCGGGGCACCCGATGGCGTCCGCCTGGCACACCGGCGCGATGCCGCCCGCGGAGTCCGTCCCGGACATGGCCGCCCTGGCCTCGGAATGGGACAACGCGCTCGCCCCGTGGGGGACCCTCGCGCCGTCCCACGAGGATTCCGCACCGGCCCATCAGCCGTGGGCCCAATACCACCTCAGCTCCTGACCGACACGGCACGATTCACTTGCGCTACGTACCCACCCTGCCTCGCAGGCCGGCACCGGCCCCGCCGAGGGCGACGCGTCCCCGCCCGGCTTCCTGAGCGGGGACGAAGAGAAGGGAGCAGACCGAAGGCATGGCGACGGATGACGCGCGAGCCGGTGCGCTGGACGGGAAGGCCGCGCTGGTGGCCGGCGCCACACGAGGCGCCGGACGCGCGATCGCGGTGGAACTCGCCCGCGCCGGTGCCGTCGTGTACGCGACCGGGCGCAGCAGCCGCACCGCAGGCCGCTCGGAGATCAACCGGCCGGAGACGATCGAGAGGACCGGGGAACTGATGACCGCGGCCGGGGGCACCGGCACGGCCCTGCGGGTGGACCACCTCGACAGCGATCAGGTCCGCGACCTGGTCCGGCGCATCGACCGCGAGCACGGCCGCCTGGACATCCTCGTCAACGACATCTTCGGCGGCGATGCCTATGCCCGGTTCGGCACCACCCTCTGGGAGCACGATCTCGCCGGCGGCCTGCGGATGCTGCGCATGGGCATCGACACCCATGCGATCACCAGTCACCACGCGCTGCCACTGCTCATCCGCCACCCCGGCGGGCTGGTGATCGAGATGACCGACGGCACCGCGGAGTACAACGCCGCCTACCGCCACCACGAGGGCTTCTACTACGACCTGGTCAAGGCCGCCGTGCAGCGGATGACCCTGGCCCAGAGCCATGAACTCGCCCCGTACCAGGGCGCCGCCGTCGCCGTGACACCCGGCTGGCTGCGCTCGGAGAAGATGCTCGAGGCCTTCGGGGTGACCGAGGACAACTGGCGGGAGGCGACCGCCCGGGTGCCGCATTTCTGCATCGCCGAGTCCCCGGCCTATGTCGCGCGGGCGGTGGCCGCCCTCGCCGCCGACCCGGACGTCGCGCGCTGGACGGGCACGGTCGTCTCCAGCGGCCAACTCGCCCCGCTGTACGGGTTCACCGACACCGACGGCACCCAGCCGGACTGCTGGCGCTACGTCGTGGAGGTCCAGGACCGGGGCCTCCCCGCCGACGACACCGGTTATCGCTGACGGCTGCCACCCCGTTTCGGGACGCAGACGTCGCACAGCTTCGGATTCTGCTACACGCCTGCGAACTGGATGTACCCGTCGAGGCTGTCAATGTGGTCAGAGGGTGAGGACAGGCTTCCGTTGGGTTGCGCGACGAGCTTCCAGTCGCCGTTCGCCCACCGGACGGTGACGTCGACTGACTTGAGGGAGTTGGCGGACTGAGAGCCGTTGACGATCGAGATCACGGTGGTTTGGTCCGTGAAGGACACCACGCGGAAGCCGGCGATCTGCGCCATCTGCCCGCTCCGGACCGGCTGATCGACCTTCTTCAGCTGCTTCTCCAACGTGTCGCGGCCGGTCCCGGGCAGCACCTGGGCCTTGAGGGGCTTGACATCGGGTGCGCCGAGGACCGAGCGATACACGCCGTTGGCGACAGCCATGAGTGCCCCGCGGGGGGTGTGCGCATAGCAGCCGGCGATTGTGCCGTCGATCTTGAGGGGGCCCGCGCTCTTGGACCGGGGAAGCGCCACGGTGTTGACCAGGTCCCAGGAGACGTCCTTGGGTGCGGTGGTGGGCACGGCCTTGTCCGTGTCGCTCGGTTTGCAGTCCTCGGCTTCGGGCCTCGGCGCCTGGTCGCCGCCCCTGTCCTGGGAGCTGGATTCGGACGGCGGGGTGCCAGCGCTTGCTGGTGGATTGGCATCATGCTGTCCGGTGGCGGGTGCGCTGCTGCAACCGGCTGACAGGACCAGGGCCCCGCAGGCAGCTGCTCGTGCGACTCTGCCGATTCGGCTCTGCTTGCTCGACACCGGGCCCCCTTGTCGTCAAAGAAGCGGAGTCTACCGACGGCAGATCACCCGAGATCGCAAAAGGCCCAAGGAGTGGCGTGATCATTCCCTTGGGCCGGAAACAGCCGTGATGATCGAGCGGACAGCTCCGGGCTGCTTCAGCTCCCCTCAGCTGCGGCATCCCTCGCCATGGGCGCCGTAGCAGTCCTGTTCATTGAACATGGGGCGATCTCATCGAATTGGCTGACTCCGCGTCGCTGGTGAGCAGTGCCCCTTGTCCGTCTCCCGTGGGACCGGCGAGGGGTGGCATCGAGTGAGTCTGCTGAGCCGACATGACCGATAGCACGGGACGAATCACGGTCTGAGCGCTGACAGATCAGGCGCAGATCGTCGATCTCAGCTGTGCAGAAAAGAGTTTCAGTGGGCAGGTCAGGGCCCTGGACACGGAACTCATTGCTCTCGTCTGCCACCGCTGACGGTGTGTGAAGCCCCGTTCCCGTATAGCTATCGCCAGGCGAAACATAGCGCTCCGTAATTTCCTCGCTACTTGTCGAATCCGGGCGGGCCCGCGACAGTGTGGGTAGTTGTGCCGTCAACCGACGCACGCAGTCAAGGGGGTCTCGTGATGTACGCGCGCCAAGAGATGGTCCGGCCGGTGACACCTACGCGGCGACGATCGGCGACGGTCGCGGCTCTCCTCGCCGCAGCCAGTGCTGTGGGGCTGGCGACCGCAGCACCGGCGAGCGCCGAGGTCAAGTCCACCTGCGGCACCTACATCTGCGTGGCTACTGCCTACCAGGGGCGCGACTTCGTTCAGGACATCACCGTCACGACGAGGGACGGGCTGCCGGGGACCTTGCGCGCCTTCGTGGGCGATTATGGGAACCGCAAGGCCAACGTGTCGCGGTGGCGGTTCGTCGTCAACCGCGAGTTCAGGGCATATCCGCGATTGGCCATCTGCGGTGGTCTGGATCGCAGCGGCAGGGTCATCGAGAACCACTGCGTACTGATCCCCTGACCGCCCGTCGGTCTCAGTCGGTGGGGTGGAGGCGGGGCGGCCCGCTGCTGCTGTGCCTCCTGCTGCGCCGGGTGAGTCGCCCACCCGCCGGCGGGACGCTCGTGTCCTCACCTCACCCAAGATCCGTGATCAAGTACTCTGCGATCCTACGGACGGCTGCCGACCGGCACGACGAAGCCCCGCCCCGGACGGGTGGGACCGAACCATCGCCTCTACGATGCTCGTTCACCGTTCCGCAACGAGTGAGAGGCCCGCCCGTGATGCCACCGGAGTGCGTAGCCTGCGCAATGTCGGCAACCAGGAAGCGCAACCCCTCCGACGAGTTCACCGTCGTGTACTTCCGCCCCACCGTCGATTACCCCGACGACTGGACCGGGCACCCCGAGAACGCCGAATGGTTCTGCACCGAGCACCTCCCCCTGGTGGAGGGCCTCACCGACCTCTCAGCCCTCGAAGCAATCGACCAGATCCGCACCCAGCTGGCCCGGACCAAGGCATAGAGCCAGAGCCGCGGCGCCGCACCACCCTGCTACACCACCCGCAGCGTCAGACGGCCACTGCACCCTCCCGCGGGACACTGCCGACCACTGCCGGCAGTGCAGTGACCGCGCCCACCGCTCCCGTGCCTTCGCCGCCGCAGACGCCTGCCGCGACAATCGGAAGCCGCCGCCAGCACCGCACACAAGTGGTACGGCCCCGGCGGCCACCATGCCACTCACCAGCAGCAGGACACCCGGCACGGCCGCACCGATCGGCACCAGTCACTGCGCGATGTACTCCGGCGGCCGCGCGTACTTGCCCCGCAACGGCGACCCACCCGGCAACGGCGACCCACCCGGCAACGACGCCACAGACTCCGGCAGATGTAACACCTGGCCGCTGACCTGGCCCCGACCTCATCGTGGTGCGCACCGCGATCAAGCACGTCGACGCCGTGCCGGACGGTGACTGATCGGAGCCGGCGACGAAGAAGCCCCCGCCCGAACTGGGCGGGGGCAGCTTGCGTTCTGCGCGCCGGAACTCCATCCGGGGCCGGTGGGCGTCGGTCTGGTTCAGTTCGAGCTACCTACTCCACCGCATACAGCAGGTTGTACTCAGCGCCATCCGCCCGGAAGCGCAGGCTGCGCTCACCGGGCGTGTCCGTGATCCACTGCTCCCCGAGCCCGCCATCCCCGCCTGATTCGCCGACCTCCCCGAGAGAGACGGCAATCGTTCCCGTGAAGTCGCAGTCGTACTTGACGGTGTACATCCGGTCTCCCAGCACCGTCCCATTCCACACAGTGCCACGATTCTGGACAACAAGCCTCGGCTCGTCGAAGCCGCTCCAGCCCTCAGTCGTGACGCACTTGAGCTTCTCCAGATAGAGCTTGGCCATACCGTCCCCTGTGAAGGATCCTTCTCGACACTTCACATCCTGCCGAGCCTCAATAAACGATCAATAAACGAATGGATGCGACATTCCCCGCGCCAAGGCGATACCCCGCCCGACACGGGCGGGGTATCGCCGTAGTCCCCGTCAGAGCAGCCCGTGGGTGCCGGCGCCGCCAGTCGCCACGCTGACCAGCCAGGCCGCGTCCGCCAGAAAAGGCCGGCAGGTCGGCTACGCCGTGCTCTATGCCGCGCGGAATGACCGGAGCGGTTCGTTGAGAGCCACGGCCTGCTCTCTCGGCGGAGCCGGCAGTTTATCGAAGGCTTCCTCGTCGTCCGGATAGTTGCAAACCGGCATCAACCTGCGCTTTGCGCTCAAATGGGATGAAGGAGTCGAGGAGTTGATCGAAAGGGCCGGCGTTGGACGCAGCCTTCTCTCCGCCTCCTGCTTCGAGACTTACTTGCTCGGCGACGCGCCGACTGCAGACCAGGTCCACGGACCTTGGGATGGCCGTGACGGACGTGCCCGGCTTTGTGCATCGCTGGTGGACGGGCAACCTCGACCCCGGCGTGGAGGAACCCAACGCGGTAGCCGGCGCCTACCTCGAGGCCATGACCGCTGTGTTCGTGGGTTTCACTGCGGCTGCAGAAGACCTGCTCCTGCTCCGCTCAGACGTTTCCCGGAGTAATCGACCCTGACTGGATCCTGGTTCGACTTCAGTCAGGGCCTCGTTGTGCACCGAGAGGCCAGACGGCCACCGCATCCTCCCACGGGAACACGGCCGGGCACTGCCGGCAGTACAGCGACCGCGCCCACCTAGCCCGTGCCTCTTCCGCCGCCTGTGCCCGGTGCGTATCCGGGGCCGGCCTGAAGTCGCGCCGACGTGGCCCCACGCTGATGCACCAGCGCGCGATCGTTTCAATGCTCCATGTGAGTACGCCGTCCTCGCGCCTTGAGTAGCTGTACCGATGCGCTATCCGTCGCGAGAGGTTTGGCTCCATCCCATGAACTCAAACCCGGGAAGACCGCAGCGCGACCCGCGATGGTGGCTGCCACCGCTGCTGGGCGTATCCGTGCTCTTCCCGCTGTTCTTCATCGACTTCTTCTTTTACAGCTTCGGTGTCATGGCCACCGATTCGTGCGGCCCTGACCATTGCCCATCGACCGTGACCGTGCCGCTCTCCGCAGCACCGGTGCTCTACGGAACCGGCATCGTGCTCGTGCTGCTGTCGGCACTGCTGCCGTGGCGGCCCGCGATGCGGCCCGCTCGCATCACTCTGGCTTGCGCAGGGGGAGCGTCGGCCGTAGTGGTGGTACCAGTGCTGCTCACCATCCACCGCTGAGCCGGCGTCGCCGGAACCGACCCGACGCAGACGCGTGCCAGGTGCGGGCGCGGTCGGCACCTGGCGACGCGGTGAGGAGAGTCCGGTGGTGCCGAAACCCGCGTGCCCGTCGGCGAACCTTCGCCGGCGGGCGCTGCACTCTCCTGCCTGACGCCGGTCCCGGGCCGCCATCCCACCTCCCAAGTGGTTGGCCCGGGGCCGGCTTTTATGTGGCTGGGAGTGGGAGTGGGAGATGGGAGACGATTGGGAGATGATCATGGCAAACGCCTGCATCGAGTGACGAGATCCCCCGAGAATCTGCCAAGAATGAGCAGTCGAGGAGGCGGCAGAAACCGCCCTCGATGAGCCCTCTCAGCCCGCCGTCTCGCCCGCATGCGGCGTCAGTGTCCCCGCCGCGACCAGGGCGAACAGGGCTATGCCCAGGAGGATGCGGTAGATGACGAACGGCATGAAGGATTTGTGGGAGATGAACTTCATGAACCACGCGATCACGGCGTAGCCGACGACGAAGGCGATGAGCGTGGCGAAGAGGGTGGGGCCCCAGGAGACGTGGCCCTCGCCCGCGTCCTTGAGTTCGAAGACACCGGAGGCCAATACCGCCGGGATGGCGAGCAGGAAGGAGTAGCGGGCCGCGGATTCGCGGGTGTAGCCCATCAGGAGGCCGCCGCTGATCGTGGCGCCGGAGCGGGAGACGCCGGGAATGAGTGCCATGGCCTGGCAGATGCCGTACAGCAGACCGTCCTTGACGCTGAGGTCCGTAAGGGACTTGCGCTGCTTGACGGCCCGGTGCCGGCCGCCGGTCTCGTCGCGGGCGGCCAGTCGGTCGGCGATGCCGAGGACCACACCCATCACGATGAGGGTGGTGGCGATCAGCCGCAGATCACGGAACGGGCCCTCGATGGCGTCCTTGAACGTGAGGCCCAGGACGCCGATCGGGATGGAGCCCACGATCACCAGCCAGCCCATCCGGGCGTCGTGATCGTGCCGCAGCTCCCGGTTGACGAGGGAGCGCGCCCAGGCCGAGATGATCCGCCCGATGTCCTTGCGGAAGTAGATGATGACGGCCGCTTCGGTGCCGATCTGGGTGATGGCGGTGAACGCCGCACCGGGGTCCTGCCAGCCTGCGAACGCCGCGGTCAGACGGAGGTGCGCACTGGAGGAGATCGGCAGGAACTCGGTCAGCCCTTGGACGAGACCGAGGACGAATGATTCAAACCAAGACATGGAAAATTCGCTATCCAAGGGTGGTCAAGCGCTGACCTGCGCAAGAGGGGGAAAGCGGACGGTGGCGGCGGATGCGGAACATCGCCGACAGGGGGCAGCGTAACGTCCGAAGATGTCCGGGTGACCAAAGGGTCCTGGACGTACGGTGGCCGACCGCTCGCCGCGCCGACCCGCCCTGCGGCCGCCCGCCTTGCCGTGCCGGTCCGCCCCGTGGCCGCCCGCCTCGCAGTGCCTGCCCGCCCGTGACCGCCTGCCCGTGGTCGTCGAGGGGAACGCCCGGGCCCGCCCGAACTGCTGTCAGTCCTCGCGCAGGGCCTTGCGTTTGCACCACGCCACCACCAGTGCGCCCAGCGCGCTGACCGCGATGAAGCCCATGGCCGCGAGGAACACCGGTGAGGTGGGCGTCGAAGCCCGCGCGCCGGCCACGGCGTAGGCCGCGGTGTTCGGGATGCTGCCGAGTGCCGTCGCGACGAGGTAGACACCCCAGCCCATACGGGAGATGGCGGCGCAGTAGTTCATGGCGCAGAACGGCAGACCGGGGAAGAGCCGGACCACCAGCATCGAGCGGAAGCCGTGCTCGCTCAACTGCCGGTCGGCGGCGGTCAGCCAGCGGGCGCGCAGCAACGGGCGCAGGGCGTCCTGTCCGAGCAGCCGGCCGAGCCCGAACGTCAGCGCGGCGCCCAGCAGCGTGCCGGCCAGGGCCGTGGCCAGCCCGGCTTGGCTGCCGAAGAGGGCCCCCGCCGCGAGATTGAGGACCGGGCGCGGGACGAAAGCGGTGGTGCACGCGCCGTATGCCAGCGCGAAGAGCACCAGGGCGGCAGGGCCGGACGATTGGGCGGGCCGGGCGCCGGTCAGCAGATGCTGCGGCTGCCACCACAGCGTCATGGCCGCGCCGCAGGCCAGCAGGGCGAGCAGCAGGCCCAGCCGGGACCGGGGAGAGAACAGTACGCGCGTGCAGCGCGCGGCGAGGCCGGCGGTCGCTGCGGCGGGTGGGAGCACCCCGGGAGCGTAACCGACGGGGATGCCGGGGAGCCGTAATGGTGTCGCACGGCCCGGGCCGCGCTGCACCTTCGGACTTCTGCCGGTGGCCGGGCAGTCGATGATCATCACGCTTCGGAGGGGCATGGGCGGCTCGGCTGACGGTGCGTGAGGCCGGCAGGCATCCATGTGGCCTGACGTACCGCCACACAGCGCTACACATCGCCGGGTATGCAGCCGCCCAGCCGCCCAGCCGCCGGCCGCCCCCAGCCGTCGGCCGGAGGCCCGCCCCGGTGTGCCAGGACGGTCGCCGGATAAATCGGTCGACGCCGCAGCGGGCACCCGGCACCATAGGGCGCATGGTCCGGTACGCCTTCCTCCCGCTTCCGTCCGCAGTCGCGGACGAGCCGAAGGCTGCCGTCGATTTCCTCGCGGCCCTCGCCGCCTGCGTTCCCGCAGCCACTGCCGTCGCAGCGGTCGCCGTCCCGGCCGCCGCAGCGGCCGACGGCGCACGAAGCTGACCCTCTCCGGATCGTCCGGCGGACCCCGCAGGGGGAGGGTCGGCCGGGTTCAGGGGTCCCCACGGCGCCAAGTCGCCGTCCTCACCGCATTGTTGCGAGGAAGAACGCCATGCCCAAGACGGCATATGTGCGCACCAAGCCGCACCTGAACATCGGCACCATGGGTCACGTCGACCACGGCAAGACGACGCTGACCGCGGCCATCACCAAGGTCCTCAGCGAGCGGGGCAGTGGCACCTTCGTGCCCTTCGACCGGATCGACCGGGCCCCGGAGGAGGCCGCCCGCGGCATCACCATCAACATCTCGCATGTCGAGTACGAGACCGGCACCCGGCACTACGCCCATGTCGACATGCCCGGCCACGCCGACTTCATCAAGAACATGGTGACCGGCGCGGCGCAGCTCGACGGCGCGATCCTCGTCGTCTCGGCGCTCGACGGGATCATGCCGCAGACCGCCGAGCATGTGCTGCTCGCCAAGCAGGTGGGCGTCCGGCACCTCGTCGTCGCCCTCAACAAGGCCGACGCCGGCGACCCGGAGCTCACCGACCTGGTGGAACTGGAGGTGCGCGAACTGCTGAGCGCGCACGGCTACGACGGGGAGCATGTACCCGTCGTACGGGTCTCGGGGCTGCGGGCCCTGGCGGGCGACCCGCGCTGGACGGGGGCGATCGACGCGCTGCTGGACGCCGTCGACACCTATGTTCCGATGCCCGAGCGGTATGTGGACGCGCCCTTTCTGCTGCCGGTGGAGAACGTGCTGACCATCACCGGCCGTGGCACGGTCGTCACCGGAGCCGTCGAGCGCGGCACGGTGCGGGTCGGCGACCGGGTCTCCGTGCTCGGCGCGGAGGCCGAGACAACGGTCACCGGGCTGGAGACGTTCGGCAAGCCCATGGAGTCCGCCGAGGCCGGGGACAATGTCGCGCTGCTGCTGCGCGGTTTGCACCGTGACCAGGTGCGCCGCGGGCATGTGGTCGCCGCGCCGGGCAGCGTCACCCCGCGGCGCCGCTTCACCGCCGAGGTGTATGTGCTCTCCACCGAGGAGGGCGGCCGCCGTACCCCGCTGTCCACCGGCTACCGGCCGCAGTTCTACATCCGTACCGCGGACGTGGTCGGCGACCTCGACCTCGGCGAGCGGGGCGTCGCCCGGCCCGGAGAGACGGTGACGGTGTCGGTCGAACTGGGCCGGGAGGTGCCGCTGGAGCGAGGCCTGGGCTTCGCCATCCGGGAGGGCGGACGCACCGTCGGCGCGGGCACGGTGCGCACCGTCGAGGAGTAGACACCGCAGGTCATCAGGCTGCGTCCGGCACCTCTCCCGGTGCCGGACGCAGCCGCCTGCTGTTGCGGGGGACGCGTGGGTGCGAGACTGCTCGCCCGGACGAACGGGCACGAGGGCTCACCCCGCGGCACGCTGCGCGGGCGGTCGGCCGGAGCGGGAGGGAGACCCGATGGCGGGCACGGCACTGGTCCTGGGCGGCGGAGGGCTCACCGGCATCGGCTGGGAGATCGGTGTGCTCGCCGGTCTCGCCGAGGCGGGCCTCGACCTCGCCGACGCCGACGCCGTCATCGGCACCTCCGCCGGATCGATCGTCGGCGCCCATCTCACCTCCCGGCACCTCACCCTGGAGGAGATGTACGAGCACCAGCTCGCCGCGCCCGATACGGCCCGCTCGGCCGCCCGGATGGGTCCGGCCGCGCTGGCCCGCTTCGCGGCCATCGCGCTGCGCTCCCGGGACGTGGTGTCCTTCGGCGTACGGATGGGGAAGCTGGCGGTCGCGGCCCGTACCGTCACCGAGGCCGAACAGCGCACGGCGATCGCCCGGACCCTGAACCTGACCGACTGGCCGGCCCGCCGGCTGGTGATCACTGCGGTGGACGCCGCGACGGGGGAGCGGACCGCCTTCGACGACACCAGCGGGGTGCGGTTGCTGGACGCGGTGGGCGCGAGCTGCGCGGTCCCCGGTATCTATCCGCCGGTCACCATCGACGGCACCCGGTGGATCGACGGCGGGGTGCACTCCAGCGCCAATGCCGATCTGGCGACCGGATACGACCGGGTGGTGATCGTCGCGCCGATGGCGGCCAGTGGCGGGCCGATCGCCGGTCCGCGGGCGCAGGGGGAGCAACTGGCCCGCCGGGGCGCCCGGGTGTGCGTGCTGATCCCCGACCGGGCGGCCCGGGCGGCGTTCGGCCGCAATGTCCTGGACCCCGCCAAGCGCGCGGACGCGGCCCGCGCGGGGCGCCGGCAGGCGGCAGCCCAGGTGGCGCGGATCCGGCAGGTCTGGTCGGACTGACCGGGCCGGGCCGGAACGGCGGCGGTTGCCCGCGGCGGCCGGGGCCGGGACCCCGTGGCCGCACCGGCACAATGGGACGGTGGACGAAGCACCCGAGCCGATACCCGTCACCCGGACCGTGGACTGTGGCACGGCCAAGCTGTTGCCGGACGTCGACCGCCCGCGCGCCTGGCTGCTCACGGTGGACGGCGCGCCGCAGTCGTACGTGGACCTCGACGCGCCCGCACATCTGGAATTCGAGTACGTCCGCCGGCTGGCACACGTCCTGGACGAGGCGGCCGCCCCGGGGCAGCCGCTCGATGTGCTGCACCTGGGCGGCGGGGCCCTGACCCTGCCGCGCTATCTCGCCGCCTGCCGCCCGCACTCCCGGCAGGACGTCGTCGAAGCCGACCGGGGACTGCTCGCCCTGGTGGCGGAGCATCTGCCGCTGCCCGGCGACAGCGGGATCACGGTGCACGCCGAGGACGCCCGGACGGCGCTGGAGGCGGCGCCCGAGGGCAGCGCCGATGTCATCGTGGCGGATGTCTTCGGCGGCTCGCGGGTGCCGGCGCATCTCACCTCGGTCGAGTATGCGCGGGCCGCGGCCCGGGTGCTGCGACCGGACGGCTGCTACGCCGCGAACCTCGCGGACGGCGCGCCGTTCGGCTTCCTGCGCGGCCAACTCGCCAATTTCGCCACGGTCTTCGAGCATCTCGCACTGATCGCCGAGCCCTCGGTGCTGCGCGGCCGCCGGTTCGGCAACGCCGTGCTGCTCGCCTCGGGCGCACCGCTCCCGCTCGCCGCGCTGGCCCGGCGGACGGCCGGTGACGCATTCCCGGCCCGGGTCGAGCACGGTGCGGCGCTGCGGCGGCTGATCGCGGATGCGGTCCCCGTACGCGATGCCGACGCGGTGGCGTCCCCGATGCCGCCGGACGGCGCGTTCAGCGTCGGCTGACCGCGGTCCGCCGCGGCTTCGGTCCAGGACTCCGGCGAGCGCTCACCCCGCCTGCGCGGCATGCGGGGGCGTCGCCCCGGCGGCAGGGGAGAGCACTCGGCCTGCTGCGGGCTCCGGCTGGGTGCGCCGGGTGAGCCGCCGCACCCCGGGGACGCACAGCACTGCCGCCGTCAGCAGCGCGATCACGGCCGAGCAGCCCCACAGCGCGGCCGTCCGGCCGATGAGGTCCTGTACGGGGCCGGCCAGCGCGGTGGCGAGCGGGACCATGGCCAGGGACCCGAGCCAGTCGTAGGACGAGACCCGGGAGAACTTCTCCTCGGGGATCTCCTGGTGCAGCGCCGTCATCCACGTCACCGCGAACACCTCGACCGCGATCCCGGTGCCGAACATCACCGCGGCGAGCCCGCCCGCCGGGAGGGGGACGGCGAGCGCGGCGGACGGGAGGGCGAGCGGGAACACACACAGCGCTCCGGTGAGCAGGAGGCGGTGCGGTCTGACCCGGGTCATCACGAGGGCGCCGCCCACGGTGCCCGCCCCGAAGGCGGCCAGCGCCAGCCCCCAAGGGCCGGGGCCGCCCAGATGCTGTTCCGCGACCAGCGGCCCGTAGACCGCCTCGGCGGCCGCCACCACCGCGTTGACGAGGGAGAACTGCACCACCACCGCCCACAGCCACGGCCGGGAGACGACCTCGCGCCAGCCGTCCCGCAGATCGTGCAGCACCCCGCCGCCGGGCGCCCGTACGGCGACCCCGCTGACGTCGAGGAAGGCGCGCAGCACGGCCGCAACGGCGAAGGCGGCGGAATCGACGGCCAGCACCCAGCCGGGGCCGACCGCGGCGACCAGTGCGCCGCCGAGCGCCGTACCGCCGATGTTCGCGCCGTTCATGCCCATCCGGAACACGGCGAAGGCGCGCCCCGCCTGCTCGCCGGAGACACTGGCGAGCACCATGCCCTCGGAGGCCGGCGCGAAGAACGCCTGCCCTGTGCCGCCGAGGGCCGCCAGTACGGCCAGCTGCCACAACCGTGGTTCGCCGGCCAGGACGAGCAGTGCGAACAGGCCCTGGGAGACGCAGCTGAGGACGTTCGCGGCAACCATCACCCGATGCCGGGGCAGCCGGTCGGCGACCGCGCCGCCGATCAGCAGGAAGAGGACCAGCGGGACCGTTCGCGCGGCGGCCACCAGGCCGACGTCGGTGGCGGAGCCGCCGGCGGCGAGTACCGCGAAGGCGGTGGCGATCAGCGCGCCGGAGCTGCCGAGGTTCGCGATCACCGTGGCGCCGGTGAGCAGCAGATAGTTGCGCCCCGCCCAGGCGGGGCGGGCCCTCACCAAGAGGGCACCCGCGCGGCGGGAACCGCGGGGAACCGCTGCCGGTCCGGGGCGCCCGCTGCTCGGCGTACGAGGTGCGCCGGGGCCTTCACCCCTCCGTCACCGCTGTGCTGTTGTCCTGGCCGCATGGGCGTCAACGATAGGCAAGGTGATACGTGGGCCGCACACGAGTATCTCCGGGCAATCGCCTGCGTGCCCGGCACCCCCTCGTCGAGGGGGCCGGAGTCCGTCACGGTCCCGGCGGCCGGACCGCCTCCCGCCCCTTCACACCTAAGCTACCGCTAGGTAACATGACCCTCATGTCCTCCGAGACCCTGCCGTCGATCGGCGAAATGATGGCGGCATCCGTGCCGATGGTCCGCACCCTGAACCTTGAGTTCACCGAGACCACCGCCGAGCGCGCCGTGGTCCGCATGCCCGACCAGTCCGACTTCCATAATCACGTCGGTGGACCGCACGCCGGCGCGATGTTCACCCTCGCCGAGTCCGCGAGCGGCGCCATCGTGATGACGGCCTTCGGCGACCAGCTCGGCCGCGCGGTGCCGCTGGCCGTGCGCGCCGAGATCGGCTACAAGAAGCTCGCCATGGGGCCGGTCACCGCCACCGCGGAGCTGGGCCGCCCGGTGGCCGAGGTGGTCGCCGAGCTCGACGCCGGCGGGCGCCCGGAGTTCCCCGTGAACATCGCCCTCACCCGCGAGGACGGCGCGGTCACCGGCGAGATGAGCATCGTGTGGACCCTGCGCCCCAACAAGTGAGCTGATTCACAGCGGGGTTTCCCCGGCCCGTCGTGCCTCGCACGGCGGGCCGTCGTCATGCCGGAGGGACCGCTCGGCTCCGGATCGGGCCGCGGAGAGCCGGTGTTGCGCACCACACCTGGATTCGGCCCTCCTGTGGCGCCATCGAGTACGCTTCCCGGGCGTGCTGTGGCACGCCAGGGGATCGACCGGCACCGCTGACATCGTGGATGCCGGGTCATGGCCCACGGGGGCCCTACACCAGCGGAGGAAGCGGCGTTGCACATCCAGGAGTGGCTGGAGACGGTACCGGCCGTGAGCGTCTACCTCCTGGTGGGGGTGGTCATCGGACTGGAGAGCGTGGGCATTCCGCTGCCCGGCGAGATCGTCCTCGTCAGTGCGGCGATCCTCGCGGCGACCCAGGACCACATCAATCCGCTCGTGCTGGGTGCCTGTGCATCCGCCGGTGCGATCGTCGGTGACTCCATCGGGTATCTGATCGGCCGCAAGGGAGGCCAGCCCCTGTTGCAGTGGGCGGGCCGGAAATTCCCCAAGCACTTCGGCCCCGACCATGTCGCCATGGCCGAGGCGAAGTTCGACAAGTGGGGCATGTGGGCGGTCTTCTTCGGCCGTTTCGTCGCGCTGCTGCGCATCTTCGCCGGCCCGCTCGCCGGCGTACTGAAGATGCCGTACTGGAAGTTCCTGATCGCCAACGTCCTCGGCGGCATCGTCTGGGCCGGGGGGACGACCGCGCTGATCTACAGCGTGGGCATGGTCGCCGAGTCGTGGCTCAAGCGCTTCTCCTGGCTCGGACTGGTCGCCGCCCTGCTGTTCGGTGCCGGCTCCTTCGTCCTCATGAAGCACCGCGCGAAGAAGGCGGCCGCCGCGCGCGAGGAGGCCGAGACCCCGGTCACCGCGACGGTCGACTGACCGACACCGTCCGGCCGCACCACCTCCGCGCAGCTCGTACGGCCGTAAGCGCAGTCCCACGCCCGGCCTCGGTACAACTCGCCTGCGGGCGTAGACCGGTTGACGAGCGCCGTCACCTCAGGGCATCAACCAGACGTCGGGTCCGCCGTCGCGCCATTCGAAGACGCCGGTGTCGTCCCAGACGAACTTCGTGGTGCAGAAACCGGCCCGGCGCAGTATCGCGGCCACATCACCAGGGCGCAGCGCCCGTCCCAGATCCTGTCCGTTGAGTGTCACACGGCGACCGCCTGTGGAGGGCGGGTGCACGATCACGGGGGCACGCTTCATGCCTCCCAGCATGCGACCGGCCCGCTGCCCCCGCATCCCGAACGCGGTCGGCACGTCACACAGCGTGCCCAACGGCGTCTCGCGGAGCGTGGCCCGGCTCTCAGGACCCCGCCCGCAGCCGCGAGAAGAACGGCCGGGCCCGTACACCGGGCCCGCCGCGCTGCCACCACGGTGTCCGCTCTTCGGCGTCCGGCCGTGCCGCCCCGCTGCGCCCCGTCCGCCGCAGGCCCGCCAGCATGTTGCGGACCCCCGCGATGAACAGCGGGTCACCGATGAGCTTCTTGGCCACCAGCGCCTCGTGGCAGGCGCGCAGCGCCGCCGTCGGCTTCCCATGGACGCTCTCGGTCATGGCACGGGCATAGAGGACCGTCGAGTACAGCCAGAAATCGCCGTCGCAGTGCCGGACCTCCCAGGCGCGGTGGGCCGCCGCCCTCGCCCGCTCCGCGTCGAGCGGCGCCAGGGCGATGGCGAGCAGCGCCCAGCTGTGGGCGGGCCCCGGCCCGAACCACGGATCCCTGGAGTGGTGCCGGGCCGCCTCCTCCAGACATGCCACGGCCGCCGAGGTGTTCCCGCGGTACAGCTCCAGCACGGCGTGCGCATGCGCGATACGGGCCAGTCCGTCGGAGTCCGCATGCATCACGGCCGCCGTCCAGGCCTCGTCGAGCAGGGCCTCCGAGGTGGCGAGCGAGTGTTCCTGCGCGGCGAGATAGCCGGCCAGCCACAGCGCCCGGGCCCGCAGCGCGGTGTCGTCCCGGGAGAGCAGCAGCAGTCGGTCCAGATGGGCCCGCCCCTCGCGGCGGAAGCCGCAGGCGGCCCAGTGGAACCACAGGGACACCGCGATCTCCAGCGCGCCGAGCGCATCCTCCGCGTCCTGCGGTGGCCGGGTCAGCGCCGCGTCGAGATTGGCCTGCTCGTCCTCCACCAGCCGCACGGCGACTTGCTGGTTCGGTCCCTGCCAGGCGATCTGGGCCTCGGCCGCGAGCGCCGCACAGGCCTGCCGGAACCGCCGCAGCGCCGCGGACTCCTCGCCCGCCTCACGCAGCTGCGTCCGCCCGAAGTCCCGTGCCGCGCGCGGCAGTCGGTAGCGCGGCGCCAGCGCTGCCCCGGTGTCCTCGTGCGCGCCACCCGCGTCCCGTACGCGTTCGACGACCGAGGCCGTACGGAGCCGTTCCAGTGCGCCGTCGACCGCCGCTGCGGGCACGTCACTGCTGGTGCAGACGCATCCGGCGAGCCAGGGATCGAAGTCGCCGGGAAGCACCGAGAGCCTCGCCCATACCCGGCGGTCGGTGGGCGAGCAGAGGGCGTAGCCGGCGGCCTGCGCGGCGTGCAGCGAGGTGTGCCGCACGGTTGCCGCCGGCCCGGAGTAGAACAGCGGACCGTCCGTGCCCACCTGCGCCGCGAGCTGTGGCAAGGACATCCGGTCCAGCTGGTGCGCGGCGAGTGCGATCGCCAGCGGTGAGCCCTCCAGCGCCTGGCACACCGTGACCAGGAGCTCGGGCGCCGCGGCTCCGGCCCGCGCGGCCAGCAGCTCGACCGCCGGTCCGGCGATCCCCTCGCCCAGCGTCACCGGCAGCGGCGCGAGGTCGACGACCCGTTCCTCGGCCAGTCCCAGCGGGCCCCGTGCGGTCACCACGATGCGCAGCGACGGATCGGCCCGCAGCAGCCGCCGCACGAGCTGTGCGCACTCGGCGAGCACCGGGTCGCAGTCGTCCAGCAGCACGGTGGCGCGCTGCCGACGGCAGTGCGCCACCAGCGCCGCGAGGGCCGTGCCGCCCACGGGAGTGCACGCCGCGGTGGCATCCGTCCGGCCCGTCCCGCCCGGCAGCGGTGTACCGGCACCGGGGTCGGCCGCCTGTCGGGCGAGGGGCCGGGCGGTGTCCCGGCAGGCAGTGTCCGACTGCCCCGCCGCCCGGAACAGCGCCTCGGCCGGACCGCCCTCGGCCAGTCCGTCCCAGCAGCCGACCCGGATGACCGTGCCGCCGTGCCGGGCGGTGTGCTCCTCCAGGACGGCGCGGGCCAGCACGCTCTTTCCCACCCCGGCGGCCCCGGTGAGTGTCACCAGCGGAGCGCCGCTCAGCAGCCCGGACACCTGCTCATGCTCAACGGCCCGCCCCACTACGCCGGGCAGTGGCCGGTGATCGGCCCACGCGGTCATCGGTCATCCCCAACCACGGCACAGTGCCGCGCCCTTCCGAACTGGGAACCCACGATGCCAGAACCGACCGTCCGGTAAGGAACGAGTGGGCGCATCGAACGAGGGAATCCCCGGCGCCGGATTTGACGTGACGTGATGTCTCCTCGGGTCCCGGGGACGGCGGATCACCAGGTCACGGCGGCCGGGGTCGGCGCCGAGGACCCATCGGGCGATCTTAAAGTGGTGTCTTTCGACCGGCGTGGCAGTGGCAGCGTGGCTGTCCGCGGCCGGCCCGAGTATCCAAGGAGTACGTCCCGATGAAGTGCCTGCGCGTCCGTACCGCGGTGAGTGTGATGGCTCTGGGGCTGCTGGCCGGTTGCGGCGACGGCCGGGACTTCGTCGACGCCTCGGGCGTGCCGCGGCTGCGGGTCCATGCCGCGGACGCCCGCAACGGCAAGCCCCGGGTGGCCGAGCCGCGGGGCCCGCGCTCCTCCTTCACCCCGTTCCGTACGGCGGGGGACGGCACCGAGGTCGTGACGACGAAGTGGCACGGGCGCAAGTCCGGTTTCACCGGGGACATCTGGGCCTGGGTGCCGCCGGAGTACCACCAGCCGCAGTACGCCACGAGCGGCTTTCCGGTGCTGATCGCGCTGCCCGGCGCCTACGGCTATCCGTTCAACTACTGGGCCGGGGACGACTTCGCGCTGGAGGAGCGGATCGCCCAGTGGTCGCGGCAGGGCAAGACGCTGCCGTTCATCGTCGTGATGCCGGTGCTGAATCCCGGCAGGAAGTACTACGACGGCAGCGACATACCAGGGCAGCCGAAGATGGGGACCTGGCTGACCGAGGACGTGCCGGACTTCGCACGGGCCAACTTCCGTACGTACAACAGCCGTGACGGCTGGGCCTTCATGGGGTCCTCGTCGGGTGGATTCGCCGCTTTGAAGGCCGTGCTCAAGCAGCCGCAGAAGTTCAAGGCGGCCATCGTCAACGGCCCGGACACGGCGCCGGATTCGCCGATGTGGCAGGGACACCCCGCCGCGATGCGTGCCAACGACCCACGCCACCTGGCGCGGCGGCTGGCCGCGCGGAAGAGCCTGCCGGTCTATCTGGCCTTCGAGCTCGGCAGCAGGGAGGCGGCGGTGCCCGATGTGAAGCGCTTCATCAAGGACTACACCGGCGGGCCGGTCCACTCCACGCTCTTCGAAATACCGGGCGGCGTGCACAGCGGTCACACCTATATCCAGCGGATGGCCGACTCGTTGCACTGGATCAGCGAGCAGATGCGGGGCCCGGTGCCGTCCGTCTGACGCGTCGTCGCCCGGGTGGTCGCACGGGAGGGGTCCTCCTGTTGCCGGTGCCGGGGCGGCCGCAAGAATTGTCCGTGACCCGGCCGGTGGGCGTGGCCGGCGTATGACGGGTGTGCCCGCTGGAAGGAGAGCCGTGCGGAATCTGCGAGTCGTCGGTCTGGCGCTGGCCGGCACGGCTCTGCTGGCGGGCAGCCTCACGGCGGGCACCCAGTGGCTGGGGGAGCGGGACGCGACCAGCGAGGTGAACGGGACGACCGAGACCGTCCCGCGCGACGAGGTCGCCCGCGCCATCTCGGGACATCTGTCGCTGCCGGTGATCTCCCGGGGGCCGCGCTCGGTCGACTGCGCCACAGACCTGCGTGCGGTCGAGGGCGCGCGGACCCATTGCACGGCGCACTACCTGCAAGGGACGGACCGCGGCATGACCGTACGCGTCGTCCGGGTCCGCGGGGGCGAGATCACTTATGTCCACGATGCCCCGCATCGCTGACCCGGCCGACAATTGCCGTACCAGGCGTGGTCCACGTCACGTGAGCGCGTGTTAACGAGTCGTCAGGAATGGGCCGGCCTGCCGACCCCCGGGCCCGACAACGCTCCCAATGATCCCCAAACAAGCCTTTGTTGAATCTCCATCGGATCTGTCTCATGATCAGATCACGGTTGGACGAGGGGTGTTGCTGTGATGCTAAGATCATCGCACTTGCCAACGGGGTAGTCACCTGATATGGCATGAAAGAAATTCCGCGCATTGGCCTAAGAAAACCGCCACTCTGGGGAGAACTATGCCATTAGCCGGCCCTTTGATGGCTTTCTGGCAGGCGACTGTGCGTGGCCGTTCACGTATGTCTGGGAGTGCGATTGATTCGTCACGTCATGGCCAGACATACCACACCCGGTGGCTCCGTCGTCCGAAGAGAGTTCTATGACGCAATACTTCCAGGATCCAGCGTTCTGGGGTTTGATCGCTGGTACCCCTGTCGCCGCAACCGCGATTATTCGCGGCAGAAAGAAGATCACGGAACTCCGACAAGAAAAGGCTGAGCTCAAGCAGCACTACGCCAATCTTGAAAACCACTACGCGGAGGCCGTGGAAGAGGCCAAGGACCGGGCGGAGGAAGCCACCAAGACCACGCTGAAGGCCGCCATGCGGACGCTGCAGGGTCTTGCGGGCGAGCAGCAGCTGGCGATTTCCAAGCTGCAGGATGCCTATGGCGAGCACAAGATTCTTCAGGATCTGCTCGACATCGACCACATGAACTCGCAGTTCGCGCGGCGCGCGCAGTCCATTGCCGTGCTCTGCGACGGCTGGCTCGGCCGGCGACGGCACAACGCCTCGCTCTACGACGTGGTGCGCAGCGCGAAGGGCCGCATCCGCCATTTCACGCGTGTCGAGATCCGGTCGCAGAGTAATTTCGCGATCGTGAGCCGCGCCGTGGAGCCGGTGGCACTGGTGCTCGCCGAGCTGCTGGACAATGCCACCAGCTATTCGGCGCCGGAAACGATGATCGAGATCAATATCCGGCCGGTGCCCAAGGGTGTGTGCATCGTCGTCGACGACGCCGGTGTCGGGATGAACGAGGAGGAGAAGGCACGGGCCGCCCGGCTGCTGTCGAGCGAGACTGCGGCCAGTGTCTCCAGCCTCGGTAACCCGCCGCAGTTCGGATTCACCGTCATCGGAGTGCTCGCCGCCCGCTACGGCTTCAGTGTGTCGGTGGACTCCGCCTCTCCCTATGGCGGCGTGCGCGCGGTCGTCCTGCTCCCCGACGACCTACTGACGTCCTTGCACGAGCCCGAGGAGAGTCCTGCCGTGGCCGCATCCGCCCCGTTGCCGCCCGAGAACCTTCCTGGTCAGCAGGCTCCTGGCGGCCCGGCACCGGTCCCCGCGGCTCCCGGTTATCCGGCCGCCGGCCACCCGTACCCCGGGTCCGGTCCCGTGGGGCAGCAGACTCCGGCTCGCCCGGCTCCCGAGACGACGGCCGGCGGTCTGCCGAAGCGCCGCCGGCGCGGTGCGATATCCATCGTGCCGACCGATTCCGAGAGCACACAAACCCCGGCCCGCGACAGCGCACAGACCGCTTCCGTCATGGGGGCATTCCAGCGCGGCACGCAATCCGGCCGTCGTTCCACCAATGCAAGCAATGAAGGGCATGAGGTTCAGTGAACTACGATCTGTCGTGGATGCTTGACAGTGCTCTGGAATTGCCCGAAGCGCAGCACGCCATTCTTGTCTCCGCCGACGGCCTGCTCATGGCCCGCTCCAAGGAAGTCGGCCGGGACCACGCCGACACCGTCGCCGCCGCGATGAGCGGAATGCAGTCGCTGAGCCGTACGGTCGCCGATTTCTGCCATGGCGGTACAGCCCCCGCCAGCCGGCCGCAATGGCGTCAGACGCTGGTCGAGTTCGACCATGGCTGGGTCTTTCTCATCTCGGCCGGCGAGGGTGCATATCTCGCGGTCTCGGCTTCTCCCGATGTCGACATGGCGGAGATCACCTTCCGTATGCAGCAGCTCGTCGGCCAGCTCGGTAAGGCACTGACCAGCCCGCCGCGTGAGAGGGCTGATATCCAGTCATGACCACCGATGACGAGCCGGAGCTGGAACACGAAGCAGGGGAATTAGTACGGCCGTACGTCATCACCAACGGCCGAGATCTTCTTGACGGCAGCGATTTCTCGCTGATCACTCTGGTCACCGTGCATGCGGAACCACCCCGGACGATGCCTCTCGATCCGGAGAAGCTCCGTCTGCTGGAGCTTTGTTCGGGGGGCTTTCTCTCGATCGCCGAGATAGCCGGGCACACCCGGCTGCCGGTGGGTGTCGTCAAGATTCTGGTGTCCGATCTCGCGCGGGAGGGCCATCTTTATTCACGTGCGCCCATACCGAGCGCTCAGCTTGTCGACCGGAAAATCCTTGAGGAGGTGCTGAATGGGCTCCAGGCTCGCTTTGGATGACGGTGTGTACCTGCGTGATTCAGTGCAGACCGCGGCGAAGATCCTCGTGGTCGGACACTTCGCCGTGGGCAAGACCACATTCATCGGGACCATGTCCGAGATTCCTCCGCTGCGCACCGAAGAGATAATGACCCAGGCGGGGGCGGGAATTGACGACCCCAAAGGTGCGCCCGACAAGACGACGACCACGGTCGCCATGGACTTCGGGCGGCTCACGCTCAGCGAGAAGCTGGTCCTGTATCTGTTCGGAACGCCCGGCCAGCAGCGCTTCGTTCAGGTGTGGGAAGACATGACGCGAGGGGCGCTCGGGGCACTGGTCCTCGTCGATCCCCAGCGGCTCGACGAGTCCTTCCCTGTCATGGACCTGGTGGAACACTACGGAATCCCCTACGCCATCGCGGTGAACCACTTCGACGGGACCCCCACGCATTCGCTCGACGAGATCCGGGAGGCGCTGGACCTCCTTCCCGAGACGCCTGTCGTCAACTGTGACGCACGGGACCAACGTTCCTCTGCGGATTCGCTGATCGCGCTCGTCCGTTATCTACAGTCCCGCCTCAACTAGGAGTTCAGGCATGCAATCTCACTCGGAATTCCAGGGCCCACCGCCCGGCTGCCCCGCACACGCCGACGGTCAACGGACTCCCTTGCACGGGCCTGAATTCGCCGCCGCTCCGGAGGCCTTCTACGACGCCCTGCGGCAGCACGGACCCAGCGCGCCGGTCGAGCTCGCTCCCGGTGTGGAGGCCGAGCTCGTCACGGACTACGCCGCGGCGCTCCATGTGCTGCAGAATCCGGACACCTTTGCGCGGGATTCACGCCATTGGCGTGCGCTGAACGAGGGGCGCGTGCCACTGGACAGCCCCGTGCTGCCGATGATGATGTACCGGCCGAACTGCCTGTTCTCCGACGGTGCGGACCACATGCGACTGCGTCAGTCGGTCACGGCGAGCCTGGCCCGGGTGGACACCCACCGGCTGAGCCGTCATGTCGACCGGGTCGCCGCGTACCTCATCAGCCAGTTCAGCAGCCGGGGCCGAGCGGATCTGGTCGCCGACTACGCCCAGTTGCTGCCGCTGCTGGTCTTCAACGACCTCTTCGGCTGCCCCGCCGAGATCGGCGACCGCCTGGTCTTCGGTATATCGGGCATTTTCGACGGGGTCGACGCGGAGAAGGCCAACGAGGTCCTCACCGAAGCGCTGCTGGAGCTGGTGGCGCTCAAGCGGCGTTCGCCGGGTGAGGACATCACCTCCTGGCTGATGGAGCACCCGTCCGGGCTCTCCAACGAGGAGATGGTCCACCAGCTCGTCACCCTCATCGCGGCGGGGACGGAGCCGACGCAGAACATCATCGCCAGCGCGATGCGGCTGCTGTTGACGGATGAGAAGTACGTGGGCGACCAGAACGCGGCCGGACTCCTGGTCGACGATGCCATCAACGACGTGCTGTGGAACAGTGCTCCGATAGCCAACTACGGCGTGCATTACCCCGTGCGCGACATGGAACTCGGGGGAGCCAAGCTGCCGGCCGGCGAACCCGTGGTCATCAGTTTCGCGGCCGCCAACACCGACCCGAACCTCTCGACGGGCCGCCAAATGCTCAGCAAGCGGGCGCATCTCGCCTGGGGTGCGGGCCCGCACGCCTGCCCTGCCAAGGATCCCGCGCTGCTGGTGTCCGTCCTGGCCATCGAGAAACTGCTCAACACCCTGCCGGACATCGATCTGGCCCTGCCTGTGGAAAGCCTGACCTGGCGGCCGGGCCCGTTCCACCGGGCGCTGGAAGTCCTGCCCGCCCGCTTCACCCCGGTACGCCCCGAGCGACGTCCGTCCAATGCCCCGGCAATGGGTGGCCACACGACGGAAAATACCTCCGGACAGGACAGGAACGAGGCGCAGCGGGGTAAGTGGTGGAGCTCATTCCTCTCTTGGTGGAAGGTGTGACATTCGCGACAACGGTTCGGTTTCCACAGGGCGTAAACGTTCAATTACCGGGGTAGTCAGGATTGGTCGTCCTGGCCTGATGTATTGAATGAAGGAGTTCTCGCAGTGGAATCCGCCGTGGTTGCCCCGCCAATGGTTCCGTCCGTAGACCGACGCTCCGTGATAAGGCTTTTCTCCCGCCTGCGCACACCGGACGGCCAAGCGAATCCGCTGCCGCACTACGCGGAACTCCGATCGATGGGAGATGTTGTTCCGGCACCTTGGGGTGGCCAGCTGGTGACCTCTTTCGGCCTGTGTGACAACGTGTTGCGCAACAGGTCATGGCTGGTGCCGGACAGTGGCTGGCGGGCCAGGCAGGGCGAGGCGACTCGCTGGATGGCGCCTTCTTCGCAGCAAATGGCCAGCACTCTGCCCGGCCTCAATCCGCCGCACCACACACGGGCCAGGCGGTCGGTGGGCAATATGTTCGACCGTAAGTGCCTGGATACCATCAAGAATTCGGTAGAGCGCAATACCGAGGAATTGCTCGACGGGCTCGCGGAAAGACTGAAGGACGGTGAGGCGGACTTCGGTTCCCTCGTCAGCGATGAATTGCCGGTGATGACGATAGGGGAATGGCTCGGTCTGCCGACAGTCGATTATCCGTTGCTGCGGTCACTCACCCACGATCAGGTCTTCGCCCAGGAATTGCTGCCCACGGCGAGTCAGCTCGCGCAGTCCGACGCGGCAACCCGGAATCTGCGCGAGTATTTCATCGCTTTGGTGCGGCAGCGCCGCCGTGCGCCCGGCAATGACCCGATCTCGGCGTGGATAAGGACCTGGGACGAACTCGAACCACATCAGGATGCCGCGGACGAGGCCGTCTACCGACTCGCCCTGTTCGTGGTTCTGGCGGCCCTGGAGACCACCTCCAACCTGCTGTCCACGATGGTGTGGCTGATCGCCGAACACCCCTGGCAGATGGGGTGGTTGCGTGCCCACCCGGACTGCATACCGGCGGCCGTCGAAGAGGTATTGCGCTATGACTCCCCGACGCATGTGGTGAGCCGGATCGCCGGCGAGGACACCACTCTCGCGGGTATCCCCGTGGAGAGGGACCAGATGGTGCACCTCATGGTCGGTGCCGCCAACCACGATCCCGCACACCACATCGATCCCGCGGTCTTCGACATCCGCCGCAAGGCCACCCATCTGAGCTTCAGCGGCGGGATCCACTACTGTCTCGGCGCCGCGCTGGCCCGGCTGGAAGCGACGACCCTGCTGACCGGCGTGCTCCGGCGGTTCCCCGCCCTGCAGTTGAGTCGTACGCCCGACTGGGCCCCGCGGGTGGCCTTCCGGCGGCTCATGTCGCTGCCCGTGGTGGAGTCCGGAGAGCGGTGAGGTAGGAAGACCGTCGTGATCGATAAATTCAAGACCCTTGCCGTATCCCATCAAGGCCCCCTGCTCGACGTCCAGTTGAACAGTCCGGACACCGGTAATGCGCTCGGTGAGCAGATGCTCGACGAACTCCTCACCGTGCTGGGGGCGTTGTACGACCGGCCCGAGATACGGGTGGTGGTCCTTTCCGGCGCCGGAGCGGACTTCTGCCTGGGCGGAGACCGCCGGGAGTTCGCGGAGTCCCTCGCCGCGGATCACTCGGGGGCGGCCCTTCGTGCCATGGGCAACAAGGCACGGCGGGTGTGTGAAGCACTCGCGGCCACCAGCGCGGTCACCATCGCCCGGCTGCACGGCGGGGTGGTCGGTGCCGGCATCGCGCTCGCGGTGTTCTGCGATCTGCGGGCCGGTGCGCACAGCTGCCGCTTCCGGCTGCCGGAGCTCGCGCTGGGCATGCCGCCTGCCTGGGGAGGCGTACTGCCACGCCTGCTGAACGAAGCGGGAGCCGCCAGGATCCGCGAGTTGATCCTGACCGGAGAGAGCTTCGACGCGGCCAGGGCGGCCGAGCTCTCGCTGCTCCACAAGGCCGTTCCGGAGGGCGAGCTGGACGAGGTGATTGCCCGGTGGACCAGACCGTTGGTCCGCAGGTCTCCGGCGGCCCTGCGGACCGCCAAGGTCATGATGAATGCCTACGCGGGCGCTGGCCGCCTTGCGGACGCCACCCTTTTTGATGCGGAGATGCTGACGACGGTGCTGGCGGCCGCCGGGTCGGAACGGCGTGGTTGACATGGCGCCAGGGGGGCGGCGCAGGCTCGGGTGCGGTCCGGGACCGGGCCGCACCCGTCGGGACTCATCAGGCCGCACGCTGCGCCGCTCGGCCGGCGGCCGGGCTCAGTCACCGGCCCCGGGCACGTCCTCCCGGTGCCGCGCCACCAGCTCCCGGTACATCGAGGCATTGAGCTTGATGGTCTCGCGCTCCTCGTCGGTCAGTTCCCGCTTGACCTTCGCCGGCACCCCGGCGACCAGGGAGCCGGGCGGCACCCGCATGCCCTGGGGGACCAGCGCCTGCGCGGCGACCAGCGAGCCGGCGCCGATGTGCGCGCCGTTGAGCACCGTGGCGCCCATGCCGATCAGGACATCGTCGTCGACGGTGCAGCCGTGCAGGACCGCGTTGTGCCCGACCGAGACCCGCGCGCCGACGGTCACCGGGAAACCGGGGTCCACGTGCACCGTGCAGTTGTCCTGGATATTGCTGTCGGCCCCGAGCACGATCGGACCGCAGTCAGCCCGCAGCACCGCGTGGTACCAGACGCTGGAGCCCGCCGCCATGGTGACCTCGCCGAGCACGACGGACGTCGGGGCGGTGAATGCCTCCTGATCGACCTTCGGCTCCTTGCCGCCCACCGGTGAAATCAATGCCCGTTCCGCCATCTGTGGATCTCCTCGCCGTGATGCGCCGCGCCAACAGCACCGTAGACGACGGCCGCTGCGCCGGGCAGGGACGGCGGCCGGTGGGGCGAAGATCACAGCCCGGCGCGCGGTCCGCCGCCCGGCGGGCTGAGTACGGTGTGCGGGTGCCGATACACCAGAACGTGTTCTCATCCGTCGCGGCCTGGCGGCGCCGGGCCGTGTCGCGCGCCGTCCACCGCGGCGCGCGCTGGGTGAGGGACGTCGCGGCCGTCGCGGCCGAGCGCCCCGGCCCGTACCGCTTCCGGCGGATCGGTACCGGCACCCGGCTCGCCTATCCGCAGGGCACGGTCTTCGGCGACCCGTGGATCGAGCTCGGCGACCACTGCATCATCGCCCAGGACGTGACGCTGACGGCGGGCATGATGCCGGAGCTGGACCTCGGCCCGGAGCCGATCCTCACGCTGGGGAACGGCGTGGTGCTGGGCCGTGGCAGCCATGTGATCGCAGATGTCCGGCTGACGATCGGGGACGACTGCTTCTTCGGTCCCGGTGTCTATGTCACCACCACCAACCACAGCTACGACGACCCCGAGGTGCCGGTCGGCAAGCAGTGGCCGCGCACCGACCCGGTGGCCATCGGCTCCGGCAGCTGGATCGGTACCGGGGCGGTGATCCTGCCCGGTGCGCGGCTGGGCCGGAATGTGGTGGTCGCGGCCGGAGCCGTGGTCCGCGGCGAGGTCCCCGATCATGCGGTGGTGGCCGGCGCGCCCGCCCGGGTCGTCCGCAGCTGGGATGCCCGGCAGGGCTGGCAGCCGCCGCTGCGGACACCGGCGCCGGTGCCGATCCCCGAGGGCGTCACCTCCGACCAACTGGTCGCGCTGCGGGCGTGGCAGGCGGAGGAAGCCAAGGAGGCGTACGAAGCGTCCTGACCCGCCGTCAGACAGTCGGAGCCGCCGCCTGCCCCGTCTGTGTCAGCTCCCCGACGCGAGCAGGACCGAGCCGACCAGCGCGAGGGAGGCACCGGCCGTCTGGACCGCCCGCAGCCGCTCCTTGAGGACACCGAGTGCGGCGAGCGAGGTGACCACCGGGTAGAGGGAGGCGAGCACCGCGGCCAGGGTGACCGGCCCGTTCTGGGCGGCCAGGGCATAGGTGCCATTGGCGGCGACATCGGCGATCCCGACGAAACCGAGCGCGGGCAGGGCACCCCGGAGGACCGGGAGCCCGCCCTCGGGCAGCGCCGGGGTGCCACGCCGCACCGATGCGTACAGGGCGGCGCCGCCGACGGCGACATTGCACACCCGCTGGACGAACAGGGCGAGGAAGAGGCCGGTCACGGTCGTGGACGCCTCCGAGATCAGAGCCATCACCGCACCGAATCCGAGCGCCGAGAGCAGCGTCAGCGCAACGGTCTGGCGGGCCACCGACGCACCGCTGATCCGCGGGCCGCCGGCCAGCACGACACCGATCACGGCCACGCCCATGCCGGTGGCCTGCAGCAGCCCCGGCCGCTCACCCGCCACGATCCCGACACCGAGCGGTACGAGGACCGTGCCGACCGAGGCGAGCGGGGAGACCACCCCCATCGGGCCGAGCGCCAGGGCGCGGTAGAAGCAGAGCATGGCGGCCGGCCCCACGACGCCCGCCCCGACCGCGAACCACAGTTGCGGTCCGGCCTCCCGCCAGCCCCCGGTGGCCAGCACCACGGCGCCCAGCACCACGGCGGCCAGGGTCTGCGAGACGACCACCACGGTCAGCGCCTGCAGACGTCGGGTGAGCAGTCCGCCGCCGAAGTCGGCGAGCCCCCACAGAAGGCTGGTGGCCAGGGCGAAGACCGCTGTCATGGTGAAACCTCGCAGTACAGTGAACCGGACGCTGAAGTACACCACACCGTAGTGCAGCATGCTGTATTGCAGCATCCAATATATTGCCCTTCGACTTGGACGGACCGTGACGGACCTCGACCAGCTCACGCAGTCGCTCGCCCGCAACCTCAAGCACTGGCGCGCCGAGCGCGGCTTCACCCTCGATGCACTGGCGGCCCGCGCCGGGGTCAGCCGCGGCATGATCATCCAGATCGAGCAGGCCCGGACGAATCCGAGTGTGGGAACCACCGTCAAGATCGCCGACGCGCTCGGCGTCAGCATCACCACGCTCCTCGACTACGAACAGGGTCCGCAGGTGCGCATCGTGGCGCCGAGCGAGGCGGTCCGGCTGTGGTCCACCGAGGGCGGCAGCTTCACCACGCTCCTGGTGGGCGCCGAGGCACCCGGCCCGTACGAACTGTGGGAATGGCGCCTGATGCCCGGCGACAGCAGCGCCTCCGATCCGCATCCGTCCGGCACCGTCGAACTGCTGCATGTCCGGGCCGGCACGCTGACGCTGGTCGTGGACGGTGTGGAGCACACGGTGCCCGCCGGTGCCTCGGCAACCTTCGAGGCCAAGGTCGCGCACGGCTACCGCAACGACGGCGCGGAACCGGTCGAGATGACCATGTCGGTGATCATCCCGCTCGCTGGTTGAGACGGCCGGCCGCCGCTCCGTCACGGCTGTTAACTTGGCGCCATGCCCGTGCCGATGGATGCTTTTGACGAGGTCCGGCCCGCCGTGGAGTGCCTGGACCTGCTGACCGCGCCGGTGGCCGCCGCGCTCCGCGCCTGGAGCGGATCCGTACCGGTCGAGGAGCTGCGCTTCGTCGACACGGACCCGGCCATCGCGGACACTGCGTGGTGGTGGCCGGCAAGCGGGGCGGCGAGACCACCCTGGCCGCCTGTGTCGTCCTCTCGCACACCCGCGTCGACGTCAACGGTGTGGTGCGCCGTCAACTGGGCGCCCGCAAGGCGTCGTTCGCGCCGATGGACAAGGCGGTCGGCGACAGCGGGATGGAATACGGCGGCGTCACTCCGATCGGCCTGCCCGCCCACTGGCCGCTGCTGATGGACGCCGCCGTCGCCGAGGTGCCCCACGCCCTGATCGGCAGCGGGAGCCGCCGCGGCAAGCTCATCGTGCCCGGCCAGGCGTTGGCCGAACTGCCCGGCGCCACGGTCCTGGAGGGCCTGGGAATCGCCTGAGCCGGGTCGTCAATCTCCCGCCGTCCACCCGTGGTCCGCTCGGCCGGCCCTACGGGACGAACGCGCCGGAGGGCAGATCCAGCGACAGCGCCGTGGGGTGCTCGGTGAATCCCAGACGCCGGTACAGCGGCTCGGCATCGTCGGTGGCATGCAGACCGACGTCACCCGCCATCACGAATCCGGCCGGCCGCGCCTGCGGCCCGGTCGGCTGCCGATGTGCCGCCATCTGCGCGTCCCGCTCCCAATTCCCGGGGGCATCACGCCCGTTCATGGCGAGGAACATCAGACGGCGCAACCTGATCGGCCCGGCGGCGTCCTCGGGCACAGCGGCTCGCATCCGGCTCATGTCCGGACGCCAACGCACCCGCCGCTCGGCTCAAACGGGGTATCTCCTTCGCCAACCGCCCGCACACGGGGCGGAGGAGGAGGCGATGATGTCGCACGACGACCTGGAGCCGGAGTGCGGGGCGCGCTGAAGACGACGTACTGCCGGGCACCCCGCTCCTCCGCCCGTACGTCATCTCCGGCTTACCGGCGTTCGGTTGGGCGGGGCGGGTGGGCAAGCACCGCAAACCGGCCCCCACGGACTCTCGATATGGCTACGGTGAGTGCATGACCGGTAACGATGGCGACAGCGATCACGTCAATCGGATTCTCCATGCGGCTACCCAGGGGCGCGAAGGGAAAGCCGTCTTGTGTGATCGCTGCGATATGCCCCTGATCTTCACCGGGCGAGAGCGCGCCACCAGCGTGCAAACGCCCATGGTGGTCATCACCGGACACTGCCCGAACGCCGAGTGCTCTGGTGACGGGAGCCATCACCGGCAACCCGGGGAGTGAGCATGGCGCGCCTCAAGTGCTACGGCACCAACGTCACCAGCGGTGGCGGGGGAGGGGTGTCCCCTTCGTCAGGAGGGGCCGCGGCACCGCACCCGCCGCTCAGCGCAGACGGGGTATCTCAATCGCCGGACACCGGTCCATCACCATGGCGAGTCCGGAGTCGTGCACCCGGTCCCAGGCCGCCTCGTCGACCACCCCGAGCTGGAACCAGACGGCCTTCGCCCCGACCGTCACGGCCTCGTCGGCGATGCCGCCCGCCTGCTCGCTGTTGACGAACACATCGACCACATCGACCGGGAAGGGAATGGCGGCCAGTGAGGGATAGCCCTGTTCGCCGTGCACCGTCTCCGCCTTCGGATGCACCGGCACGATCCGCTTGCCGTACCGCTGCAGCACCTCGGCGACACCGTGCGCCGCACGCCGCTCATTGTTGGACAGGCCCACGACGGCCCAGGTGTCGCCGAGCTCGGTGAGGATCTTACGGATCGTGCTGGGGTCGCCGTACACGCACTGCCTCCTGCGGATGGAAGGGTTCTGTGCCGGACAACGGACGGCGGGCCCCGGAGATTCCCGGTGCGGGAGACGGCGCGAAGGCGCGAAGAGGCGGCGGTGCGGCGCGCCAAGCCCGGCGCGCGCCGCACGGCAGACGCCCCGCCCGAAGGGGAAGACGGGCGGGGCGGGTCTTCGGTGCCGGCGGCTCAGTTGGCGCCGCGGGTCATTCCGCTGCCGGCCATACCGGCTCCGACGACGGTGCTGCCCTTCGCGGCGCGGGCCGGCTTGCCGATCGCCCGGCCGCTGCCCACCGGCTCGGCCCCGCCCGCCCCGGTACCCGGGCGCGGCGCCACGGGCACGGCCGTATCCCGCGGCTCATCCGCCGTTCCTGAGGCGTCGGCCAGTGTGGCGCGCAGCTCCTCGGTGTCCACCAGCATGCTCACCGGACCGGTCGGATTGAGGTACAGCGCATGCCCCGGCGGCAGCTGCTCGACGAGTTCGGCCACCGTCCGCCGGTCGTACAGCAGACGGCCCACCGATTCGAGGTAGCTCTGCGAGGTGTAGACGGGGATCACCGGGGTGCCCTCGGGCGACGCGGCGGCCAGTGGCGTACCGGTCGCCGTCACCAGGACGGAGACCTCCGCGCGCGCCAGCGTCTCGGAGACGGCCTCTCCCGGTCCGTAGCCGGTCGCGGCGAGCTGCAGCGCGCTGTCGACCGCATCGGTCGGCTCTGCCCAGTCCAGCATCTGCGGTGACGGCCGGTACTCCGGATTGTCGCGCCACTCGACGATCTCGCCGGCCGGGTCCGAGCGCCACTGCCCGATCAGCGCCCAGAGGGGTGGTGGCCCCTCTCCCTGCCAGGTCAGATCCACCATGGCCAGCCAGTGTTCGGGTGCCTGGCGTGCCGCCTCGATGACCTCCGGCGGGGGCTCGGGCATCTCCTCGCCCGTCACGGGAACGCCCGCCGTCATCGCCGACTGTGTGCTCTCTTCCATGCAGCCCTCCGCAAACCCGCCGTTCCTACACGTACGAGCGGGGCCCCGGAAACACGAGGCTCTCGCACTGACCTCACAGTGCCCACGGCCGGGGCGGACGTCGCACCGACGCACCGTGCGGACGGGGTGGGTACGCCGCGTGGCCGTGCGCTCTGCGCCCGTACGGCGGACACCCGCGCCCGTTCGGCGGACACCCCAGCGCGGCGCGGTCCGGCCGGTCCGGCCGGTATCCGCATGTCACAGGGGCCGCATAGGCTGGTCCGATGCAGGAGCAGTACCGCACGCTCGCGCGCGAGGGCGTCCATGAGATCGAGATCAACAAGTCCCGCTTCCTCTGCGCGCTCGCGCCCGTGGCGACCGAGGCCGAGGCCCAGGACTTCATCGCGCGCATCCGCAAGGAGCACCCCACCGCCCGCCATCACTGCTTCGCCTACGTCCTGGGCGCCGACGGCGGCATCCAGAAGGCGAGCGACGACGGCGAACCGGGCGGCACCGCGGGCGTACCGATGCTGCAGATGCTGGTGCGCCGCGAGGTCCGCTTCGCCGTCGCCGTCGTCACCCGCTACTTCGGCGGGGTCAAGCTGGGTGCCGGCGGCCTCATCCGGGCTTACGGAGGCGTCGTCGGTGAGGCACTGGACGCACTGGGCACGGTCACCCGGCAGCGCTTCCGCCTGGTGACGGTCACCGTCGACCACCAGCGCGCGGGCCGGGTGGAGAACGATCTGCGCACGACGGGCCGGGCGGTGCGCGAGGTCACCTACGGGGCAGAGGTCAGCATCGAGATCGGATTGCCGGAGGCCGACCTCGATGCCTTCCGCGCCTGGCTCGCGGACACCACTGCCGGCACGGCGAGGCTGGAGCTCGGCGGCGAGGCGTACGGCGACCTCTGACCGTCGGGGCCAGGCCGGCCTGCCGGAGAGACGGTGCAGCGGGTGCGGACCGCGCCGGAAAGTCCGGCACGCACCGGTGCGCCGGAGCGCCGATCGTGTCAGCCTGTGGCGCGGCGAGAACAGGCCGCGAAACCGTGAGCGCGCCGGCACGAGAAAGGGTCCCTATGCCTGAACTCCTCGATGAGCGTGTGGGATTCGTCCGCCGGATCGGCCTGTTCCAGGCCACCGCCATCAACATGAGCCAGATGTGCGGCATCGGCCCGTTCGTGACCATCCCGCTCATGGTCGCCGCGTTCGGCGGGCCGCAGGCCGTGACCGGCTTCCTGGCCGGTGCGGTTCTTGCGCTCGCGGACGGGCTGGTCTGGGCCGAGCTGGGCGCGTCACTGCCCGGTGCGGGAGGCAGCTACGTCTATCTGCGGCAGGCGTTCCAGTACCGGACCGGCAAGCTGATGCCGTTTCTGTTCGTCTGGACGGCCATGCTGTTCATCCCGCTCGGCATGTCCACCGGGGTGATCGGTTTTGTGCAGTACCTCGGCTATTTGTGGCCGGACATGAGCCCGGCGCAGGGCGACCTCGTCGGCCTCGTCGTCACGGTGGGCATCATCGCGCTGTTGTGGCGGCGGGTGGAGAACATCGCCAAGCTCACCGTCGTCCTGTGGACGGTGATGATCGCCTCCGTCGCCCTGGTCATCGTCGCGGCCTTCACCCACTTCAGCCCCCAGCGGGCGTTCACCTACCCCGCCCATGCCTTCGAGCTGACGACCAGTCACTTCTGGATCGGCTTCGCGGCCGGCCTGACGATCGGCATCTACGACTACCTCGGCTACAACACCATCGCCTACATGGGCGCCGAGATCAGGCAGCCCGGCCGCACCATTCCCCGCGCCGTCATCACCTCGATCCTCGGCATCATGACGATCTATCTGCTGCTGCAGATCGGCACCCTGGGCGTCGTGGACTGGAAGGACATGCTCGATCCGCACTCCACGGCGTCCTCCTCCGTCGCCTCCGCCGTGCTGGAGAAGGCCTGGGGCAAGGGCGCCGCCGACACCGTCACCGTGCTCATCCTCGTCACCGCCGTCGCCTCCGTCTTCACCGGACTCCTCGGCGGCTCCCGGGTTCCCTACGACGCCGCCCGCGACCGGGTCTTCTTCCGCCCGTACGGCAAACTGCACCCTCGTCACCGCTTCCCCGTACTGGGCCTGCTGACCATGGGAGCCGTGATGGCCGTGGGCTTCCTCATCGGACGGCACACCGACCTGGCCACCATCATCCAGCTGCTGACCACCGTCATGGTGCTCGTGCAGTCGCTGGCGCAGATCGCGGCGGTGACCGTGCTGCGCCGCCGTCAGCCGGGGCTGCGCCGCCCGTACCGGATGTGGCTCTATCCGCTGCCCGGCGTCGTGGCACTGGTCGGCTGGCTGGTGATCTACGGCTACGCGGACCGCAACTCGCCCGGCAGGCACCCCATCGAATGGTCGCTGGCCTGGGTCGGTGCGGGTGCCGTGGCCTTCCTCGCCTGGGCCCGTTACGAGAAGGAGTGGCCGTTCGGGCCGAAGCGGATCAGCGAGGAGTATCTGCACGGCGCGGCGTACGCGGCTCTGCAGCCTGCTGGTCTCGCGGACCAGGAGACGGGGAGCACCCACCGCGCGGAGCATGCCGGTGTCACGGCTGCGGTCCCTCACCGGGAGCACCCATGTGTGGAGGACGCCGAACACCGCGATCAGGGACGCGATGCGGAAGACGGCGTACAGCAGGATGAAGGCCCATGACTGCTGGTGCGCGGACCGAAGCCGACAGGCGCGGAGTCTGAGGGAGGGGAGGCCCCGAGAGGGGAGCCATCCTGAGAGGCGAGAGGCCCCGAGAGGCGAGAGGCCCTGAGAGAGGCGAGGCCCTGGGGAGGGAAGCGCGGTCAGGGCGTGTCCGGGGCGGGGCGTGCCTCCGGGTGCCAGAGGGCAGAGGGGAGCCCGGGGCCGGGTCGTCTGCTCCGATGAAGGTGGAAGGGCTGTCGGTGCAAACGGCCCGGCCCCGGGCCTGGTGATGCGTTGGTCAGTGACCGTCCCGGGTGGGGCCGTGGTGACCGGCCACCCCCGGGACGGATCGCGTGCTAGCGCATCAGGCCGCCGCCGCCGGTGTGGATGCCGCCGCTCGGGTGGTGCTTCTTGTGGTGCTTCACGATGCGCTTGATGACGTGCTTGGTGACGTGCTTGGTGACGTGGCGGTGCACGATCACCCGGCGCTCGACGTTGCCGTTGAAGCAGGTGTTGCCGAAGGCCGGGTTCAGCAGCCCCACGACGTTAATGGTGTTGCCGCACAGATTGACCGGAATGTGGACCGGGATCTGAAACGCATTGCCCGACACCACTCCCGGTGAATTGGCCGCGCCGCCGGCCGCGCCGCTGTCTGCGAACGCCGCCGAAACGCCCCCCAGGGCAGTACCTGCCGCAAGAGCGGCCACAGCAGCCACCCGCGTGATCCGTGACATAACAAATCTCCCGATCGATCCAAGCGGCTCACTGCCGCTTCCTGTACCTCCCTTCCTTCGGCTCGTGCGGCCGCAACGTGAGTGAATCCGGGAGGGTTTCACGCTTTCGAGTTAAAAATGTGGTTAATGATGCTTTCTGGGATTAAAGCGTCTGTTGGGTTGAGTGATGCTGGAATGCCGGACCACGGAACCCGGGCTCCGGTACGGGCGAATCGGTGCCGCAGACCGCTTGCTCGCCACCCGGCCCACCGGCCCACCCGGCCCCCCTGCGGGTGCGAGAATGAGGTCCGGGATCGACGGGGTGGTTGCCGAAGCTCGTGCCGGCCGTGCCGGCCGTGCCGACACGTAGCCCACGGAGGGGAAGAACATGCAGTTCGGAGTCGCTACGTGAGGTTTCTGCACACCTCCGACTGGCATTTGGGGCGGTCCTTCCACCGCGTGAGCCTGCTCTCCGCCCAGCGCGCGTTCCTCGACCATCTCGTCGCCACGGTGCGCGACCGGGACATCGATGCGGTGCTGGTTGCCGGCGACATCTATGACCGTGCCGTGCCGCCGCTCGCCGCTGTCGAGCTCTTCGACGACGCTTTGCACCGGCTCGCCGCCCTCGGTGTCCCGACCGTGATGATCTCCGGCAACCATGACTCCGCCCGTCGGCTCGGCGTCGGCGCGGGGCTGATGGAGCAGGCCGGAATCCATCTCCGGACCGACCCGGCAGGCTGTGGTACCCCCGTGCTGCTCTCCGACGACCACGGCCCGGTGGCGCTCTACGGCCTGCCGTATCTCGAACCCGCCATGGTGCGCGACACCCTCGGCGCGCGGCGGGCCGACCACGCGGAGGTGCTGGGCGCGGCGATGGAGCGGGTACGGGCCGACCTCGCCGGCCGGCCTGCGGGGACCCGCTCCGTGGTGCTTGCGCATGCGTTCGTCACCGGTGGTGCGGTCAGCGACAGCGAGCGCGATATCACCGTCGGCGGGGTCGCCTCCGTTCCCGTGCCGGTGTTCGACGGGGTGGACTATGTCGCCCTCGGGCATCTGCACGCCGCTCAGGCCCTCACCGAGCGGGTCCGCTACTCCGGATCGCCGCTTGCCTACTCCTTCTCCGAGGCCGGTCACCGCAAGTCGTCATGGATCGTCGATCTCGACGCGGACGGCGCCGTGCAGGCGGAGCGGGTGGACTGCCCGGTGCCGCGGCCGCTGGCACGGGTCCGCGGGCCGCTGGAGCAGTTGCTGGAGGACCCGGACCACGCCCGGCGCGAGGAGTCCTGGGTCGAGGCGACGCTCACCGACACCGTCCGGCCGCACGAGCCGATGGCCCGGCTCGTCCGGCGCTTCCCGCACATCGTCAGTCTGGTCTTCGACCCCGACGACGGGCCCGACCGCTCGGCGGCCTCGTATGCGCAGCGGCTGCGCGGGCGCAGCGACCAGGAGATCGCCGAGGACTTCGTGGAGCACGTACGGTCCGGCCGGGCGGTCGATGAGCAGGAGCGGAGCGAACTGCGTTCGGCGATCGACGAGGTGCGCGTCGACGACATGGTGGCCGAGGTGGCGCGTTGAGGCTGCACCGGCTCTCCCTCACCGCCTTCGGACCCTTCGGCGGCTCCCAGACCATCGATTTCGACCGGTTGTCGCAGGACGGTCTGTTCCTGCTGCACGGCCCGACCGGCGCGGGCAAGACCTCGGTCCTGGACGCGGTGTGCTTTGCGCTGTACGGGTCGGTGCCCGGGGCGCGGCAGAGCGGCCAAGCCCTGCGCAGCGATCTGGCCGACCCGCTGACGCTCACCGAGGTCGTCCTGGAACTGACCGTGGCGGAGCGCCGGTTGGAGATCACCCGGCTTCCCGAGCAGCCGCGCCCCAAGAAGCGCGGCAGCGGCACGACGAAGGAGAAGGCGCAGAGCAGGCTGCGGGAATTCGTGCCGGCGGGGGCGGATGCCGGGGGAACGGCGGGCGGCGACGGGCCGGCGGACGGCCCCGGCGGTCACTGGAAGGCGCTGAGCCGCTCGCACCAGGAGATCGGTGAGGAGATCGGCCAGCTGCTCGGGATGAGCAAGGAGCAGTTCTGCCAGGTGGTGCTGTTGCCGCAGGGCGACTTCGCGCGCTTTTTGCGGGCCGATGCGGAGGCCCGCTCCCGGCTGCTGGGCCGGCTCTTCGACACCCGGCGGTTCGCCGCACTCGAAGAACAGTTGAATGCGCGCCGCAAGGCCGCCGCCGACACGGTGACGGCAGGCGACGAACGGCTGCTGGCGCTGGCGCACCGGATGGCGCAGGCGGCCGGTGAGAGCGCCGATCTCACCGATCCGTCCGTCCCGGCGCCGGACCGCGCCGGGCAGGCGGCACCGGGCGCACCGGCGCGTGGACGCGGGCGGGCGACGACGGCGGCCACGACGGCGACAAGGACCACCGTGCCGGGGCAGGCCGGGCCCGTGGAGGGCGGCGGACGGGGCGGACCCGGCCGTACCGCGGACGGGGCAGGTCAGGCCGTACCGGGACCCGGCGAGCCGGGGTTCGCGGAAGCGGTGCTGGTCAGGGCGGCCGTTGCCCGGGTGAGCGCGCGGGAGCGGCTGGCGGTCGCACATTCCGCGGCGCACGCCGCCGAGGCCGCCGAGCACCAGACGGCCCGGCGGTGGGAAGAGGCCCGCGAGCGCGACCGGCTTCAGCAGCGGTACACGGACGCCCGGCGACGGGCCGTCCGGCTCGATGCCCGTGCCGAGGAGCGGGAGCGGACCCGGGAGCGGCTGGAGCGGGCCCGTGCGGCCGCGGAGGTCGCGCCCGCGCTCGCCCTGCGGGACGCCGCCTGGCACGAACTGGACGCCGCACAGCGCGCCGAGCGGCAGTGCAGAAGTCCCCTGCCGTCGGCCCTCGCCGATGCCGAGAGCGAGCACCTCGCCTCGACGGAGCGGCAGGTGCGGGAAGACCTGGGCTCGCTCGGGGCCGCCCGCCGGGCCGAGCGGCGCGCCGCCGACATCGGCCGGGAGCGGGCCGCCCTCGACCGTGAGGCGCGCGCCGACGAGCAGACGCTGGGGGACGCCGCCGAGTGGCTCGCCGCATGGGGTGATGCCCAGCGCGCCCATCAGCAGCGCATCGAAACCGCCCAGGAGGCCGCCACCCGGGCCGAACAGCTCGAAGCCCGGATGGCACCGGCCGCCGAACGCTGGGAGGCGGCCCGGCGCCGCGACCGGCTGTCCGCCGACGTGCGGTCGGCGGAAGGGGAGTTGCTCGCCGCCAGGGAGCAGTCAGCGGCGGCTCACGAGCACTGGCTCGACCTCAAGGACCGCCGGCTGCGCGGGATCGCCGCCGAGCTCGCGGACGGGCTGCGCGACGGTCAGGCGTGTGCGGTGTGCGGCGCGACCGAGCACCCCGCCCCGGCCCGGGCCGGGGCGGGGCACGTCGACCGGACGGCCGAGGAGGCCGCACTGGCCGCGCACCGCCGGGCCGAGGAGGCGCGGCAGCAGGCGGAGGCCCACTGCCAGTCGGCCAAGGAGTCGCTGGCCGCCGCGGCCGCCACGGCCGGAAGCACCCCGACCGGTGAACTCGGCGCCCAGGTGGAGGAGCTGCGCGCCGACTTCGCCCGTGCCGGTGTGCTCGGCGCCGACCTTCCTGCCGCCCGCGAGGCGCTCGGACGCGCCGAGCGCGCATACGAACGGCGCCGCGACGGACAGCAGCAGGCCGAGCGCCGGGTCGCTGCCCGTACCTCCCGGCGCGAGGCACTGGACCGCGAACGGGCCGCTCTGGAAGAGGAGCTGACCCGGGCGCGGGGCGACTCCCCGAGCGTGGCCGACCGGGCCGCGCGGCTGGAGCGGCAGGTCGCCCTGCTCGCCGCGGCGGCGGAGGCGGCCCGTACGGCCGGTGCCTGCGCCCAGCGCCTCAAGGACGCCGACGCCGGGCTGTCCGACGCCGCCCACCGCGCCGGATTCGACACCCCGCAGGCCGCCGCCGAGGCCCTGCTGCGGGACGGCGAGTGGCGGGAGCTGCAGCAGCGACTCGACGAGTGGCAGGCCGAATCAGCCGCTGTGGAGGCGGAGTTGGCCGATCCCGAGATCAGCGCCGCGGCTGCGTTGCCGCCCGCGGACCCGGTCGCCGCCCAGACCGCGCACCAGGCAGCAGCGACCCGGCTGCGTACCGCCTCGGCCACCCACGCAGCGGCCCGGGACCGCTGCACCGAGCTCGACCGGCTCTCCGCGCGCGCCGAGGCCGACGCCCGCGCACTGGCCCCGCTGCGCGCCGACTACGAGCGGATCGCCCGTCTCGCGGCCCTCGCCTCCGGTACGTCCACGGAGAACGAGCGGCGAATGCGCCTGGAGTCGTATGTGCTCGCCGCCCGGCTCGAACAGGTCGCCGCCGCCGCCACGGCCCGGCTGCACCGGATGTCCGCCGGCCGCTACACCCTCGTCCACTCCGACGAACGGGCCGGCGGCGCCCGGCGCTCCGGCCTCGGGCTGCATGTCATCGACGCCTGGACCGGGCACGAGAGGGACACCTCCAGCCTCTCCGGTGGCGAGACCTTCTTCGCCTCGCTCGCGCTGGCGCTCGGCCTCGCCGACGTGGTCACCGACGAGGCGGGCGGCACCCGGCTGGACACCCTCTTCATCGACGAGGGGTTCGGCAGTCTGGACGAACAGACCCTGGACGAGGTGCTGGACGTCCTGGACTCGCTGCGTGAACGCGACCGCAGCGTCGGCATCGTCAGCCATGTCGCCGACCTCAAGGCGCGGATCCCTGCCCAGCTGGAGGTCGTCAAGGACCGGTCGGGCTCGACGGTCCGGCATCGCGTGCGGGGCTGAGCTGGACCGAGCCCGTCGCGCGGCCGCCGGATCGGGAGAAGCGTCCGCGGGGAGTGTGCCGCCCGGAAAACCGGATGTCACCGCTACCGGGCGCCCACCGGCCTGCCGTGTCACGACCTACGGCAACAGCCGTTCCGCAGCCGTTCCGCCGAGAGCTGCCCCGCCACGGACGCCGACGTGCCCGGCCGCGACCCGCTGCCGCTCCTCGGGCGCGACGAGGCGGCCTGGATCACCGGCCAGGTCATCAACTCCGAGAACTCCGAGGGCGGCTTCCGGCGTTGACCCCGGCCGGGGCCGCGGACCCGTCGATCTCGTAGGCACACCGCCCCTCGCGCTCCCCGGAGAACCGGAAACCCGCACGTTCCAGCACCCGCTGGGACGGGACGTTCTCCGGCTCCGTCAGGGCGCACACCGTCCGTACCTCGGGGTGGGCGGCCGCCCAGCCGGCGAGCAGCCGCGTCGCGTCGGTCGCCCAACTGGCGCCGCGCGCGGACGGGGAGAGGTCGTAGCCGATCTCCACGAAGCCCTCGGCATCCGGCGGGCCGTGGAAGCCGATGCTGCCGAGCGCCGTCCCGGCGGACGCGTCGGTCAGGACGAAGACGCCCCAGCCGGGCCGGTAGTGGCCGGCCGCGGCCGCCCGTACGGCGATACCGGCGCCGGCCGAGGTGGCCGCGGACGGTGTGCCGTCGATCCAGTCGAACCCCGCGGGCTCGCCGTCCGCGACCCGCGCGGCGGTGGCCGGCAGCAGCGCGCGCAGCGCCACCCGGCCGGATGTGAGCACCAGCGGGTAGCCGGCGCCCGCGGTAACCAGCGCCTCGAACAGCGGCCGCTGGTCCATCCCCGCGGGCAGACCGCTGACCTGGCCGTCGCCGACCTCCACCACCCGCCACACACCGTCGGTGCGCAGCGCCAGGTCCGTGGTGACGAAGCGCAGCCCCAACTCGCGTACCGCGGACGCCACATGGGTGAGGTCAGGGGCGGGGCGCAGCTCCGGGGTGTCGGGGTGCGGGCCGGTCAGCACCGGCTCGCCGTCCACCCACCACACCCGCGCCTCGCCCCGCGCATCGAAGGACTCGAAGTCGCGCAGCACCACGCCTCCGGTCAAGAACTCCTCCTGGAGGGCGATGAAGCGGCCGACGACCGCGGCCAGCTGATCGGTGTCGCCCGCATCCGGGACGAAAGCGGCCTCGTCCCATTCGTGTTTACGGGACTTGACCCAGTCCTTGACGACGAGCGGACGGGACCGGCCCGGCGCGCCGAACCCGTCGGCAAGTCCCGCCAGCGCCGCCCGCTCCGGTGCCCGGCCGGGCGCGCAGGGGAGCCAGACGCTGTGCGGGGTGAGCGCGCGGAAGGTGTCGTACCAGCCCGGGAGCTCATGGGCGCGCCGGTATGCCGAGGGGGAGGTCAGCAGTCGGCAGCCCCGGTCGGCGAGCGCCGCGGACAGCTCGGTATAGCGGCCGGCGGGCAGCATCCAGCCGCGGTACCAGACCGGTCCGGCCTCGCGCGGGACCCGTGACACCGCCGCTTCGGCGTCCCCGGCGACCAGTTCCTCGTGGCCGAGCACCGCGGTCACCGCACCGGCCGACTGCGCCGCGGCGGCCTCGGCCGTGAAATGCGGATCGGGGCGCCGGGGACGCAGCGGGTCGCCGGGGAACAGAAGGAGCGGCCGTCGGTCCGCCGCGAGATCCACTGTCATATCAGCGGATCCTACGGACGGCGGTGGCCGGCCACCACACCCGGTGTGGTGGCCGGCCGCCGCGCACCAGGGCCGTGGTCAGAGCGCCGACAGCTCGGCGAGCAGATCGTCCAGGCCCAGCGAGCCTTGCGACAGCGCCGCCATGTGCCAGGCCTTGAGGTCGAAGTCCGCGCCGTGCCGGGCACGGGCCGCCTCCCGGCCCTGCAGCCACACCCGCTCGCCGAGCTTGTAGCCGATCGCCTGCCCGGCCATGCCCTGGTAGCGGATGATCTCGCTCTCGACGTAGTCGGCCGGACGGCTGCTGTGCCGGGCGAAGAATTCGTGTGCCAGCTGCGGCGTCCAGTGCTCGCCCGGATGGAAGGGGGAGTCCGCCGGGATCTCCAGCTCCAGATGCATGCCGATGTCGATGATGACCCGGACCGCCCGCATCATCTGCGCGTCGAGATACCCCAGGCGCCGTTCGGCGTTGGTGAGGAAGCCCAGCTCGTCCATGAGCCGTTCGGCGTACAGCGCCCAGCCCTCGGCGTTCGCGCTGACGATGCCGACCGTCGTCTGGTAGCGGGAGAGCTGGTCGGCGACGTGCGCCCACTGCGCCAGCTGGAGGTGGTGGCCGGGCACGCCCTCGTGGTACCAGGTGGAGACCAGGTCGTACGCCGGGAAACGGGTCTCGCCCATCGTCGGCAGCCAGGTCCGGCCGGGCCGGGAGAAGTCCAGCGACGGCTGGGTGTAGTACGGGGCGGCCGCGCCGCCGGGCGGGGCGATCCGCGACTCCACCCGGCGCACCCGCTCCGCCAGTTCGAAGTGGGTGCCGTCGAGCCCGTCGATGGCCTCGTCCATGAGGGACTGGAGCCACTGCCGGGTCTCCTCGACGCCTTCGACCGCCTCGCCGTGCTCATCGCACCAGGCCAGCGCCTCCCACGGCGTCTTCGCGCCGGGCAGGACCTTCTCGGCCTCGGTCGCCATCTCGGCCAGCAGCCGGTGGAACTCGGACCAGCCGTACGCATACGCCTCGTCGGGGTCGAGGTCGGCGCCGTTGAAGTAGCGGGCGAGGCGGGCGTAGCGCTCCCGGCCCACCACGTCCGGTGCGCCCTCGATGGCCGGGGCATAGCTGTCACGGAACCAGTCGCGCAGCTCCACCAGGGCGCCGGTCGCCACCTCGGCGGCCTCGGTGAGTTCGGCGCGCAGGGTGTCCGGGCCCGGGTCGGTGAACTCGGCGAACCAGCTGCGGTCGGTGCCGATCCATGCGTCCAACTGGCCGATGACCGTGCGCACCTGGGTCGGTCCGGCGGGCAGGTCGCGCTTGAGGCCGGCGTCGAGAGCGGCGCGGTAGCCCTCCAGCGCGGCGGGTACCGCCCGCAGCCGCCGGGCGATCGCCGTCCAGTCCTCGTCGGTCTCGGCGGGGGTGACCGTCAAGACCTCACGGACGTGGTGCAGCGGTGAGCTGAGGTTGCTGACCGTGCGCAGGCCCTCGCCCGCCTCGTGGACCGCCAGCTCGGCGGTCAGCCGTTCGCGCAGCAGCCGTGCGCAGATCTGCTCGGCGGCACTGTCCGCGCCCGGCCGGGACTCGGCCTCGGTGAGCTTCTCCAGCGTCGTCCGGGCGAGCTGGGCCACCGCTTCCTGGCCCGTCGGTGAGAAGTCGGGGAGCTTGCCGGAACTCTCGGGGATGCCGAGGAAGGTGCCGGTGATCGGGTCCAGGTCGACAAGGGCGTCGACATAGGCATCGGCGACCTGGCGGGGCAGCGGACCGCCCCCGGAAGTAGTGGTGTGGGACATGCGTCCATCCTCGTACGGATGGCCCCGTCGCGTCACCACCAAGAGGCGTCAGGTTCCTGTTGCTTTGCGCCGTTGTTCGGGTCCGGGTGCGGGGGCGGGTGCGGGGGTGCCGGCCGGGCATCGGTACGCCCGGCCGGCGGTCCGGTGGCCCGGCCGACGGATTCCGTGGCCCGGCCGGTCACCGCGGGGTGGGGCTCAGCGGCGCCCCGTGCCGTCCTGGATCCGTACGCTCTGCCGGGTCTCCCGCCGGGCGGGCATACCCGTGGGGCGGGTGGTGATCACCAGCGTGCCTTCCTCGATCTGGTAGTCGAGCGGCAGCCCGAGTCCGCGCATCGCCGCCACCATGCCGGTGTTCGAGGCCTGGGTGATCGCATAGACACTCTCGCAGCGCGTTTCGGCCGCCATCGTCACCAGCCGGCGCAGCAGTTCGGCGCCGATGCCGCGCTGCTGCCAGGCGTCCTCGACCAGCAGGGCGACCTCGGTCTCGTCGCCGTCCCACAGCAGATGCCCCAGCGCCACCAGCCGGCCGGAAGCGGTCTCCACCGCCAGGGTGCGGCCGAACCGCGGGCTGAGCAGATGGCCGAGATAGCGGTCCGCGTCACTGACCGGGCCGTGGTAGCGCAGCCCCAGCGTCTTCGAGGAGCAGCGGTCGTGCATCTCGCGGGCCGCGGCCAGATCGGAGGTGTCGGCGCGACGGACCGTGATCTCGTTGCCCTCCGGCAGCGTCAGCACATCACGCCGCGGGGGTACCCGCTGGCCGAGTCTGGCGTCCAGGTCGACCAGGGCGCGTACCCGGGCGAACTCGGCGGGGGTGAACGGCAATTGCGGCCTTTCGATGGTGAGCGAACCCCCCGAGGGGTCGCGGAACTTCATGCGGTGCTTCTCCAGCACGCCCTCCGTGGGTACCTGCTCCGCGAGCGGCTGACCGCGCAGTGAGCGCGCGGGCACCGAACGAATCGTGCAGCGTCCCAGCAACTGGCGCAACGCGAGGGGGAGTTCGGAGGAGTCCAGGGCGGTACGGGTCGCCAGGCCCAGCATCCGGGTCGGCGCATCGACGAGATCGTGTGCATCGGCCCGCTCCAGCCAGCTGTGCGCGCCGCCCGCGTCGGTCACCGTGCGGGTCAGCTCTGCGGCCGTCAGCGCGCCGGGCGCGCGCAGCAGGAACTCGTCGACCGTGCCCTCGGACAGCGGGTGGGTCTGCAGGCTGAGGATGTCCACCCGCCGCGCGCCCAGCGCCGTGCACAGCACGGCCAGGCTGCCGGGCTCGTCCCGGACCGTGGTCCGCATCCGCCACAGCACCGTCTCCTGACCGCCGGCCCCGGGGGCCGGTCCGGACGGGGACGCCGCCGTGGCGCCCGTATCGGTCGGCGGCGGGGCGTTTTCGTGGCGTCGTGACCACCAGACGTGGCAGCCGGCCGTGGCCAGCAGGGCGACCGCGGCGGAGCACAGCATCACCGGACCCGGCAGGCCGGGTGCGACGGTGTGGGCGAGGGCGTCGGCCGCCGCCACGGCGGTGAGCAGGGCGGCCAGCTCGATGATGCCCCGTCGCCAGTGGTGACGGCGGGTGGCACGGGCAGAGGATGCTTGAGTCATGCACACAAGCCTGGCGCACAGGTGTTGCCTGATCACCAACACATTGTGTCCGACGGGTAAAAGACGCAATCGACGCATTGGACTCTACTGTCCTACCTGTCCCGGTTGCAGCACCTTGCTGAACAGCACCTCGCCGCCCTCCTGACGCAGTCGCACCGTCATCTCCCCGCTTTCCCCGTCGATATCGATCTCGCCGAAGTACTGCGGACTCTCCGCGGGAGAGGTGTTGGCACGGTCCGGTGCCTTGATGAACGGCTGCTCGGGCCCGAATGTTCCGTCCAGCTTCAACGCCTGGAATCCACCCGCGTTCAGCGGCCCCGACACGAACTCCCAGAACGGCTCGAAGTCCTTGAACGCGGCCCGCTCCGGCGCGTAGTGCTGCGCCGCGGTGTAGTGGACGTCCGTCGTCAGCCATACCGTGCCGGTCACCCGGGCGTGCTTGATGTGCCGCAGCAGTTCGGCCAGCTGCAGCTCGCGCCCCAGGGGAGCGCCCGGATCGCCCTGTGCCACCGCCTCGAAGTGGGTCTTGCCGTCCGGGACGACCAGACCCAGCGGCATATCGGAGGCGATCACCTTCCACACCGCAGCGGAGCGGGACAGCTCTCGCTTGAGCCAGCGCAGCTGCTCGGCCCCGAGAATGCCCTGCGGGTCGTCGGTCTGCCGACCCGGCGAATTGGCGTTCCGGTAGCGGCGCATGTCCAGCACGAACACATCGAGCAGCGGGCCGTGGTGCACCACACGGTAGACCCGGCCGCCCCGGTCGGGCCGCAGCGTCCGGATCGGGAAATACTCGCTGAACGCGCGCAGCGAGCGCGCGGCCAGCACATCCGTCTCCTTCACCGTGTACCGGTCGTCGTCGAGCAGTTGCCCCGGATACCAGTTGTTGTGCACCTCGTGGTCGTCCCACTGGGTGATCGTCGGCACCTGGGCGTTGAAGCGGCGCAGATTGTCGTCCAGCAGGTTGTAGCGGAACGCGCCGCGGAACTCCGCCAGCGTCTCGGCGACCTTCGCCTTCTCCTCGGTCGTCACATTCCGCCAGATCCGGCCGTCCGGCAGGGTCACCCGCTCGGGGATCGGATTGTCGGCGTAGATGTTGTCGCCGCTGCACAGGAAGAAGTCCGGATTCCGGCGCCGCATGTCCTCGTAGATGCGGTAGCCGCCGCGGTCCGGGCTGATGCCCCAGCCCTGCCCGGCCAGATCCCCCGACCAGTGGAAGCGCACGCCCTCCCGTCGCCCGCCACTGCCCCGGCCGGCATTTCCCCCGGACTCCGTCTTCGTCCGGGGGGACTCCCACCGCGAGGTACCGGTGGGATTGCGGCCCGTGGGCGCCGTGCGGAAGGTGCCGGTGACCGGCTCGCCGGACCGCCTGGGATCGTCCGGGTCGGCGAGCAGCACCCGGTAGTGGATCTGCTCACCGGACGGCAGGCCGTGCAGCGAGGTCACGCCGGTGAAGTCCGTCCCCGCCCCGGTCACCGGGCCGTGCCAGGTCCGGGCGTTGCGGAACGACTCGGTCGCCGCGGTCTGCACCACCATCCGGGCCGGCCGGTCGGACCGCACCCACACCAGACCCGACGACGTGGTCACATCCCCGACCTGTACACCCCAGTCGGCGCTCGGCCGCCCGCTGCGGGCCTGCGCCGGCGCGGCACAGGAGATTGAGGGCAGCGCCAGTGCCGCCGAGCCGGCCGCCGCGCCCTGCAGCAGCGACCGCCGTCCGAAGCCGCCGCCGGATCCCTGCGCCATCTCCAACCTCCATGCCTCGACCGACTTCACTGCCGCCCCGTTCGTATCGCCTTCCGGTGCCCCGCAGCCGAACGGACGGTGAACAGCGGCCCGTTTGCCTTCCGCGGTCCGTCCGCCTTCCGTCATCCGCCTTCCGCCGACCCTCCGCCGACCGCGGTCCGTCCGCCGGCCGGGTGGGTCTCCGGTCCCGGCCCTGCGATCCACCGGACCGGGCCCATGGTCGCAAGCCCCCCGGCCGTTCGCCAGGACCTCGCCGCGACGTTTACGGCCCTGGTACGCGCCGCCGCAACAACCGGCCGCCGTGTCGTTCGGCCGGCGCGCCCGGGAGCTCGGGGGGCTCGGGCACCGGGCACGGAGCACCGCAGAAGTCCTCGCACCGCCGCGGGCCGGGGGCTTCCGGCGCACTCGCTAGGAGGCGCCCCGGCCGACGGTGTCGAGGACGACCCGCGCCACCAGCGCCGGATCGTCGTGCATCGGCACATGCCCACAGCCCGGCAGCCGTACCAGCCGCGCGCCCGGAATCGTGTGCTTGGCGCGCACGCCCTGGCGGGGGAGCAGCAGGCGGTCCCGGCTGCCCCAGCCGATCGTCACCGGGACGTCCGGGACATCGGCGGTGAACCGCACCTCCCGGCCGGCCGCCAGCGTCGGTGCAAAGCCGGGGCCTTCGCGCAGTGCCCGGGTCTCCGCCACGACGGCCGCGGCCGAACGACGGCCGGGGTGGGCGTAGATGGTGCCGGTCAGTGAGGCGCGGCCGAGTGCGGTGCGGGCCAGGGTCTCCACCACCGGCTCGGGCAGCGCCTGCGCCCCGGCGTACATACCGCGCAGCACGCCGAAGGCGTACCGCCGCTCGGCCGGGGTCCAAAAGCCCGCGGGCGAGAGCGCGGTGACCGACCGGACGGCCCGCGCGCGCCCCAGCTCCAGGGCGAGCAGCCCGCCCAGCGAGTTCCCCACCACATGCGGGCGGTCGGCACCGAGCTCCTCGAACGCCGCGATGAGCAGCGGGACGACCGACGACAACGCGTAGGAGGAACCACCGGGCAGCGCGGGGGAGGCGCCGAAGCCCGGCAGATCGAGGGCGATGACCTCATGGGAGGCGGCCAGGATGTCGCACACCGGGCGCCAGGCCTGGAGATGGTGGCCGATACCGTGCAACAGGACGACGGGCTCGCCCGCGCCCTTGCGCTCGTAGGCGACCGTGAACGGCGCCCGGTCCTCAGGGGTGACACGGGCGAAGGAGACCGGGGTGGCCATCAGAACTCCTCGGGGGTGCGGTGCTTGCGGTGGTCCCGGGCGTGCGCTGACACGATGCCAGTTGTGGCTACCGAGCGGTATGGGGCCGCCGGGGCGACGACGGGAGGTGCCGCAGGCCACGCAGCCGGGAGGGCCGAAGCCCGCTGCGGATCATCGAGTCCGCGGACAGGCCGGCCCCCCCCGTTATGTAGTTCGGTGTCCAGGACGACCGGATCCAGACGGGCTATGTCGTCCGCAATCCGGAGAAGCCGGTGTCTCCCGTGGCCAGTTGAGCGGCGGCCCGCAGACCGGTCCGCGGGCCGGCCAGCACCGGCACACCGACATCGAGCCCCTCGGCCGCCGGTGCCATCGAGCCCTGCGCCAGGACGATCACGTCGGCGTTCCGGATCTCCCGGGCCGCGGAGGCGATCGCCATCAGGTAGCCGTCGCTGTCGCCGGCCTCGAAGCGCTCCCAGGCGCCCGGTACCAGCACGGTTCGGACGCTGACCTCGCGGCCGGCCCGGCCGGCCTCCTCCATGATCAGCTCCTTCGTGGGGACGAAGGTGCTTTCCAGGGTGGCCAGTACGGCGATGCGCGGGCCGGTGGCGACGGCGGTCGCGGCCATCGGGCGGTCCACCCGCAGGACGGAGAGGCCGAGCGCCGCACCGGCTGCCTCGGCGACCGAGCCGAGCGTCGAGCACGTGCACAGTGCCACCCGCGCCCCGCCCCGGACAGCTCCCGCAAGGTCGGCTTCGAGGTCCTTGGCCACGGAGTCGGGCCCCTGTGCCCTTGCCCGGTCCAGGAGTTCGGGGCGTACGAGGTGATCCAGCGTCAAGCCGGGGGCCTCCTCGTCGCGCAGTGCATCGAAGACCGGGACGTGAAGGGGGGAGGTGTGGAGGAGGACGAGCATGCCGGTGACGGTAGCGGGTGACGTGGAGGAGGGCGTGGGCGGGGCGGTCGGTACGGGCGGCCGGTACGGGAGGTCGGTATGGGAGGTCGCGCCGGTCCGAAACGGATGCCGGATTGGTCTTGACCAAGGGTGGGGGCGGCCATATCGTCGGGATACTGCAACAACCTTTAATAAAGAAACGCTCATTATCGGGCGTGCCGGCGGGCCCGCGCAGCGGCGGGCGTGCAGGCGGGCCCGCGAAGGCGGCGCCCCGGGTGTGGGCCCGAGCCCCACGGGGGCGCAGCCCCGGTAACGGCCAGTGCGGAGGACAGGGTGGGGACCACGCAGCTCGAAACGGTGCCGGAGCCGAAGTACTGGCACCTCAAGACCGTGCTCAGCGAGGCGCTGGACTCGGAGTTCGCGGTCGGTGAGATTCTTCCCAACGAGCGTGATCTGGCCGCGCGGTTCGGCGTCGCCCGGGCCACGCTGCGCCAGGCGCTCGAACAGCTGGAGCTGGAAGGCAGACTCCAGCGCCGCCGCGGTGTGGGCACCACCGTCGCACCGCCGCGGATCGGCGTCGCCGTCGACCCCGTCCGCCACACCTGGCCCGGCGCCGCCGGTGACGACTGGCAGCCGCTGGACGCCGTCGAGAGCGACACGGTGCCCGCCGCGGTGGCCGGACTGCTGGGGACCGCCTCCGGCGACCCGGTGCACATCGTGCGCCGCAGCCGGGTCACGCACGGCCGGCCGGTCGCCGCCGAGCTGCTGTATGTCCCGGCGGCCGCGGTCCCGGACTGCGCGCCGGACGCCTCGCTCGGCGCCCCGGCCCGGGCCCGCGCGGTGCTGCACGCGTTGCTGACGCTGGAGCTGGACGGCCAGGACCGTACCGTCGAGCTCGGCTCGGCCCGTGCGGAGGACGCCAAGCAACTGGACCGGCTCCCCGGCGCACCCGTCCTGGTGGTCACCACCCGCTATGTCTCCGGGGGCCGCACGACTGCCGTCGCGGTCTCCACCTACCGTGCGGACACCTGTCGTCTGACCTTCGGCGAGAGCGACGCGGTCGCCCTGCTCGCGGGCTGAGCAGCCCAAGGGGCGAGGTACGGGCTCCCGCCGGGCAGCGATCCGGTGGGGGCCCGTTCGCGTGGGGCCGCAGGCCGGGCGGTGACCCGTCCTGAGCCGCGGACCGGCGGTGTGCCGTACAGACTGCAGTGGTCAGCAGTGGTCAGCAGTGGTCAGTGGCGGCCCGGCACCGCGTCGCGGTGCGTGTGGCGGGCGGTCACCGTGCCCTCCACCGCGAAGAGCTCGCCCTCCACGTGATCGAGCGCGAGCCGCAGCGCCCCGGTGGCGACCGCCGCCTCGCCCAGCCGGGACAGAACGACCTGCGGCGGGCGCAGGCAATAGCGCGCCAACTCCCCGCGCAGCGGATCCAGTACGCCGTCCAGCCCCGCCGCCCAGCCGCCGATCACCACCAGCTCCGGGTCGAGCGCCAGTACCAGGGCCGCGACATCGTGCACCAGCCGCCGCAGAAAGCGGCCGACCGCCTCGCGGGCCTGTGCGTCCCCCTCCCGCGCCGCCGCGAAAACCGCCGCGACCTGCGCCTCGTCCAGGGGGTGCAGCGGCTCGCCGGTCGTCGACAGCAGCTTTTCCGGTGTCGCCTCGCGGCCGAGCAGATGCAGGGCACCGATCTCCCCGGCGGCCCCGCCGAAGCCGCGGTGCAGGCGTCCGCCGATCAGCGAGCCGGCTCCCGGGCTGAGTCCGGCCAGCACGAAAACGATGTCATCGGAGCCGATGGCGGCACCCTGCCAGTGCTCGGCCACCGCGGCGGCATTCGCGTCGTTCTCGACCAGCACCGGGCAGCGGAACGACCGCCGCAGGCGCTCACCGAGCGGGAGACCCGTCCAGCCGGGCAGCGCCGTGCTCAGCCGGACGGTGCCGTCCGCCTCCACGATGCCGGGGCCGGCCACACCGACGGCCCGCAGCGAACGGCGGGGCACGCCCGTGCGGCGCAGTAGCTCGGCCACCACGGCGCGGACCCGCTCCAGCCGCTCGTCGGCCGGTGCGCTCTCCGCCACGGGGCGTTGCGCGGTGGCCAGCACCCGTCCGCTCAGATCGGACAGCAGGGCCGCGATGCGGTGCGGGCCGATCTCGATACCCAGCAGATGCCCGGCCTCCGTACGGAACCGGAACCGGCGGGCCGGCCGCCCCTGGCGGCGTGCCCCGCCTTCCTCGGCGGCCGCCTCGACCACCAGGCCGGTCTCGATGAGCCCCTCGACCACGCCCTCGACCGTCGGCCGGGACAGGCCTGTCACCTGGACGAGGTGGGTGAGCGTGGGGGAGTCCGCGGCGCGCAGCGCATGGAGCACCACAGCGGAGTTGATCCGTCGCAGCAGGGAGGGGTCCCCGCCGGTGAGCCGCCCCAACGTCCGTCTCCCTCACTTCGCGTGTGTGGCGGATCGTAGCCGGTCACCGGGTGGGCGGCGAGCCCCGTACGGGCTGTTCGCCGCGGTCAGCCGGGCGAGACGAAGCCGGACTCGTACGCGGTGATCACGGCCTGGGTGCGGTCCCTGGCTCCCAGCTTCGCCAGCACCGAGCTGACATGCGTCTTCACGGTCTCGGCGCCCAGCACGAGCTCGCCGGCGATCTCCCCGTTCGACAGTCCTCGGGACATCAGCCGCAGCACCTGTTGCTCCCGTGCGGTGAGCGCCGCCCGCTCGAAGTCCGCCCGGGCGCGCTCGTTGCGGCGGCCGGCCGCCATGGTGCGCAGCGCCGCGGGGAGCAACAGCGATCCGCCCTCGGCAACGAGCCGCACCGCGTGCACGATCTCGGCCGGCCGGGAGCGCTTGAGCAGAAAGCCGTCCGCGCCCGCGCGCAGCGCCTCGTAGACGTAATCGTCCTCCTCGAACGTGGTGACGACGAGGATCCGGGGCGGCTCGGGCACCGAGCGCAGTACCGCGCGGGTCGCCTCGATGCCGTCCAGGAGCGGCATCCGTACGTCCATGGCGATCACATCGGGCCGCAGCTTTTGCACCAGCGGGACGACGGACGCGCCGTCGGCCGCCTCGCCCGCCACCTCGATATCGGCCTGCGCTTCCAGAATGGCGCGCAGCCCCGCGCGCACCAGCGGCTCGTCGTCGACCAGGAGTACGGAAATCGGCACGGGATCAGCGTAGTCGGCGCAGGGGGAGACGGGCGTGCACCCGCCACTCGCCGCAGTCCGGCCCGGTCTCGGCCTCGCCGCCGAGCAGCGCGGCCCGTTCGCGGATGCCGCGCAGGCCACGGCCGCCACCGCCGGGCGCCAGGGGGGTGGCGGGCAGCGGGTTGCGTACCTCCAGTTCCAGTGCGTCGGCGCAGGCGGCCATGCGTACGGACACCGGCACCGGGCCTGCGTGCCGCAGTACATTCGTCAGGGCCTCCTGCACCATGCGGTACCCCTCCCGGGACACCGGGCCGGGCAACGTCTCCAACGGGCCGCTCAGTTCGGCACGAACGGTCGAGCCCGCGGCCCGTGCCGACTCCAGCAGGCGCTGCGCATCGGTGAGCGTGGGCCGGTCGGCGGGCCGGGGAGCGTCCTCGCGCAGCAGCCGCAGCGCCCGCTCCAGATCGGCCAGCGCCTGGCGTCCGGTGTCCTCGATGGCGGCCAGCGCCCGCTCGGTGAACTGGGGGGAACCGGCGGCACGGGCCGCCCCCGCCTGGACGACGGTGACGGTCAGCGCGTGGCCGATCGAATCGTGCAGCTCCTGCGCGAGCCGGTTGTGTTCGATCATGCGCTCCGTACGGGCCTCCAGTTCGGCCAGCCGCTCGGCGGCCGAGGTGCCCAGCAGCCGCCGTGCGGCGCCGGCCGTCAGCGAGCCCGCCCCGACGACGACGGCCGACAGCAGGACGAGGGGAAGCGGTGCGAGCAGCCCGTACCACCAGTGGGGTGCCTCGATCGCCGGCAGGCCCGTGAGGCGGGTGGGATGTCCTGCCGCAGCCATCGTGAACGCCCCTGCCAGGAGCGGCAGTTGAACGGTCAAGGCCGACAGGCCGACACCCACCGCGAGCCGCAGCAGCAGCCACACCGCCGTACGGCCACGCTCGCTCCAGGAGGCCGACGGGGCCGTGGCGATCCCGGACGCGGCGCGCGGTTCGAGGCCGTGCGGTCCCGGCGTCAGCAGCAGTTGGGCCTGGAGCCCTTCGATGCGGCGGACCACCGGTATCAGCGCGGCAAGCACGAGCAGCGGCGCGGGAAGCACCGCGATCCACAGCCACGGCAGCCATCCGCCCGTGCGGAAGGTTCCTTCGTAAAGGAAGCCGGTCACGATGCCGGCCATCGCGGCGATCAGCAGATGCAGCCAGCGGGTGTAGGTGACGGCCCGGGAGAGCGGGCGGAGGACGGCCAGGAGCGAGGAGGGCACCCCGCCATCGTGGCAGCGGCCGCCCGCCCGCCGCCTCCCCCGCCCGGGGGAGGCGATCCCCGACGACGGGGGAGGCCAGCGGCCGGGTACGGCCGCCAGTCTGGCGGCATGACCCCTTCTTGCGGTGTGACCCCCATCGAAGTGCAGCAGTTGACGAAGGTTTACGGAACCGTGCGAGCCGTGGACGATCTCACCTTCCGAGTGGAACCGGGGCGGGTCACCGGGTTCCTCGGCCCCAACGGTGCCGGCAAGTCCACCACCATGCGGATGATCGTGGGTCTGGACCGCCCCACCTCGGGAACCGCCACCGTCGGCGGCCGTGCCTTCCGCGCCCTGGACGACCCGTTGCGGCACGTCGGGGCGCTGCTCGACGCGGGTGCCGCCCACGGGGCCCGGCGCGCCCGCGACCACCTCCTCGCCCTCGCACACAGCAACCGCATCCCGGTACGGCGTGTGGCGGAGGTCCTGGAGGAGACCGGGCTGTCAGCCGTGGCGGGCAAACGGGTCGGGACCTTCTCGCTCGGGATGCGGCAGCGGCTCGGCATCGCGGCCGCGCTGCTCGGCGACCCGGCGGTGCTGATGCTGGACGAGCCCGCCAACGGGCTCGACCCGGAGGGCATCATCTGGATCCGTAGGCTCCTGAGGCGCCTCGCCGCCGACGGCCGTACGGTGCTGATCTCCAGCCATCTGATGACCGAGACCGCCCTGACCGCCGACCATTTGATCGTGCTGGGGCGCGGACGGCTGCTGGCCGACACCACCATGGACACCTTTCTGCGCGAGCACACCCACCACAGGGTCCGGGTGCGCACGCCCGAAGGGTCCCGGCTGCACGCCGAGCTCGCCCGGGCCGGGTGGGCGGCGACACCGGACGGCTCCGGAGGCTGGCTGGTCGAGGGCGCCGATCCCGCCGATATCGGCGCGCTCGCCGCCCGCCGGAGCATTCCGGTCCTCGAACTCGCCCATGAGGCACCCTCGTTGGAAGACGCCTATCTGCGGCTGACCGCAGACGCAGCCGAGTTCGTCTCCGCCACTTCGAAGACTCAGGAGGTCTGACGCCATGCTGTTCACCGCCGTGCTCCGCTCCGAGTGGACGAAGATCCGCTCGTTGCGTTCCCTGTCGTACAGCCTCTCCGCCATCCTGGTGGTGACTCTCGCGATCTCCTGCTTCGTCTGCGGCAGCTACGACGGATCCGAACCACCCTCCGACCCGGTCTTCCATGCCTACTTCGGTCTCAACATCGGCCAGTTCGGGGCCATCATCTGCGGCGTCCTCGCGGTCGCGGGAGAGTGGTCCAGCGGCTCCATCCGGGTCTCGCTGGCCGCCGTGCCACGCCGTGGACTGCTGTACGCGGGCAAGCTCGTCACCGTGGGCGGGCTCGCCCTCGCCGTCGGGCTGGTTGCCGGCTTTGCGTCCGGGATCGGGGGGCAGGCGCTGCTCGGCGAGGCGGGCGTGAGCATCGGCTCGCCGGGCGTGCTGCGGTCCGCCGTCGGATGCGGGATCTACTTCGGGCTGCTCGCGGTGTTCTCCGCCGGTGTCGCCGCGCTGCTGCGCAGCCCCGTCGGGACCCTGAGCCTCCTGGTCCCGCTCTTCCTCTCTCTCGGCCCGCTGTTCGGCTCCCTGGACGCCACCAAGGAGGTGGGCCAGTTCCTGCCCGACCGGGCGGGGCAGCAGATTCTGCACCTTGCGCCCGAGGGGGCGCTCGGGGCGTGGTCCGGCATCGCGGTGATGGCCGGCTGGGCGGCGCTGGCAGCGGCGGCGGGGCTGCGGTCACTACTGCGCCGGGATGTCTGACGGCTCGGGCCCACGCCAGTTGTCCGAACCGGCCGGTTGAGTGAGGACATGACGGAAGCCCCGGGCGGTGAAGCGGCTCACCCGGGTACGGGTCCGCGAGGGAGTACCGCTGCGGACAGCGCCTGCGCTGCGGTGGTGGCGCAGGCGCCCGCGGTTCCGTCAGCGGTCGGGACCGGCGCTTGCGGACTCCGCGACCGCCACGGGAAGGGAGAGCACGGACGGGTGGTGGAGCGAGACCGCGGCCGGTAGGAGCCGGGTGGCCGTCGCCGGAGGCTCGCCGGTGCCGGTGTTGCGGGCGAAGCGTGGGTGGGCGCCGCCGCTGACCTGCAGGCGGATCCGGTGTCCGGCGGGGAAACGGTAGGCCGTGGAACTCATCGCCACCGTGACGGCAGCCGGGGTGGCTCCGGTGGTGTCCGTGGCGTGGTCGGGCCGCAGCCGCCGCAGCCCGTCGCAGACGTTGGTCGAGCGGCCCCGGTCGTCGACGTCGCAGAGCCGGGCGAAGACATCGGCGTGACCGGTGTCCGTGCCGACCCGAAGGTCCACGCTCACCGGCCCGAGGACGTCGACCGGCTCGGTGAGCGGCCCGGTGGTGAAGGTCAGGACGTCGTCCCTGGCCTCCAGCGCGGTGTTGTCCTGGTGCCCGGCCTTGCCGGACAGCACGGGACCGCCGACCGAGGGGGTCGGATCGGCCGGGTCGTAGCGGAAGGACCCCGGCGCCGAGGTGTTCTCGGACAGCCGGGTGCGCAGGGTGCCGTCACCGTCGAGGTACCAGCGGTGGGCCGTGGTCGCCGGGGGCCAGTCGGGAAGGTCCTGCCAGGCCTGCCGGCCGCCCAGGTGCACCCGCGCCTTCGTCGTCCGCAGGCCGCTCGGGTCGTCGCACAGGTGGGCGCGCAGCCAGGCGAGGCTTTCGGCGAAGACTTCCGGCCAGCCGTGCTGCAGGGCGGAGTTGTGCGTCCAGGGGCCGACGAGCACGCGCCGGTCGCAGCCGGCCTGCCGCAGTCTGCCGTACTGCTGCAGGGTCTGGTCGAGGGCCACGTCGTGCCAGCCGGTGATCAGACTGGTCGGCACCCTCAGGCCTTCGGCCACGGGTCCCAGGTCCGCTCCTTGCCAGTGCGCGTCCGCCGGCTCGGGGCGGGCCATCGCCTGCTCCAGGAACGGCACCCTTTCGCCCAGCCCGGGCACATAGGCCGTGCCGAGTGGAAGGGTGCGCGTGATCGTGCGGAGGTGGCGCTGCAGTCGTAGTGCGGCCCACAGAAACCTCGATATGCCCCGGTGCTGATGCACCATGCCCATGGAGGTGGCAAGGGTGCTCTCCAGCGCGAAGGCGCCGCCGGGGTGGAAGTAGCCGTGCAGGTCGTGCAGGCCGATCTGGATCACCATCGCGCGCAGTTCCGGCGGCGGGTCCAGGGCGAGCGCCCACTGGACGTAGCCCAGGTAGCTGGCGCCGATCGTGCCCAGCACGCCCGTGAACCAGGACTGCCGGCGCAGCCAGGCGACGGTGGCCCGGCCGTCGTCGGCCTCGTGGCGCCACAGGTCGAACCCGCCGCCGGACCCTCCGGTGCCGCGGCAGCTCTGCAGGACGACGTGGAAGCCCTGTTCGGCGAAGAGCACGCCGTACATGGGCGCCCAGGGGAAGCCCCGGCCGTACGGCGAGCGGACCAGGAGGGTGGGCAAGTCGCCGTCGGCCAGGGGGAAGTAGTGGTCGGTCAGCAGTGCGCTGCCGTCCGCCGCGGGGACCACGAGGCCGGGCTCGTAGGCGATGTCGTGGAGCTTGGGCGGCAGGCCCCGGAAGGTGCGCCGTATGGCGCGGGTGTGCAGGGGCGGCTTCTTCGCGGAGGAGTGGTGTGTCGCCGTCGTCATGGTGCCTCGATTCCCGGAGCAGGACCGGCATATTTTTCCGTACGTTGTACGAGAATAGCGTGTGGTGGGATGGCCCCAGGACTGAGGAGAGGTTGCCGTGGCCCGTACAGGAGGCTCATCCGGCCGTCATACCGGTGTGGATCCCGAACTGCTCTGGTCGCGGGCCGAACGCCAGCGGCGGGGCAGGCCGCCGGCACACGACCGCGCCGCGATCACTGCCGAGGCCGTTGCCCTCGCCGACGCCGAAGGGCTCGCCGCGGTCACGATGCGCGCGGTCGCGGGGCGGATCGGCGCGGGAACGATGTCCCTCTACAGCTATGTCCCCAATAAGGAGACGCTGCTGGAGCTCATGATCGACCAGGTGAGCGGCGACCACCGGCTGCCGCCCGAGCCCTCCGGCGACTGGCGCGCCGACCTCCGGCGGATCGCCCACGAACAGCGCGCGATCATGCACCGCCACCCCTGGCTGCCCGGCGCCCTGCCCGCACAGCAGACGCTCGGCCCCAACACCCTCGCCGTCTGGGAGCACACCCTCGCCGTACTCGCCCCGGCCGGCCTCGATGCCCGGGCGAGGCTGGAGACCTTCAGCCTGCTCACCGGCTTCGTGGCCAGCCACGTCCTGTACGAACTCGCCCAGGAGCGGGCGGTCGAGGCGGCCGGAAGCACCTCCGGCGAACTCCTCGATGCACAGGCCGGCTACCTCAAGTCCGCTGCCGCCGCAGGCAGCTTTCCCCATCTCGCACAGGCCCTGGCGGCGACGGGCAACGACCCGGCCCCGCAAGCCGTCTTCGACCGTCTCCTCGACCGCATGATCAACGGTCTTACGGCGGCGATGTGATCGCGCGCCGGCGCACCCGGCAGCGCGGCCGGGGAGCCTCTGCACACTCCGGGAGGGCCAATTGTCAGACCCGGGCGGTTTACTGACGGCATGACCACTGACGCGTATCTGGCCGCCATCGACCGGTTGCGGCTGCGGGATTTCCCCGCTGCCCGGGCCCGGTCCGCCATGGTCGAGAGCGGGCCGGGGTTCCACATAGCCGGACTGCGGGTCAGCCAGGATTTCTGGGACGCGGACCTCGCCGAGGTGGCCGAGGCCGCGGAGGAGTTCGAGGCCGAGCTGACGGCGCTGGTGCAGGCGTTGTCCTTACGGTGGGGCGAGCCCGAAACGGTCGATCTCGCCGACCACTTGGAACGGTCGGCGAGGGGCCTGCCCGTCCCGCCGCCGCTGGACACGCTGTGCGGATACGTCCCGCGGATGCACGGCTGGCGGGTGGAGGGCCGGTGGATCGGGGTGGGCGTGGGCCAGGGCGACCGGGAGCTGCCCTTTCAACTGCTGGCGGCGGTGGGGGAGGGGAGGTGACGCAGGTGAGGTGACGCAGGGGCGGTGTCGCGGTGTCATCGCGGGAAGACGGGGGCGAGCGCCGCGGTGACGAGCCGGTGCGGGGCGCCGGTGCCGTCGGCGGGGACGGTCCACAGGTCCGAGCCGAAGTCGCCCGGCAGGGAGTAGACCAGGGTGTGGTCGTCGCGCCAGACGGCCTGGTCGTCGACGTTGCGGTGTTCGCCGGTCGCCCTCTCGTGCAAGGTGCGCAGATCGAGCACGTACAAACGCCACGGAGCGTTGGGGTCGGCGCCTTTGACGCGCTTCTTGTACGCGAGCCGGGTGCCGTCGGGGGAAAGTGAGGGGCATTCGACGTTGGGGTGCAGCGCCCGGAGGGTGCGGGTGGTGCGGTTGCCGCCGACGAGGTAGGTCTTTCCGGCCGTGGCGGCGGTGGCGTAGAAGTGGGTGTCGTCGGCGAAGGTGACGCCCCAGACATTCACATCGGCCGCATGCACCGGACGCCCGTCGACAGTCAGGGCATAGGTCTCCAGATTGGCGTCCAGCTGCCGGCCGCGGGTGTCGACGACGGAGGTGCGGGTGGAGAAGGCGGTACCCGCGTAGGAGTCCCCGCTGACGAAGACCGTCCAGGCGACGGTACGGCCGCTGGGGGAGACCCGGGCGCGGGTGGGGGTGCCGGCCAGGTCGTAGTGGCGCAGTGGGTGCAGGCGGTGGTCGAGGATCACGGCCCGGTAGGTGTCGCGGAGGGTGCCGTGGACGGCCTGCAGACAGAGGCCGGTGCCGGCGGCCGCGTGGAAGCGCAGGCAGCGGACGCCGGATGCGGTCCGCGGGCCGGTGAGGCGGCCGGCCGGGACGGCGGTGATCTCGTCGCGGTGCGGGCCCCAGGCCATGGTGCGGAAGAGGCTGCGGTCCGGGTCGTCCAGGCGTACGGCTCCGGAGGCGACCGGGGGGCCGCCCGCCTGGGTGTGCTCCTTGCGGGCGGCGCGTCCTGCGGCGTGCAGCGTCGCGCCGACCGCGACCCCGCCGAGCACGAGGACGGTGACGAGCAGGAGGGACAGGCGCGCCCTGCGGCTCAAAGGGCTGCGGCTCAAGGCGCTGCGGCTCAAGGAGGTGCGACTGAAGGGGCTGCGGCTCACCGTGTCTTCTCCGAGGGGGAGTTCGAGGCCGGCGCCGGGACGGCACGGCGCAGGAGGCATGCACTGACGGCCGCGGCGAGCGCCAGGCCGATGACGGCGGTCAGGACGGCGGTGCGGTCTCCCCAGGCGGTCCAGGCGGCACCGAAGGCGAGGGAGCAGACGAAGCGGGCGGCGGTCTGGCCGGTCTGCACCACGGCCAGACCGCTGCCGCGGACGTCCTCGGGCACCGCATCGGCGGTCGCCGCCGCCAGCACTCCGTCGGTCGCCGCATAGAACGCGCCGTGCAGCACCAGCACGGCACAGACCAGGGCCGCCCCGCCGGCCGACGGGACCAGCAGCAGCCCGTAGGCACCCAGCAGCGCCAGATGTCCGGCAAGGAACAGCCGTCGGCGGCCGATCCGGTCGGCGACGGTCCCCAACGGCACCGCCAGCAGCAAGAACGCCGCGGCCGTGCCCAGCGGAAGCAGCGGGAACCAGCCCGTCGGCAGATCCAGCCGCCGCTGCAGGGTCAGATACAGGAAGGAGTCGCTGACGGTGGTCAGTCCCAGCAGCACGGCACACCCGGTCAGCCGACGCACCTCCGGCCGCCCCAGCAGGGCGCGCACCGGCGTCCGGGGCCCGGCCGGAGCCCGGTCGGCAGCGGCCTGTGCGGCATCCGGGAGGCGGCGCGGGACGAACAGCAGAAGGACGACCACACCCAGCACGGCCACACAGAAGCTGACCGTGAAGACCGCGTCATAGCCTTCCGCCGCCGCCCGCAGCAGCACGAACGCCACCAGCGGCCCGCACAGCGCGCCCGCCGTGTCCATGGCCCGGTGCACCCCGAACGCCCGCCCCCGGACGGCCGGTTCGGCTGCCAGGGAGATCATCGCGTCCCGCGGCGCGGTCCGCAGCCCTTTCCCCGTACGGTCCACCGCCAGCACCGCCCCGATCAACGGCAGCGAGTGCACCATCAGCAACAGCGGCTTGCACAGGGCGGAGAGCCCGTACCCCACCGCGGCCACCGCCTTGTGGCCGCCGCCCCCGCCCCGGTCCGACAGCCGGCCCCCCACCAGCCGGACCAGCGCGCTCACCCCGTTGTAGACCCCGTCCAGCACCCCGAACCCCCAAGGGGACAGGCCGAGTTCGGTAACGAGGTAGAGCGGGAGCACGGCGGTGACCATCTCCGAGGAGATGTCCGTGATGAGGCTGACGGTGCCCAGCACGAGCACCGTCGAGGGGAGGGCGGACACGGCGCCCCGGCGCGGGCGGCGATCCGTCCTGGCACGCCGGTCACCCGGCGGAGCGGAGGGCGAGGGGGCGGAGCGGCGGTCCGCGAGATACACGTCAGCCGGCCCAGATGCCGCTGATGTCCTTGGCGTTGGCGGCGTTGCCCGCGTGCGAGGTGCCGTACATGTCCTCAAGAGTGCGCAGGACGTCGTAGTGGTTGTACGTGGTGGCGGAGGTGGCGCCCGCCTTGACCGGCTGGCCGTAGAGCACGGTCGGGATGCGGTTTCCGCTGAGCCGGTTGTCCTCGTCGAAGGTGAGCAGCAGCAGGCTGTTGTGGGTCGTGGCCCAGTCCGCATAGCTCTTGAGGTGGTCCTTCAGCCAGGTGTCACCGCTGGAGACCGAGCAGTCGTGCATATCGCTGCACAGGTTCGGCACGACGAAGGAGACGGTCGGCAGCTTCGAGAAGTCGGTGGGGAACGCGTCGAAGGTGTGCGCCGAGCCGGTGGCGACATTGCTGAAGCCGAACCACGGGTTGTGCTTCTGCGCGTACTTGCCGCTCTTGCAGGTGGTGGAGCCCTCGGACGGCAGCGACTCGTTGTAGCTCGCCCAGGACTTGCCGGCCGCCGTCACCTCGGAGGCGAGGTTGGGGGCGCCGCTGAAGCCCGGGTCGACGCAGCTGTCGTCGGTGACGCCCTGGGTGTCACCGGAGAAGAGGGCGTAGTAGTTGGGCTGGCTGGGGTGGGTCTCGGCGTAGGAGGCGGTGAGACTGGCACCCCCGGAGGCCAGGGAGTTGATGTACGGGGCGCCGGAGCTGCCGATCACCTGGCCGTAGGCATGGTTCTCGAAGACCACCACGACCACATGGTCGGGGGTCGGCACGGCGGCCACGGCCGGCTCGGCGCCGAAGCCGTTGCCTGCCCAGACGCCGAGTCCGGTGGTGGCGAGGGCGAACGCCCCGGCGAGCGCGCCCGCCCTGCGACGGCGTGAGCGGCGGATGCGGTGGGGGGAGGAGGCGGAAGGCGCGGACGACGGAGCAGGCACGGGGGCCTCCGTACGGAAGAGGGGGGTGCGCGGGCGGCGATAGCGTAGAACCGCAACGCTGACATGTACACGGCTGGCAGATGACGTGCGGCCGAACGGTGGTGGAGCGGCCGGGGCCGGGTGCGCACGGGCCGCGTACGGGCACGGCACCCGGTGACCTCACCCCGGCCGACCGGCACCCGCCGTCAGCGCCTCCGCCGCCGGGCACCCGCCGTCAGCGCCGCACGTGTCGACGCGCCCGCCGGCGGCGCCGCACGTGTCGACGCGTCCGCCGGCGGCGCCGCACGTGTCGACGCGTCCGCCGGCGGCGCCGCACGTGTCGTCGCGTCCGCCGTCAGCGCCTCACGCGTCGTCGTCCGCCGTGAACGCCGCGGCGCGCAGCCGTCCGTACTCCTCGGCCAGAGTCGCCGGCGTCCAATGGGCGTTCAGCCCGCTCGGGTTGGGCAGCGCCCAGATACGGGTGCCGCCCAGGGTGCGCTCCTGCGGGCCGATCTTCGCGTGCTTGTCGTCGAAGGCGACGCGATAAGCGGTGACACCGGCGACGGCGAGCCAGCGCGGGCGCAGCCGGGCCACCTTCTCGGCCAGCAGCCGGCCGCCCTCGCGGTACTCCTGTGCGGTCAGCTCGTCGGCCCTGGCGGTCGCCCGGGCCACGACATTGGTGATGCCGAGGCCATGGGCGAGCAACTCCTCCTGCTCGGCGGGCCGGAACTGCCGCGGGGTGAACCCGGCGGCGTACAGGGCCGGCCAGAAGCGGTTCCCGGGCCGGGCGAAGTGGTGGCCGGTGGCCGCCGTCATCAGCCCGGGGTTGATACCGCAGAAGAGCACGCGAAGGCCGCTCGCGGCCACGTCGGGGACGAGGCGGTCGCGAGCGGCTGCCAGCTCTTCGGGGGTGAAACGCACGGGCCCTCGCGTCAGAGGATCGAGCCGGGGGCGTACGCCGCGGCCTCCGGGTGCTGCTTGGCGATCTCCTCGATCCGGGCGATGACGGACGCCACCTGGTCGGCCGCCGCGCCGGTGAAGGAGAGCTTGTCCGCCATCAGTGCGTCCAACTGCGCCTTGTCCAGCGGGATCCGCGCATCCGCGGCCAGCTTGTCCAGCAGCTCGTTGCGCTCCGCGCCCTGCTCGCGCATGGCCAGCGCCGACGCGACCGCGTTCTCCTTGATCGCCTCGTGCGCCTCCTCGCGGCCCACACCGGCGCGTACGGCACCCATCAGCACCTTCGTGGTGGCGAGGAAGGGCAGATAGCGGTCCAGCTCGCGGGCGATGACGGCGGGGAAGGCGCCGAACTCGTCGAGCACGGTCAGGAACGTCTCCAGCAGGCCGTCCAGTGCGAAGAACGAGTCCGGCAGCGCGACCCGGCGCACCACCGAGCAGGACACATCGCCCTCGTTCCACTGGTCACCGGAGAGCTCCCCGGCCATCGAGGCATAGCCGCGCAGGATCACCATCAGACCGTTGACGCGCTCGCAGGAGCGGGTGTTCATCTTGTGCGGCATCGCCGAGGAGCCGACCTGGCCGGGCTTGAAGCCCTCGGTGACCAGCTCGTGCCCGGCCATCAGCCGGATGGTCTTGGCCAGCGAGGACGGGGCGGCGGCCAGCTGCACCAGCGAGGTGACCACGTCGTAGTCGAGCGAGCGCGGGTAGACCTGGCCGACGGAGGTGAAGGCCTGGCCGAAGCCGAGGTGCGCGGCGATCCGCTGCTCCAGGTCGGCGAGCTTGGCGGCGTCACCGCCGAGCAGGTCGAGCATGTCCTGAGCGGTGCCGACCGGGCCCTTGATGCCGCGCAGCGGGTAGCGGGTGAGCAGATCCTCCAGCCGGCCGTACGCCACCAGCAGCTCGTCGGCCGCGGTCGCGAAGCGCTTGCCCAGCGTCGTGGTCTGGGCGGCGACGTTGTGCGAGCGGCCCGCCATCACCAGCTCGGCGTGCTGGCCGGCCAGCGAGCCCAGGCGCGCCAGCACGGCGACCGTACGGTCCCGCATCAGCTCCAGGGACAGCCGCACCTGCAGCTGCTCGACGTTCTCCGTCAGGTCGCGGGACGTCATGCCCTTGTGGACCTGCTCATGGCCGGCGAGGGCGTTGAACTCCTCGATGCGGGCCTTGACGTCGTGCCGGGTGACCTTCTCGCGCTCGGCGATGGAGGCCAGGTCGACGGTCTCCAGGACCCGCTCGTAGTCGGCGAGCGCCTGCTCGGGGACCTCCACCCCCAGGTCCCGCTGCGCGCGCAGCACGGCAAGCCACAGCTTCCGCTCCAGCTTGACCTTGTACTCGGGGGACCACAGCACGGCCAGCTCCGCGGAGGCGTAGCGGCCGGCCAGGACATTGGGGATGCGAGGCTTCGCAGACACAGCAGTCACGTGGTGAGAGTCTACTGGCGCTTTGCGCAGGCCGGCGGCCCGGTCCCGGCTGTACGTTCCTCCAAGCATTCCTTCAAGCATTTCTCCAAGCCCGGACGCCGGGTGCGGCACCCGGCGCGGAGCGGGATGTCAGCCCTCGTACGGCAGCAGCTCGGGCCGCTTCGCCGGCCGGCCGTCGCCCGAGGAGCGGCCGGTGAGCCGCCGGCCTATCCATGGCACCAGATGCTCGCGCGCGAAGCGCAGATCCCCGGCGCGACGCGCACCCCAGCCCGGCGGACCGGCGGTCGGCAGCGGTGCGTCCCAGTCCGACTCGGCGGGCAGTCCGAGCGCCTGCCAGACGGCCTCCGCCACCCGGCGGTGCCCCTCGGCGTTCAGGTGCAGCCGGTCATCGGCCCACAGCCGGGGGTCGGACAGCGCCCGCGACGCGTACAGGTCCACGACCACTGCACCGTGCCGCGCGGCCACCTCGTCGATCCGTGCGAACAACCGCTCCATCCGCGGCCGGAAGCGCTCCAGCACCGGTCCCTGCCGTGCCGGACTGCGCATCAGCACCAGCTGCCCGCCGCCCCGCGCCAGCAGCGCCGCGGCGTCCTCGAACCGCGCGCACACCTGCTCCACCTCGCACTGGGGGCGCAGGACGTCATTGAGCCCGCCGACCAGCGTGACCAGGTCGGCGCCCATCGAGGCGGCCGGCCCGCACTGCTCGTCGGCTATCTGCCCGATGAGCTTGCCGCGCACCGCGAGATTGGCGTACCGGAAACCGGGCGAGGCGGCCGCCAGCCGGGCGGCGAGAAGGTCGGCCCAGCCGCGGTACGAGCCGTCCGGGAGTCCGTCCGACATTCCCTCGGTGAAGCTGTCGCCGACCGCGACGAAACTGGTGTAGTGAGCATTCATTTCCATGGCGCGGTGATCCTACCGCTCGCCATACCGCGCGGTATGGCCCGGTCCGCGGCGGTGCGCCCGGTGCCTGCGGGGTACGGATGCCGCTTGAGCGAAGGGCGGGGGAGGCGCCCGGCTGAAGGCGCCCGGCGCGCACGGCGCCTGCGGCCGCTGGTGGACCCTCGGCCTATTTCTGACGGTAAGTCAGGAGCCTGACGTGCACCGGGAGTTCGAGGTCCATACCGTTGCCCTGTCAATCGGCGGGGCGGTCGGCGGGGTGATCGGCGGGGTGATCGCGCACTGGCTGGTCCACCCGGAGCTCGACCTGGACGCCGCGGCCGCGGAGCCGGCGGAGCTCACCCCCAACGCGATCGAGCGCCGGGCCTTACCCGGGCGAAGCCGGGAGCCCGCTCCGGGCGGACCCGACCCCGCCCGGATAGCCGGCCACCGTCCGCAGTGGCGGCACCCGCCGCACCCGCCGCAGCAACCGCATCGGCACCGGCAGCCGGCGCGCGTCGAGTGTGCCGTCGAGCCCGGACCGGATCATCGTGTGCTCCGCGTCCTGCAGCGCCAGTGCGATGGTGACCGGGGTGGGCGGGTATGCGTCTGAGCAAGCACGCGTCCGACCGATCGGTCAACCATCCCACCGATCGATCGGACGCTCGGGCTGCTGCCGCCCCTTCGTCAGGCCGCGGGCCGCTGCAGCACCAGCTCCCGGAGCACGTCCTCCATCGTCACCAGCCCGGCCAGCCGCCCGTCCTCGCCGATCACCGCGGCCAGATGCGTACGGGATCCGCGCATCGCCGTCAGCACGTCGTCCAGCAGCGTCGAGGCCTTGACCCGGGCGATCGGGCGCAGCGCGGACACCGGGAAGGGCACCTCGCGCGGGGTGGCGTCCAGCGCGTCCTTGACGTGCAGATAGCCGAGGATGCGGCGGGTGTCGTCGACGACGGGGAAGCGGGAGAAGCCGGACTCGGCGGCCAGCTGCTCCAGCTCCTCGGGCGTGGTCCCCATCCGCGCGGAGACGACCTTCTCGACCGGCAGCACCACATCCCTGACCGGGCGGCGGCCCAGCTCCAGGGCGTCCCGCAGCCGCTCCTGCGCCCGTTCGTCGAGCAGCCCGGCCGCCCGCGAATCCTCGACCATCTTCGCCAGCTGGTCGTCCGAGAAGGTCGCGGCGACCTCGTCCCTGGTCTCCACCCGCAGCAGCTTGAGCAGTGCATTGGCGAGTGCATTGATCGCGAAGATCACCGGGCGCAGCGCCCGGGTCAGCGCGACCAGCGGCGGCCCGAGCATCAGGGCGCTGCGGACCGGCTCGGCCAGTGCGACGTTCTTCGGCACCATCTCGCCGAAGAGCATGTGCAGATAGGTGGCCAGCGACAGCGCGATCACGAACGAGATCGGATGGATCAGCGTCGCCGAGATCCCCACCGCGTGGAACACCGGCTCCAGGAGATGCGCGATGGCCGGCTCGGCGACCGCGCCCAGCACCAGGGTGCACAGCGTGATGCCGAGCTGGGCGGCCGCCAGCAGGGCCGAGACATGCTGCAGACCCCACATCACGCTGGTCGCCCGGCGGTCACCGCGCTCGGCGTACGGCTCGATCTGGCTGCGACGCACCGAGATCAGGGCGAATTCGGCGCCCACGAAGAAGGCGTTGACGACCAGCGTCAGCAGGCCCACGAAAAGCTGCACCCCGATCATCGGCGGGCCTCCGCGTCCTGCTCGTCGTGGCTGCCCGGGAGCGGGGCGTGCAGCAGCACCCGCGCGGCACGATGACCGGAGGCGTCCAGCACGTCCATCCGCCAGCCGGCCACCTCCAGGGTGTCGCCGGCCACCGGTATGCGGCCGAGTTCGGTGGCGACCAGTCCGGCGAGGGTCTCGTACGGGCCCTCGGGCAGCCACAGACCGATCCGCTGCAGCTGGTCGGTGCGAGCGGAGCCGTCGGCCTGGTAGACCCTGCGGCCCTCGGCGTCGGTGCCGGCCGGCGCCAGGTCGGGGGTCTCCATCGGATCGTGTTCGTCGCGGACCTCACCGACCACTTCCTCGACGATGTCCTCCAGGGTCACCACGCCGGCCGTGCCGCCGTATTCGTCGATGACCACGGCCATCGTGCGCCTGCCGGAGAGCCGGTCCAGCAGCCGGTCCACGGTCAGCGTCGTGGGCACCAGCAGCGGCTCGCGCACCAGCTCGGACACCGGATGCCGCGGCCGGCGTCCGGCCGGGACGGTGAGGACGTCCTTGATGTGCGCCACCCCGACGACACTGTCCAGGCTGCCGCGGTAGACGGGGAAGCGGGACAGTCCGGTCGCCCGGGTCGCATTGGCCACATCCTCCGCGGTGGACTGCACCTCCAGCGCGATCACCTGTACTCGCGGGGTCATGACGTTCTCCGCGGTCAGATCGGCGAGGTTGAGGGTGCGGACGAACAGCTCGGCGGTGTCGGGCTCCAGCGCGCCTTCCTTGGCGGAGTGCCGCGCGAGTGCCACCAGCTCCTGCGGACCGCGCGCCGAGGCCAGTTCCTCGGCGGGCTCCAGACCCATCCGGCGGACCATGCGGTTCGCGGCATTGTTGAGATGCCGGATCAGCGGCTTGAAGGCGGCACTGAAGCCGCGCTGCGCGGTGGCGACCCGCTTCGCGATGACCAGCGGGTCGGAGATGGCCCAGTTCTTCGGCACCAGCTCGCCGACGACCATCAGGACGACGGTCGAGATCGCCGTTCCGAGCACCAGGGCGGCCGATTCCGCCACCGAATGCGGCAGGCCCATCGCGTCCAGCGGTCCCGCCAGCAGAGTGGCGATCGCCGGTTTGGACAGCATGCCGATGACCAGGCCGGTGACGGTGATGCCGAGCTGGGCGCCGGAGAGCTGGAAGGTGAGGCTGCGGACCGCCTTCAGCCCGCTGTCCGCGCCCCGGTCGCCGCGCTCGGCGGCGCGTTCGAGGTCGCTGCGCTCGACGGTCGTCAGGGAGAACTCGGCGGCGACGAAGACCCCGCAGGCCAGGGTCAGAAGGAGTGCCACGCCCAGAAAGAGCAGGTCGATCATCGAGTCACCTCCGTCCCATGATCGAACAGGATCGGGAGGTTCGCGCTCTGTCGAAAGGATGATCGACGACTAGGAGGCTCGTCCATGGCTGGACGCTCACACACCTTTCACTCGGGGGAGGGGAGACTCCATGGTAAAGGATCAGCAAAGTGGATGACCGAGGCGAGCCCGTCCCGTGCCGCGGGCCGGGGCGAGCCCGTCCCGTGCCGCGGGCCGGGGCGGGCTCTTTGTGCGTCGGTGCGTCGGTGCGTCGGTGCGTCGGTGCCGGCCGGGGGGCTCCGCTCAGCCGTCGAGATGCTTGACCCAGCGGCTCCACTGCGGCTCGGGCGCGTAGTCCGCCGCGCGCCACGCATGCTGCGCCGCTTCATTGTGGTCCAGCACCATCGCATCGCCGCGCCGGCCGCCCAGCGCACGGAACCGCTCCTCGGCGGCTGTCAGCAGCGCACCGCCGATGCCCTGCCTGCGGTGCCCGGGGTGTACGGCCAGCCGGTAGAGGTGGCAGCGCCATCCGTCGAAGCCGGCTATCACGGTTCCCGCGAGGGTGCCGTCGCGCTCGGCCAGGAGCAGCGCTTCGGGGTCTCGGGTCACAAGTCGGGCCACTCCGTCGTGGTCGTCGCTGATGCTCGTTCCTTCCGCGGCGTCGCGCCAGAACTGCAACACGGTGTCGATGTCCGAGAGGGTGGCGCAGCGGATCTGGAGATCATTCATGGGACGAGCCAAACAGAGCGTCGGCCTGTCCGGCGAACGGTTTCCGTGCCGGGAGCCGACGGAGGCGGCGGGCTCGGTTCCGGTTTGCGTGCGCCGCGATCCCCTCGGGCCGGAGCGTCAGGTTTCCCGGGTTTGCGAGAACCTACGGCACAGCCCTTAGCTCCGAGGTCCGGTGTGCAAGGTGGCGAACAGGCCCACGGCCCGGCTGCCATCCGGCATGTGCCAGGAGCCGGCGACGTGACCGGTCGTTCCCCCCGGGGAGAGGGGCGAGGCGTCCGGGGCGGGCCGAAGTGCCCGGTGCAATCGGAGGCTCGCGCCGTTCAGCGTGGGCAGTTCCGTGCTCTCCTGGGTTTCGGTGGCAGCTGTGGCGAGGCTCATGGGGATGGGGCCTTCGCCGGCATAGGCGCAGGTGACGTCCCGGGCCGGGACGCCGGTGGTGTTCTGGTCCTGGGCCTGGGCCCGGCCCTCGATCAGAGCCGGCAACTGGTCGATCAGCACCGGGTCGTGGCAGCCGTCGTAGACCCAGCGCCGCCCCAGCACTCCGTGCTCCATGGTGCCGACGAGGGCGTGCTCGGCCCGGTCGAGCGGGGCGCCGCGATAGGTGAGCGGAACGAGGTAGGCGGTAGGGCCAGGTCCGGAGGCGTCGGTGACCACGATGAACTCGATCCCGACCTCGCCTTGCGGATCGTCCAGCCGGAAGCCACCGGCGTTGGCCAGCTTCGGCCCTCCCGCGCTGTCGCGGTACCACGGACGGGAGGGGAGCCAGGAGGCGAGGAGTTCCAGTTTGGTCGGTTTGAGGCGGGTGTGGTGGATGACAGCCATGCCGAGCATTCTCCCGATACGTGGATGTGAGCCCTCCCACCTTTCCAGCTGCACCGCGCTGATGGTGCGGTTATCCCGGCGTTGAGGTCCACGACGGGCCGAACTGGCCTGCACTGGCCGTCTGGTTGGCCGGTGACCGCCGTAGCAGCGGAGCACAAAAGGAAGATGAACCATCCCGGCGGCGTACCAGGCGAACAGGAGGCGCGAAGGGGCCGTCGTTCTGGGCATGCTGTCTTGGTGTCGCCCCGCTGCCGGCGGCTCGCACAGGCGGCACAGGCGGCACATGCGGCCCAGGCCCGCACCGGGAGGCCGGTCGTCGGGTTAATTTTTTCCGGGCTTTCATCGAAAGTGAGGCGGGAAAATGTGGTCAGGCAGGCATGACAGCTACTTCGAGGAAACCGCAAGAGCGGTCGCCGAGCAGTTACAGCGACGCCGCTCCAGGGAGCGCGCCAAGGCCGTCAAGTACAGCAGAGAACAGGCCGAACAGAGCCGCAAGATCACCCATGAGGCCGAGGCCGCCGAACTGGAACGTCTCGCGGTTCTCGGGCAGATCCCACAGGCCGAATACAAGGCCCGCACGGCCGCTTTGGAAGAAGATTCCGAATACGGCGGCAGGTGTGCGGGGCCGGGACCGACGTGGGACTGAGCATGCAGGCTGGTTGGCCTTTTGACGGTGCCGTCGGCTGTTCCGGCGTTGTCACGGCAGTCCACCGGCAAACACTTCTCTCCGCGAGCCCGGAACGGTGACAGTGGTGCCGACCGACGGCTGGGGTCCGGCGTGACAGGCCCGTTCCGGCCGTGACAGGCCATTCCGCCCGCTCCGCCTGCTCTGCCCGCTCCGCCCTGCGACGCACAGCCTTGTGGCCCGATCTCTCAGAACGCCCACCGAGTATGGGTGTACACCCCGTCATCCCGACCGAAGCCGTACGCCGTTACCGGGGCCACCGCGAACACCACCGCGTCCCCCCTCCGGAATGCCTCCCCGATCCCGTGGAAGGTGCCCTCGGGCGAGGTGATGTGCGGCCCGTACTTCGCCTCGTACGCCGCGATCACCTGGTCCAGTACCGCCGGATCGGCAACCGGCTCCGCCTTGCCCTCGACCACGAGGTCGAGCCCTTCGGTGAGCGAGTTCCTCCCGGTGGTCAGCGCACAGCGCCCATCATGAGCGAGGTTCTTCGCCTTCTGCTCCCCCGCGCCGGTGGAGAAGTACAGCACCCCGTCGTGCCAGGCGGCGATCACGGGAGTGACGTGCAGCCGGCCGTCGGGCCGCACCGTGGACACCCAGAAGATCTCGGCGGCCGTCAACTGCTGCTGGGCCTCGGCCCACCCGGTGGCGGTGACGTCCGCGGCCCCCGGGCGGGGATTGAACGCGGAGCTATAGCGGGCGTCGAGTTCGGTCGTGGGCTGCTTTGCGGGGCCGTGTGTCGGCATGGCGGATCTCCTTCCCTCTTCCCTCCCATAACGACCGGCTGCCCGCGCCGAAGTCACCGCCAGGGCCATTTGTGTCCCCGCACGCCCGATGAGGGACAGGGACGGCTACGGCCCGCGGGCCCCGGCCAGGAGCAGCCGCCGCATGACGGTGGCCGGCCCGCTGAAGACAGGTGGAACAACGACCGGCTGGACGGCACGGGGAGGAGCTTGCCGTGACGGATATCGAGGTGCCGGGGCCCGCCCCCGACTGGCAGGAAGCCACCAGCCCGCCCTGGACATCCTCCTTGAGGTGGTCGGGATCGGAGAGGAAGCCGTTGTCTTCCGTGGAGATGCCCACGAAGACCCGGCTGCGCAGTCCTCCGCGAGGCACGAAGAGGTCCGGCTTCCCCAGGGCCCGGGCATCGCCCCGGGGACCTCTCGCCGGTCACGGCTTCGCCGCCTCTTCGGTGCAGCACCATCCTCTTCATGACGTCGCCGAGGGGCGTAACAGCGTCGGCCCGGGGCGTAGGGGACAGGTGATGCGGCCCGCCGCAGCCGCAGTGGCACCGGGCTCCAGCAGCCTGCCGGCCGCTCCGGGTTAGGCGAACTGTCCGGGTCGGTAGTCGCCGGCGGGCTGCTGGATGAGGACGTTCGCCCGGTTGAAGGCGTTGATGAGGGCGATGGCGCAGACCAGGGCGGCCAACTGCTCCTCGTCGTAGTGCTTGGCGGCGTTCGCCCACGTCTCGTCCATGACCCCACCGGCCGCATCCGCGATACGGGTGCCCTGCTCCGTCAGTTCCAGCGCGGCCCGTTCGGCCTCGGTGAAGACCGTGGCCTCCCGCCACGCCGCGACCAGGTTGAGACGTACCGAGGTCTCACCGGCCGCGGCGGCGTCCTTGCTGTGCATGTCGGTGCAGAAGCCGCACCCGTTGATCTGACTGGCGCGGAGCTTCACCAACTCCTGCGTCGCGGCCGGCAGCGTCGAGTCCTCCAGCACCTTGCCTGCCGCAATGATGTGCTGGAAGACCTTGCCCATGGTCGGACTGCCGAAGGCGTTCAATCGGGCGCTCATGGTGCTCTCCTCTGTCGTTGTCGGTGCTTGCGTTGTCGCTCGTTATCGCTGCTTACACACTGATGACGACACAGCTCGGCAAGATGTGACATGAACGCCTGACCTGCGGCTTACCTACCGCGTCGCAGGGGGACCACTGCGACGACGTACACGTCCAGTACGAGAGGGCACCCCTGGCCCCGGATGTTCCGTGCCACCGAATCTTGAGCACGTGCCAACAAGGGTCCGGGGCGGGGGCTTGTCGTCAGTCCCATGACGCTGTGGCACGAGGGGGGACGTGACCGGTCGCGCTCAGAGGGACAGCCAGCCGCCCTTGTGGCGCGTCTGCCGGTCATGTGTCACCTGGTCGTGCGTCATCCGGTCGCCGGTGCCTGGCCCGACTCGACGACGGTGGCCAGGTCTGCGCCCGCTCGGAGGAGCCCCACGGTACGTGTGGCGATCTCCTCCACACGGTGCCGCAGGATGCGTTGGGCCTCTCCCGGACCGTCGAGTTGCCGCAGGGCGTCCATGGCCTCGCGCACGGCGGGAATGCCGTAGCCGGCGCCGCGGAGAGCCACCACGATGCGCGCTGCCCGGATGGCCGGCAGACCGTAGCGACGTGCTCGCAGTGACGTCACCCGCTCGGGGGCGACAAGCCCTTCCTGCTCCCAGAAACGCAGGGTCGAGGGACGTACGCGGAGCGCTTCGGCGAGCTCCGTGATCGTCATCGCTTCACTCTCGTGCTCGCACTCGGTGGCATCCGCTTCGGCCTGGATCGCCCGCAACGCCCGTTGAGCGCGCAGCGCCTCCTCGCGTTCCCGAGCGAGCCGGGCATGGACCGCATTGATTGCCGAGGCCGCCTCCGCGACCGTCTCCGTTCGCAGCCGCGCGAGCATCTGCCGGGCTGCGACAGGACCGATGGCACCCGCGAGTCCCCGGTAGGCCCGAAGAGCGTGCACATGAAGCGGTGTGTAGGAGCGGTAGCCATTGCTCGATCGAGCGGCTGCGGGAATGACGCCCAGCCGTTCCAGGTCGCGTACCTGCTGCACCGAGTACCCCGACTCTCTGGCTACGTCGACGGTTCGCAGCAGTCCCCGTTGCGAACCGCTCACCAGCTCGCCCATCGGCCAACCCCACATAAGCACTTGAAGGTGATCCTTGAACCATGAGTATGGAACAGATCATCACGGCCGTACGAGGCTTCGACGGCGCGCTCGTGGTCGTCCCGGAGCCGGGCGGCGACTTCCCCGAGTTCACATGGGGAGATGCATTTTTCTACTTCGCCCCCGACGGTCAGATGCCCCAGAACGTCCAGCCTTACGGCACGATCGTCGTCAAGAACTACCCCGACGACGCCGCTTCCGCCCTTGACGCTCCGGGCCGGTGGCGCGTGAACATCCACGTCGACCGGGCGACGTTCCGGGAACTCACCGGGGAGGAGTCACGCAGCCTCACCCGGCCTCGCGACTACGCTGCCGCCGACAGGGTGATCCCGCACCCGGTATACGGGGCACTCGGCTGGCTCGCTGTCGTCAATCCGGGGGAGCGGACCACGGACACGGTGGTGCAGCTTCTGCGCGGGGCCCATGACGCGGCTCGTGCGAGGTTTGCGCGGCGCCGGTCGTAGGAGGCCGGCCCTACCGCGCCGGTCCGCAGCCGTGCGCAGCGGCGTGCCCGGTGCGCGCGGCGTGCCCGCGAGGTACGGGGCGTGCCCGATGTACGGGGCGTGCCCTACGTACGGGCTGTGCGCGAAGAAGAGTCTCCAAGAGAGCGTCGCTGATCACCACTTCAGGCAGACCGACCGCCCCCCCGGCTGTGTCCCTGGGTGCGCCGTACCCAGGCACGGCCTGTCCTGGATGCTCCTTCCACCGCCGCCCAGACTCCGGAGAGCGGACCACCCGCCACGTTCTCTACAAGGAGGCAAAAACATGCCACCGACCACCACCAAGGTTGTCGCGATCACCGGTGCGAGCAGCGGCATCGGTGTGGCGACCGCACGCCGTCTGGCGGCGGACGGGCACCAGGTCTTTCTCGGTGCGCGCCGCACCGACCGGCTGCAGCGACTGGTCGAAGAGATCACGAAGGAGGGCGGCACCGCCGCCTTCGGAAAGCTGGACGTCACCGACGCCGCAGACACGCGCGCGTTCATCGATGCGACGCTGCGCCAGTACGGCCGGATCGACGCCCTCGTGAACAACGCGGGTGTGATGCCCCTCTCCCCGCTGGAGGCGCTCAAGACCGATGAGTGGGACCGCATGATCGACGTGAACGTGCGGGGAGTCCTGCACGGTATCGCCGCGGCCCTGCCCGCGATGCGCGCACAGGGCGGCGGGCACTTCGTGACCATCGCCTCCGTCGGCGCCTATGAGGTCTCGCCCACCGCCGCCGTCTACTGCGCCACCAAATTCGCCGTCCGTGCCATTTCCGAAGGACTGCGGCAGGAGTCAGCAGGGGACATCCGGGTCACTCTCGTCTCCCCCGGCGTGACCGAGTCCGAACTCGCGGACAGCATCTCCGACCCTGCGGCCAGGGAGGCGATGAAGACCTACCGCGCCGTGGCACTGCCCGCCTCAGCCATCGCGGAGGCCATCGCCTACGCCCTCGCACAGCCGCCGCAGGTCGATGTGAACGAGATCGTCGTCCGCCCCACCGCAAGCGCCCAGTGACCCACCCCGAAAGGAGAGGAGCAGGTATGCCACCCACTGCCACCGACTACGACAGCCTGGTACGAAGACTGCGGGACCTGGAGGACAAGGAAGCCCTGCACACCCTCATGATCCGAGGGTGGCGGGCACTGGACCGCAAGGACTGGCAGACCTGGATCGAATGCTGGGCCGACGACGCGGTGTTGGAGTTCGGGCGATGGGAGGAGATCCACGGGAAGGACGCGGTCCGGGCGACGGTGGAAGCAGCGGAATCGCCGTACCCGAGCATGCAGCATCACATCCTGAACATGCACTTCGACATAGACGGTGACCGGGCGACCGGTATCGGCTACATGTGGTTCGTCGCTGTCACCGAAGCCGGGAAGACCTCCTCCCCCTACGCGATGGGCGGCCCCTACGACTGGGAATTCAGCCGGGGCCCGAACGGCTGGCTCCTGACCCGCCAGCGGCTCGGCGTCTGGTGGACGCAAGGTGAGGACACCTTGAAGGCCTTCGAGTAAGGGGCCGGGAACATCATCGGCAGGAAACGGCCGTGGTGACGTCCGGCAGAGCAGAGCAGGGCAGGGCAGGGCAGGGCAGGGCAGGGCAGGGCAGGGCAGGGCAGGGCAGGGCAGGGCAGAGCACGGCAGAGCAGGGCAGGGCAGCGCAGCGGGCCATCGGCTCGTGGCTGCCCTCCCCTCGCCTGCCGCCCGGCCCGGCCCGTGCTTGCCGCTGCTAGCGGATGCGCGCTAGCTTGGAGGGGTGGCGAAGACACAGCTGAACGTCCGCGTGGATGAGGCCACCGCCGAAGCGGCGCGGGAGCGCGCCCTGCAGCGGGGAGTGAGCATGAATCGCTATATCGAGGAGCTCGTCCTCAAGGACGCCGGAGAGGTCGGCGAGACCTTCGTCGAGGCGGCCTCCGACTTCATGAAGCAGTACGAGCGTGTCTTCGCCGAGGAATTCGGCCTGGAACCGGGCGGTGCCGAGGGCGTCGCGACCACCACCCACCACGAAGGACTGCCGGGCACCACGTGACGCTGCGTATCGACCTCGCCTGGCTCCTACTGATCGCCGAACGGCACACGCCCGGAGACCCCCAGGTCACCGACTGGGGCGCCCTGGTGGCCGCCGTCAGCCGCCATGAAGCCGAAATATTCGGTGTGCCCGTCTACACCGAACCCCAGGACCGTGCCGCTTCCCTCCTTCAACTCCTGCTCCGAGTACCGGCGCTGGAGCGCTCGAATGCCATGTTCGCGACCGCCGTCGCCTATGGCTATCTCGTGGCCAGCGGACTGAAGATCACCATCTCTCCCGAGCAGGTCCGCGACCTCGCCCGCCTCGTCAAAGAGGGCACGGCCGACGTCCGCACCATCGCAGACGAACTGCGCACCTGGACGGTGTGAGCGACGGCTGCCGGCCTGCCGATGGGGGCGCTCAGTAGGCCGCCCGTCAACGGGACCGTCAGCCGGCCGGCCGTCGAGGAAGCCGCTCAGTCGGCCGGCCGCCGCGCCGTGCCCAGCACCGCCGGCGACGTGGGCAGCATCGGCCCGCGCTCCGGCACCTTCAGCCGGCGCACCCGCAGTACCTCGAACCCGGCCGTCCGGATCGCGCCCAGCGGATCCCGGCCGGTGTGACAGCCGCCCATCAGCAGTGGCCAGACCGTCCGGTCCAGTGACCACTGCACGGCCGCCAGCCCGCGCCCCGCGGCCCGCCCGTGCTCAAAGAACCGCAGCTCACCGCCCGGACGCAGCACCCGTCGCAGCTCCACCAGCGCGCGCTGCACCTCGCGCACGGAACACAGCACCAGCGACGCCACCGCGGTATCGAATGCCTCGCTCTTGACCGGCAGGGCCTCCGCCACTCCGGGCACCAGATCCACCGGCACCTGAGCACGTGCCGCCGCCGACCTGGCCACCTCCCGCAGTGTGGCCTCCGGTTCGATCGCCACCACTTCCGAGACCGTGCCCGGATAGTGCGCAAAGTTCAGCCCGCTCCCCGCGCCGACCTCGATGACCCGGCCGGTAGCGCCCGTCAGCAACTCCTTCCGGAGCGTGGCCACCCCCGCCCGCGCGTCCGCGGCCGGACCGCAGCAGCTCGCGTAGAAGCGGGCGAACACCGGGTGATGGACGCCGCCTTGCGGAACCGGCGGAACTTGCGGAACTCTCCTGCGCTGCCACATGACGGACCCTTTCGCCGACGATGCCCGCTCCCGCTGTCAGTCTCCCCACTTGCGCGGACCAGGAGCCGTACGGAGCGGCTCGGTCGGAGTGCGGAAATCTGTACGGGCCGCCCCCGGACGGGAAGGGCGCTCCGCGCGTGCCGTACGTCCCGCCGGCGTCACGAGGGAATACGGAATGTGCCCGAACCGCCGAGCACCGGCGCCAGCCAGTCGGGGGCCGTGGCGCGGAAGGCCCGCGGCGAGAGCCTGCCGGAGCCCTCCGGGATCAGGCCGAGGAGCGGTGTGCCCGCGGCGTCGGGGAGATCCGCCAGATTGCAGCGGGACGCCAGGTCGGGTTCGGCCGGCCAGCTGCCGACGACGACGCCCGGGGAGTCGAGCCCGTACGAGCGGAGCGCCAGCGCGGTCAGTGCGGTGGCGTTGAGGGTGCCCAGGCCCGCCTGGGCGACCACCAGGACGGGGGCGTCCACCAGCCGCGCGGCGTCGGCGAGCGTATGCCCGTCGGCGTCGAAGCGGACGAGCAGCCCGCCCGCGCCCTCGACCAGGACCAGATCGTGCGAGGCGTCCAGTTTGGCGGCGGCCTCGGCGATGTCCTGGGGGAGCACCGGCGGCAGACCGGCCCGCAGCGCGGCCGTCGAGGGCGCCAACGGGTCGGGGAAGCGGGCGAGTTCGGCGGTGGTGACCGGACCGGCCAGCCGTTCGACCTCCGCCGCATCGCCGCTCTCGTGCGCCGTGACGCCGGTCTGGGCCGGCTTGAGTACGGCCACCGAACGTCCCCGGGCGAGTGCCGCCGCGGCGATCGCAGCCGTGGTCACGGTTTTGCCGATCTCCGTGCCCGTGCCCGTCACGAACAGCACCGACATGGTCTGCCTCCGACTCTGCGCGGCGATCCCGCGCGGGGATAAGGGGGAATGGTTTCGGGGGGCGGCCCCCGTGTGCGACCGGATGACCGGTTCGTGGGTGACCGACGGTTCGTAGGCGAGCGGGGGACCGGTTCGTGGGTGACCGACGGCTCCTGCGGGACCGGCTCCTGCGTGACCGGCTCCTGCGGGAGCGGGCTTGCGGAGGGCGGCGGCGTCCGGCCGAGCGAACCCGGCCGGCCACCGCAGCCGGTGCCTTCAGCCCTCGCGGGCCGCCGCGCACACCGCCGCGCAGATGCGCGACACATCGTCGTCACCGGTGAGGTACGGCGGCATGGTGTAGATCAGGTCCCGGAACGGGCGCAGCCATACGCCCTCCCGGACCGCCGCCCGGGTCGCGGCCGCCATGTCCACCTCGTGGTCGAGCTGGACGACACCGATCGCACCGAGTACGCGTACCTCGCGCACCCCGGCGATGCTCGCGGCCGGTGCCAGACCGTCCCGCAGTCCGGCCTCGATCCGCTTGACCTCCTGCTCCCAGTCCCGGGACAGCAGCAGTGAGATCGAGGCCTCGGCGACGGCAGCGGCGAGCGGATTGCCCATGAACGTGGGGCCGTGCGCCAGCACCGGCAGTGCCCCGCGGGAGATGCCGTCGGCGATGGCCGTGGTGCACAGCGTCGCCGCCAGGGTCAGATAACCGCCGGTCAGGGCCTTGCCGAGACACATCACATCGGGTGCGACGGCCGCGTGGTCGGCGGCGAAGAGCGCGCCCGTACGGCCGAAGCCGGTGGCGATCTCGTCGAAGACGAGCAGCACGCCGTGCTCGTCGCAGGCCTCCCGCAGCACCCGCAGGTAGCCGGGGGAGTGGAACGACATCCCGCCCGCTCCCTGCACCACGGGCTCCACGATCACCGCTGCCAGCTCCTCGGCGTGCCGGCCGATCAGCTCCCGCAGATGTGCCGCATACGCCGCGTCGGGCGCGGCGTCGAAGCCGGCCGGCGGTGCGTCCGCGAAGATCTGCCGTGGCAGCACCCCCTGCCACAGCTCATGCATACCGCCGTCCGGGTCGCAGACCGACATCGGCTGCCAGGTGTCGCCGTGATAGCCGCCCCGCCAGGTCAGCAGCCGCTGTTTGCGCGGCTTGCCGAGCGAGCGCCAGTACTGCAGGCACATCTTGACGGCGACCTCGACCGACACCGAACCGGAGTCGGCGAGAAAGACATGCTGCAGCGGCTCCGGGGTGAGGTCGACCAGCCGCTTCGCCAGCCGCACGGCGGGCTCATGGGTGAGCCCGCCGAACATCACATGGCTCATCCGCTCCAGCTGGCCCCGTGCGGCGTCGTTGAGCACCGGGTGGTTGTAGCCGTGCACCGCCGACCACCAGGAGGACATCCCGTCCACCAACTCGTCCTGGCCCTCGACCGGTTCGGCCAGCCGGAGCCGGACGCCGGATGCCGACTCCACCAGCAGCGGTGCGGCCTTGCCGGGCATCGGCCCGTAGGGATGCCACACATGCTGCCGGTCGAGCGCGAGCAGCGCGCCGGGGGTGAGTGGCTCAGGCATTGGGCGGAAGGTCGGTACCGGCGCCGCGGCGGCGCACCGATACCAGGTCGCGGCGGGTCTCGTCGGACGGTGCCGGGACGGTGGCGGCCGGGGTTCCGGCGCCATCGGTGGCCGCCGGGGCACCGGCGTCCTCGGCGGCGGCCCCGGTGACCGCTGCGTCGCCGCACGGCCTGCGGTGCTCGGGCAGCGTCGTGGTGTCCGAGCCCTCGACCTCGAAGCCGGCGTCCTCGATCATCGCGAGGTCGTCCTTGCCGGCCTGCCCCTCGCTGGTCAGGTAGTCGCCCAGGAAGATGGAGTTGACCAGGTGCAGGGCGAGCGGCTGCAGGCTGCGCAGATGCACCTCACGGCCGCCGGCCAGCCGCACCTCGATGTCCGGGCAGACGAACCGCACCATCGCCAGGATGCGCAGCGCCCGCTGCGGGGTGAGGTTCCATTCCTTGGCGAGCGGGGTGCCCTCGAAGGGGATCAGGAAGTTCACCGGGACGGAGTCCGGGTCCAGCTCCCGCAGCGCGAAGACCACATCGACGAGATCGGCGTCGCTCTCGCCCATACCTGCGATCAGCCCGGAGCAGGCGGACATGCCGGCCGCCTGGGCCTGCTGGACGGTGGACACCCGGTCCGAGAAGTCGTGTGTGGTGCAGATGTCGCCGTAGGTGGCTTCCGAGGTGTTGAGGTTGTGGTTGTACGCATCGGCGCCCGCCGCGCGCAGCCGCCCCGCCTGGCCGTCGGAGAGCAGACCGAGGCAGGCGCACACCTCCACGCCCTCGTTCTGCTCCTTGATGGCGGAGATGGTCTCCGAGACGCGGTCCACGTCCTTGTCCGTCGGGCCGCGGCCACTGGCCACCAGACAGACCCGCTTGGCGCCGCCGGCCACCCCGGCCGCGGCCGCCTTGGAGGCGTCGTCGGGCTTGAGCCAGGTGTACTTGAGGATCTCGGCCTTCGACCCCAGCCGCTGGGAGCAGTACGAGCAGTCCTCGGGGCACAGGCCCGACTTGAGGTTGACGAGATAGTTGAGTTTGACCCGCCGCCCGAACCACTGGCGGCGCACCTTTCCGGCCGCGGCCACGACATCGAGCAGTTCGTCATCGGAGGTGGCCAATACGGCCAGTGCCTCTTCGCGGGTCGGCAACTCGCGCCGCAGTCCCTTGTCCACCAGTGTGTTCAGCAGGTCCATGGCGTTGATCCTCGCGTACGCCACCGTCCCCGGCAAAGGAGGATTCCCACAAGGAGCCACGATCGAGGTGTGTGTATCGCCACACCGTGGGCCTGCGGAACGACCGCTAACGTCTATCGACAGCCCACAATCGAGGCCGACAGACGAAGGACGCCGATGCCGCAGGACTCCGCCCCGCCGCTGCTGTGCGACACCTCCCCGGCGAGGCCCGCCGAGCCTTGTGCCGAGCCGGGCAGCCCGGCGTACGACGCGGCCTTCGACTGGCTGGATGTGGCCAGTGCGGAGCGCCGTCACGCCGGGCTGGTGCGCACCCTGCGTCCCCGCCCGGCCGACTCCCCGCTGCTCGATCTGGCCGGTAACGACTATCTGGGACTTGCCCGGCATCCCGAGGTCACCCGTGGCGCGGCCGAGGCCGCGCACCACTGGGGCGCCGGCGCGACCGGCTCCCGGCTGGTCACCGGCAGCACCGAGCTGCACGCCCGGCTGGAGACGGAACTCGCCGCATTCTGCGGTTTCGAGGCCGCTTTGGTGCTGTCCTCCGGCTATGCCGCAAATCTCGCCGCGGTCACCGCGCTCACCGCCCCCGGCACCCTGATCGTCTCCGACGCCGGCAACCACGCCTCGCTCATCGACGGCTGTCGGCTCTCCCGGGCCCGTACCGAAGTGGCCCCGCACGCCGATCCGCACGCCGTACGCGCCGCGCTGACCGGCCACGACGGCCGGGCGCTCGCGGTGACCGACTCGGTGTTCTCGGTCGACGGGGACGCCGCGCCGCTCCCCGCGCTGGCCGAGGCCTGCCGGTCGCGGGGCGCCGGACTTCTCGTCGACGACGCACACGGACTGGGCGTGCTGGGCGACGGGGGCCGTGGCGCGCTGTGGGCGGCCGGTCTCGCCGGTGACGGTGATGTGGTGACCACCGTGACGCTCTCCAAATCGCTCGGCTCCCAGGGCGGTGTGGTGCTCGGCCCGGCCCGGGTCATCGAGCATCTGGTCAACACCGCCCGGTCGTTCATCTTCGACACCGGTCTCGCCCCGGCGGCGGTCGGCGGCGCCCTCGCCGCGCTCCGGCTGCTGCGCCGCGAACCCCAGCGCGCCACCCGGGCCGTCGCGGTCGCCCAGGGGCTGTACGACCGGCTCACCGCGGCGGGCCTGACGGCGGTACGTCCCGATGCGGCGGTGATCTCCGTCCGCGCCCCGTCGCCGGAAACGGCGCTCCGCTGGGCCGCCGACTGCCGTGCGGCCGGACTCGCGGTCGGCTGCTTCCGGCCGCCGTCCGTACCCGACGGTATCTCCCGGCTGCGGCTCACCGCCCGCGCGGACCTGACGGACGACCAGCTCGACACGGCGGTCGGCACGATCGTGGCCACTGCGCCGACGGACTGACCGGGTGCGGACGGTCTGCGCCCGGCGACCGTCCGCACCCCGGCACGGCGGCCGCCCCGGTGGCAGGCCGCCGTCCGCCACGGCAACCGCCGTCCGCAGCGGCCGTCATACGCCGCAGCAGCCGTCATGCCCGTCGTCACGCCGCGGACGTCCGTCGTCACGGCCCGGGCGAGTGGCGGAGGAAAGCCCCGCGCAACAGGGCCCGCAGGGTGTCCGCGGCGGGGGTGCCTCGGGGGCGGTAGGCCACCGAGATCCGGCGGTGCAGCTCCGGTGGGCCCAGCCGGCGGACCCCCAGCGGCGTCATCGACCCCTCCGCCACCATCTCCGGGACCACCGCCACCCCGAGCCCGGCGCTCACCAGCGCACACACCACCGCATAGCTCGGCGACTCGCAGCGCACCGCCACACTCGCCCCGGCGGCCGCCAGCGCGGCCTCCACGCCGCGCCGGTTGGGGTTGGCCGGCGCCATGCTGACCAGTGGCTGACCGGCCAGCTCGGCAAGCGGCAGTCGTCCGGAGCCCGCCGACAGGGCATGACCGGGCGCCGTGACCAGCACCAGCTCCTCGGTCAGCAACGGCTCCAGACGCACTCCCTCCGGCGCCGGCATCGCCTCGCCCGGCACATACTCGTGCGTCAGCGCCAGATCGACCTCACCCAGCGCCACCGCCGCGCTCGCCTGCGGCGGGACGTACTCCGTCACGCTCAGCTCCACATCGGGGTGCGCCCGCCGGAACGCGCTGAGCGCGGGCGGCAGCAGATGGGTGCCGGCGGTCATGAACGTCCCGACCCGCAGCCGCCCGCCGGACAGCCCCGCCAGCCGGGACAGCTCGTGCCGCGCCTGATCCAGTTCGTCGAGGACCCGCCGGGCCCGTACGAGCAGCAGCTCACCGGCCGCCGTCAGCCGTGCACCCCGATGGTGGCGCACCAGCAGGGCCGCTCCGGTCTCCCGCTCCAGTTTGGCGAGCTGCTGCGAGAGCGCCGGAGCGGTGTAGCCCAGCCGGGCGGCGGCCCGGGTGATCGAACCGGCCTCCGCCACCGCTACCAGGGCGGCCAGCCGGGTGGGGTCGTACATAAGAATCTCTTTAGGCTCACCAAGAACATTGCCAATAGCCATTAAAGCCTCTGACCGGCGAAGCTGCTCTTATGGACGGACAGCTGATCGCCTTCACCGGAGTCGCCGCGGGCATGGTCGCCATGCCGGGCGCGGATTTTGCGGTCGTGGTGCGCAATGCGCTCGACTCTCGCCGGGCGGGGGTGGCGGCCGCCGTCGGCGTCGCGGGCGGGCTGCTGGTGCACACCGCCCTGGCGGTGGCCGGTCTCGCGGCGGTGCTGGTCGCCGTGCCCGCACTCTTCGGCGCGGTCCAACTCCTGGGCGGCGGCTATCTGTTGTACCTCGGTGCCCGCGCCCTGACCGCGGCTGCCCGGCGTCCGGCGGCCACCACGGACGGCACGGCCCGCACGGCGGCGGACGCACCGGCCGACGGCCGCCCGCCCGCCGCTCGCCCGGGCGCTGCGCAGAGTCTGCGCCAGGGGTTCTTGACCAATGCCCTCAACCCCAAGGCGCCCGTCCTCTTTCTCAGCCTGCTCCCGCAGTTCGTTCCGGCGGGAGCGCCCGCACTGCCCCGTACGCTGCTGCTCGCCACGATGGTCGTCGCCATGGGGCTGGTGTGGTTCCCCGCCGTCGCGCTGCTGGTCGACCGGCTGGGCGTCTGGTTGCGCCGCCCCTCGGTGGCCCGGGCCCTGGAAGCCACCACCGGTGCGCTGCTCACGGCTCTGGGAGGCATCCTGCTCGTCGAGCTGGCGGTGTCCTGAGGGCGGTGCACCCAGGGCTGTTCCACGGGGGTGTGGCGGGCAAGGACCCGGCGACCGGCAGGGGGCAGGACGGCCCCGCGCCCCGCGGCGAGGGCCGGGGCGGCAGCGTCACCGATCCATCCGCGGGCGGGCCGTTCCCACGGCGGGCAATGCCCACGGCGGGCAATGCCCTCGGTGGGCATTCCCCACCGAGGCGGACGCGGCAGCCCGCTGCGTGGCGAAGCGAGCCCGGTCAAATCGGCCGTACACCCTGGCAATTGACCGATCGTGAGAGGACTGCCCAGGGTCAGCCCACCCGCCCGTACCAGACCGAACGGCTCCAGATCCGTTCCAGCCGCACCACGCTCCCGGCCTTGGGCGCATGCCACATCCGGCCCCGGCCCGCGTAGATGCCGACGTGGTAAATGCCGCTGCGCGAATGGAAGAAGACCAGATCGCCGCTTCGGCGCGCGCCGGCCGGGATGTGCCGGGTGCGGCCGTACTGCGCGGCGGCGGTGCGTGGCAGCAGCCGGCCGGCGCGTTTGAACGAGTACAGCATCAGCCCCGAACAGTCGAAGGCGTGCGGGCCCTGGGCGCCGTACCGGTAGGGGGCTCCGCTCTTGGAAGCCGCGATCCGCAGCGCATGCGCGGACACGGATGCGGCTTCGGCATTCCCGGCCGCTCCTGGAGCGACGCTGGTCCCGCCGAGCGTGACCAGCGTCAGAGCGGTGACGGTGCCGGCGCGCGCCAGCAGATTCGGCGTATGCATGCGCATGGTCATGCGCAAACCCTTCGTCAGCCGCCTGCGAAGGAAGACCTGTCGGGTTCGGGCAGGCGAAGATGCCCGGCCGTGCGTACGGCTTCACCCCAAGGAGCCCTCGGCCGTGTAGGCCGGGACCCCGTCCTGCTCGGGTCCTCCGCTCCCGCCGGTCCACGTCGTCGACCGGACGTCCGGCACGGCGGCGGGATTAGGCGCCCGTCCGGACCGCCCCGTCGCTGTGGCGGGGTCTTGTCGTCGAAGGGATCGTCACGCACCTGGCACCCGAATTCCGAGCTGAAAATGCCGTATGTGAGATGGGTCACAATTGACCCGAATGGTTAGATTTGTTCCCTCAGGTGCCGCGGCGCGGGGTGTTGCACCCCGCGGACCAGGGGCGAAACATCCGGGACCGCAGGAAATGTGCCCGCACCGCGCAATTCGTCGCCTCCTCAGATCGGGTGCGGACGCTACGCCGTCTGCGCAGCCGCTGCGCGTGTGCCGGGTCAGATTTCCTCGGGTGGCGGCATCGCCACCAGCCCGGCCCGGCGCTCGCCGTCCAGCACCCGCAGGGCCCGGGTCAGCGTCGCGCAGTGCAGTTCGCTCTCGCCCCGGCTGTGCATCAGCGTCAGTGCGTCCCGTAGCCGGGTCGCCTTGCCGACCAGCGCCTGGGCGGCCCGCAGCCCGCTGTAGGTGCCACCGCAGCGGGCCGGGTTGATCCGGCCGAGCAGGTCGAGCACCTCCAGGTAGCTGTCGACGAGTTCACCCTCCGCGCGGGTCAGTGCGGGCAGCGGCGGCGGTTCGGGCGGCAGCATCGGGCTCACCGCGCCACGGGCTGGAGCGCCGACGGCTTGCGGTTGCGGGTGATCTGGTCGATCAGGCCGTACTCCTGGGCGGCTCGGGAGTCGAAGATCTTGTCGCGCTCGATATCGGTGGCGATCCGCTCCCGGGTCTGCCCGGTGTGCTTCGCCAGCATCTCTTCCAGTACGTCGCGGGTGCGCAGCATTTCCTTCGCCTGGATCTGCAGGTCGCTGGCCTGCCCCTGGACGGGTTCGCTGAACGACGGCTGATGGATCAGGACCCGGGCGCCGGGCAGCGCCAGCCGCTTTCCGGGTGTGCCGGCGGCCAGCAGTACCGCGGCGGAGGAGGCGGCCTGCCCCAGGCAGACGGTCTCCACGTCGCACGACACGAAGTGCATCGTGTCGTAGATGGCGGTCATCGCGGTGAAGGAGCCGCCGGGGGAGTTGATGTAGAGCGAGATGTCCTGCTCGGGCGCGGCGTGTTCGAGGTGGATGAACTGCGCCATCACGTCATTGGCGGAGGCGTCGTCGATCGGGGTGCCCAGGAAGATGATGCGCTCGCCGAGCAGCTTGGAATACGGGTCCATGGTGCGCGTCCCCTGCGCGGTGCGCTCGGTGAACTCCGGAAGGACATGGCGGGCCGTCGGTCGCAGCATGTCTGCTCCTCTCCTCCGTAAAAAATGTACAGGACGTACATCCAGTTAGAATGGAAGCATGGCCTACGAAATTCCGGTGACGCAAGCACGTGCGGAGCTGGCAGATCTGATCAACCGTGTCGTCTACGGCGGTGAGCGGGTGGTCGTCACTCGCCACGGCAAGCCGCTGGTGGCGCTGGTATCCGCCGCTGACCTGCAGCTACTTGAAGAGCTGGGGCGGCGTGAACCGGACGCGGAGGACGAGCAGGTGATCAGCACGGTCTCTTCCGTGCGGCAGCTCCCGTCCGCTGCGGGCGAACGGCGGCGCTTCGGTATCGCCGCGGAACACCGCGACCCGGCTGCCGGGGACCGGCGGCCGGGTCGCGAGAGCTGACGGTTCAGCGGGTGCTGACCGTGCGGTGGGGCGGGTGACTCAGGAGCTGAGCTCCCACAGGGCGCTGGCGATGGCGTCCGTGTTGGTGTCCAGCGCCTTGTCGTCGATGTTCTTCGAGGTGTCGCAGGCCTGGTGGTAGCAGGCGTCGAACGCCTTGCCCGCCTCGCCGCCCCAGTTCTTCGCCTGCTCCTCGGTCTTCTTGTAGTCCGCGCCGGAGAAGAGGCCGCCGACGGGCACGCCCGCGTCCTTGAAGGCGGCGTGGTCCGAGCGGCCGTCGCCCTCGGTCTCCTTCTCGGTGGCGATGTTCTTCTTGGCGTACCAGTCCTTGAAGACCTTCTCCAGGCGGGTGTCGTCGTCGTAGACGAAGTAGCCCGGGTTCGGCGAACCGATCATGTCGAAGTTGAGGTACGAGTCGATCTTCGACTTGTCGGCGCCGAGCTTGTCGACATAGGCCTGCGAGCCGACCATGCCGTCTTCCTCGTCGCCCCACCAGCCGAACCGCAGGTGCTTGGTGGGCTTGAGGTCCGCCTTGGCGACGGCGAGCGCGACCTCGAGGATGCCGGCCGAGCCGGAGCCGTTGTCGTTGATGCCGGGGCCGGCGGGCACCGAGTCCAGGTGGGCGCCGGCCATCACGGTCTTGCTCTCGTCACCGCCCGGCCAGTCGGCGACGAGGTTGTAGCCCTTGGTGCCGCCGCCGTCGAACTCCTGGATCTTCGTGGTGAATCCGGCCTTGTCCAGCTTCTCCTTGAGGAAGTCGACGGATGCCTTGTAGCCCGGCTTTCCGTGGGCACGGTTGCCGCCGTTGGCGTCGGCGATCGACTGGAGCTGGTCCAGGTCGGCCTTGACGGCCTTGACGTCGATGTCCGGGGCGGCCTTCGGCGCGGGATCGGCGTAGGCGCCGGCCGCGGTGAAGAGGGTGGCGGCCAGGGCGGTCAGGGCGCCCGAGGCCAGCGCGGCCCGGCGTATTCGGGTGGAACGAGTCACGATGTGGCTCCTGGTGTGGGGGGTTGATACGGAGCTGTTTTGACGCGCACATGAGAATCGCGATCACTTCGCAAATCGTCAAGAGCGCATACCGGACAGTTGAGTTCGGGGAGCGGGGTGTGCCCGCTATGCGCGGATCATGGCGATCGGTGGTGCACGGGAGGGGTCTGTTCCCCGGTTCCCCGCGGCCCTCGGGGTGGGGATTTCGCCAGGCGGATTCCGCCCACGTCCGGGGAATGCGGGGGCGCGTGCCGTCTCGGGAATCCGTTGCCGCGCCGTAACGGACGGTAATGGTGCCGCGTTACCTCAGGCGTAAGAGGAGGCGCGAAGAGGTCCCTGGTCGTAACGCCGATGAAATCCCGCCGAACTAGTCTCCTGGCCTGGGGCTGTTGATGGCCAAGTGCTGGAAGTCGGTTTGCTCCTCCTTTAATTACTGCGTGGTACATCTATCGTCACAGGGTGTGTCCACGCCTGTGACCTGGGCGAATGTGTCCGGGCGGGAAGACTGTGAGGTGGAACGTATGCAACTGACCCCGCATGAACAAGAACGCTTGATGATTCATGTGGCGGCAGACGTGGCCGAAAAACGCCGTTCCCGGGGGGTGAAGCTGAACCATCCGGAATCGATCGCCCTGCTGACCGTGCACATCCTCGAAGGCGCCCGGGACGGCCGCACCGTCGCCGAGCTCATGTCCTCCGGTCGCAAGGTGCTCACCCGCGACGAGGTCATGGACGGCGTCCCCGAGATGATCCACGACGTGCAGGTCGAGGCCACCTTCCCCGACGGCACCAAGCTCGTCACCGTTCACGAACCCATCAACTGACCACGGGAGAGCAGACGATGATCCCGGGACAGATCCTCTACGCCGACGAGCCGGTGCGCCTCAACGAAGGCCTTCCCCTCACGCGCATGACCGTCCTCAACGCCGCCGACCGCCCCGTCCAGGTCGGCTCCCACTACCACTTCGCCGAGGCCAATCCCGGCCTCGACTTCGACCGCGCGGCCGCGCACGGCAAGCGGCTGAACGTCCCGGCCGGCTCCGCCGTGCGCTTCGAGCCCGGCATCCCCACCGCGGTCGAACTCGTCCCCTTCGGGGGCAAGCGCATCGTCGTGGGCCTGCGGGGCGAAACCGGAGGAACCCTCGATGGCTGAGCTGACCCGCCAGGCGTACGCCGATCTCTTCGGCCCGACCGTCGGCGACCGGATCCGGCTCGCCGACACCGACCTGGTCATCGAGATCACCGAAGACCGCGCCGGCGGGCCCGGCCGGGCCGGTGACGAGGCGGTGTTCGGCGGCGGCAAGGTGATCCGCGAATCGATGGGCCAGTCCCGCGCCTCCCGCGCCGACGGCACCCCCGACACCGTGATCACCGGTGCGGTCGTGCTGGACCACTGGGGCATCGTCAAGGCCGATGTCGGCATCCGCGACGGGCGGATCACCGCCCTGGGCAAGGCCGGCAACCCCGACACCATGGACGGCGTCCACCCCGACCTGGTCATCGGCCCCGAGACCGAGATCATCGCCGGCAACGGCAAGATCCTGACAGCCGGCGCCATCGACACCCACGTCCACTTCATCTGCCCCCAGCAGGCGGACGAGGCGCTGGCCTCCGGTGTCACCACGATGATCGGCGGCGGCACCGGACCGGCCGAGGGCAGCAAGGCCACCACCATCACCCCCGGCGCCTGGCACGTGGCCCGGATGTTCGAGTCGATGGACTCCCTGCCGGTCAACGTAGGCCTGCTCGGCAAGGGCAACACCACCTCCCTCGCGTCGATGCGTGACCAGCTGAGGGCGGGCATCCTCGGCTTCAAGATCCATGAGGACTGGGGCGCCACGCCCGCCGTCCTCGACGCCTGCCTGACGGTCTGTGAGGAGAGCGGCGCCCAGCTCGCGATCCATACCGACACCCTCAACGAGGCCGGCTTCCTCGGTGACACCCTGGCGGCCATCGCCGGCCGCACCATCCATGCGTTCCACGTGGAGGGCGCCGGTGGCGGTCACGCCCCCGACATGATCGCGATGGTCTCCGAGCCGAATGTGCTCCCGGCCTCCACCAACCCCACCCGGCCGCACACCGTCAACACCGTCGAGGAACACCTCGACATGCTGATGGTCTGTCACCACCTGAACCCGGCCGTCCCCGAGGACCTGGCCTTCGCCGAGTCCCGCATCCGGCCCTCCACCATCGCGGCCGAGGACATCCTGCACGACCTCGGCGCCATCTCGATCATGTCCTCCGACGCCCAGGCCATGGGGCGGATCGGTGAGGTCGTGCTGCGCACCTGGCAGACCGCCCATGTCATGAAGCGGCGCCGCGGCACCCTCCCGGGCGACGGCCGTGCGGACAACCACCGGGCCCGCCGCTATGTCGCCAAGTACACCATCAACGCGGCCCTCGCCCAGGGCATCGACCATGTCGTCGGCTCCGTCGAGGACGGCAAGCTCGCCGACCTCGTGCTGTGGGACCCGGCATTCTTCGGCGTCAAACCGCAGCTGGTAATCAAGGGCGGCCAGATCGCCTATGCCCAGATGGGCGACGCCAACGCCTCCATCCCCACTCCGCAGCCGGTGCTGCCCCGTCCGATGTTCGGTGCCACCGGCCGGGCCCCGGGCAGCAACTCGGTCAACTTCGTCTCACGCCAGGCCCTGGACGACGCGCTGCCCGAACGCCTCGTGCTGGCCAAGCCCTTCGAGGCCATCCACCGCACCCGCGGCCTCACCAAGGCCGATATGCGCAACAACGATGCCCTGCCCCGCGTCCATGTCGACCCCGACACCTTCACCGTGACCATCGACGGCGAGGTGGTCGAGCCACAGCCGGCGGCCGAACTCCCCATGGCCCAGCGGTACTTCCTCTTCTGAGGGCGCGCCGATGAACACCCCTATGAACACCCCGATGAACACCCCTATGAACACCCCGATGAGCACGCTGATGAACGCCCCGACGAAGGACACGTACCACCGATGAGCCGCGCAGCGCTGCTCGTCCTCGCCGACGGCCGGTTCCCCGCCGGAGGGCACGCCCACTCCGGCGGCGCCGAACCGGCCGTCACCGCGGGGCGCATCAAGGACGCCGCCACCCTGGAGGCCTTCTGCCGGGGCCGGCTGCACACCGCGGGCCTGGTCGCCGCGGGGCTCGCCGCCGCGGCCGCGGCCGGCCACGACCCGCTCCTCCTGGACGACGCCGCCGATGCCCGTACACCCGTACCCGCGCTGCGGCAGGTCGCCCGGCGGCTCGGCCGGCAGATGATGCGGGCCGCCCGTGCGACCTGGCCGAGCGAGGCACTCGACGCGCTCGCCCTGGCCCGTCCCCGCGGCGCCCACCAGCCCGTCGTCCTGGGCCTGGCCGCCCGGTCCGCGGGTCTGCCGCCGCTCGATGCCGCATACGCCGTGGCCTACGAGAACATCAGCGGTCCGGCCACCGCGGCCGTCCGGCTGCTGAGCCTGGACCCCTTCGACGCCACCGCCGTGCTCGCACATCTCACCGCCGAGCTCGACCAGGTCGCCCAACAGGCCACCGAGGCCGCGCTGCGGATCGCGGCCGAAGGGACCGGCGCACTGCCCGCGGCCTCCGCGCCGCTGCTCGACATCACCGCCCAACAGCACGCCGCCTGGCCGGTCCGGCTCTTCGCGTCCTGACCCGGCCGGCTGTCCGACGGAACCCACGCCGCTGTACCCCACCACCGGAGTGACCATGCACCTCGACCACCAGGACACCTTCCCCGAGCGCTACACCTACAGCGCCGCCGACCCGGTACGCCCCGACGGCACCCGCCGCGCCCTGCGCATCGGTCTCGGCGGCCCGGTCGGCACCGGCAAGACCGCCACCGTCGCCGCGCTGTGCCGCGCGTTGCGCGACGAGCTGTCCATCGCCGTCGTCACCAATGACATCTACACCCGCGAGGACGCCGAATTCCTGCTCCGCGAGGCCGTCCTGCCCCCCGAGCGGATCGCCGCCGTCGAGACCGGAGCCTGCCCGCACACCGCCATCCGCGACGACATCTCCGCCAACCTCGAAGCCGTCGAGGACCTGGAGGCGGTGTTTTCTTCCTCGGGGTCCGGCCCGCTCGATCTCGTCCTGGTCGAATCCGGCGGTGACAACCTCACCGCCACCTTCTCCAAGGGCCTGGTCGACGCCCAGATCTTTGTCATCGACGTGGCCGGCGGCGATGACATCCCGCGCAAGGGCGGCCCCGGCGTCACCACCGCCGACCTGCTCGTCATCAACAAGACCGATCTCGCGCCCTATGTCGGCGTGGACCTGGCGGGCATGGCCCGCGACGCCAAGGCGCAACGGGGCGAGCTGCCCGTCGCCTTCACCGCCCTGAAGTCGGAGAACGGCGTCCGGCCGGTGGCGGAGTGGGTCCGCGGACGGCTGGCCGACTGGACCGCGAGCCCGGCATGACCTTCGCACTCCCCACCCCGGAGACGGGCCGCGCCGCCGCCGGGCTGTGCGCCACCGCCCGCATCGTCGCGCGGGCCGACGCGCAGGGGACCACCCGGCTGCCCGTCCTCGACGGCGACGGCCCGTTCGCACTGCGCCGCATCCGCGGACACGGCAACCAGGCCCGGGTCTGTGTCGTGGGCGCCATGAGTGCCCCGCTCGGCGGTGACCGGCTGGGCATCGAAGCCACCGCCGAGGCGGGCAGTGCGCTGCACCTCACGGCCGCCGCCGCGACCGTCGCGCTGCCCGGCCGTACGGGGGAACACGCCCGCTACGACGTGTGGTTGACGGTGGGCGACGGCGCGCGGCTCGACTGGCTGCCCGAACCGCTGATCTCGGCGGCGGGCAGCGACCTGCGGATGACCACCACCGTCGAACTGGCCCCCACCGCACGTCTGGTACTCCGCGAGGAACAGGTCTTGGGCCGCAGCGGGGAGGAGACCGGCGCCCTGCGCAGTCGGCTGACCGTCCGCCGGGCCGGCCGGACCCTGCTCGACCAGGAGACGGCGTACGGGCCCGGCGTCCCCGGCTGGGATACCTCTGCCGTCCTGAACGGGCATCGGGCCCTTGGCCAACTCCTGCTCATCGGACCGGAGTTCGAGAAGCGGCCGGTCGAGGTGCGGCTGCTCGGCGGGGCGGCGGGCGAGGGGGCGGGCGACGGCGCGGGGCAGGGCGTACTGGCACCGCTAGCGGGTCCCGGTGCCCTGGCCACGGCCGTGGCCCCGGACGCGCTGCAGCTGCGACGCCTGCTGGACGAGGCCGCCGGGAGCGCGGCCGCCGGGTGACGGCGGCCGCGCCGCCTCACACCTCCAGATCGGCCTCCAGCCGGGCGAGGCGGAGGCGTGCCAGCGCAAGGTTGGCGCGCTTGCGGTCCAGCACCAGATAGAGGAAAAGGCCGCTGCCGCTCTTTCCCGTCACCGGGCGGATGATGTGGTACTGCGCGGTCAGGGTGATGAGCATGTCCTCGATGGCGCCCTGGAGTTCCAGCATCTCCATGGTGCGCATCTTGGCGCGTACGACATCGGTGTTGCCGGCGGCCGCGACATTCAGGTCCAGAGCCTGCTTGTCGCCCAGGGTGGCCAGGGCCATACCGCTGGTGTAGTCGACCAGGGCGACGCCGACCGCGCCCTCGATGGTCGACATGGCGTCGGCGAGAGCGGTTTCCAGTTGAGCCATGAGGGGTTCAGACCTTTCGATGCCTGGATGATTTTGCCGGGTTCGCGGGTTCGCGGGTTCGCGGGTTCGCGGGTTCGCGGGTTGGTGGTTCGTGGGTTGGTGGGTTTCCGGGCTTCCGGGTTCTGCGTTCGTGCGGGTGCGGGTGCGGGTGCGGGTGCGGGTGCGGGTGCGGGTCTCGGGCGGGGGTCCTATCGGCGGGGCGGCGCGTCCACCAGGGCGCCGATCCGCTCCGCGGCCCTTCTGGCCTGCAGATGGAGCCGCCCCACGTTGGTGTCCGGGCTTGCCACGGCGGTAAGGACCGCCCGCCGTCCGGCCGAATAGGCCGCGATATATCCGTCGGCGCCGCGCGTCAGGGATTCCTCGAAGGCGCCCTGTCCGGTCGCGTCGGTGAGTCGTTTGGCGACGCCGATCGCCGCGGCGGTGAGGGCGGCGAGACCGTCCGGCTCGATATCCGGCAGATCATGGGCGATCACCATGCCGTCCACGCTCGCCACCATCCCGCCCTGGAAATGGCGTACTTGGTCGCGCAGCGTATGCAATTCCTCCCGTATCCGGGGTTCTATCGTCATCAGTCTCCTTTTCACGGCGTGCCTTCTGATGACGCGCCTCATGGGGTGCACGGTCTTCGTGCGCAAGGGCTCACAGGTTTTCCTCCAACGCCGTACGCAGTCGGACAAGGAGGGCAATATCCGGATCGGCGGTATCGAGGACATCCGGTGCCGGTAGTTGCCAGGTCGCGGCGGGGCTTCCCGCGGCGACGGGGGCGGGGGCGGGGGCGTTCAGGCTGGCGCCGGGCCGCCGCCGGGGGAGCGGGGTGGGCGCCCGGGGGATGTGGACGAGACCGACGGCGGCGAGGCGTCGGATGTCGAGCAGCGTCCCGAACGCGGACTGGCCCAGTGCCCGGGCCAGTTCATGGGGTGTGTGCCGGCCGTCGGCGTGGTCGAGCAGCCGCCGTTGACGGCCCGTGGTGGGGGCCGGGATGCGCGGGCGGACGGGAACGACGGGTGAGGAGTCGACCGCCGCCCAGGGGCGCAGCCGGTCGAGCAGTAGCCGGCGGCGGGCCGTCGCCTGCTGGAGGGCGCGGGCGCTGACGGGGCGTATGACACCCAGCCAGTGCCCGGCACCGGGGGTGAAGGAGGTGGTCTCGGGTGCCAGCGGCAGGGCGAAGAACGCGGCGTCGAGCAGCGCGGCGAGGTGGCATATCTCCAGTTCCCCCTGGGACAGCCACCCCTCGCTGACCAGGAAGTGGCCGCCGTCCTGCTGCGGCCCGGCCGTTTCGGCGGCGTACTGCCAGCTCTCCGGCGGCAGTTTGCCGGATGCGGTGAGGCGCAGGCCGAGCCCGGGGGCGGTGGTGCTCTCGATGCAGTAGACCGCACCGTCGAGAAGGTAGAGGCAGCCGTGCGGGCCGCTGAGGGTGCCGGTGACGCGTTCGGCGGCGCACCGGTCGAGCAGCCCGGCCGGGGCGGGCGGGTGCGGAGATATGGGCAGGCCCATGGCTGTTCCCTTACCGTTCGTGCGGTGTGGCGGAGCGCGCCGTCAGGACGCGACCAGCTCCGCCGCCAGATCGCGCAGTCGGAGCCGGGCGACGGCGAGATTGGCCTGCGTGCGGTCCAGCCAGAGGTAGAGATAGGTCTGGCTGTCGAAGGCCGTGTGCACAAAACGGATGAGGTGGTAGCTGCCCGCAGCCGTGATGATGAGGTCTTCGAGGTCCGGGCCGGAGGCGCCGGTGGTGTCGAAGGTGGCGTTGCGCGCGACGGTCTGCACCACCTCGGCGGTGTCCGCGGCGGCTGCGTCGTGATCGTCGTGCGGTGCCTGCCCGGCCGTGCCGAGGGTCAGACCACTGGTCCAGTCGATCAGTCCGGCGCATCGAACGCCGGGGATCCCCATTGCTTGGGACAACACCTGATCGATACCCGGCACTTCGGCTCTCCTTCGCGACGGCCCCGTACACGGCGTGAAAACGCCGAAGCCCTCCCTTGTGGCGGTGAGTGGGAGAGCCTTCACGGAAGGTTACTGAAGGTGTGCGGCTGGCACATGCCCGATGGGCAGGTCTACGGCAATTGACGTATTCTCGCCCCTGCGCGCCCCTCCGGGAGCCATTGCGCCGCACCGTACTCCAGCAGGTCACCCCTGGCGGTGAGCTCTGCGCCGAGTGGCCTCATCCGGCAATGAGCTGCCCTGTTGCCTCGTCAACGTCCCCTTGTCGCAGCCCTGTTGAGGGTCCCACGGGTGGGCGGGGGTGCCGCAGGATCCTGCACCGCCGACCGAAGGCGTTGGCCGGAATGGTGAGGTTCCGCTGCGATCTCCGGCCGTTCGCCGGCAGCTCGGCCGGTCCTGCGTCCGCGCCACCGGGCGCCGGCGAAGCACCCGCCGCTCTCCCCGGCCGAGCGGACGTCCGCACGCCCACGGGCCGCCTCCGACGCCGGCGAAAAAAACCTACAGGTTGGTAAAGAAGTGTGGGTCAGGCCTGTTCAGGAGGGAGGCCACACGTCAGGATCCCTCCGTAAGTCTGTGAACCATCCCGCCACAAGCGCATACCTCGCAGGGGGAATCAGCCACGTGAGAAGAACAGCAGCGCTCGGCGCCGCAGGCACCCTGGTGACCGGCGCGCTCCTCGCCGGAGCGATAGCCGCCACGCCCGCCAGTGCGGGCGACAAGCACCAGCGCGGTTCTGCCGAAGCGCGCGGTGTGGCGATCGCCGCAGCGCGCGCGGCCAAGAAGGGCATCAACTGGCAGGACTGCCCCGCTGATTGGGGCCTCAAATCGCCCATCCAGTGCGGCTATGTCACCGTCCCGGTCGACTACGCACGGCCCAACGGCCGTACGATCAAGATCGCGGTGGACCGGGCCGTCAGCACCGGCAGCAAGAAGGAACGTCAGGGCGCCCTCGTCTACAACCCTGGCGGCCCCGGCGGTTCGGGCATGAGGTTCCCGGCCCGCATCACCACCAAGAACGCCCTGTGGGCCAAGACCGCCAAGGCGTACGACTTTGTCGGCTTCGACCCCCGGGGCGTGGGCCACTCCGCGCCGATCTCCTGCATGAACCCGCAGGAGTTCGTCAAGGCGCCCAAGGCCGACCCGGTGCCGGGCAGCGAGGCCGACAAGCTCGCCCAGCGCAAGCTCGCCAAGGAGTACGCCGACGGGTGCGCCGAGCGCAGCGGCGGTCTGCTGCCGTACATGACGACCAAGAACACCGTCCGCGACCTCGATGTGATCCGTGCCGGGCTCGGGGAGAGGAAACTCAACTACCTGGGTGTTTCCTACGGCACCTACCTGGGCGCCGTCTACGGAACGCTCTTCCCGAATCACGTGCGCCGGATGCTCGTCGACAGCGTCGTCGACCCGGCCCGCGAGAACATCTGGTACCAGGCCAACCTCGACCAGGACGTCGCCTTCGAGACCCGTTGGGGCGACTGGAAGAAGTGGGTCGCCAAGAACGACGCCACGTACCACATCGGTGCCACCCCCGAGAAGGTTCAGGCGGCGTGGGAGAAGCTGCGTGCGACCGCCAAGAAGAACCCCATCAGCGGTGTCGTCGGCCCCGCCGAACTGACCGGCTTTTTCCAGAACGCGCCGTACTACGACTCCATGTGGGCCTCGGTCGCCGAGGTCTGGAGCGCGTACCTCTCCGGTGACACCAAGCCGCTGGTGGAGAACGCCGGTCCGAACCTCCTGGATCTCGGGGGCAACATCTCGGCGGAGAACGGCAATGCCGTCTACACGGCCGTCGAGTGCAATGACACCAAGTGGCCCACCAGCTGGCAGAAGTGGGACCGCGACAACACTCGCATCCACCAGCAGGCACCGTTCATGACCTGGTCCAACGCCTGGATGAACCTGCCCTGCGCCACCTGGCCGGTCAAGCAGCAGCGACCGGTCGAGGTCCGGACCGGCAAGGGTCTACCGAGTGTCCTGATCGTGCAGAGCACCCGTGATGCGGCCACGCCGTACGGCGGCGCGGTCGAGCTGCACCACCGTTTCAAGGGCTCGCGTCTGATCACCGAGCGGGACGCCGGATCGCACGGTGTCACCGGTCAGGTCAACGCCTGCATCAACGACCGGGTCGACGCGTACTTCCTGGAAGGGAAGACCGACGCCAAGGACGTGACCTGCGCTCCGCACGCCACGCCCCAGCCGAGCACGGCGAAGGCGAAGGCCGCCGCCAAGGGCGCCTCCGACCTTCCGGGCGCTCCCTGGTAACCGCGGGAAACGCGCCGGCATGGCACGCCGGCATGGCACGACGGCATGACATGACGGCATGACATGACGGCACCAGGGGCGGCCGGGAATCCTCCCGGCCGCCCCTTTCGTCGCCGGCCCGCGAGGGCGCTCGGACCTCTCGGCCCGGCTTGCCCCTCACCCCCCGTCACCGCTTACGCCGGAAACACCGCGGAGAAGGCGGCCCTGGTGGGGGAGTCCTCCCGGCGGTCCAGCACGGCGAACACAATGCGGTCGAACCAGCCGGTGAACCGGCCGCCGACCAGCAGCGCGGCCGCGAATGCCCGTGCCACCTCGGCCGGTTCATTGCGGAACACTCCGCAGCCCCAGGCGCCGAGCACCAGCTGACGGTGCCCGCCGGCCGCCGCGACTTCCAGCACCCGCTCCGCACGCACCGCCAGTGCCGCCGCCACCCGGCCCGTCTCGGCCGGCCGCTGCCGCGCGATCACCCCCGCGTTCGGCGCGGCGGCCGTCAGAAAGCCCGCCTCGTACGGCGCATCGAGCAAGGTGCCACGGTCGTCGCGGAAGACCGGTACACCGGGGGAGAGGATCACCCGGTCGCTGTAGAACGGGCTCGGATCCGCCCGGTGAGCGGCGTAGAAGTCCGGGGCCGCACGCACACAGGTGTAGAGCGCCGACCCCCGGCACAGCGCCTCCTCCTGGGCCTGCGCACCGTTGAGATACCCGCCGCCGGGATTGCGCGCGGAGGCGAAATTCAGCACGGCGAGCGGCCCCTCGCCCGTTTCGGCCAGCCGCCGCCCGGCGGTCAGGCTGCCCTCCGCCGTCACTTCGAACACCGTGCGCACTCCCGGGGACGGCGCCTCCACGGGAACCGGCTGCGGTCCGTACAGCCGGGTCCCGGCCCGGGCCCGTCCGACCGCCGCCGCGATCTCCACCCGCCGTCCGCTCGGTGCGCGGTACGCACCCGCCGCGACGATCCGTTCCGTTTCCTGTGCCATGCCGCGCAGCCGGGCGCTCATCGTCGGCGCCCCCGTATCCGCTTCTTCATGGCGATCAAGGTACGGGCAGGCGGCCCGCCCCGCGATCGGATTTCGCCGTCCGCCGTCCGCCGTCCGCCGTCCGCCGTCCGCTGCCGCCTGCCGTCCGCCGCCTGTCCGCCGCTGTCCTCAGCCCTGCCGGCCCCGCCCTGCCAGCCAGCGGTCCTCGGCCGCATATCCGAACAGCTTCTCGTCCGGGTAGATGCCGGCCATCACCGGGAACACCTCCCACCAGTCGCGCCCCTTGATCCGGTCGGTCAGCCATTGCACCGTCTCCGGCAGCGACTCCTCGTACGTTGTCACCGCGTGGTAGCCCAACTCGCGCTCCGCCGCCGCCATGTCGTAGACGATGGGGTGCGGGCCCGACCACGGGGTATCGCCGACACCGGACGACAGCGGGGCGCCGTCCATCGCCACGATCTCGCTCCGGGGCGCACCCATCACGGCATCCACCGCCGCCGAGATCCCGGCGACCGTCGGCGCCTGCGGATCTCCCGTGTTGAGCACCCGTGAGCCCGGCCGGCGAGCCGCCAGCCGGACCAGCTCCGCGAGGTTGTCCACATGCACGGGATGGAAGCGGCTGCCGCCGTAGGCGAGCACCCGCACCCGGCGCCCGTCCAGCACCCGCTTGACGAAGTACAGCTCACGGGGCAGGGGACTGTACGGCCCGTGAATGGCGCCGGCCCGCAGCAGGGTCACCGGCAGCCGGTCGCCCTGCGCCAGCAACGCCTGCTCCAGGGCGACCTTGCGGGTGCTGTAGTTCTCGTCACCGGGAGGCACGGTCGGCTGGGACTCCGGGAGCGGCACCGGATAGGCCGGGGCGCCGTCCGGCTCGCCCATGGTGGCGAAACTGCGTCCTCGGCCGTCCGCGTACACCGCGCCGCTGGAAATCACCACCGCCGAACCGATCCGGTCCGCCAACGCGGTCAACTGCTGTGCGTGCGCCGCCCCGTACGCCACACAGTCCAGCAGCACGTCACAGCCCTCGCCGATCAGGGCGGCCAGCGCCGCATCGTCCTCCCGGTCCACCGCCACCGCGCGGACGTCCTCGGGCCAGGAGTCATCGCGCCCGCCGCGCCGGGATGCGGCCCGCACCTCCCAGCCGTCCCGCGCCAGGGCCCGTACCGCCGCCCGCCCGATCTGTCCGCTCGCCCCGATCACCACTGCGCTGCCTGAGGTCATGGCCGGACCCTATGGACCGTCAGCCGGCCGTGGCAGTGCAGTTCGCCCACGGCACAAGGAGATCGCCGGGGGAGAAGGCCGGCCGGCCGCTCAGTCCGCGGGCTCCTTGCCGTGCCCGCGCCGTCCGTGCGCCCGCGCCTGTGCCTGCGCCGCGGCCTTGGCCTCGCCCGCATAGGTGTCGACGTACTCCTGACCGGACAGGGTGAGGATCGCGTACATGATCTCGTCGGTGACGGCACGCAGCGCCATGCGTTCGTCCTCCAGCCCGGCATAGCGCGAGAAGTCCAGCGGCGCGCCGAAGCGGATGGTGATCCGCATGATGCGCGGCAGCCGCCGGCCCGTCGGCTGTGCCTCGAAGGTGCCGATCATCGCGCACGGCACCACCGGCACCCCGGCCTTGATGGCCATCGAGGCGACGCCGGTCCGGCCCTTGTAGAGCCGGCCGTCGTGCGAGCGGGTGCCTTCCGGATAGATGCCCAGCAGCCGGCCCTTGCGCAGGACGGCGAGCCCCGAAGAGACCGCCGCCTGTGAGGCACGGCCCCCGGACCGGTCCACCGGAATCTGCCCGACACCCCGGAAGAAAGCCGCGGTCAGCCGCCCCTTCAGACCCGGCCCGGTGAAGTACTCGGCCTTGGCCAGAAACGTCACCCGGCGCGGGACGATCGCCGGCATCACGAAGTGATCGGCGAACGACAGATGATTGCCCGCGATGATCGCCGCGCCTTCCTCCGGCACATGAGCGAGCCCCTCGATCCTCGGCCGGAACACCAGCCGCAGCAACGGCCCGAGCAGCAGGTACTTCAGCACCTGGTAGAGCACAGGACAGCTCCCCCTTTCGTCAGCTCAGGCACCTCGTCCCCCCGTCGGCGAAGAGGTCCACTGCGGACGGCGGGTGATGGCGTACCCCAGGCTGTTGCCCCGTACGGCCCCGGTGGACACGCCAGGGCCCCGGCGGGAAGCTGAAGGGGATGCGGACCGATGTGCACGCTCACCTGTGGAGCGAGGCCTACCTCCGGCTCCTGGAGTCCTACGGACGCCGGGACGCCGCCGCGCACCGGGGCCTGGGGGCCGGGGACAGCGCCCGGGAGCTGGACGCCCGGTTCGCCATGAACGACGCGGCCGGGATCGACCACCAGATCCTGTCCGTGTCGCCCCAGGGCCCGTACTTCGCGGACGCCGGCCAGGCGGTCACGGCCGCCCGGCACGCCAATGACCACTACGCCGGCCTGGTCCGCGACTGGCCCACTCGGTTCTCCGCCTTCGCCGCGCTCCCGCTGCCTCACCTGGACGCGTCCCTGGAGGAACTGGCCCGCGCGCTCGGCGAACTCGGCATGGCGGGCGTCGGCGTCACCACCGATGTCCTGGGCCGCAGCCTCGGCGACCCGGCCTTCACCCCGCTCTTCGAGGAACTCGACCGGCGTGGCGGCGTCCTGTCCCTGCACCCCTCGGGCCATGACGCCGGATCACCCTTGATCGCCGCACACCGGATGCGCTGGATGGTCGGCGCGCCGACGGAGGACACCATCTGCGCGATGCACCTCATCCTGGAGGGAATTCCGCGCCGTTTTCCCCGTCTGCGGATCATTCACTCCCATCTCGGCGGCGCCCTGCCGATGCTGCTGCCCCGCGCCGACGACCACCTCCCCTGGGAGGCACCGGAGGTCGTGGAGAAGCCCACCGAGGCGGCCCGCCGGATGTGGTACGACACCGTCGCGCACGGCCATGTCCCGGCCGTGCGCGCCGCAGCCGACTCCTACGGCGCGGACCGGCTGCTGCTCGGCACCGACTTCCCCTATCAGAGCGGTCAACAGCTGCGCCGGGCCGTCTCGTTCATCGAGGAAGCCCTTCCACCCGAGCAGGCCGGGCAGGTGCTGACAGCGGGGGCCCGGCTCAGCCGACGGTCGCGGTGAACTCCTCGCTCCGGGGGAGTTCTTCGTAGAAACGCCTGGGTTCTTCCATGGCGCCGAGCTGTCCGAAGAGGACGCCGGTCAGCAGCCGCGGATCGCATGCGGCACGCGCACCGGGACATCCTCGTATCCCCTCGTTTCCTTCCGCCGGCCGCTTTGGCATCCGCGGACAACTTTCAACTCGCCTTGAATTCGGACGGGTTGACTCGCCGTATTGCCCGGAGACCGAGCCTGAACCCACGTTCCAGGCCGAGGACAGGAGTCAGAGATGTCCCGGAAGAAGAGAGTCGGCAAGCGTCAGAAGATCGTCATCTGCGTGAGCGCCGCCGCGCTGGTCGGCGGCCTCGCCATCGCCACCGCGGGCACCAGCCAGGCATCCGTGGCGTGCGACGGACTGGCCACCGCCCTGCGCAACAACGAGAAGTTCATCGCCGACCAGCAGGCGCATCCGGACGCCCAGTCCGCGGCACGGATCGCCAACCGCCAGGCCGTGATCAAGGAGATCCAGGTCAAGCAGAAAGCCGCCGGCTGCTCCGGTGGGCAGGGCGGGGATGACGCCGCGGGCGCTCCGCCGACGGGCAACGAGCCGCCCGCCTCCAGCGCCCCGCCCGCCTCGGAGGCACCGCAGGGGTCAGCGGACCCGTCCGCCTCCGGCGACGCCTCCGCTTCTGCGGCCCCGCCGGCCTCGGACGACCCGCCGGCCGCCGGCGGCGATGTGGTCTGCGCCGGCTCGACGGTGACCCTCTCCGGCGAGGGCGGGGCCCCGGCGGCATCCAGCAACCAGTTCCCCACCGGGACCAAGCTGAAGGTGACCAACCTGGACAACAACAAGTCGACGACGGTTTCGGTGACGTCGACCTCGGGCAGCTGCGCCCTGCTCAACAACGCGGCCTTCGAGCAGGTGCGCGAGGAGGGGAAGTTCCTGATCCGCAACGCCCGTATCGAGCGCGTGGGGTAATCCCGGTCCGGGTGGCCGGCAGCGGAGACGCCTCCTCCGCTGCCGGCCACCCTTGTCTCCAGGGCGGCAATCTGTCTCCAGGGCGGCAATCGAAGGTCCGTACGGGCGACCTCGCGGCGTGGCCGCTTGCCCGCCGGGACCCGGCGAGGTGGCCTGGGGGCCTGTCTTCAACGTCCCGTCGCTCGCCCGTAGGGCGGGCCTCGCGGTGCCTGGTGCACTGCACTCGCTGCGCTCGCCCCGTCTCGGCTCCTCATGTGGGCCGGTGGATGCCGAGCGCGATCGCAAGGCGGAGGGTCGTCCCGGCACTGGGTGTACCGGGACGATCCGACAATGCGGATGGGGGTCCCCCCCGCGCCGTTCAGGCGTGGGGGAGTGCGTGCCAGGCACCGCGAGGCAGACGGGACTTTGAAGACAGGCCCCCAGGGCCGCCGGGCGCCACGCGTCGCCGTCAGGCTCCCGCAGGCGATCCTCAACGAGCTTCCCAGGAGACACCGATGCCCGTGAGCCCTCGACGCCGATCCATCCATGCCACCTTGACCGGGAGCGTCTCCGCGCTCGCCGCCCTGTCCGCCGCCCTGCTCGGCACGCTCTCCGCCGGCCCGGCCCAGGCCGACGAGCCGCCGGCCGCCGATCAGGGTCTCTTGCTGACGGTGTCCGGGGCCGGCAACACCTGGAGCCGGGGGGTGCGGCTCAGCTGCCCGGACATCCACGGCAGACATCCGCACGCGGTCGCCGCCTGCGACGCGCTGACCTGGGCGCGCGGGAACCTGGACGCACTGCCCGGCCACCCGCAGGCCTGCACCAGGGAGTACGACCCGATGACCGCCTCTGCGGTCGGCACCTGGCACGGCATCCAGGTGAACTGGCACAAGGTGTTCCCCAACGCCTGCACCATGGACTCCGCGACCGGGCCGTTGTTCCGCTTCTGACGCCGCCGAGGCGGTGCGCCCGCCCCTCCTCCCGCCGCGCCGACCGCCTCGGACCGGCCGCGCTGCCAACACGCCGATCAGACCGGCCGCGCTGATCAGACCGGCCGCGCTGATCAGACCGGCCGCGCTGATCAGACCGGCCGCGCCGCCACCATGCCGATCGTCACCAGAGCCAGCACCACCCAGGAGAACCAGAGCCAGCCATTGGCGCCCATTGCCACGGTGTAGGCGGTCGCCACCACCAGCCCGCCCACCGTGCACACGGCCATCGTCCTAGCAGATCCGGGCATACCCGCAGCCTCCTCATGCGGCCCGGTACGCCATGCCACGGGCCGCGGCCATGGGACCATCGTCCCCGGCCGCGGCCCGTACCGCCAGAGCGGTGACCGCTCGTCATCGGCTCCGTGCGTGGAGCGAGGCGAGGTAGGCGTTGTAGTCGGCCAGATCCTTGTCGCCGTTGCGGTCGGCGGCCCGGTCCGCGCGCTGCGACTGACGCTCCTCGGACTTGCGCCACTGGAAGACCAGGGCGATCAGCACCACCACGGAGGGGATCTCGCTGAAGGCCCAGGCGATACCGCCGGCCGCCGACTGGTCGGACAGCGCTTCGATCCCCAGTGAGGACGGCGGGTGCAGGAAGGTGTCGACCATCGGCTCGCTGGCCATCATCAGGGCGATACCGAAGAAGGCGTGGAACGGCATGCCCGCGAACAGCTCCAGGATCCGCATCACATGGCCCGGCCGGTGCGGTCCCGGGTCGACGCCCATGATCGGCCAGAAGAACACCATGCCGACCGCGAGGAAGTGCACCATCATCCCGATGTGCCCGGCCCGGGACTCCATCAGGAAGTCGAACAGCGGCGTGAAGTAGAGCGCGTAGAGGCTCGCGATGAACAGCGGGATGGTGAACGCCGGGTGCGTGATGATCCGCAGGTAGCGGCTCTGCAGCAGTGCCACCAGCAGCTCGCGCGGTCCCTTGCGGCCGCGCCCGGCGGTCGGCAGCGCGCGCAGTGCCAGCGTCACCGGCGCCCCGAGCAGCAGCAGGATCGGCGAGAGCATGCTGATGACCATGTGCTGGACCATGTGCACACTGAACATCGCCATGCCGTAGTCGTTGAGCTTGGTGCACATCACCAGCGCCACCGTCACCACGCCCAGGGCCCAGGCGACGGTCCTGCCCACCGGCCAGGCGTCACCCCGCCGCCGTAGCCGGATCACCGCCCAGCCGTACAGGCCGAGTCCCAGCAGACAGCCGACGAGAAAGAACGGATCACCACCGAACTCCAGGCCCCGCGCCAGCGTGAACGGCGGCAGATCCATGTTCATGCCGTCCATGCCGTGCCCGCTGTGATCCATCCGCTCGCTCCTGATTCGTACCAATGCTCCGGCGACAAGACTAGAACCGCCCCCGGCCGGGCCATGCGGCAGGGCCGCATAGCGGTGCAGTGGCCGGGGGCGGTTCGTGCAGTACGAAACTATCGCGCTGAGGTCAGCAGAGTCACAGCACGCACTCGGCCTCGTCGTAGCGCTCCGCGGGCACCGTCTTGAGCGTCTCCACGGCCTCGGCCAGCGGCACCAGTGTGATGTCGGTGCCGCGCAGCGCCGTCATCATCCCGAAGTCGCCGCGGTGCGCGGCCTCGACGGCGTGCCAGCCGAAGCGGGTCGCGAGCACCCGGTCGTACGCGGTCGGAGTGCCGCCGCGCTGGACGTGCCCGAGGATCACCGGACGGGCCTCCTTGCCGAGGCGGTCCTCCAGTTCCACGGAGAGCTGCCGGGCGACACCGGCGAACCGCTCGTGGCCGTACACGTCCTTGCCGCCGATGTCGAAGGACATGGTGCCCTCGCGCGGCTTGGCGCCCTCGGCGACGACCACGATCGCGAACTTCTTGCCGGCCTCGAACCGCTCGGCGACCCGTGCGGTCAGCTCGTCGATGTCGAAGGGCCGCTCCGGCACGACGATGGCGTGCGCACCGGCCGCCATCCCCGAGTGCAGCGCGATCCAGCCGGTGTGCCGCCCCATCACCTCGACGATCATCACCCGCTGGTGCGACTCGGCGGTGGTCTTGAGCCGGTCCAGCGCCTCGGTGGCCACGCCCACCGCGGTGTCGAAGCCGAACGTGACATCCGTGACGGCGATGTCGTTGTCGATGGTCTTCGGTACGCCGACGATCGGCAGCCCGGCGTCCGACAGCAGCCGCGCCGCCTTCAGCGTGCCCTCGCCGCCGATCGGGATGATCGCGTCCAGGCCCAGCTCGGCGACGTGGCCGCGGGCCCGCTCCACGCCGTCCCGCAGATGGGCGGGCTGTACCCGCGAGGACCCCAGGATGGTGCCGCCGCGCGCCAGGATGCCGCCGACGGCGTCGAGGTCGAGCTTGCGGTAATCGCCCTCCAGCAGGCCCTTCCAGCCGTCACGGAAGCCGATCACCTCATCGCCGTGATCGGCGGTGGCGCGGTGGACGACGGAGCGGATGACGGCGTTGAGGCCGGGGCAGTCGCCGCCGGAGGTGAGTACACCAATACGCATTGCTCGAAAAACCCTCTGCAACTCAACCGGGGGCCCGGACCCCGTCGTCCGGTTGGATTCCGCTCACCCTACAAGCGCGGGGCCGCCGGGCACACGTACGCCCGCAGTGCGGGACTGCGGGCGTACGAAAAGGGGTGAATTCCGGCAGGTGTGATATATCGGCGAACCACCCGAACCGGGAGGAAGCGGTATCAAGCAGGCTGGGTCGCCGCGGCGATCCGCTCCTGGCGCAACGCCTCGTACCAGCGGTCCTCGACCGGAGGCAGCGCATTGACATCCAGCGCCAGCTTGATCAGCAGATCGGCGATATGCGGATTGCGCGCCATCACCGGCCCGTGCATGTACGTACCGAAGACGGTGTCGTTCCATGCGCCCTCGTAGCCGTCACCGACGCCGTTGCCCTTGCCGAACCGCACCTTGGCGAACGGCCGGGCGGTCTTGCCCAGGTGCGTGACGCCCTGGTGGTTCTCGAAGCCGGTCAGCGGCGGCAGCCCCAACTGCGGGTCGATATCGGCGAGTACGTCGCCGACACAGCGCTCGGCCTCGCCGCGGGTGCTGACCACGTCCAGCAGCCCCAGGCCCTCCTGCCGCTCGCCGAGGTCATTGATGAACTCATGACCCAGGATCTGGTACCCGGCGCAGACCGAGAAGACGATCGCGCCGTTGGAGACCGCGCGGCTCAGCCCGCCGTCGCGGATCAGCCGCTCGGAGGCCAGCCGCTGCGGCCGGTCCTCGCCGCCGCCGATCAGATAGATGTCGCCGGAGGTGGGAATCTGCTGGTCGGACCGTACGTCCAGGCGCTGGACGTCCAGGCCGCGCTGGCGCGCCCGCCGCTCCACCACCAGGGCGTTGCCCTGGTCGCCGTACGTGCTCAGCAGGTCCGGGTAGATCCACACCAGGCGCAGGCTGTTGTCACTCATGCTCGCTCGTCCTTGTCCCTCACGTCGGTGGACCGCATTCAGTTGCCCACGCGCCGGCGCAGGTCCTGGAAGGCCGTGTAGTTGGCGATGACCTCGATCCGTCCGGGCGGCGCCATCCCCACCGCCTCGTCGAGGCTCTCGCACACATGGAAGTCCAGGCCCGCGACCTCCAGGCGCACCGCCAGGTCCAGCTTGCGGTCGCCGAGCACGAAGAGCGGGTGCCCGGCCAGCCGGGTGTAGTCGACGTCCCACAGCCAGGAGGTGTCCGTGCCGTCCGCGCCGCGGGCGTTCACCGACATGATCACCGGGGTCGGCGGCGGGTCGATCAGCGAGAACGTCTCCAGCCAGCCGGCCGGGTTCTTCGCCAGCAGCAGCCGCAGCTCCCGCTCCATGAACGTGACCACGTCATAGCGGCCGGCCACCGCCTGCACCGAGAACATCCGCTCCAGGGCCACCTGCGGCGGCACCCCGAAGGCGGCGGCGACCGCGGCGGACGTGGTGGCGTTCGCCTTGTTGGCGCGCCCCGGCAGCTGCAGCTTGATCGGCCAGGCGCTGCCGTGCGGGTCGAGCACATGGTCGCCGGAGAGCGCCCAGCTCGGCGTCGGGCGGCGGAAGCCGCACTCGCCGCAGAACCAGTCGTCGCTCGGCCGCTGCATCACACCACCGCACGAGGGGCAGGACCAGGCGTCGTCCTTCCACTCCTGCCCGGCTGCGACCCACACCACATTCGCGGACGACGAGGCCGCCCACACGATCAGCGGGTCGTCCGCGTTGGCGATGATCAGGGCCTTGGAACCGGCCAGGCCCTCACGCCAGTGCTCGGCCAGCATCCGGGTCTCCGCGGCGCGGTCGAGCTGGTCGCGCGAGAGGTTCAGCAGCGCTATGGCCTTCGGCGTCACATCGCGTGCCACGCCGGCGAGGTACTTCTCGTCCACCTCGATGACGCCGTACTTGGCGTCCGATCCACCGGCCAGCGCGGAGGTGATGCCCGCCGGCATGTTGGCGCCGAGCGCGTTGGAGACCACCGGACCACTGGCCCGCAGGGCCTCCGCGATCAGTCGCGTCGTGGTCGTCTTGCCGTTGGTCGCCGACACCAGGATGACGTCCAAGTGCCGTGCCAGCCGCGCCAGCAGGTCGGGGTCGAGCTTGAGCGCCACCCGGCCACCGATCACCGATCCGCTGCCGCGGCCCGCCGCGCGCGACACCGCCGCCGCGGCCTTGCCCGCCGTCACGGCCAGCTTGGCCCGCGGCGACAGCGGCTCCGTGTTGCCTGCCATCGTCCTTGATCCTCCTTGCATCCGGCGCCCGCCTGCCCTGAGGCTGCCGGTGGAACGCTTCCTCCGCAGCCGATGACCGGCCGAGGCTTCGGTCGGGGATCAGCCTATCGAGATCCGGCGCCGGGCCCGAACCCCGCCACCCGTCCGGCGACATCCCGGGCGTGCCGGACCGTACCCTTACCCCCATGCCTCCCCGCACGATCCCCGGCACTTCCGGCCGGGTCCGCCCGCTCCGCCTGCTCGGCGATCCGGCCCTGACCGAGCCCTGCCGGGAGGTCACCGCCTTCGACGGCGAGCTGGCCCGGCTGGTCGAGGACATGTACGCGACGATGTACGCCGCGCACGGTGTGGGCCTCGCCGCCAATCAGATCGGCGTCCCGCTGCGGGTCTTCGTCTACGACTGCCCCGACGACGAGGACCGCCGCCATCTCGGGCATCTCGTCAACCCGCGGCTCGTCGAGGCCGACGGCCCGGTCTTCCGCGGGCCCGAGGGCTGTCTCTCGCTCCCCGGCATCGAGGCCGGCACCCCGCGCCACGACCACACCGTCGTGACCGGGTTCGACGTCACCGGCGAGCCCAGGACCGTGACCGGCACCGGCTTCTTCGCCCGCTGCCTCCAGCACGAGTGCGACCACCTCGACGGCGGGCTGTACCTCGACCACCTCACCGGGCTGCGCCGCCGCCGGGCGCTGCGCGCGGCGGCCAGGGCCCCGTGGGCCGCGACGGCGGCGCCCGGCCGCTGAACGGCCGGGCGCCGCCCGTCGTCTCACCCTCCGGCGCTCAGAAGCCGGGCCCGCCCTCGCGGTCCTCGACCGCGGCCAGCTGCCCCCAGAGCAGATCGGCCAGCTGGGTGACCAACTGCTCACGTGAACAAGGGCGTTCGCGCAGCCACCAGTCGCCTGCGCCGTGCATCATGCCGACGATGCCGTGGCCCCATACGCGTGCCGTCAGCTCGCCGCCCGGTCCCAGGTCGAGCCGGTCGGTGATCACCTTGGCCAGCTCCTCGCCGAGCCGCCGCAGCAGCGGTGCGGAGTGCCGCCCGACATCGAAGCCGGACTCCGATGCGTTGTCCCCGTCCGACGGGTGCATCAGGAAGCGGTACACCTGCGGCCGGGCCTCGATCGCGAGCAGGTAGGCGTCGAGAGTGGCCTCGACGCGGTCCCGGCGCAGGACGGGCGCGTCCAGCGCGGTCGCCAGATTGGCCAGCAAGGCATCGGTGTGCCGTACGGCGAGTGCGCGGTACAGACCGCCCTTGTCGCCGAAGTGCCGATAGAGGATCGGCTTGGTGATGCCGGCCTCGGCGGCGATGGCGTTCATCGATGCGTCCGGGCCGTCGCGCAGCACAATGCGCTCGGCGGCCTCCAGCAACTCCCGCCGTCTGCGCTCGGTCGCCGTCTGCTGGCGGCCGCTGTGCTCGGTGCTTTCCATGGTCGTGCTCCCCACCCTTGTGAATCTGTGGCGCTCGCGCAACGTAACACCCGATCTCCACGGCGAATTCGTTCTCAGGGGAGTTGACATCTCCTACTGACGAGTAACACACTGCGGGTTACCGCTAGTAACAACAGTAATGCCTGGCAGCAGTGGAGGGGACATGGCCGAGTTCACCATGGAGCTCAACGACGAGCAGAAGGAAGTTCGTGACTGGGTTCACGGCTTCGCCGCGGACGTCATGCGCCCCGCCGCCGCCGAATGGGACGAGCGCGAGGAGACCCCCTGGCCGGTCATCCAGGAAGCCGCCAAGATCGGTCTGTACTCGCTGGACTTCTACGCCCAGCAATTCTTCGACCCCACCGGCCTCGGTATCCCCATGTCCATGGAGGAGCTGTTCTGGGGGGACGCCGGCATCGGCCTGTCGATCGTGGGCACCGGACTCGCTGCCGTCGGCGTGCTCGCGAACGGCACCGAGGAGCAGATCGGCACCTGGATCCCGCAGATGTACGGCGATGTCGACGATGTGAAGGTCGCGGCCTTCTGCTCGTCGGAACCGGACGCCGGCTCGGATGTCGCCGCGATGCGCACCCGCGCGGTCTACGACGAGGCCAAGGACGAGTGGGTGCTCAACGGCACCAAGACGTGGGCCACCAACGGGGGCATCGCCAATGTCCATGTCGTTGTCGCGGCCGTCGACCCCGACCTCGGCTCCAAGGGGCACGCGTCCTTCATCGTCCCGCCGAACACCCCCGGTCTCTCCCAGGGGCAGAAGTTCAAGAAGCACGGGATCCGCGCCTCGCACACCGCCGAGGTCGTCCTGAAGGACGTCCGGATCCCCGGTCACTGCCTGCTCGGCGGCAAGGAGAAGCTGGACGAACGCCTCGCCCGTGCCCGGGAAAAGGCCAAGAGTGGTGGCGAGCGCTTGAAGAACGCCGCCATGGCCACCTTCGAGGCCTCCCGCCCGGCGGTCGGCGCGATGGCGGTCGGCACCGCCCGTGCGGCCTATGAAGAGGCCCTGGAGTACGCCAAGACCCGCTCCCAGTTCGGCCGCCCGATCATCGACAACCAGGGCGTGGCCTTCCAGCTCGCCGATATGCGCACCCAGATCGACGCCGCCCGGCTGCTGGTCTGGCGCGCCTCCTGGATGGCGGTGACCGGCAAGCCGTTCACTTCCGCCGAGGGTTCCATGTCCAAGCTCTTCGCCAGCGAGGTCGCCAAAAAGGTCACCGCCCAGGCCGTACAGATCCTCGGCGGTAATGGCTTCACCCGCGAATACCCGGTCGAGCGGATGCACCGTGACGCCGCCATTTACACCATTTTCGAGGGCACCAGCGAAATACAGCGACTGGTGATTGCCCGGACGGTTTCGGGAATGCCGATCCGCTAGCGCATAACTGCTGCAGGACGCGCATAGATCCAGCTCTCAACGACGGCCCCATCCGGTAACGGAGTGGGGCCGTCGATGCGCTCACTGAGTGGGAGAAACCCGCTTTGGGAGAATTTTGGGAGATCAGCTCGACTGTTGAGAGATGCACGACGGGGTGGGGCCGAACTCGCGGCGGTCGATAACCGGCTTCAAAGACTGCTCCCAGCGCCCCTGGAGCGTCTCCGCGATCTTCAGTTCCATGGCCAGGGTCGTATGGGAGTAGATCCCCTCGACTCCTTGCAGGGCATGACCCATACGTTCCTCTGTGGCAACTCTAGGGTGCCCGTCCTCGTCAAGCCATACCTTGTGGGAGTGCCTCAAGCCGTGGGGCTTGAGGCCGTCTACGCCGAGCACTGGATGGATCCCGGGCCGGGCCTTTGCGCCTCGCACCACCCCACGAGGAGCGCGTCCTTTGACCATGACGTGCCAGGTGTCGGTGTACCAGTCCCCGCCGCGTAGAAGCCGGCCGCCCTTCGGCGCGGTGAATGCCCAGTCCGAGTCAGGCTTCTGCGCCATCACTTCGCGCAACAACTCAGCCAAGAACGGAGGGATGATCAGGCCACGACTGGAGCCGTACTTGGCGTCGATCTCTGTGAACTTCCCGTCCACGTACTGGCCTTGGTGCAGAGCGTGGACGCGGGAGCCAGAGCCTGTGTCGTCAAGGTCCAGCTGGTCACGGTGGATGGCCGCCAACTCGCCGATGCGCAGGCCCGTGTAGGCGGCGGCGATCACGAGCGCGTACTCATTCAACCCGTGCAGGGCGAGACCGTTTCGGGCGATCAGCAGCACTTGTCGCGGCGTAGCGATGACTCGCGTGTCCTTGGGTTTGGGCTTGTATCGCCCCCGCCGCCCAGAGGCCCGGTTTGCTACCGGGTTGTCTACTCGCAGCTTGGAGGTGACCGCGTCGGCCATGAGGGTGCGGAAGGTTGAGACCAGGTTGTCAGCGGTGTTCTTGCTGACTTCCTGCCGTAGCCGCTTCTCCCAAGATGCGACGCCGTGGGCGGTGACATCGCCTACGGCGATATGGCCCCATTGCGGAAGGATCCTGTTCTTCAGCCGGAGCCGGTACTCCTTTTCGCTCAACGGCCCCACGTCAATCGTGTCGAGCCAAACCTCGGCCCACTCGGAGACAGCCATGCGCCCGTCGCGTGGATTGATGAACGTCTTGCGTCGCACGTCGGTTTCGAGGCCGTGTGCGTATTCGCGTGCCGAGCGTTCAGTGTAGAAAGGCTGCCCGTTGTCGTCCTTGGAGATGGTCCCGTATGTGCCGTCAGGAAGCTTGTACCGCCCGCGATAGCGCCACTTGCGGGCCTTCTTGTCCCAGCCACGCTTCTCTCCGTATGCCATCAGTCACCTCACTGGGCGTCCGTCCCGCCGGCCGTCTTGGGGGAAACGGCCGGGCGGGGACCATGTACTGACAGTCAACCAGTGTGGGAACGGAGTTGATGCGCGCTGCGCCGACGCCGGTTGGCTACAAGCGCGGTGAGGGCCGCCGAGATGAGCTCGGCGGGTTCTTCCTCGATGAGCTTCTCAAGGATGTAGATCGTGTAGCAGTCGACCTGATCGTCAACGAAGATCACAGCGTTGTGCGGCATGCTGGGCACGCGCTCAATCTGGACCTGCATCTGGCCCCCAAACCTGTCCGAGCGTGGCCCCCTCGGTAGGTTGAACATGGAACCACATGAACCGGTCAAAGGTGGAGGGGTTCGCAAGGATCCATGAGCGTTTAGTTATGCCTCACTCGCCGAAGGTGACTGATCTTCATCGTCGCCCAGGTTCTTCAAATGCCGCTGCGCAGCAGCCCAGGCAAGCAAGTCCTTGCGGAGCTGCTCCGGCGAGGCGTCCGGCTTACCCTTCACGACGACGATCATCCGCGCGTCGGAACCGAGCGGCGTGAGGTCGAGGACTGTCGTATCCAGCAGGGGCCCGTCGGCTAGCTCCTGGACGATCCTCAAGGGGAGCTCCGTCACGGCGCCCGCATCACTGTCGGGCGGGGTGGTAGAGAAGGTCGGCTCCCCACCCGCCAGTACCGCCTGAGCCGATCCCTCTCTCCAGTTCAGGGCACTCTCGATCTTCGGCAGGCTCGTCGGGATCCGGGTGCGGGAGTCGCCAGCCTCGAGGTTCTGAACGGTTGATTCGCTGACCCCGGCCGCATGGGCGAGGTCGACCTGTGTGAGGCGCAGCGCCTGCCGCGCTCCCTTGATGGCTTCTGCGAGCCGCTTCCAATCCCTACCCATGGGTTCATCATGCCGCATACCCAGGCAACGGGCACCCAGGGGTGCACGTAAACGACCAGTATTAATCGGTGCATCGGGCGCACTTTTGTTGCCTCTTCACTCATTTCGGGGCGCATATGGTGCCGCCGACGCGCCCGGCCGCGCCCCTGCCGGAAGCCTGGTGGCACCCTTCGTTGGGTGCTCAGCACCCAAAATAGACGCCTGAAGCCCGCTCAACACCTTGCGAACACCCATCGACGGGTCTAGTTTATGTCTCGTGACACCGAACGGAGCCGCAATAAGGGCCTTCCGTGAGGTCCGCGGCCTGGGGTTGAACCAGCTCGCGCACCTAATCGGGATCGACCCCAGCTTTCTCTCGCGAATCGAGACCGAGCAGCGAGGAGCAGCGGCACACACGATCGACGCCATCGCGCTACGGCTGAACATCCCGGTCGCAGCCATCACCAGGGAGAGACCTTGTGACCACGAACCCGCTGGCTAGCGACCCCTTCGGGGCCAGCGTCGTCATCGACGTGACGCTCCTGGAGCGTCTCGTGAGCGCCGTGGAGAAGGTCGGCAGCCTCACGCAGCCAGCCGACGACCTCAGGGCGTACACGCCGGCCGAGGCCGGAAAGCTCCTCGGCAAGACCGAAAACTGGGTGACCGAGGCCATCCAGGCTCGACGGATCCCTTTCACCTACGTCGGCCGCAGCCCCCGCCTCACTGCGGCGCACATCCGCTGGGTGCTGGAGAACGGCGAAGTTCAGCCGAACCAGTTCTCCCGCAGGCCCGCCGCCGTCGCCGCCTAGCCGCGGCCTACGGGCCCAGCCGCCGGGCTTCCACACACCGGCAACCGGGCCCTAACGCACCACCCACACATCACAGAAGGGCAGGCGCATGGACGCCATCCTCGCATCAACATCCACTCCCCTCTACAAGTCCCCTCTGAGCCCCGTTGAGCGGGCTGCACTGCGAGTCGCCGAGTCGGCGGCCATCTCCCCGGCTGGTGGACGCGACTTGACGGTGGCCATCGTCCAGGAGCTGCGGGCTGCTGGCCTCCTGATCGTCCCGGCGACGCCCGGGACTGACACCGAGTACCAGTGCCCGACGTGCAGCGTCTGGTCCCGGTGGACGCGTGGCCGCAGCATCGCCGAGGGCGACATGGCCGACGAGTTCCAGTGCCCGTCATGCGGGGCCACCACCTACCTGACCACATGCAACATCCGGACCAGCACCGCAGCTCTGCGCGCCGAGAACGAGAGCCTCAAGGCGGAGTTGGAACCCTACGAAGTTCTGAACCCGCAGCACTGCGCCAAGGAAGTTCACGTCGACTGGCTGGTGGACTCGGAGCACACCCACGCCTGCCCCTGGTGCCGGATCGACAAGCTGACTGCCCTGCTGAAGCAGGCGCAGGCCGAAGCCCGCACCGCGAACACCGTCGGGGGTGACCGGTGATGGCGACTGCGACCCCGACCCCGCCCGCCCGCGGTATCGCCGCACTGGATGTGCCGCTGTCCGAGGTGGAGGAGCAGGTCAAGAAGGACTGGGCGGTCGAGCTGGACCGTCTCCAGCAGCGGATGCCCGTGACGGACGGCCGGCTGGCCGAGCAGCGGCACTGGCTCGACGCCGACCCGGACACCTGCCTGCCCCTCCCCGGCATCGAGCACAAGGAGGAGGCCGACCGTGGCTGACGCCCGCCTGACCGAGATCGCGGCCCGTTTCGCCCGCGAGACCGCCCAGCACCAGATGACCGTCCTGCACGACGACGGCCTGTACCGGCATCTGCGGTTCGAGGGGACGACGGACTCGCCGTTCGCCCGCTACCCGTTCGACCTGATCACGTGGCCGTACAACCTCGTCGTCAAGGCGGGCTGGACGTTCCACTTCGACATCGACGCCACCCCCGACATGTTCGACCTGTTTCGGAACACCGCCTTCAGCGGTGAGATCAACCCCGGCTACTGGTCGGAGAAGGTCCGCGCCGGACGCGACGAGATCGAGGGCTTTGACCCGGAGCTGTTCGAGCAGCAGGTCAAGGGGTACGTCGCCCATTCCATCCGCGATGGTGAGGCGCCGCGCGGCATCGGTCGAGAGGTCACCTTCGAGATCTTCGAGATGGGCGACATCAGCCACGAGGTAGGCGCCCGCGCGGCATTGGCGGACTTCCGCTATGACGGCTGGGACTTCGGTGACCTGCCGGAGTGGGACTTCAGCGACTACACGCCGGGGTTCCTGCACTCCTGCCACGCGATCCGCCACGGCGTCGACCTGTGGGACGCCGCCCGCAAGGCAGCGGAGGTGGCGGCATGACGAACCGACTGCTGTCCCGCGATGAGCGCTCGACTCGGCTGGCTGACCTCCGCGCTCGTGAAGCGGCCCGCAAGGTCGTGCTGCGGGGCGTGCCGTTGATGGAGCTTCCGCTGGAGCGCCGGATCGCATTCGCCCTCTTCGACCCGGGCGCGATCGTCCCCCGCGGCGACAGCTACCAGGAGCCGCTCTACCGGTGGCAGGCCCGCGCCGTCACCTACGTGATCGAAGGCGGCGTCTCGTGACCGCCGTGCTCACCCTCACTCGCCCGGGAGGCGACATGTCTCTGACTGCTCTCGACCAAGCCCGCGGGCACCGTCTGATGGCGGAGGTTGCGGAGTCCCACCCGCATCTGCCGGCCGCTGAGGTGCATGTGCACCGGCAGATCTCGCTGGTGTCCGAGCTGACCGTGGACGTGGTTCTGCACGGCGATCTGGAGGGCTTCGGTCAGTGGCAGCGGGCTCTCGGTGTCGACGTGGTGAGTACGCGCCGCATCGAGTTCGGCGGCCTGGTCTCCTCTGGCCACATCACCCGCGACGGCATCACCGTCGTCCTCACCGTGCACCACCGGCGGGACGCCCCCGTGTTGGCCATGGCGGTGGCGGCATGACGGCTGGGAAGCACATGTCGGTTCGGGCCAACCACTTGCTGACTGCGATGCGGCAGGTGCCGGCGAAGGGCTGGACGACCGGGGAGGTGCATGGGCTGTACCGGGAACTCGGCCTCAGCGCCCAGCGATCCACGGCCCGCCGGGATCTTCAGCACCTCGCCGCCCGCGGCCGGTTGATCGAAGCCGGGCCGGAGAACGGTCGGGTGTACCGCCTCAACCAGGCAGGTGCCCGATGCCGCTGACGCCACGCGCCGTCGACCCGAACTTCGCCGCATCCCTGCGCGACGGCCTTACCGAGTCCTACGAGGCCTACTGCGACCGGATCGCCGACGAGCAGCCGGCCCCCGACGAGGAGGTGCCGGAGTGACCGCCGCCGAATGGATCGCCGCCGGACTCGGCCTCATCTCCGCCGCAATGGTCGCCGCCTCCCAGCGAGGCAACCGCCAGGAGGACTCATGACCATCCGATACATCCTCCGCCTCCGCCGCCAACTCGCCGAGGCCCGCCAGGAGAACGCCCGCATCGAGGGAGAAGTCCGCAGCCTCGAGATCGAGATCAACGGCCTCAACGTCGAGAACGCCGACGTGCGGGCAGCCAACACTGAGCTCCGCGCCGAAGCCCAGGTGGCCGTGGAGCGACAGGTGGCCGCCATGGAGACCATCGACCAGCTCACCGCACGACGCGAACAGCTCGGCGCCGACCTGAAGAAGGCGATCGACTGGGCCACCGAGGTGGCGCGCACCAACAGCTGCATCGGGCGGGACAACGACCGCCTCAAAACCGAACTCGCCGGCATCCGGCAGCCGGTTGCCCGGGTCATTCCGCTACAAGAGAGGGGAGCCGCCTGATGGCCGCCATGCTGACAGAGACGCTGGAGCAGCAGTACGACCAGCTCGCCACCCGCTACCAAGACCTGCGTCGCATCCACCCGGACGAGCGCACCGCCGACCAGAAGACCCAGCTCCAAGAGCTCAACCAGAAGCTCGCCGCCATCCTCGCCACACCTCCCGCCGGCTACAGCCTGCCGAAGGTCGCGGCGGATCTCATCGATCACGCGAAAGCCCACGGCTGGCTCGCCCAAGCCCAGTGGACCTATCCGGGATTCACTGGCGAGCCACACGTGAAGGTGAAGGTCGGGCGACGGCTGACCGAGGATGAACGCCCTCTGTACCGCGGCACGCACTGGCTCTTCACGCTGACCTGGCACTCGCGCGACTGCAGTCCCGGGAAGGTCCGCAAGTTCGGGAGTGGTCTGGCAGCTACGCCCGATAATCCGGCGCTGCACGACGGCCCCTCCATCAAGGCGATCCGTGCCGTCATCGCCGACAATCCGGCGCCGGACGCGGCCCCGCTCGCCCTTTTCTGACCAGTTGGGCCTTGATGCCTGACACCCCACCGCACCGCCCTCTGAAGGGACAGCCATGCCTGAAACCGCCTCCGATCAGCTCTTCGACGACAGCGCCGTCGTCGGCACCGGCCGGCTCCTCGGCGACTGGCCGATCACCGCCCCGACGCTCGTCGAGGTACCCACCGCCACCGCCAAGCCCACCGCCCCGCAGGCCGAGCAGCTGCCGTTCGACAGCGACGAGATGCGGAGCGCCGCCTGATGAAGGTCCGCATTCCGCGGCGTGCTCTGGCCGACGCCACCTCGTGGTCGGCCAGCCACCTCGCAGCCAAGCCCACCGTGCCGGCCCGCGCCGGACTCCTCCTCGAAGCAGGCGACGACCATCTGACCGTCGCCGGTGTCGACTGGGACGTCACCACCCACAGCACTCTGTCCGCCGACATCCTCGAGCCCGGCCGCATCGTCATCTCCGGCAAGCTCGCCGCCCAGGTCATCGCCACCTACCGATCCGACCTCATCGACATCACCGTCGACGGCGGCCGGGCAACCCTGTCCGCCGACCGCGACCGGTTCATGCTGACGCTCCTGCCGGAAGCCGACTATCCGGCCATCGCTGGGCGCCCCGCCCCCGACGGAACCGTGGACGGCGCCGAGTTCGCTGAGGCTGTCCGCCAGGCGGTTGTCGCCACCGACCCGACAGTCGCCGCGGAACCGTGGCGTGGGGGTGTCCAGCTCACCGCCGACGGAGACCGGCTCACCGTGTGGGCCACCGACCGGTACCGCATGGCCGAACGCAGCATCGCCTGGACGCCGGCCGCCGTCGGCCAGGACTCGATCGGGGCGCTCGTCCCGGCCCGCAGCCTCGCCGACGCCGTCAAGGGCATGGCCCCCACCGGCGACCTGGGCCTGACCCTCAACGGCAAGACCGCCGGCCTGGGCGACGCGGCCCGCTACACGACCCTGTCCCGCATCGACGAGTACGGGCGCAAGGACCCGCACCAGTTCATTCCGGCGGAGTTCGTCACCGAGGCCATCGTCCCCGTCGACCAGTTGGTGGCTGCCACCAAGCGGGCATGCCTGGTTGCCACCGACCGCAAGCCGAAGATCCTCGTCGGTTTCGGCACAGACGAGATCTCCGTCCGCGCGGCGGGCGAGGACACCGGCGCCGTCGCCATGGACGTCGTCGACGGGCAGCACCTCGACGGCCCGGCCATCCAGATGGCGTTCCTGCCCGCCAACCTCCTCGACGGGCTCCAGGCCATCGGCACCGACGACGTCCGCATCGGACTCACCAGCAACGTCAAGCCGGCCCTGCTCCACGCAGTCGACGACGACAGCGACTACCGCTACCTCGTCATGCCCGTCCGGCTCTGAACCGCCCGGCCGCCCCGCCCGCCGCAAACAGGCGGGGTGGCCACCAACCAAGGAGAACACGTGACGACCAACCCCGACGACATCGCCTGGACCCTCATCAACACCGAGGACTGGGGCGGCGGCCTGGAACGCACCTACCGCGCCGAGAACGTCGAACACGCCGACTGCGGTGGCGACGTGCTGCTCGTCCACCTGCACGACGAAGCGGGCGGCATCACCGGCGCCCACTCCCGCTGCGCCAAGTGCGGCGAAGACCTCACTGCCTGACCCCGCCCCACGGCCGCCCGCCCCGCACACCGCGGGCGGCCACCCCCAGCGCATCTGAAAGGCCAGCCATGCAGACCATGAACCGCGAGGAGCTCGTCGCCGGGCTTGATGACATCCGCGACCGGGTCGCCGCCGGCGACAGCCTCGAAGGGCACATCCGCTACAGCCTCACCCCCGCCGGCCAGGGCTACGAGGTCGACGGCCTGTACCGCACCGGCCAGCTCCTCGGCCAGGGCGGCGCCATCATCATCGGCCTCGACGACATGCCCGGCGCCGCCGCATGAAGGCCATCCGCTGCGCCTGCGGCGACACCGACGGGCCGTTCGAGCGCCAGCCCGACGGCACCTACCGCTGCGAAGGCTGCATCGCCAAGGGCGGCGCGTCGTGACCGCGGTGGTGCCCGGCGTCTACGACATCGACGCCGAGCGAACCTGCCGCATTGAGATCGAGCAGGGCCATTCGGCGCTCATCGATCGGGCGGACAAGGAAATCGTCGCACCGCACCACTGGCACCTCCTCCGCGGCCACAGCGGAAAGCTGTATGCCTACGCACAGACGAAGGCTGGGCCGGTCTACATGCACCGGCTCATAGCTCGAACGCCAACTGGCCGCGAGACCGATCACATCAACGGCGACGGCCTGGACAACAGGCGCTCCAACCTGCGCGTTGCGACGTGTAGCCAGAACCTGGCGAACCGTTGGAAGCCCCGCCGTTCCGATGGATCCCCAACGTCGTCTCGCTTCAAGGGGGTGACATGGGATCGCTCTCGCAGTAAGTGGCAGGCGAAGATCACCGTGGGCGGTCGCTGCAAGAACCTCGGTCGGTACGCCACCGAAGAGGCAGCAGCTCAAGCCTACGACTCGGCCGCAGCCGCTACCTGGGGAGTCTTCGCCAGGCTGAACTTCCCCCTCGACGGGGAGGCCGCCGCGTGACGACAACACCCGAAGTTTCCGTCGAGGTAGAGCCGGGCCTGTACGACATTCCCGCCGAGCTGTATCACCAGGACCCTGTCCCTGGCGGCAGCCTCTCCTCGACCGGGGCCCGCAAGCTCGCCACCGAATGCCCCGCCAAATTCCGGTACTGGCTCGACCACCCCGAACCCACCAAGCCGAACCTCGAACTGGGCACCGCCGCCCACAAGCTCGTCCTCGACGACGGACCCGAACTCGTCCTCGTCGACGCTGCCCGATGGGACAGCAACGCCATAAAGGCCGAGGTCGCCGCGATACGAGCCGAAGGGAAGATCCCCCTCAAGCGGGCCGCACTCGACCAGGTCCACGCCATGGCCGCCGCCCTCCGCGCCAACACCGAGGCCGCGGCACTCCTCGAACCCGGCAGCGGAGTCGCCGAGCAGTCCCTGTTCTGGGAGGACCGCGGCATCTGGCGCCGGTCCCGCCTCGACTGGCTACGCAACGAAGGCCAGATCGTCGACTACAAGACGACCAAGTCCGCGAACCCCGAAGACCTCGGCCGCATGTTCCACGACTGGGGCTACCACCAGCAGCAGGAGTTCTACATCGACGGCGGGATCGCCCTCGACCTGATCGACCCCGAACTGCCCCTCCAGTTCGTGATCCAGGAAAAGGACCCGCCCTACCTGGTCGTCGTCACCACCTGCGACCCGACCGCCCGCGAAATAGGCCGGCACCTCAACGAGCGGGCCCTCTACACCTACGCCCACTGCCGGGAGACCGGTGAGTGGCCCGGATACCTCGAAGCACCTCTCACCGCGCTCCCCACCTGGGTCGAGCGTCAGTACGCCTAGGAGTCACCCATGAGCCAGCTTCCCCCTCCCGTCCGCGCCGGCCGCCAGGCCGCGCAGGACGATCAGTTCGACAACGGCAGCTTCGTCTTCCGGCCCGCCACCAAAGACGGCGCCAAGGCCCGGGTCTCCATCCAGGGCGTCTCCGGTTCCGGCAAGACCTGGACCAGCCTGTCGCTCGCCAATGGCCTCGCCGAAGGCCAGCGGTTCGCCGTCATCGACACCGAGCGCGGCGCTGCCTCCCTGTACATCGGCGAGCGAGGTATCCAGTTCGACACCCTGCCCATGCACCGCTACGACCCGCGCGACCTCGTCAAGGCTCTCGCTGCGGCGGCCACGGCCGGCTACCCGGTCGTGATGGTGGACTCCCTGTCGCACTTCTGGAAGGGCACCGACGGCACCCTCGACCAGGTCGAGAAGGCCAAGTCGAAGTACGGCGGCAACAGCTTCGCGGGGTGGAAGGACGGCACCCCCATGCAGAACGACATGGTCGAATCTCTCCTCGCTTACCCCGGCCACGTCGTCGTCACAATGCGCTCTCAGACCGAGTGGGTCATCCAGGAAAACGACCGTGGTCGCCGCGAGCCGGTCATGGTCGGCATGCGGGCCGAGCAGCGCAAAGGCATCGAGTACGAGTTCGGTGTCGCCGCCGAGATGGACATCAGTAACCGGCTCCGCTTCCTCAAGTCCCGCTGCCCGGCCCTCCACCAGCAGGTATTCGAGCAGCCCGACGGCGCCCGGGACATCGCCAAGCCGCTCCTTGACTGGCTCAACGCCGGCGGCCAGCCCATCGACGTCAACGCCTGGAAGACAACGGCCATGGCGCATGACGCCACACCCGCAAGCCTGCTGGGCCTGTTCCGGGAGGTAGAGGCGGCCAGCGCTCTCGCTACCCCCATGGACCACCCAGAGACCGGCGAACCGACCAGCCTCGGCGCCTACATCAAGGAGCGCGGCACCGCGCTGAAGAACGCCGCCTAAGCGCCACCGGGCCGGCCCGCGGGCAGTGCGGGCCGGCCACCCTCCAGCATCACACCTGATCGGAGATCCCCAGATGAAGGCACTCACCGTTCGCCAGCCCTGGGCTGACGCCATCGCCCATGGTGGCAAGACCGTCGAGAACCGCACCTGGCCCGCACCAAATAAGCACGTCGGCACCCGCATCCTCATCCACGCAGCAGCCATGCCCGACCGGCACGCCGTACTCCCCGACGACTACGTGCCCGCCGGACCGACCGGGCTCTTCCCGGACTACCGCGGAGCCATCCTCGCTGTCGCCACCCTCATCGGCTCACACTTCGACACCGGCACCTGCTGTCAGCCGTGGGGCATGCGGGAGGTCTACCACTGGCAGCTCGCCGACATCCAGCCGCTCAACGAGCCTGTGCCCGCCAAAGGTCGCCTCGGATTCTGGACGCCCACCGAAGAGGAGTTCGACGCCACCACTGTCCAGCTGGAGGTGGCCCGATGACTCGCCGTCTCACCCCCGCAGAGCGCCTCGCCGCCGCAGACAAGGACAGCACCCTCGACAGCATCGTCGCCCACACCGGCGACTGGGACCGCTTCCTCGTCGAACAAGCCGTCTGGCACTTCGGCCTCGCCAAGGACGTCTTCTCGGCGAACGACCTCCGCGACCTGCTGCCCGACCTCGCCCACGGCTACCTCGGCGCCGCCATCAACAGCCTTCGCACCGCCGGCCTGATCGAACACACCGGACAGATGGTGCCGTCCACCAGCGGGCCCACCCACGGGCACCGCATCAGCGTCTGGCGGCTGTCGGTCAAGGGCCTGGTGATAGCCGAGGCTCGCCGGCCGCGGAAGGCCGCCGCGTGAACCGGCTCCGGGCGCTCGCCGCCCGCCTCCGCCGCCGCGAACCCATCGACCCGCAACTCGCCGCACTCGAAGCCATCTGGCGCCACCCCGCCGCCACCCGCCGCAACACCAGGAAGGAAGACCAGTCGTGACCCGCATCGCCGCAACCCGCACCTTCCACCAGAACCCCGTCCAGTGGATGCCGCCAGCCGAGCCCACCAGCGACGACGGCATCGACTGGATCGCCGTCGAGCGCGCCATGTCCGCGGACATTCCCGCCGGCGGCCTCAACCCCACCGAGATGCGCACAGCCGCCCTCATCCTCACCCGCAACGGCCTCAGCGAACGAGAGGTCGGCGAACACCTCCACATCAACCGGCGGCAAGTCGCCCGCTGGAAAGCCGCCGCGAAACTCGCCGAAGGACAGCAGGCCGCCACCTGCGGCAACGACGACTGCACCGACTTCCCCATCTCCCGCGGCCTGTGCAACCGGCACTACAAGCAACTGCGCCTCGCCGAGAAAGCCGCCGCAGCTGGAACCAGCAGGTGCGGCAGCGAACCGGGCTACAAGACGCACCGCCGCTACCACACCAAGGTCTGCGAGCCCTGCCGTGTCGCGCACACCGAGTACGGCCGCGCCTACGCGAAGACCCGCAGCACAAACGCCACCCCGCAGCTGGAGATGGCGGCATGAGCCCCCGCGACTGGCGCGACCAGGCCCTCTGCCGCGAAGCCGACCCCGACGAATTCGTCCCCGACGTCTGCCACCCAGCCGTCGTCGCCGAACTCAAGGCGATCTGCGACCGGTGTCCGGTGAAGCAGGTCTGCCTCACCACCGCGCTGGCGGAGGAGGAAGGGCTGCCAGCCCAGCTCCGCAGCGGTGTCCGCGCCGGCACCACACCCCGCGAACGCCACGCCATGTACCGCCGCAGCCGGAAGCCGGCCGCCGCCTAGACGCAACAACGCCCCGCGGAACACCGCGGGGCGAGAAGGGAGAGGAGAGGGATGTCAGTCGTCGCTGCTAGCCAGTCGTCGCAGCTCAGCCTTGTGTCTGCGCTCCTCTGCGCGGTGCGCTCGCAGCTGCTTCTTGATGTGCCGCGTGATGTCTTCGTCGACGGTCAGCCCTTCCTCTGCGCAGACCATCTGGTAGGTCTCCCAGATCTCGTCCTTGATCGGGATTCTTCGGGGCAGCGCCAGGCCGCGCTTGGCGGTCGGACCCTTGTAAGGCTCGGGACTGTCGCGCTTGTTGTAGATCGGGCGCTCGTAGCGAATGGCTACGACCTCGGCGCGCTCAGCTTCGGCGCGGGTTTCGTACCACTCGACGTACTTGCTGGCCACCTCTGCCCACCATCGCGTCACGGCTGCGTGTTGAGCCCAGCGTGTATCTGGGTCGAATGCGATCCCGACGTAGAGAAGCCGGCTCCGTTTGTCGAAGAGCCTGTACACCGCAGTGCTGCGGTTGGGGTCGACGGAAGCAGTGTCGCGGGAAATGGTATGTCTCCTCGGTCAGGCCGAGGACTCGTCCCCCGGCTGGGCTTTCTTCCTGCTGGTGACGGTCGGTTCGCGGAGGCGGCCGATGTCGTTGGCGCGGGCGATGCGCCGGATCGTCTCGTAGCTGTAGCCCGTGGCCTCGGCGACCGTCTTGGGTTTCAGCCCTTCGAGCAGCGCTACGACGACGGCGTCCTCGAACTTCTTGGCGGCGGCCTGTTCGGTGGCGCGCTTCGCCTCGGCTGCCTGCTTCAGGCGGGTCACGGTCTCCTCCTCGGTCATGGCGGCATGGTCCCACGGCAATGTGGCCACATCCAGTTGCACAACGATAGCCAACATTCATGTGTCCAAGTGTATGTTGGCTATGTCGATCCGCGCCAGTCGCGAATCCGACCCCCTTGAGGGCCTGGTTCCGCACGCCCAGAAGTCCCCTGACCAGCACCTCTCTCTGAAAGAAGCCCCTAATGGCCGAGAAGGACAAGCGCACCTACGTGAGGGTGCACGACGGTCTGCCGGATCACCCGAAGGTCATCGAGGCGGGTGGAGAAGCCGGCTGGCTGTACATCTGCGGGCTGGCCTACGCCTCCCGCCAGCTGACCGACGGCGTCATCTCGCGGCGTCTCGTCCCTCGGCTGACCGACGGAAGCAAACCCGAAGCAAGTGCTTCGGCACTCGTTCGCGTCGGCTTGTGGCACGAAGGCGAACACGACTGCCCGAGCTGCCCCCAAGCAGGCGCTGACAACTACGTCATCCACGACTACCTCGAGCACCAGCGCTCCGCATCTGAGGTCGCCGACCTCCGCGCCAAGCGTTCCGCCGCAGGTCAGAGGGGCGGAAAGAAGTCCGGCGAGTCCCGCCGCGCCGCCTCCGCAGGCGAAGCAAACGGCGAAGCAAGTGCTTCAGCAAAACCGAAGCAAGCGGGAAGCAAAACCGAACCAGAGACAGAGACAGAGACAGAAGTAAAAGAAAAAGAATCCGGAACTTCTGCGAAGTCCCTCGACAACGTCCACCGGACCGACATCGAGACCGTCTGCAAGCACCTCGCCGACCGCCTCGAGAAGTCCGGCAGCAAGCGCCCCCGCATCACCGCCAAGTGGCGCGACAGCACCCGGCTGCTCCTCGACCGCGACGGCATCACCGTCGACCAGGCGAAGACAGCCATCGACTGGGCCCACGACTCGGACTTCTGGCAGGCGCACATCCTCACGCCCATGAAGCTCCGCGAGAAGTACGACCAGCTCCGCCGCCAAGCCCTCGCCGAACAGCGCAAGCGCGGCGGTTCCACCCCGGCCGGCCCCAAGACCGCACCCGAGACCCTCAGCGACAAGGAGAAGCCCCGTGCCCTTCGCTTCGGAACCTGACCCGAACTGGCAGCACTGGCTCGACGAGCGGCGCACCGATGCGCTCGCCCTGTTCGGCAAGCGCATCCCCGCCCGCTACGCCAATGCCATCTCGCTGCCGGGCGAGGTGGAGACCTGGGCCGCAGCCGGCCTCGGGCAGCACGAGAGTCTGTTCCTCACCGGGCACATCGGCGTCGGGAAAACGCATACTGCCTGGTCGGCCACCCGCACTTGGCTCGCCGCCTGCTTCGGCCAGCGCTACCGCCGCAACCCGGTAATCGAGATCCACCGCTCGACGAGCCTCTTCGACGACCTCCGCCCGGAGGGGACGGACCCCTACGGCACGTCGAAGCGCGCCAAGGAAGCCGACCTGCTGTTCATCGACGACCTGGCGGCTGCCCGCGTCTCCCCGACCGGCTGGACCCAAGAGCGGCTCTACGAGATCTTCGACGAGCGGTACGTCCAGCAGCGCCCCGTGATCATGACGTGCGACGTGCTGCCGGGCGACCTCGGCCCCATCGTCGGGCCCCGCGTCGCATCCCGGCTCGCCGAGATGTGCGCCGAGAACGTCGCGTTCCTCGAGGGCGGCGACCGCCGCACGGGCGGGGAATCGTGACCGACGTGTGGGACGACACCGACACAGATGCCGACCAGATCGGCGGACGCCTCGCCCGGCGCCAGGACTTGCCCGCCGAACGCATCGTCATCGGCAGCGTCATGAACCGGCCCGAACTCATCGACGAACTCGTCGACGTCGTCGACCCGGTCGACTTCACCCTGGAGCAGCACGCCTGGGTCTGGTACGCCGTAGACGAGCTGCGCAACGAAATGGTCGTCGGCACGGCCGGCATCAGCCCCTTCGCCATCAGCACCCGCCTCCAGGCGATGCGAGCATCCGGCAGGATGCCCTGCGTTCCACTGGACGCCGTCACCCTCTCGAACCTCTACGGCGAAGGTGTTGGGCTGCATGCCGAGCACTCCGCTGCCCGCGTCGCCGAAATCGCCGAGGCCAACCGGCTCATCAGCCTCGGCATCCAGGCCCAGCAGATCGGCATGGCGGCTGACTTCGACCGCGACACGGCGATCGCTGCGGCCCAGGCGGCGCTTGACGGGGTTGTCCGAGACAACCAACACAACACCCCTGGCACCCTTGGCGACCTGCTGCCGTTCGTCTTCCAGCGGGCTGTTACCCCGCCCGACCTGTCCAACCGGATCCCCACCGGCATCCGCGACCTCGACGAGCTCACCGGCGGCTTCGCCCCGCGCCGACTGATCATCGTGGGGGCCAGGCCGGGAGTCGGGAAGACGACCTTGGCCAACACGTTCGTCCGCGCCTCCGCCGTCAACAACAAGATCCCCACCCTGTTCGTCAGCCTCGAAATGGGCCGCGAAGAACTCGCCCTGTGCATCGTCTCCGCTGAAGCCGGCGTCGCCCTGCACCACCTCGACAAGGGCAACTGCACCGACACGGACATGCAGAAGCTCCATGGCGTCAGCGACCGCCTCGCCGAAGCACCCCTGCACCTCGACGACACCCCGCACGTCACGATGGCCCACCTGCGGAACCTGATCCGCACCCTCATCCGCAAGATCGGCCTGCGGTACGTCGTCATCGACTACCTGCAGCTCGCCCAAGCGCCGAAAGCGGAATCTCGGCAGGTTGCCGTCAGCCAGATGAGCCGGATGTTGAAGCTCATGGCCAAGGAATTCGACATCCCCATCGTCGTCCTCGCGCAGCTCAACCGTGGAAGCGAACAGCGGTCCGACAAGCGACCGACGATCGCCGACCTTCGCGAGTCCGGTTCGATCGAGCAGGACGCCGACATCGTGATCCTGCTCCACCGGCCAGACATGTACGAGCCCGAGTCCCCGCGCGCCGGTGAGTGCGACCTGATCGTCGACAAGCATCGGGGCGGAGCCCGCACCACGATCACCGTTGGCGCGCAAATGCACTACGCACGCCTGGTCGACATGGCCGCCGACTTCACCGAGCGGGAGGCGGCGTGATCACCGACTCCTGCCCGTCCTGCCTGGCCCGCGGCATAGCCCCCGCCGAGTCCCGCACCCGCGGTGACCGGACCGTCGACGGCTACCGCTGCCCGAACTGCCGCCACGCCTGGGCCACGGCCCGCGACCTGACCGCCTACTCCGAACTGCACGCCCGCCGCGCCCAGCGCCGTAGCCGAAGGACCGCCGCATGATCCAGATCTTGCCGATCGGCACCCCGGTGTGGGTGGCCGAGCCCGCGGACCCGGGAACCGGCCGCCGGGAACGGTCGGGTGACGGCATCGTCACCAGCCACGTCCCCTGCGGCCCGTGCTGGGACCGGTACGCCGCCAAGCACCAGTTCGTGACCGTCACCCCGGACACCTACCGCCAGGCCGCCGCCGACTGCCGCCGCCCGGCCGGCATGTACGTGGCCGGTCTCGGCCGGCCCATCGCCATCACCCCCGACAGCCCGGCCATCGCCGTGCCGATCGCCTCGGACGAGCGGAGCGCCGCATGAAGCCGCCGATGCCGTACTTCGGATCCAAGCAGCGGCTCGCCCGCCGCATCGTCGACCTGCTGCCGGCCCACACGCACTACGTCGAACCGTTCGCCGGCGGGCTCTCCGTGCTCCTCGCCAAGGAGCCGAGTCGCCTGGAGACCGTCAACGACCTGGACCGTGAGCTCGTCACGTTCTGGCGGGTGTTGCGTGACCGGCCCGCTGACCTGGCCCGGGCATGCGCCTTGACCCCGCACTCCCGTGCCGAGCACACCACGTCCTACGTGAAGACCGCCGACGAGCTGGAGATGGCGCGGCGGGTGTGGGTGCGGCTTACGCAGGGCCGGTCTGGGCGGATGGATCGCACCGGCTGGCGGCACTGTGTCGCCGACATTGGCACCAACATGCCTGCCTACCTGGACGGTTACCGAACGCGCCTCCATCCGGCAGCCGAGCGGTTGATGGGCGTGCAGCTCGAATGCCGGCCTGCACTGGAGTTGATCGCTTTGTTCGGGAAACGCGCGGACGTGCTGCTTTACGTCGATCCGCCCTACCTCGGCTCGACGCGGGTGGCCACTGGCTACCGGCACGAGATGCGCGACGATCTGCAGCATCGTGAGCTGGCCGCGGCTCTTGCTGGCTGTCGGGCGGCGGTTGCCCTCTCCGGTTACCACAGCCCTCTCTATGACGAGGTGTACGCCGGGTGGCATCGCCACGAGATGACGACGATGACCGGCAATGCGGCATCGGCGAAGGCGCGCGTTGAAGTGCTGTGGGCCAACCGGCCGCTGGCCGTGCCGATCACGTCCGACGAGCGGAGCGCGGCATGACGAACCGCTACGCCATCCGCCGGCCATCGCAGGCTGTCGTCCGCGATGACGGGACCCGGCACTGCGCCTGGTGCGGGGACTTCATCGACCCCATCGACTGGTGCTTCGACTGCCAGGACCGGCAGGCCCCGTGCGGGCCGCACCGCAGGCTGCGGAAGCGGGCCGATGCCGCGTTCTGCGACCACCGGTGCCGCGCCGCCAACACCAGCGACACCACAGGCTCGGCCGGCCGACGCCGCGAAAGCTGGTGGGTGCAGTGACCGCCGACCTGTCCGAGCGTCAGCGCCGGATCTTGTGGCACCGCGCGCAGGGCCTGTCTGGTCCGCAGATTGCCCGCGTCGAGCACATCGCGGTCAGCACCGTCGACTGGCACGAGCGGGTCATCCGGCACGTCCTCGAGGCCCGGAACATCACGCACGCCGTGCACTTGGCGACGGCCGCGGACATGCTCGGCCCGCGCATCGACTGCGGCGACCGAGCCGCGTACCTCCGCCACATCCGCCGTAAGGAGCCCACCGATCGGGCTTGCCGCGCGGCCCATGCCCGGCATGCGGTGCTGCAGCGCGCTGGACTCCTCACCCCGCAAGCCGCCTGAGCGCCCACCTGAGCCCCGCGATTGGCCGCGGGGTTCCCGGGCCCCTGAATTGCCATCCGCACCGTCGGACCCAAGCGAGGGGCGCCCGAGAAGGGGCCTGTGCGCCCGCCTCGCGGCCTCGGAGCTGTTCCGGGTGTCGCGCCAGCTTCCCTCCGCAGAGCGCCAGCGAGGCGCCCAGCTATCCATTCAGCCCAAGAGAGCGAGAGATCCGCATGGCAGCACCCGAACTCCCCGCCAGCGACTGGCGCCGAGCGGTGTATGGCCGTAGCCAAGTTGGCGGCATCGGCATCCGCCGCAAACCCCGCGCCGCAGACCGAGAGCGAATCATCACCCAGCAGGGCTACAAGTGCCTGTACTGCGAGATCCCGATCAGCACCAAGATCTTCCGCGGCAACCGGGAGATCATGCTGCTCGCCAACTGGGACCACTTCATCCCTTACGCCTACTCGCAACGCAACCCGTCGAACAACTGGGTCCTTGCCTGCCACGTCTGCAACGGGCTCAAGTTGGCCCGCATGTTCGACGACGTGGAGGCCGCTCGACGAGCGATCCTCCCCGAGCGGATAGCGAGGCGATACGAGAGCCCCGAGTCGGTCTTTCATCGACTTGGCCTCGAGCGCAGCCGGGGGGCGGTTCTGGTGGCGGTCGCTCGCCCGACAGTTCGCCAGCTCGAAGCCCTTTCCTGCGTCGCCGCCGGAGCGGCCACATCTCAAGCTGCGACTGAGCTCGGCATTTGCCAGCCCAGGGTGTACGAGCTCGTGAAGGCCGCCGCCCGTCGGATGGGCGTCGAGTCCCGCGAAGAAGCCATCGAGCTTGCGATCCGCAACGGCTTCATTGAGCGCCCCAAGGGGCCAGCTCAACCCCAGCGCGCCGCCTAGGACCAGAAGCCTCTGCCCGGCCGCACGCGGCGGCCGGACCCCAACCACCGGAGCAGATCATGACCGACTCGAACGTCACCAACCCCGCAGACGCCCACACAGAGCAGCTCGCACGCGGCCTCGCCGCCGCTGCCTACATCAACCCCCAACGCGACACCGGCCCCTGGGACGACCTCACCCCGCAGGAGCAAGACGACTTCCGGGCCGAAGCCGCCCGCGCCACCACCAAGGAGGCCAACTGATGACCGACCTTCGCCTGATCATCTCCCGCCCGGAACCCGGCGAATGGCTCGGCCGCCTCGACGTCGTCGAAGCCCTCGAGGCGGCCGGCTGGATTGGCGACGACGAGATGCCGATGAGCATCCTCCGGCACCCATCCGGCGCCGTCTGGGCCGTCGTCGGGAACACCGGCGACTCCGGCCTCGACTGCCCGAACGGCGCGGTCATCGAGTTCCCGTCCGACACCCCGACCGTCGTCATCGTCGCCGCCTGCCTCGCCGCAGCCGCCACCCCGTGACAACGCAAGCGCACCGCCCGGGTCGTATCCGGGCGGTGCTCGCCACAGCATCCCACGAGCCACAGGAGACACCGATGGCTGAAGCCCTTCCCGACCCCCTGATCGCCTACCTGGAGAAGCGGCAAGCGGACCGCGCCGAGCGGGTGCACGCCCTGCTCGCCTCGCTCACCAAGCGCGAACGCGCCCTCCTCCAGGACACCGCCGTCATGGGCTACGTGCGAGGCAGCCTTCACCCGCGGGACGAGGAAATCCCCCTGAACAAGGAGATCGTCGCCGAGGTCGTCAGCGCCTGCTTCGCCTTCCCGGATCTGTACCCGGCCGTCAACGCCGCCTACGAGGAACAGCGCCAGACCGTCGAGTACTTCGTCCAGGGGCAGCAGCCCGACGGCACATGGGAACAGGCCAGCAGCACGACCGCCGATCCGGAGTTCGCCATCCAGCGGCTCGCCGCCCGCCGCCGGGCGCAGCCGGAGTTCGGGTACCGCATCGCCCGCCGCACCACCACGGTCCTCGTCGAAGCGCAGCAGACCGAGGAGGCCGACCATGCCTGAGCCCCTGCACCTCGCCGCCCTGGCGGCAGCGGTCATCGCCCTCGCCGTCGCCATCCGCTGCGCGATCGACACTCGCCGCTACCGGCGCCAAACCGAAGCCTCCGCCGACCGCGCCCGCCAGGCCCTCGCCGAGATCAAGGAGATCCACCGTGACCACTGACCACGACGCCGTCCGCCGCAGCCAACTCCCGCCCATCCCGCCAGCCGAATGGGACCACCACACCTGGTACCCCACCCCCGACGGCGGAGGCGACCTCGTCCCCGGCCAGCACAGCCGCGGTGTTCTCATCCGCCGACGCGTCACCTGGGGCGATTGGGAACCCGTCCACCCCGCCCACTGGGCACCCGAACCCGAGAGGGACGCGAACGCCAGCCGGCCCGCCGAGAACTGCTCTGACGCTGGACGAGGGGACCTGTTCCGGCACACCGCCGAGGAAGCGTGCGAGGCGATGCAGGACATGGGCTTCGAGCTGTACAAGGCGCAAGACGCCATCGCCTACGCCCAAGAGATGTGCGCGATCCGAGACCGCAACCAGCAGGCCGACCCCGGCGGCGGCACCGCGACCACCGCAGAATTTCTGACCTGGCTCGACGGGCCGAAATGCGGGCGGCAGATGCTGCTCGGGCCGGGCGACCGGTCAGCTCTCGGGCCGCGCGCGGGCGACCCTTCCGCCGCAGGTCACGGCCCCGAAAACCCGTCTGATGGGGGAGCGTCGTGAGGGTGATCTGCGCGCTGCTCGCGAGCCTGTTCGCCTACCTGGTCCTCGGCCCGGCGCTGCACCCGGTGCGCCTCGAGATACGGGCGCCCACGGTGGACGGCCGGCCGTGACCGGGGCATGCGAGAGCCGCACGCTGCTGGGCGGCGTGCGGCTCGGGCGGGGCAGGTCAGGCGTCGTCTTTGCTGACCGCGGCTTTGCGGGCGCGGGCGAGCTCGGCCCGGCTCTGGTAGCGGGGGTCGACGGGGATGTCGTGCGCGTCGCGGATGCGGCGGAAGACCTCGGGGGTAAGGCCCGTCAGGCTGGAGAGCTGGTTGACCGAGGCTCCCCGGCGCAGCGCCCTGACGGCGATCTCCTTGATTTTCGGCTCCAGCGCTCGGCGTTCTTCGAGTGCCTGCTTGTACGTCGCGAACACCTTCAGGTGGTCCGCTGGCGCACCGAACCTAGGTGGAGCGAGCGGTGCCGTCCTGTGTTGTGTGTTCCAGCGGGGGTCCTCGGATTTGATCGCCTGGCGTTCCGCTTCCTCGGCCTCCTTCCGCGTGTCGAACCATTCGACTTCCCGGCGCTCCACCTCGTGCCACCAATCCTTCGTCAGGGAGTGCTGCCCCCAGCGAACGTCTGGGTTGCGACTGATGCCGATGTAGAGCAACCGCTTGCGCTTGGCGTACAGGCGATAGAGAGCTGTGCGGTCGGCGTGCTTCATTCGCCGGCCTCCTCGTGCCAGGCGGCGCGCTCGGGGCGCTTCGGAATCTTCGCCCCGGGCTCGCGGAGGTACCAGGCGATGAACTCGCGGATGACAGCTGCTCGCTCGGTGTCCATGGACTTCGCCGCCTTGTCGAAGGCGTACCACTCGTCGCCGATCCGGATCTGGCGCGGTGGGGTTTTGGGCGCATTGGGCGACATGATCGCACCGTATCTAGGTGTAGCTACGGGCTGCAAAGCGATCTCCTCTCGGTGGGCTACACCTCCTCTCGTCGGTGTAGCTACAGATTCTTCGATGAATGACTTGCGGTGTAGCTACACCCAACTGTACGGTGTAGCTACACCTCGGGGCAAGGGGTGGAGGAGTCATCGCCACGCACCAACCGCAGAGGAGACCACCATGCAGATCGTCAAGGCCATCAACGGTGCCGAGTTCGTCGTCGTCAAGGCCACCAGCTACACCGCCCGCATGGCCCGCAACGTCCGCCCCGTGACCATGGCCGACGGCACCGTCTGGACCGCTGGCGCGGGACGCCCCGGGACTGCCATCGCCTGGCGCACGGTCTGACAGTCGACCCAATCGGCGCCGTTGGAGGCCCCACGGGGTTGGCGGGTTCGAATCCCGCCCGGCGCACTCACCGCTAGCGCACCAACCGCAGGGGAGACGTCATGAGGCTCGCTTCGATCACCGCCAGCACCGCCCTCACCCCGCCAGTCAGGGAGGCCGCGATCCGCTCCGAGGTCACCCACCTGATCGCCGCCGTCGAGCAGTACCTGGCCGAGGAGCGGGAGGGCCACAAGGCGCCGGTCACCACCGCCTGGACCATCGAGCCGAGCGACCCGGGCCATCTCGCCTGGATCGCCGCCATCGACGGCCGCGCCTTCTACTTCCGCCGCGAGTACGGGCCGGACGGGGCGCTGACGGTGCACCGCTGGAGCCGCCAGCGCCAGTGCTACGAGCTCCTCGGCGAGTGGCTGTCCTGCCTCTGCTGCTGACTCATCCGGCGCCGCCAGAAGTCCCACCGGGGTGGGTGAGTTCGACTCCCGCCCGGCGCACTCACCGCATTCGCGCCACCCGAGGGGGACTCCATGCGCATCACCATTCGCCGCACAATCCGCGCCGCACTCGCCGCCGCTGGATCCGTCGCCCGTACAGCTGTCTCCCGCACCTTCCGCATCGACCGCATCGTCGGCCACCGCCTCATGGAGGCCGGCTAGACCAACTCCACCACCCAGCCTCGTACCGCTTCGAAGGAGTCCGCTATGACCACTGCCCCCTTCTCCGTCGCCCTGGCTCGCACCGGCCACGCCACGGTCGCGTTCGGCCCGTTCTGCAGCCGCGACTTCGCCGACCGGGCCGCCCACACCCTCGGCCAGCTGCTGCGTGCCGAGTCCCCGTCCGTCGAGGTCGTGGAGGACGAGGAGGGGCTGACCCACCTGCCGTCCCTGCCCCTCCAGCCTGAACTGCTCGCCGACATGGTCGACGACCGGACCGCGGGCCTGGACCCGTGCATTCGGCTGGCTGCGCAGGTGGGTGCTACCCGGGCCCGGCAGATCATGGCTGCCGCATATGGCCTGGCCGCCGACCGGCTGTGGGCCGCCGCCTGACCGCCACTCGTCACCACCGGCCGCCCCGCCCCACCGCGGGGCGGCCCCTCCCGCTTCCCGCCCGCTCTACCTCGAAGGAGTCCGCCGTGTTCCCCAAGACTGTTCGCCAGACCAAGGTCACGTCCGATGTGAAGGATCTGACCGTCTCGACCGTGCAGATCGGCTTCCGCCGGTACAGCACCGTCGTCTTCGACGACCACGCCGACCGACGCCACACCGGCAAGCGCATCGGCAGGCACATCATCGACGCCGGTGACGTGCGCAGTGACACCCGCGAGGAGGCCATGGAGGCCCACCGGGAGGCGCTGCAAGCCGCCCGTTCCGAGGTCGTTCGATGACCGCCCCGGTTCCGCTCTTCCCGGAGCCGTCGATACGGGAGGTCGCGCTGGACGACGAGCGCTACTGGGTCGACCACGACCTGGACCCCGACTACGCCGAAGCCGAAGCCGAAGCCGTCTGAACCGCCGCCCGCCCCGGTGTGGGGCGGGCCACCCAACCCGAGGAGCCACATCGTGAGCGACTTCCCGCACCGCATCCGTCTCCACGGCGGCAGGAACACACACGCTGCCCGCCCGGTCAACGGCGGGCCCGACCTGGTGACGGCCTGCGACTACATGGCCGTCTCGAAGGACCAGCGGCTCGACGACAGCGCGCCCGTCAACTGCCGCGCCTGCGGCCAGCGGATCAAGAAGGAGCAGCAGTGAGCGCCGAGTTGAAGCAGGCAGAGAAGGCGGTGGCCGAAGCGCGCCGCGCCATCCACGAGACCCTCATCCGTCTTCCGGGTTGGGCTGCCGACGCTGCGCGCGAGGAGCTTGACCTGTTCGAGCGGGCAGTCCGCCAGCATGACGCCGAGGTGGTGCGCAGCGAGGGCCACGACTGGTCCGGTGAACCAGCCCGAGCCCTGCTCACCATGGCCGACCGGCTCAAACCCGACGAGGAGCAGGCATGAGCAGCAGCAACACTGCCGACGAGTACGCCGGGCACCACCGGCACTGCTACATCCGTGAGGGCCAGCACTGCTCGTGCGGGCGGTGGATCGCCGGGGTCTACCCGGACCGGCCGCCCTGCACCTGCCTCGGCCTTCCCATGGGCAAGGGGCAGGAATGCCACGCCCACCAGATGCCTGCAGCGCCATCGAAGGGGAAGCCGTGAACACTCGCCGCTCGTCTAAGCCGTGGCGCCTCGTCATCGCCGGCAACGACTACCCGCAGCGGTCCGAGGCCGCGACGCAGGACGCGGTCGCCGAACACAAGGCGACCACCCAGGCCAACCGAATCATCGTCGAGAAGTGGAATGCCGGCTGCTGGGACGAGTGGCTGCGCTGGACCCGCGACAGCAACGGCACCTGGAAGGCGGAGTAACAGTCATGACCATCAAGACCGCTTGGCCGTTCGGTACGGACGCCGACCGCGACGACCCGCTCACCAAGCTGCGCATCCCCGTGGTGAACAGCTTCAACCCCAGCTGGCACTACGTCGCCGCGTTCCTCCACGCCGACCCGAACTGTGCATTCGACCCGCCCTGGCCGTTCGCCAGCGCCGAACGCCCCACCGACCCCGAGGCGCAAATGCTCGTCTCGTTCCTCCAGGAGCACCGGCACTACTGGTTCGGCAACGAGGGCTACACCCGCAAGATGGACCAGCGCCCCCTCGACGTGGACTCCGGCTGGAACACGATCGTGTTCATCAAGTACGGCACCGACGACTGGGGCTACCGCCGCTGCTCCTGGACCTACGGGCCGACGTTCGTGCCCACCCCGCCTAACTCGCAGCCGAGGGACAGCGGCCCGCTGACGCTGGAGCAGGTCATGGACCGCGTGCACACCATCTCCGGCGACCCGAAGCAGCACTGGCTCGACTGGAAGGCCAGCCACCCCGAGATCTTCGGGGGTGACCAGTGACCACCCACGCCCTCGTTGCCGCCATCGGCCCGACGCTCACCGGCTGGCTCGACACCGACGAGCACCGCGACCAGGCCCACGCACTCCACCAGCTCATCGCCGACCGCGAAGGCTCCTACGTGGCCGCCGCATGGCTCATCGGCATGAACCCCCACCTGAACGACGACGCTCCCCTCCAGGCCATCCGCAATGGCCACAGCGCAGACGCCCGCGCCGCCGCACACGCATACCTCAACAGCTAGGAGCACCCCATGACCGCCAGCCCCGCCCGTCCCACGTCTCGTGATGCTTGGGGCCTGACGTGCACTTGCGAGACAGGTAACCGGCTCGCCACCTGGCACAACAGTCGATGCGACCTTTACCAGAAGCTCCCGTTGAAGACCCGGAAGCGGTCCGACGCCGAACAGGAGCAGCAGTGACCAGTACCCACCCCGAGCAGGCCACCGACGAGCAGGTCGAGCAGCTCGCCCGCGGCCTGGCCGGCGCAGCTCACATCAACCCCCAGCGCGCTGCGCCGCCATGGGATCAGCTCACCCCCGAACAGCAGGACCAGCACCGGGCAGAAGCGCAACGCGGCAGCGACACCACCGAGGAGGAGCAGTGACCGAACAGTCCACCGCCGACCGTCTCGTGACCGCCGAGGCATGTCCCTGCCGATTCGCCCCCGTCTCCGCCTGGTGCATCGCGTGTGCGCACGACGGTATGCACCGCCCCGGGGAATGCACCGGAATCGACAGCAAGCAGACCGAGGGGGCGCGGTGACCGACGAACTGCGGCAGCGCATCGCCGACGCCATCCGCCCCACCATGCTCATGGGCCTCCAGGACGCCGAACTGTTCGACGCCCCGGGTGCTGAGCGGATCGGCGAGTGGGTCGACTGGATCAGCAACAAGGTGACGGAGGTCTTGCAGTCCGACCTTGACCAACTTCGGGGGCGCATCCACTCCCTACACAAGTACGTGCCCGACGCCGACTACTGCGACCTGTGCTCCAACCACGGCGACATCACCTGGCCGTGCGCCACCGTCCGCGCCCTCGACGGGCCGCCCGAGCCAGCCCCAGCCGTGCACGTCGGCGGCAACGCCGAGGACTGTCCCGCATGCGACGGCACCAACCCGCCCTACCTATTCATCTGCCCCGGCCCGGACAGCGAGGAGGCGTGATGGATGAGTTGATCCAATGGTTCGGCGAGCAGCTCGACGAGGACGAGCGGATCGCGCGGGCGGCACACGCGCCCAACTGGTCGACCGACGGCCGGCGCGGCGTCTACTACGGCGTCGAGGACAGTTGGATGACCGATGCCCTGACGACAGCAGACGCCGACCACATCGCCGCCCACGATCCGGCGCGGGCGCTGCGCGAGATCGACGCCAAGCGGCAGGTGCTGCGCGCCTTGGAGAGCGCCGAAGTCGCGCTGCGCAACACCGAGCCCGGAAAGGAGCTGCACGCACTGATGACGGGATCCGTGAACTCCTTGCGCGCGGCAGTACGGATGCTCGCCGCCGCCTACTCGGACCGGCCCGGATACACGGAGGTGTGATGTCCTGGCATCTCGGCCGGCTGGTCGGCTTCGACCTTGAGACGACCAGCCCCGACCCGCTGACCGCCCGCATCGTCACCGCCTGCGTGGTGCGATGCGGCGGCGACCAGCCGGTGGAGAGCCGCAGCTGGTTGACGGACGTGGACGGGGAGGAGATCCCCGACGGGGCGGCCGCCATTCATGGCGTCACGACCGAGCGGGCCAGGGCGGAGGGCGTCGAACTGCGGGCGGCCGTTGACGAGATCCTCGACGCCCTCGCCGACGCCGCCATGGAAGGCGTCCCGATCGTGGCGATGAACGCCCGCTACGACCTCACCCTGCTGGACCGGGAGGCCGAGCGGTACGGGATGACGGCGCTGGTCGAACGGCGCGGCCAGCTCCGCGTCATCGACCCTTACGTGATCGACAAGCAGGTCGACCGGTATCGCAAGGGCAAGCGGACCCTCACCCACCTATGCGCGCACTACGCCGTGCCGCTCGGTGACGCGCACTCCGCGGACGCCGACGCCATCGCCGCCTGCCGCGTCGCCTGGCGGCAGGGCAGCAGCTACCCGCAGCTCGCCGGCATGAGCCTCGACGAGCTGCACCAGGCACAGATCGGATGGGCCGCAGAGCAGGCAGCCTCCCTGCAGGTGCACTTCCGGGAGACGAACCCCGGCGCGGTCGTCGAAGGCGCCTGGCCGATCATCCCGCGGCAGGCGGGGCCGGGAGAGACCACTGGCCGGGAGATCACTCCTCGCAGTGGTTGATGCCAAAGGCATATTCGTTCGGGTTGCGTACTGGTCAGTGCGCTAGGGTGCGACACGAATCACGAATGGCATTTCCATAACGGGAGGGCACCATGGACGCCGCGCCGTGGACCATCGAGGCCATCTGCGAAGCGCTTGGCAACCCCACGCTCTCCAAGAAGTTCCTCGGAGAGATCAACAAGGCGCCGGTCGACCAGCTCGTCCCCGTCTTCGAGCGGTGGGAGGGCATCGCCACCCGCATCCTCGCGGCCGAGCAGCGCGGCCGTGAATTCGCCGCCGCCGACGCCCGCGGCGAAGAACTCCCCGGCGAGTGGGTGGACTGCACCGAGTGGATCCAGCAGGAGGCCGCGAAGATCCGGGCCGACCGAGGTGCCGCCTAACCCCCAGAAGCTGGTCACGCACCGTCGCCGATCCGATACTCTGCTGAACGCCGACCTCACCCGGCCCGTGTTCAGGCAGACCTATTGGAGGTCAGCGCGTTGTTCCGGCTCATCTACGACCCCGGCGTGGACTCTCTCCACGACCAGCTCCCGCCGGCCGTCAGCCGCACCCTCACCGTCGCCCTCGAAGCCGCCTGCCACGACCCCATCGGCCACACCGCACCCCGCGGCCAAGCCGACGAATGGAACCGGCAAATCCAAATCGACGGCGCACATGCCATGATCTTCGTCAGCTACGGGCAGAAAACCCTCGCCGTCCTCGACATCTTCGACCTCAGCTGACTACGCACACCGCGGCCCCCACCCAACTTGGGTGGGGGCCGCTCGGCGTCCAGCGACCTACCCGCGGTGCCTGACCACCAGTGCACCGGCCGCCATCAGTCCACCCAGAACCGTCAGCCCCGTCGCCAACGTCCCGCGGGACCCGAACCGTGCATCGCAGAGCACAGCAGGATCCGCCTGCTGCTCCCGCGGCAAGCCTGCCATCGCGTTCGTCAACGCGTCGACTCGCTGGCCACTCTCCACCTGGCTGGTGTCAGGGGACCATGGCGAACCGCAGTCGCCGACAGGGGAGAAGCCGAGTAGCACGCCGAGCGCCACCGCGGCTACGCCCAACACCCCCACCCATATCAGCGCCGCAGGAGCTTGAGGCCGCGGGGCATTGGGGCGGTCGGAGGGTCGAGGAGGTACCCGGTCGGGCTCGGAGATGTCGGTCATGGTCGGAGCATCCCAGCGGCCGGGAATAAGAGCTGGCCACGTGACCGATCTGTGACTCACGGTGTCTCGGCGCCGCTCCGCACTCTTGTTCGGCCCGGCGAGTACTATCCCGCCGTGAGCACCGATTTCCCCGACGATCTCGTCCAGCTGCAGCGCCAGGTCCACCAGGCCTACGCCGACCTCAAGACGTTCCTCGACCAGCATCCCGACCCGCCCGAGCCCATCGACGGCTGGCACGACAAGCCCGGCGAAGGCTACTGGCGGGAACGCCGGCGCGAGGCCTCCGCCGGCTGGAGCAGCGAAGACAAGGCCCGTGTGATCGAACTGCGGCAGCGGCTCCACGACCTCATCCCGCAGCTTCACACCCACCCACACTGGGGCACGCTCAGCGGGCCCGACCTCGTCGAGGCGCGTATGAAGCTCAAGCACATCGACGACCCCGCGGACTGACTGGAGCTGACGGCAAAGGAGCCCCGCCCGAAAGGGGCGGGGCTCCTCGCATTCCGCGCACTCAACCGTCACTCAGTGAGACCAACCTGCAGGCGCGACTCGCGAGCCGCGTTGGCAGCGACGCGCCCAGGCCGCTACCTCTGCGCTATGCGCCTATCCGTCAAGGAAGCCACCGGCTTCGCCCTCCGCGACCACTACGGTCACCACACAGCGCACCCCGAGGCCATCGGCCCGGCACTGCGACTCCTTGGGTGCCTTGAGTCCCTCCTCGAGCGTCAGCAAGTCGGCTGGTTCCTCCAAGGGGCCCTGGCGGCATACGGAAAGTCGACCTCGCCCAACCGCCCCCGAACCTTCAACTTCAGCAGCTACTTCGGGCGTGCACTGGAAGAACACTTCCCTGACGGCAGCGACATCAACGTCGACGCAGCCTGGCAACTCATGCTCACCGTTCACAACCTCCTCGACCGGCGAGACTCCCACTTCGAGACCTTCATCCGCTGCGCCATCGAAGGCTGGGAAGACGTCGCCGAGCCAGGAAAGGCACTCGTCTCGTGACCGCGTCGACCACCCGCTTCGATGTACCAGAACCGCACCCCAAGTGTGAAGTCAAGCTGCCCGGCAACGGCGGAATCGTCCACGGCCACATTAAGATCGTCGAACAGCGCTCTAAGGGAAACGTCTGGATTCTCGTAGCCCTCCCGTGCTGGGCCAGATGGTCCACACAGATCGAAGCAGGCAAGCCGGCCCGTGAAGGCATCGCTCCAGGGGTCGAGGACACCTGGGTACCAGCCTTCGCTGTAGATACCGAAGACGACGTGTACGCCGAGCTGAAGCAGCGCTACCGCAGCCTGAAGAGCGTGAGCTGACAAGCAAAGGCCCCGCCCATGCCGGGCGGGGCCTCTTGCGCACACCGGATCAGACCGTCACCGCGTCCTTCCGCAGGAACGTCGCCGGACACGCCCGGCAGTACATCGACCGCGCCCAACGCTCCCGCGCCTCCTCTGCCGCCGACGCCAGCCGGGAGAACCAGAAACCCACAGCGCCGCCACCGGCCAGCAGCAGAAGGCCAGCCGCTACCTGGCCCGTCGCCAGCAGCACGACGCCCAACACGGCCGCGCCGACCGGCAGTAGCCACTGCGCGACGTACTCGGCCGGCTGCGCGTACTTCCCCCGCAACTCCGACTCGCGCGGCAACGACTTCCAGAACTCCGGCAGGTCCAGCACCCCGTCGTGCTTACACCGCGGACACGCCAATGCCATCCCAGCCCCCTCGTCAGAAGGACGACAGCCTGCCAGCGGAACCGCGGATTCGGCAGGGGCGTGAAGGGGTGAACGGCGGTGTGGGCGAACGGATGAGGCCCCACCCGAGCTCAGGAGCAGACCAGTGAGCCGAAAGATGCCCAGGGGGCGGGTGCCGCACGGCATAGTGCGGGAGGTGACCGCGAAACCGGACCGCCTGGACCTGCCCGCCCGCCGACGCCGCAACGCGCGACTGATCGCCGCCCTGACCGAGCTGATCGGCGCCTGCGCCGAAGCGGCAGGCGCCGTGTACCAGCCGATCGCCGCCGCCCCACCCAGCCAGGAGGCCGTGGAGGTAACCGTCCTCCCATGTATCCAGGTCAGCCTCGCTGCCGCCACCCTGCTCGACCTGGCCCGCGCCGAGGACGATACCCGGTGGCCGGCCGCCGTGGCGTGGGAGCGAGGGGAAGCCCGGCGGACGTATGCCGCGCGGTGCGCCGTGGCAGAGGGCCAGGAGCTCGTGGAGCCGGCCAGCCCCCCAGGTGAGTACGGTGTTCCGCTGCCGACGGTGGAGCAGTCCGCCGCGATGGACCTGGTGAGCGCCAGCGACGAGGTCGCCGCACGGTGGCTGAACGATCCGGAGGAAGCGGCCGCCCAGGTGCGCGAGCTGGTGGCCCGCGGCGAGTTCACCGCGGACGAAGTCCTCGACGAGGCAGTCGACTCCGCGGTGCTGACCGGCCTGCTGGCACTGCAGGAGGCGCGCACCGCGCCCGATCCGGGCAGGGCGGCGGAGCTCTGCCTGAGCGCCGTCCCCCACATTGCGCTCGCGGTCAACCTGGCCAGCAGCGACCCGGACTAGGCAGGTGATCCAGAAAGCCCCTGCCCGTTCCTTCCCGGGGCGGGAGCTTCTTCGCGTCCTTCAGCGGCTACTCGGCTGGCGCCAACTCGGCGTCTAGGTACTCCTGCACCATCGGCGCCAGCGGGTACGGCACATAGTCCGTGATCTCCCCGTGTGCGACCCACGCCACCTCGGCCAGCTCCTCCTCGTCGGCGACATACGCCTCGCCGGAGACCGGGGCGCAGGCGACGTAGTGCATCAGCCGGCCGGTGTTCGGGTGCACGCGGTCGCCCAGAGTCTTCACCGCCTCGACGGTCAGGCCGGTCTCCTCCTCGGTCTCGCGCACGGCCGCCTGCTCCGGCGACTCGCCGGCCTCGATGCCGCCCGCAGGGAACTGCCAGGACAGCTTCCCCTCCTTCACTCGGCGCCGCACCATCAGCACACGGTCGCCCTGCACGATGATTCCGGCGCTGATGCCCGGCTGATCGGCGGTCTGGTCACTCACGGGTCCCCTCCAAGGCCGCCATCACGGGCGGATAGATCGAATCGAGCGGGATGAACTTCGTCAGGCTCTTGATCGGAGCCCACACCACGTCTGTGTTCTCCAGTGGATCCACGTTCCGCGCCTCGCCGGCCAGGTAGTCCGCGAGGAAGTAGTTGGCGACCACGCCCGTAACGGGATGAAGCCGACTTCCTAGATGCTGCCGTACCGAGCAGTGAACTCCCGTCTCTGCGTGAGTCTCTTGCACTGCAACCGCATCGGGAATGTGGCCCGGCTTCACGACACCGGCCGGGAACTGCCACGTGATTCCGGCGCCACCTCGCCGGCAGACGAGGAGAATCTCGTCGCCGCGGACCGCGACCGCGATGGCTACTTGGAGTGCCTGGGCGTCTGTCGTTACGGCCCGGTGCATCAGCGATTGGAAGCGCCGCTGCACTGCCTCATTGGCCTGCTCGTGCAGCGTGTCCAGGGCCTCTTGCATCTCGGGGCGAGGGACAGTTCCCGGGGTGCTGTGCCACGAGGCGACGGTACGCACAGCAACCCCAAGGCGTCGCGCGAATTGTTCATTCGTCGCGCGCATCGCGGCCTGGAGAGCACAGGCATGCCTGCCGCTCCACTCGTCGATGACGTTCACGGCGGCTCGCCCCCGTCAGGTGTGAATCAACTGCACTGGTGCCGCACTTGCGGCTCATGGTCGACCGAGACCATCCGGCGTTGACTCGAAGCATGGATTCCGAATCAGACGCCCCGCGAAATCTGTTCGGCTCGCTGCGGGCTGACCCCGCCCATGGCTTCACCGATCTCGCGCCACGTCTTGCCCTGCTCGCGCTTCAGCTCGATTGCGATCTCTCTTCGGAGGTCGCGAAGCTCTGCATCGAAGGAGACCTCGGCGCGCTTCGAATCCTCGTAGCGCTGAATCGGATCGTCGATAGCGCGGAGGGTGGAGCCTGCGTATGTCGCGATCGCTTCGGCTGGGGTCTCGGTCATATCCAGACTTTAGAGCCCGCCACACCCGGTTTCAAGCTGCCGCTTGACATGACTTGCGGGAGGGGTCTAGCTTCTTCATCAAGCGCTTCAAGTGCGAACTTGAAGAAGCGGCTCACTCCTACCGGACCTAGTCCGCGAGCTGCGCGCACAACTGAAAACGGGCCGGACACTGCGACTCCTACATCGCAGGCCGGCCCTCACCAACAGGCACCTGCTAGGGAGATCCTGATGGCTACATCCCAGCTTACTGGGCAGCGCAACGACGTCGACCACCAGGTCGACGCCAGCACCACCCCGGGTACCCAGACCGACGGCACCGTCGCTGTCCTGGTCCGCGGCCAGCAGGTCACCGTCGACTGCCCGCCGTGGTGCACCCACCCGCACTCCGAGGCGTACCGGTCGCTGGAGGATGTGTCGCATCACGGCGACGCGATCTCCCTGACCGCACCGAGCCACCAGGGCGTCGAGCAGGTGCTGACCGCCCGCATCTCCTCCTGGCCGTTCGCCGGGGACCCGGCTACCACGAAGCCGTTCATCGCGTTCGATGCGGTGGGCGATGAGGTGGCGCAGCTCAGCCCCGAGGCCGCGACGGCGGTCGCCGACCAGTTCGAAGCGCACGTTGCCACCTTCCGTGCCCTGATCGCGATCATCTCCGGGGGTGCGCGATGAGCACCGCCGCCCCCGCCATGTCGGCGGCCGATGTCGCCGCTCACGCAGCCAGCTCCTACGTCCGCCCTCGCCCGTCGGCCCGTCTGGCCGAGTCGCTGGGTGACGCGGATGCGGCCCGCCGCTCGTCGGGTGTGACCGCCCTGCGCGGCAAGACCTCTGTCGCCACCGCGATCAAGCTGGCGGTGGCCTGATGGCCACGAAGCACTCACACAAGCCGAACTTCGGCCGGCACGTGGACGACTGCCTGCGCTGCCAGGAGCTGAAGGACGGCGCCGGGCCGGTCCGCTGGTCGACGGCCCACCGGGGCGAACTCTCGACTGTCGAGATCAAGGCTCACGACTGCCGGCGGTCCGACTGTGGCCCGGTCTGCACCTTCGGGGACTGGTAGCCGTGCCGGCCGAGCCTGAGCCCCGCCACGACCGGGCCGATACCCCGCCCGCCCTGCCGCCGCTTCCGCAGCGGACTCCCGGCGTTCGCGGGCGTGGCTTTCCACCCCCTCTCACCTGTAGCTGAAAGGCATGCCATGGCTCGCTGGACTGTGACCCGTGAAGGCGGTGAAGGCCCCGGCGTCGGCGGCCAGTACACGTACAGCGTCCGCGCCGAAACGGCGGACGAGGCGGTCGAGAAGGCCGCGGTGAAAGCGAACCGCCTGCATCACCGCATCAACCGCGGCGGCACCACTCTCACTCTGAAGCCCACCGCCATCCACCGCATCAACTAGCCCGAGGAAACCGCCATGCCGCTTCCCGCCTGGATGAAGAGCCAGATCGATGACCGGTCCCGCGCCGCTGCCAACCTTGACGCCGCTGCCAACCAGATGAACGTGTGTCGCCGTATTGCCGCCGACCTGAATGCCCGCGGCCGGGACCACACCGCGGACCCGTTCTGGCAGGCGGCGGTAGCTGAATCGCACCGGCTGGAAGCCGACGCCGCCGCCGAGGGCTTCGACGTCCACGCCATCGGCGAAGAAGCCGCTCGCCGACGCTAGACCCAAGTCTGCCGCGCTCGGGGTGTCCACCCCCAGCCCCCGAGCGCGGCCACCACTCCACCCCATTCGTGCACCACTCGCCGAAAGGCCATGCCGCCATGCCCGTAGCCCTTCTGCGATCCCTCTTCCGCCGCACTGACAAGGAGATCGAGTTGACCGCCACCGAGGCCACGACCAATACCCCTGCCACCGCCCACACCTTCCGAGAGGACCACCCCATGTCGAAGCCGATCTTCACCCTCATCAAGACCCCGTCCGACGACGTCCTGTCCGCCGCCCGCATCGAGGCCGAGACCGCCGAGGCCTACCGGCAGCGAGTCGAGACCGTCACCGACGAGGCGCACGTCGACCTCGTCACCCGCTTCTCCGCCGCCTGGTCGAAGGGCGACGAGGACGCCATGTCCGGACTGATCGTCGAGGCCATCGACCGGGACCGCGCCTACCCGTCCCGCCCCCGCGTCATGGACGACCTGCGCACCATCCGCAGCCACGGCCAGTCCGCCTACCTCGCCGCCGCCTGATGTGGCTCCATCTGGCCGGGCTCGTCGTCACCGCCCTCGCCTTCGCGGCCGTCACCGTCGCCCGCCGGCAACTGCTGGCCAAGTCGCAGCCAGCCTCCAGCCCCTGCTGCGGTTGCTCGCCTTGTCACCTGACCGGCACCCGATCCGCATCACCGATCACCGAGGAGACCTCATGTCCATGTGGGACAACCTGACCGACGACCGCAGCAAGGCCCTGCACTGGGCGGCTGTCGCCTACGGGCTGAAGCAGGCGAACGAGCGCAATGGTGACCAGCTCACTGACGAGCACCGCGCCAACTACGAGAAGTACCAGAACTTGGCTCGCGACTACGGATGCACCGACGCCGAGATCCGCGACTACGCCGCCAAGCTCGTCGCCGCCTGACCGCCGCTCACAGCCCCGGCACCCAGCCGTGAGGGCGCGGGACCGAATCCCGCCCGGGGCGCGCAGTACCCAATCCATCAACCCGGAAGGAGCCCACATGGGCCTGTTCAGCCGCAACAGCAGCGTGGAGCGACAGATGCGCGACGAGGCAAAGGCCGCCGACATGTGTAAGGAGAACGCCCAGAAGGTCGCCGCCACAGGCCAGCCCATCTACGGCATCAGCGAAGACGGCTGGAACGCCCGCGCCGAGAACTTTCAGGCGGAGGCGAACTACCTGAAGGACCAGCTCGCCCGTAAGCGCCGCTGACCGGCTGCCTGTGGCCCCGGACCCCATGCCGGGACCGCGGGGAGCCGGCCACCCGGACCCGCCACCACCCACCCCGCATCACCGAGTTGAGGAGACAGTCATGACCGTTTGGGAGCGCAGCAAGCGCGGCGCGAAGAAGTTTGCCCGCGAGGTAGTGCTCGGCGAGACCTACTACTACATCGAGACCACGGTCAATCCGTGGGGCGACGAGGAGGTATGGAGCAGCATCGTCTTCGACCACCGGCAGGTTTTCACCGGTGGAGCGATGAGCGGATCCATGTCCGCACAGGGCCTGTGCCTCAACTACGGGCCGGTCTACTCCGAGAAGCCGGAACGGCACATCCGTCCGAAGTTCGAGTGCGACGACGACGCCGTGTACGCCACCCCGGCGGACATCATCAAGGTCCGCAACAGCCGCCGCGCCAAGGCCCGCCGCTGATGGCCGCCATCGCCGTGGGTGCCGGGATCGTGCCGCAGAAGACCACCTGCTGCCTCGGAACCTCCCTGGAGCGCCGCAGTGCTGGCCCGGTCTGGGACGACGACCTGTGGGAGTGCCCGCTTTGCGGCTGCCAGCTGCAGACCAGCCTCACGGACTCCGTGCCCCGCGGCCAGCGGATCGTCACCAGCATCTCGACCGCCAACTGCAGCCGAACCCACGCGGACTGACCGCTGCCTGTGGCCCCGGAGCAACGCCAGACCGCACCGCCTGGCGCCGGGCCCGCAGGGAGCCGGGACAGACCCGAGCCCACACAGGAGGTTGAACATCATGGCGAAGTGGACCTGGAACGCAACCGTCGTCGAAACGAAGCTCGGGGAGCGCCGCGTCGGATCAGGATCCGGACAGGTCGAGGCATCCACGCGAGAGGAGGCGCGCGTCAAGGCCCGCCGCGAAATCGAGGCCAAGGGTAGCGGCCGCACCGCCCACGAACTGAGTGTTTTCGAGACGGGCCGCTGATGTTCTGCAAGGGCGACCGGGTCACCGTCACCAACCCGAACCCTGGCAACGCCCGCTACCGCGGCAAGACCGGAACCGTCGTCGACGACGGCTCCAAGTCCGGCGGCCTGCTCGGCGTGAAGGGCATCGACGGCCGGCTCGCCGAGGCAGTCAAGGGAATCCCCGGCTTCTACGCAGAAGAACTCAGCGCCGCTAACTGACCAGCTGCCCCAACTGGAAGGAGCCCGACATGGGCTGGAAGAAGACCGCCGAGCAGAAGCAGGCCATCGCCGACCACAAGGACGCCAAGCGCGACCTGGCCCGCCACACGGACGCCGACAGCCCCGAGTACTTGGTCGACCACGACCGCGTCGTCGCCGCCGAGAAGTCGGTGCCCTGGTACCGCCGCTGACCGCTCGCCGGTAGCCCTCGCCGCCTGCCCCGCACTCAACACGAGAGGAACCCTTATGCCCCTGTTCCGGAAGAAGCACGAGACCACGGTCTACGACGCAGGCTTCGGCAACTGGAACTTCACCTGCTCCTGCGGTACTGGCGGGCGCGCCGTCCCGTCCCGCCAGGAGATGGAGACCAAAGCCCGCCTGCACCGGGAAGCAGCTGGAAGCCGCTGATCGGTAGCCCTCGGCCCGCGTCTCGCACGCGGGCCCTGGAGATCCGACGCAGCACCCACCCTCACCCCGAAGGACACCGCCATGCAGTTCGGACTGTTGCTCGGCCTGACCCGCCTCCGCGTCGCCCTCGTGATCGCCGGCTTGGCCTGGTTCACGGGCCTCGACGCCCCGATCGGTATTCGCATCGCGATCGGCGTGCTCATCGTCGCCGGAGTTGCTGGCGACGGCGCCATCGAAGACCAGCGCACCAAGATCCCCGCACCCCGCCCGGCCCGCGACTACGACACCGCCGCCTAGGAGCCAGCCATGTTCAAGAAGCACGCCGAGACCCGTGAAGCCAAGCGCCGACACCGGCAGATCATGAACGCCGCCTACCACCTGATCACCCCCATGCTGATCGTCGACCGCACTGCTCGCCTCAGCCCCGAGGACGTCGTCGTCCTGGTGCAGGGGCGACACCAGATCCGGATCACTGCCGACGAAGCCAAGGACGCGCTCGGTGCCGCCCTGCTCGAACGGGGCTACAGCCTCGATCGGATGACCACCGCCTGACACGGCACATCTCACCCGGAAAGGAATGATCGCGATGGCCACCGCCATCAAGCAGGTCAACGGCACGGCCGGCGCCCCCGACGAGCCGCGGTTTGACCCGGTAGCCCTGGCCGAGGCGGAGGCGATCCGTAACCGCGCCGCCGCCGAAGCCGACGCCCGCCGGATCGAAGCCGAAGGCAAAGTCGAAGCCGAGAAGATCAAGGCGACCGAGGAAGCCGAGCGGCTCCGGCTGGTCAACGAGCGGAACCGCCTCAAGCTGGAGAAGGACCAGGCTAGCCACGGCACGTTCCTTGCAGAGCAGAAGCGCCGGAAGGAAGCCGCCGAGACTGCCACCGAGAAAGCCCGCAAGGCCGCCGAGGAAGAGGAAGCCAAGGAAGCCGCCCTCGTCGCCGAGCAGCAGCGCAGCGAGCGCATCTGGAAGTGGGGCGCCCGCGGCATCTACGCCGTCGGCCTGATCATCGCTGCGCCCATCCAGTTCCTCGCCTTCTGGGATGACGAGCGCCCGTTCCTGGTTGCGGCGCCGGCGCTACTGGAGGGCCTGGCGCTGGCGATGGCCTTCGGTGCGGCGTGGGCTGTTGCCCACCGGCGGGACGTCATGCCGTACCGGATCGGCATCATGATCGGCGCCTGCATCGCGGCCGGCATCAACCTGTGGCACGGCATCAACGATGCGTCCATCGGTCCCAACGCTGGCATCATCGGCGCCCTCGCCTCCCTGGGCGGGCCGATCGTCCTCATGACCTACGAGCACGGCATCGCACAGAAGGCCGATGGTATTCCGTCCTGGCGTGAGCGGCGCGCGGCGGACCGCAAGGCGAAGGAGGAAGCCGCCGAGCGAGCGAGGGTGAAGCAGGAAAAGGCTGATGCTGAAAAGCGGGTGGAGAAGCAAAAGGCCGACCAGCAGTTGCGGGCGGATGTAGAGCAGACGCGCAAAGACGAGGACCGGCGGAAGCACCACAAGGATGTGTGGGAGGTCGCCGAAGCCCTCCGGTCCGCGCGTGGCTCCCAGTACGTCACCGAGCAGATTTGGGCGGACGCCTGGTACCGCGTCACCGGCTCCAAGGTGGTCGGAATCCGGCCCGAAATCGAGGCCCAAAGCCGCGCCGCTCAGGCCCGCATGAAGACCATCACCGAGCTGCCGATACTGGGCGACTCGTCGCAGGTCGGATCCCAAAAGGCCCCCCGCGCAAAGAAGGACCCTGAGACCCCAGACGGGCGCCGCTTCAACGGGGGCACGCCGCCCCTTCGGCGGGTCGGTGACGCGCCCCCGTACTGCGACGCCGCAAAGAAGCAAGCCGCCCTCGAACAGGCCGACACGACGTCATCTGACAAGACCATCTGAGGAGCGGATCGATGGCTATTCACACCCCCTCCGCGGACACACACAACGACATCGACGTCCCGGAATTCATGCGCACCGAAAAGGCCAGCGACCGCCCGAACCTCAGCCTCGTGAAGCCGATTGAGGGCGCGGTCGTCGAACATCAGGGCGAGACCCTGCGACCCGCATGGATCGACTCCAGCAAGCAGCTCGCCACCCGAGCCCAGGAGCACGCCGCCGAGAACCGGCTGTACATCGGCTGGAGTGTCCGCGGCTACCGCAACCTCGGCCGCCGGTGGCTGGAGGCGCGGCGTGACGACTTCCCACAGATGATCCATTCGGCGAAGGCGGAGCTGAAGGCGGCGGCCGGTGACACGGCAGCCGAAGCCGCCGCGAAGGATCTGGTCCGGGCGCGCCGCGCCGACTATCGGCTCCACAAGCGCTGGCACTGGCTCAAGACCGGCGGATGGTCGGCGGCAACGGCTACCAGCGGCGCGGTCGGAGCGGCCACAGGCGGACTCTGGGTCGACCTGCTCATGCTGCTCGGCGCCATGACGGTCGGAGCCTGGCACGGCCGGCCCAGCATCGAACCTCAAGAGAGCGCGCCCCAGGCCACCGAACTCGCTGCCGGGCGAGTCGGCCTGGTGAAGCGCGACGCAGGGCCGATCCGAGGCGAAGCGGACCTGGTCACCGCACTGGTAAAGGCGGGAATCATCAGCGAGGCGCAGCGCGACGAGACACACCTCACCGGCGTGATCCGGCCCGACGGTCCGGGATGGACCGCAACCGTGGAACTCCCGCGCGGAGCCAAAGCTTCAGCCGCGATCGGCAAAGTGGCTGACCTTGCGTCGGCCCTGCGTATCAAGAAGACCCGCATCCAGATGAGCGCAGACTCCAGCGACGAAGGGCACGAAGGACGGTTCGTCCTGTGGGTAGCCGACCGCGACAATCCCTACGGCACGGGGAAGACCCCGTCGCCGCTGATCGCAGCGGAGCAGTGGAACTTCTGGAAGGACGGCGTCCCTCTGGGGGCCGACGCTCGGGCCGTCCTGCACACCCTTCACCTGATCTGGTCGTCGCTCCTCATCGGCGGCCTGATGAACTACGGCAAGTCCTATCTGGCTCGACTGATCGCGGCAGCAGCAGCCCTCGACCCGACCATGCGGATCATCGTAATCACCGGCAAGACCGGTCCGGACTGGGCGCCACTGCGGCACATCGCCCACCAGTGGATTGCCGGCGCGACACCGCAGATCATCCGCAAGGCCCTGCGCGTGATGGAGACGACCATCTCGGAGATGCAGGACCGCGGAACTGAGTTGGATCGGCTCTTCGAGACCGATCCGGACGCCTGCCCCGAAGGCAAGATCACGCCGGAGATGGCCAGCAACGGGATGGGGCCGGTGCTCCTCATCGTGGATGAGCTCCAAGAACTGCTCGACGGCGCCGCGCTCGTGCAGGTGCCGGTCGAGGACGAGCTGGACGACTCCGACCGCAGGGCCAAGACCCGCTCCGCCAAGGACGTGATGGTCGAATTCTTCGCCCGGTACGTCCGCGTCACCCGCTTCGTTCTCGGCATGGGCGTCTTCATCACCCAGCGCCCCGATGCGGACTCGGTGCCCACCAAGCTGCGGGAGGTTTGCAGCAAGCGCGGCAGCTTCCGAGTCAAGGGAGACAAGAGCGCCAAGATGGTCCTCGGCGACGATGCCGTCGCGAACGGTGCCGCCCCGCACCTGCTCGGCGAGGACTCTCAAGGCGTCGTCGTTCTCGACCAGGGGGCCGAGGAAGGGCACGTCACCCTCAAGGCTGACGTGATCGATCTGCCTGATTTCACGGAGATCTGCCGGCGGGGACGTCAACTGCGGATCGAGGCAGGGATGCTGACCGGCGACGCGCTCCAGTACAGCAAGGCCAGTGCCAGTGCCCAAATGGGCGCGACGCTCTTGGGTGACTGCCTCGACGTCCTGGATAAGGCGAACCTTGACCGGGCTCGCAGTGAGCGTCTTCTGGAGCTGCTCGCCGACTTCCGTCCGGAACGGTACGGCCAGTTGAGTAAGAGCGAGCTGCAGACCCGCCTGCGGGAGGCCGGCGCAGGCAACACCCGCAAGATCGGCGCGGTCGACAACCTCACCAACGGCAACGGCTACACCCGCGAGCAGATCGCCTCGGCTGGCGCCAGCAAGTAGGGCAAAAGGAGCGTATCGGGGTGGTCGGAGGGTGGTTATCCACCCATATGCCCCGGTCTGCTGGGTGGTCTTGATGCTGCGCCACTCGGTCGATCGACCGCCCTGAGCGCAGTTCGACCACCTGGCAGACCAGGGCAAAACCCCCAACGACCGGGGGTCGACCACCCCCTGACCACCCACTTATCGACGCGAATCGAGATCGCCATGCCCAAGATCCATCCCCGCACCAAGATGACCGACCGCCAGTGGGAGGCCCAGAACGGCGCCCTCCACCCCGACGAGGCGAAGAAGCGCGGCCTCTGCTGGCACTGCTCCGGAGTCGGCGCCCTCTACACCGCATTCCGCAGCGAACACGTCAAGGTCACCTGCCCCGACTGCCAGGGCACTGGCAAGGCGAAGGCGCAGGCCGCCTGATGCTCACCGTCGACATCGTCAGCTTCGGCCTCGACAAGCCCGTCGTGGACCGCTGAACCGCACCACCAACCGAAGGAGACCCAGCATGGCCCGCAACCACACCGTCGTCTTCACCAGCCGCGACACGATCAACTCCATCACCTGCGCATCAGGGGCGGCCATGGAAGCCGTCGAGGCCGGCATCTGGGAGTGCCGCTGCTGTGACTGCTACCTGATCCTCAAGCGGACCGGCAACCGCAAGGAGCGTCGGGTCGAGTACGGCAAGAACTGCTCCAAGCACAGGACCGCCGGGATCGACGCCCGCTAGCTAACCGCCGCGGGACGCCCCTCACCGCCTGCCAGCAACCAGGGGCGCCCCGCCATCCACCACCCATCAGCAGCAGACAGGAATCAATATGCCCACGCTGACCGCCGCCGCCCTCGACCAGGCCGCCGCGCGAATCGCCCCGACCCTGACCGAGCCCGAGCGGGCAGCGTGGGCCGGCATCACCGCCGACTACTCCCGCGGCCTCGCCACCAAGACCACCCAGCAACTCATCGACGAGGCCCTCCGCTCCCTGCCCCAGCACGGCACCCGCCCCGCCGTTGACGTCCGCCTCCCCGGCCGGATCGCCCGCGCCCTGCCCGACTGGGCGCACCGTACCCGCGCCGACCTCTCCCACAAGCCGTCCACCCAACTCGCCGTCGCCGCCGAAATCCTGCGCAAATGGGGCTGGCAAAACAAGCCCCACCAGCTCCGCGACGGGCGCGGCAGGCGCTGCATCTGCGGCGCCATCTGCACCACCGTCGTCGGGCTCGGCGTCGGGACGATCGACTCCGCCCACCAGGCCGCCGGCTACGTCCTCGCCGAACTGCGGGGGAGGGGCTGGAACGCCCTCATCGGCGACTGGAACCAGCGCGTCTGCCGCACCGCCGACCAGGCCATCGAACTCGTCACCGCCGCCCAGCGCCGCGCCCTCAACGCAGGGCACTGACCACACCACCCACCCAATTGGAGATCAAAATGAGCGAGCGCATCGCCGCCGAGAGCTACGGCTTCACCCGCGACCAGTACCGGCTATACGTCGCCATACACGAGCTTGGACACGCCGTGGCCGGCATTAGCGAAGGCTATGACTACCGCAAGGTCACAGTGCGCCTTGATGGCGGCCATTCACGTACCCGCGGCAGCGCCTACCCCAGCTGGTGGGGAAAGAAGGAACGCATCCCCCAACTGGTGTCTCTCCATGGCGGATTCATCGCCAACGAGATCTACCTCAAGCGGAATGGGCTATGGGACCCCCGCCGAAAGGAACTGGCCCAGGGCAACGCGAGGAGCGACTACTCCGCCGCGGACAACCTGAAACCCAGCCGCCGCGAGACAGAGGACGCAATCTTCAAGGCGCGTCGACACCTGGAACGGCACTGGACGGTGATCGATTACGCCGCCCCGGAGCTCGCCAAGAAGGGCCAGATGTCCTTCCGACAACTGCGCTCCGTCCCCGGCTGGTGACAACTTCCATCGTCGTCCGTGATCCATCAAAGCCATCGGATACCCAATTGGAAGGGCAACGTGAACATCACCATCGACCGTCACAGCCGGAACGCCCGCCGCATCGAGGACCGCATCCGTGAGATCGGCGACCACGCCGGACGGCTCGCCGCACGACACCTCGGCGGGCGACTCCCCGCCGTCGACATCATCATCACCGACGGCAAAGGCGTAGCCGCATCCACGCAGCTCGCCGACCACTCCGTCGCAGGCAAGCCCACACAGCGCCGGTACATCGGCCGGACCATCGAGCACTGGCGAGGCCGAACCGCCGCCGCCTCCACCGCCCTCACCCCGCACGGCGCCCGCGACCGGCACATCGCCTACCTCCGCCAGCAGTACGGCATCACCCCGCACAGCAAGACAGACCAGCGCGAATACGAGCGGCTCATCGACATCCGCGAGCAGCAGGCCGCCAACCTCGAAAACCTCGCGCGGCAACTCCCCAACCACTGAAAGGACCGGCCGAACCGACAGGCCGGACCCACCATCCCGCACCCGCATAGGAGACACCGCCGTGGACTTCACCGACCAGGAGCGCGCCGAGATCGCCATCGAGCAGAAGGCCATCGCAGCTCGACTGTGGCCGCTCGTCGAGAAGGCCGAGAAGGGCGACAACTTCGACCTGGCCATCCGCCTCCGCGCCCAGGCGTGCGATGCCGAGGACCTCGTGCATGCCGCGCAGATCCCCGACGCACGCCGCTCCAACGCCCTCCTCGCCCGCATCTACTGACCACCCACCAGCCGGGGCCCGGTCGAGCCGACAGGCCGGGCCCCACACCAACCGAAGGAGCAGCCCCGATGGACGACGAATGCATCCTCTGCGGCGCCCCCGGCGGCCACCCCTACTGCAACGAAGGCTGCCGCCACGCCGACCAATGCACCGGCGACAACACCTGCCCCGACTGCTAACCCACCAGCCCCGCACACCGCAGACAACAAGAGGCCCCAGATGGACAAGAAGCTCGCCGCCGCTATCGAACGCGACAACCAGCGCGAAGACGCCGGCATGCACGCCGACGACCGCGACACCTGCTGGACCCACCAGAGCTGGGCCGCCGACTGCGAGGACGACCACACGCCGCGACCGACCGGCAGCTAGACCAACCCCGACACCAACTGAAGGAGCCCGACATGTCCATCGCCACCCACTACGACTTCGAGGTCAGCCCCGGCGACGAAGTCGGCACCGACGCCACCCTCTTCTGCTGCGACCAGAAGATGAGCGCCTCCGACCCCGACAAGCACGGCGACCGTACCCACAAGTGCGACTCCTGTAACGCCCAGGCCGACGTCAACAAGCTCGGCCTCCTCAGCGACATCCGCGACTGACCACCCACCCAAACGCACGCCGGGGCCCGGCCGAGACGACAGACAAACCGGGCCCCGCACCACCTCGACCGAAGGGAACCCGCCATGGCCTGGAACATTTCCCACGGAACCGACCGCAACAACGAAGTCCTCGCCTCGTACTCGCACATGGGCAGTCTCCGCGAACACCTGGCCCACGTGTTGTCATCGCGCGAATGGCGCGTACTCAAGCCAGCCTTCGGCATGCGGACCGGAGACCCATTCAGCGTTTTCCCACGGGACGCCGGCCGCATGGCTACCGTCCTCACCGCAGCCGCCACGCACCGCCTCATGCCGGCGGAATTCGCCAAGACAGCCCGAGACCTCGCCGACGCCGCCGGCCGGGCCGCCAACGCACGTCAGCCCTGGGAATGGCGCTGACACCCCAGACCGGGACCGCGCCCACGAAGACCGCCACACCAGCCAGCGATAGGAACCCCGCATGACTCTCAAGGAATCCGCCGCAGCCGACGCCGCCCGCCGCCTCCGCACCATCTTCGAGCAGATGGAGACTGGCCGGACCAGCCCCGACGACGTGTCCGCCGCTAACGTGGCGATGGAACTCGCCGCCGTATTCGGCGTCACCCCCGCTGACTATGCGCGACACCTCACCAAGACCTGACCAGCGCACCGCCCGCGCATAACACTGGCCCCGCCGCACCCAACGCGGCGGGGCCAGAATGTCGTTCAAGCTGACTGCTGCTCCCGCCGAGGCTCGGGCCGCGCCTCCGCCCGAGCCAGCCACCGCCCCCGTCCCAAAACCGCGGACGGCCGGCCGATTGGCTCCAAACCCAACGCGCGGCACATCCGCTGCAACTCGGCAACAGCAGCAGACTCCGAGTCCGCCAGCACCGTAAAGACAGACGCCATACGCCCATTGTGACCACCAACGACCCCAGTTGCGGGCATTTCGCGACATGCCGACAGGTCGACACCCCTCGCGCGCCCGGGAATGTCGGGACCCCAATGCACACTGTGTGTAACGCCTAGCCCCTCAGACCCACGCGCTGCCACGAGGAGCCCGCCATGAACGACACCACCGCCGACTACTCCTGGCCCGCGTGCGTGGCCTGCGGACACGAACTCTGGGTGAGCGAGACCGGCCGGCGCGCCTGCCGGCCCTGCGAGGAGAAGACCGCCAAGCGGCTCACCGAACTCCCCGGGCTCTTCCGGCAGCTCAACACCACGGCCTCCCTGATGCGTGGCGCACGCAAGGTCGGCGCCGCTACCTCCGGATCCAGGACGCCGCCGATCCCGCCGCGCCTCGAAGTGCTGTCCCTCGTCGCCGCCGGGGGAGTGGCTACCCGGTTGCGCGACATCGAAGACGCCTGGCGCGCGGCCCTTGGCTGGACGGTCGCCCCGTGGCGCGGATCGCCCGCCGAGGCCGTGCCCGAGCACATCAAGTTCCTGATCAACAACCTGCCTTGGGCTGCCGATGCCTACGACTCCATAGGTCAAGACATCGATGACATCCGCCGCCTCCACGCCGAATGCACCGCCGCTCTCACCGGCGAACGACGCCCCGGCCGCGTCAACATCGGGCTATGCCCCACCGTCACCGCCGAGACCGGCATCGTCTGCGGCAACCAGCTCACCGCCAGCGCCGGATCACCCCGCATCCAATGCGGCAACTGCGGCACCGAGTGGCCCGACATGGCCGCATGGCGCGACCTCCGTCGAGCACAAGAAGCAGCCCCCCAGCAAGGAGCAGCAGCGTGAGCGACCTCGCCGAATTCCTCCGCGCCCGCTACACCGAACAGCTCGAAGCCCAAGGACGGATCTCCCGCGACGCCTACCAGGCCGACGCCCCCTGCCCCGTCTGCCAGAAGCCCACATGGGGGATGTCCGTCTACGTCGGCGATCCCAGCAGACTCGCGAAGTTCGAGCCCTGCGAACACGAAATCAACGACCCCGAGCAGCTCGACCAATTCCAGGAACCCGCCCCCGACCCGGACGTCCTCGCCGACCTCGACGCCAAGCTCGCCATCGTCGACCTGCACGCAGGGCCGCACGAATGCTCCAGTTACGACGCGATCAGCCGTGAAATCAACGCGTGCCAATGGGTGCCCGGTGGGGATTGCACCACGCTGCGCCTCCTCGCCAAGCCCTTCGGCGAGCACCGCGACTACAAGGTCGAGGAATGGGCGGTCTGAACGCCGCAGCGAACAAGTACTTGACCGTAGAACCAAAATGAGCTTATCGTCTGATTCGATCGATCTAGCTGCGTCGAAGGGGTCACCCACCACAGGGTGACCCCTTTCGCATGCCGGAGGTGAACATGCCCGAACTCCACCTCGTCACCGAAGACCTCGCCGCCTACTGGACCGGGCGCCCCGCCTCAACAATCCGCCGCTGGGGCATCGAAGGCCGCATCACCCGACACGAAGACCACAGCCAACGACGCAACGGCATCCGCTACGACGTGTGGGAACTCCCCGCAGCGAAGCGCGACGAGAACGGCCGCATCATCGAACGCGGATCCGTACCGCGCATCACCTCCATCCCTGCGGCCAATGCCGCCTAAGCCCTCGCGGGCCCGGTCGAGCGGCTGTGGCGGCCCGCTCCCGCCCGCGAGGACCAACGCCTGCCAAGTGGGGGCAGGCAGGGCCTAGAAGCGCCCAGCGCTCGGCCCCCGGTCCGCCCGACTGCCTCGTCACAGCCGGGCGGACCCAAAACCACCGTCGCCAACCAGCAGCACCAGCGCGAGGAGGCGACGTGCCCAGCTACACCTTCGCCATGACCAAACCGGCAACCGTCCCCTGGCGCCGCCGCGAACTCCCCGACCCCGTCACCGCGGACGCCCTCTACGCCGGGACCGCCCCCACCATCTCCACCGCGCAGACCACGACGCCAACAACGGGATACATCAAGTACGCCCCGGCCGGCGTCACCCTGGCCGGCACCGACGTCACCGGGCCCTACCAGTACGCGGGCGCCAGCGACTTCGCTATCGGTGCGAGCAGCCCGGACACGAACTACGTCTTGCCGCGATCGAAGTACCCCAACAGCTACAGCAGCGGGCAGGGCATCTGGAGCGTCGAGTTCGGCACCGACGCGCAGATCCTGCAGGTCCGCATGAAGTACATCTCCTCGGCGACGATGTTCCGACTGTCGATCGACGGCCGCAAGGTCACCGACCTCATGCAAAGCAGCGGCGGCACCACCGCCGGCTCCGGGCACCTCATAAGCATCGACCTCGGCAGCTCCGCCCCGCGCCGAATCCGATTGGATTTCACGACGTTCCCCTTCGGTGGCATCTACCTACCGCCGACGGCAACGATGTGGCAGGTACCCCTGCGAGGCGGCCGACTCGTCGTCCTCGGCGACAGCATCTCGGACGGCGCCGCTGGCAACACGGGCGCTGGTGCTGGCACCTGGTTCGCCCGAGCGGCCCGACTCTTCGGCTGCACCGACGCGTGGGAGCAAGGGCGCGGAGGCACCGGCTACATCACAGTTGGCTCCTACGCAGTCTTCCAGGACCGGATCGCCCTCGACGTGATCCCCTATGCCCCCGACCGGCTCGTCATCTGGGGCGGCTACAACGACAACGGTGGCTCGCAGAGCGCCATCGGGGCGGCAGCCGCAACGCTGTACGCCGCCCTCAAAGCGGCCCTGCCCGCGTGCCAGATGTACGTCATCGGCTGCTGGTCACCCACGGGCAGTCCAGCCGCGAGCATCACGAACACCAACAACACCCTGAAGACGGCCGCTGCTGCCGCAAGCATTCCCTTCATCAGCCCCCTCAACGGCGGGGTCTACGACCCCACCGGCGCACTCGTGACCACCCAAGGCGCCTGGATCACCGGCACCGGCAAAGTGGGCTCGACCACGGGCAGTGGCAATGCGGACACGTGGATCAGCTCCGACGGCGTTCACCCCACCGACACCGGCCATGCCGGGCTCGCCCGCCGAATCACCGCGGCCATCACCGCCCTTATGCCCGCCTAGGAGACGCCATGGCCACGCACACCGTCGCCAAAGGCGACCTCGCAGCCCACGCAATCACCCTCGTTGCTGGCACCGTCGAGACGACGACGTTCGGCGAAGACCTCGACGAGGTCACCATCGTCTCCCTCGACGGCGCAGCAGCCCTCTACTTCACCGTCGACGGCCGCACCCCCACCGTCGGCGGCGCCAACGCCCGCGTAATGCCCGCTGCGATCGGTGCGGTCAGCGTCGACGTGCCGACCGCCGGCAACAGCGTCGTCAAGGTGATTTCCAGCGGCACGCCCACCATCAGCATCCAACGAGGCCGATAACCCACACCCGGAGCCCGCGCCATGGACCCGAGAGACCGCACCGACAACTACGTGCCCGACGGCCTGTACCTCACCGGGCGAACCCGCCTCGTCGAGATAGCGCCACCGCGTGATGGCCAGCCCGTCCTTGCACGCGAGACCATCGGCCACGCCGACGAGCTGAACCGCGAAGACACCTGGCGCTGGGCCGACGTATCCGGCACCGGCACCCACTGGTCCCACTTCCGCGGCCACCACGTGCAAGTCGACATCGAACTCCACACCGAGAACCGACGCGAGGCCAACGCCTGGAAGGGCCGCGACGAAATCCGCGCCGAAGGAACCTGGACACTCGCCCTCGCCCGGCAGCAAGTCTGGGAAGGCTTCATCCGCGGCAACCCGCTCGATCAGCTGTTGGAGATCCGCCGCATCACGGAACGGCTCCTCGGCCACGAAGCCATCGACTGGAACGATGCGACTCCCGCCGCCCAACAGCTGAGGGGGCGCCGCGTCTACTACCAGCGGGTCCCCGCCGTCATCACCAGCACCAGCGTCCTCGCACAGGGCTGCGTGATGCTCAAGCCCGTAGGCGTCGCCGAGTTCCCGCCGCACGTCTCCTGCACCGACCGCAACGAAGACGACCACTGGGACCGAGACGAGATCAAGGTCGACCTGCTCGACCCGCACATCTGGTGGTGGCGCGACAAGCCGACCGGTGATGAGGAAGACCTCCGCCCCAAGTTCGACACCGAGGCCGAAGCCAAGGCCATCCCCGCGCCGGAGGTGTAGCCATGGCCGACGACCTGCTCGTCATCATCCCCACCCGCGGCCGACCCCAGGCCGTTCCCGCCCTCGTCGACGCCTGGGACGAAACCGGCGCCACCGCCGACCTGCTGTTCGCCGTCGACACCGACGACCCGGAACTCGCCGCCTACAAGGCGCACGCCGCCGAGCTCAAGGGCGACGAGCGGATCCGGTTCACGTTCGGCAAGCGGCGCCGGCTCTGCGGCACCCTCAACCAGCAGGCCGTCAAGGCCGCGAAGACCTACCGGTTCCTCGCGTTCATGGGCGACGACCACCGGCCCCGGCCGGCCGCCAGGCCCTGGGACGCCCGCATCCGCGAATGCCTCAGCGGCGGACCCGGCATCGTCTACGGCAACGACCTCCTCATGGGCGAGCGAATGCCGACAGCGGTGGCAATGACCAGCGACATCGTCGCGACGCTTGGCTACATGGCGCCCCCGGCACTCGTACATCTCTGCCTCGACCTGTGCTGGCTCGACTGGGGCCGCGGGATGGGCCGCATCACCTACCTCGACGACATGGTCATCGAGCACCTGCACCCGGCCAACGGCAAGGCGGAAGTCGACGCCGGCTACGAGGAATGCAACAGCCAGGAACAGGTGTCCGCCGACTCCGCCGCCTACTACAACTACCGCGACAACGGTGGACTCGACGCCGACCTGACCAAACTGCGGAAGCTTGTCGAGGAGGCAGCATGACCGGCACGACCGCACTCGGGCTGCTCCTCGCCCACCTCGTCGGCGACTACCTCATCCAGTCCCACTGGATGGCGACAGAGAAGACGAAGCGCTGGTGGCCAGCCATCGCGCACGCCGTAACCTACGGCCTGCCTTTCCTCCTCATCACTCAGTCGTCTGTGGCCCTCGCGGTCATCGTCGCCACGCACGCGGTGATCGACCGTTACCGACTCGCCCGCCACGTCGTGTGGGTGAAGAACCTCGCGGCACCGAAGGAGTTCCGCCACAGCTGGGCCGAGTGCTCAGGCACTGGCTACCCGCAAGACACTCCGCCCTGGATGGCAGTCTGGCTGATGATCATCGCTGACAACACCATCCACCTCGCTATCAACGCAGCCGCCGTGATCTGGCTCTGAGGAGGCGCACCATGCACGTCCTCCTCACCGGAGCAGCCGGCTTCGTCGGCCGTCACCTGCACCAGGCGCTGCACAACCGGGGTGACGACGTCACGGCGATGGACCTGGTGCCCGCCCCAGGCGTCTACGAATGTGACGCCCTCGACTTCTTCCGCGAGGACGACACCCGATACGACCTCGCCATCCACTGCGCCGCGATCGTCGGCGGCCGGGCCAGCATCGACGGCAGTCCCCTCGGGGTCGCCACGAACCTGGCGTTGGACGCCTGGTACATGCGGTGGCTCGTCCGCACCGGCACCCCGCGGGCCGTGTACTTCAGCTCGTCTGCGGCATACCCGGTCGCGCTCCAGCAGCCAGGCGAGATCTGCCGGCTCGTCGAAACAGACATCGACTACGGGCAGCCCGGAAGGCCCGACGCCACATACGGCCTCGCCAAACTCGCCGGCGAACAGCTCTGCCAATACGCCGCCGCCGAAGGCGTACAGATGACAGTGCTCCGGCCGTTCTCCGGCTATGGCGAAGACCAGGCCGACTGCTACCCGTTCCCCGCCTTCATCCAGCGGGCCCGACGACACGACGACCCCTTCGAGATCTGGGGCAGCGGAGACAGCACCCGCGACTGGATCCACATCGACGACCTCGTCAGCGCCACGCTCGCAGCTGTCGAATGGGGCATCACTGGGCCGATCAACCTCGGATGGGGCAGGGCAACCTCGTTCAACGAGCTCGCCCAACTCGTCACCCATGCCGCCGGCTACAAGCCGCAGCTCAAGCACCTGCCAGCCGCGCCCCAAGGCGTCCACCACCGCATCTGCGACCCCAGCCGGATGCTCGACGTGTATCAGCCCCGCATCACCCTCGAAGAGGGCATAGAGCGGGCACTCAACTCCTGACGAACCCGGAGCCCGCGCCCATGGCCCGCTATCGCAAGAAGCCCGTAGAGATCGAAGCCATGCTCTTGGACGGATCGACCGCCGAGACGCACGCCGTCTATCAGTGGGTGGAGAACAACACCAGCGGTTCCTTCGAGCCCTTGGATGTCATCGAAGGGCGCAAGCCCTACCCCGAGAGTGGCGTCAGTATCGACCCGCGCGATGGCCGAATGATCATTTCCACTCTGGAGGGCCTGCACTGGGTCGACCTCGGCGACTACGTCATCCGAGGAGTGGCGGGCGAGTTCTACCCCTGCAAGCCGGACATCTTCGCCGCCACCTATGAGGCGGTGACCGACTGATGGCCCGCTTGCAGATCCTCGAACTCCCCGAAGGTGCCGGAGACGACCGGCCTCCCTTCATCCTCGTCATCGACCAAGCGCCACAGGACGAGAACAGCGCCGCGTTCCGCGAAGACCTAGACCGCAACCGAATCGCCGAAGGTATAGGCGCACGCCACGTCCTCGTCTTCGAAGACACCATCAGCATCCCCGCCAACGACATACCGGTCGACCCCGACGGCCACCCCATCAAGGTGCACGTCGAGGGCGAGTTCGAGAAGTTCCGTGAGCAGGTGCAGGCCGAGGTCGCCAAGGCGCAAGCCGAACTGAAGGGCACCCTCCGGTGAGCGGCGGCTCGTACAACTACCTCGCCGAACACCAACCAGGCGACCTAGAAACCCGACGAGGCGACATCGAAGCCATGCGAGACCGGCTCGAGCAACTCGCCAACGAGCGCGTACCCGGCGCATACCGAGCAGCCCGGCTCACCCGCTACGTCCTCATCCACCTCGACCTCGCCGAAGCCCGAGCTCGCGAACTCGCCGACGCCTGGCACACCGTCGAATGGCGCGATTCCTCCGACTACAGCGACGCCGCCATGCGACAAGCCCTCGCCAAGTGGGCGGAGAGGACGGACCTCAACCATGACTGACCAGAAGATCGGACAGGCCGTCGACGCCCTCGGCGTCACCGCCGACCTCGACGACGAAGACATGGTCGTCGACTGCATCGTCCTCCTCAAAGTCCTGCAAGCCGACGGATCCATCGCCATGTCCATCGGCACCACCGACACCACCGACTGGATCAACCAGAAGGGGCTGTTGCACAGCGCCCTCGAACTCACCGAAGGGCACTACCGGGCAGTCGGAGACGACTGATGAGCGGCGGATGGCAAGGCAGCTCGCGATGGCGAAGACTGCCGGCGAACTGGCGCAGCGAACTCCGGCCCGCCGCGCACGCACGCAACCCCGAGCACATCTGCCACCTATGCGGACAGCCCGGCGGCGACTACCTCGACCACAAGACCCCCGGCGACGACCACAGCCTCGACAACCTCGACTGGGCCCACGACCGCGTGCCCCCGCACTGTCACCGCTACAAAAGCAGTGCCGAAGGCCACGCCGCCAAGCGAAAGATGCCTGGGCGGAAGCGGCCGGCCGAACGTCACCCCGGCTTGCTCTGACCGAATGGGGGCGCCCCGTGACCACCTACCTGGTCGTCCACCCCAAGGGGAAAGGCGAAGACGTCCTCGTCCAGGACGACCACCTCACCCTCGCCTTCGAGCGCGGCTGGGCAATCCTCTCCGACCAACACGGCCCCTGCATGGCCATCCCCGCCGACAGGGGCGCCACCATCACCCGCATCGACCCAGACGAAGACCAGCCCACACAGGAGTGATCCACCGTGGCCAGCAGAGGGAGCAAGAGCAACCGCCGCATCGTCCGCGAAGGACGACGCTACTGGAGCGACAAGCCCACCAGCCGCGGCAAAGCCGCCGGCATCGGCTACGCCCTCCACTCCGGCGCGTTCACCCGCTGCCTAACCAGAGTGCAACGATTCATGGGGCCGCGGGCGCGTGGTTACTGCGCACTTCGCTTCCACGAGGCCACGGGCGGCGTCTGGCCCGGCAGCAAGGCGAACCGCGGATCCAAAGGGCGCGGTAGCTCAACAAGCCCACACACGTGGGTAGTTGACCTGCGACAATAGCTCGAAGAACCCCGGCGACTGCGCTAACAGTCCCGGGGCTATGGCCGACCCTGAAGCGACAGGACCGACATGACCAACCATACGCGAGCGTGCTCTGCCTGCGGCAACGCGTTCACCAGCGTCCGATCCGATGCTTTCGTGTGCTCTCCCAAGTGCGCTGCGCGCCTGCGCAAGGCGCGCAGCCTGGGTGTCGACGCAGCCGCTGCACGATCCTGCCGGGGTTGCGGCATGGACATCTCTCACCGCCACGGCAACGCCCGCTACTGCCCCGCCTGCTACAAGGGTCAAGAGAAGCAGCACAAGGCGAATCGGGCGCGAACTGCAACATGCCCACACTGTGGATCGATCTTCACGGCGAAGACAGGCCGAGAGAAGTACTGCACGCTTCGCTGCAGCGGGCTCGCCGCGCGGGCTCGGCAGCTTGCCATGAAGATACTCAGGACGTGCATCGCCTGCGGGGTCGACTTCACAGCCACTGACGCGCGACAGGTCACCTGCTCGATCGCGTGCAGGATGTGGGCGAGGCACCACCCGGGCGAGCGCAGGGTTACGGTCGTCCCGTGTGTCACCTGTGGAGCGCCCGCCGAAGGGAGCAGAGCAGGAGTCAAGTACTGCTCCGTCGAATGCAGCCGGGAGCCCTACTACCAGAAGCGTCGCGAACAGCGTGGCACCCTGGCCAGACCCAAGAAGTACGCAAGGTGCGTCGCGTGCAGCGGGCCGATCCCGTTGCCGCGGGTAGGGAAGAAGTACTGTTCGACGGTTTGCGGAAACCGGTACTACGCGGCACCTGACCGCTTCCTGGAACGCTTCGGTCGTACCTGCGAGCGCTGCGGAACGCAGATCGACGACAGTGAGCGGGTCTCCAAGCGGTTCTGTACCACGAGCTGCCAGGTCATGCACAACCAAGATGTGCGGCGCATGCGGCGACGCGGTCTGCCGATGGAGCGCATCTCGCGGGCGGAGATCTTCAAGCGCGACGGAATGCTCTGCCACCTGTGTGGGATGCCCATCACTGGCAAGCCCACGATCGACCACGTCATCCCGATCGCCACACCCGGCTCGCCCGGCCACGTGTGGGAGAACCTTGCCGCCGCTCACTCCGCATGCAACAGCAGCAAGCGGGACCGGGTACGCGAAGCGGACTGGGTTCTGTATCGACAACTACGTGAACGTCGACTAGCGGATGCAGGCTGCTCCGCTCCCGCGTCGGCTGCCTGACCTACCATTCGGCGCCGCAGTCCTCGCGCCGGCAGACATACCCTCGATGCCGCCACCCACCTTTGGTAGGGGCAGTGCATGCCCCACCTGCCGCCCCCTACCTGGTGGGTGCCGGCCGGGCATGGCATGGGCATGGGTGAGGCAGTGCCTGCGAGGCATGCACACGCAACGAGCATGTGGATCAATGCATGTGAAGTCGCTCGAATCGCATCGAATGGTCAAGCGAACGATCGAACGAACGAACGAAGTCGATCAAGGTCGAGCCGAACGTCCGTCAAGCGCCGAGCGACTCCGCCGCAGACGCGACCGCCAAGCCGGCACCCGACTGGCCTTGGCGTGGCGATCGACCGAGCCACTGCACCCCGGGGCCATGCCCCCCTCCCGGCCTCTCCAGCCCATCGGGCCGTATAGCACCTGACATCGCCCCCGGGTTTCCAAGGCCCTGACCTGGGGCGATGTCAGGCCCCTCGCCGACCCCCTCCCGGGGCCGGATGTACCGGGTTGGTAACCATGCAGGTCAGCTCGCTGTAGCCGTTAACATTGGCCGGTATCCTGGGCGCATGCCAGGGACGCTTCAGCGATGCGAGCACTGCGGAGGAGGCCTGCCGGTGATGCACCGGTCGGACCGCCGCTACTGCTCCAACTCGCATCGCGTCCTTGCAGCTCGGGCCCGCAAGCGCGCTCGTGACGAGGCCCTCGCTGCCGAGCAGCAGGCCCGCATCCCGGCCGAGTTGACGTCGCGCCCGCGTTGGGTGCGCCACAAGGCCAAGGTGCCGCTGCGTACTGACGGCCGCTTCGCCTCGGTGACGGACCCGTCGTCCTGGTCGGACTTCACGGCTGCCGCCTCATCGAAGACTGGCGACGGCATCGGCTTCGTCCTGACGGCTGGCGACGGCATCGTGGTCGTCGACCTGGACCGTGCGGTCGACGCCGGCCGGGTGCTGCCGTGGGCGCAGGCCATCGTGGACCAGCTGCCAGCGACGTACATGGAGCGTGGCCGGTCCGGTACCGGCCTGCACCTTTGGTTCCGCGGCGCGGTCGCGCACGGCCGGCGTATCCGCCGGGGGGAGTTGGCGTTCGAGGTGTACTCGGACCGCCGCTACATGATCGTGGGCGACCGGGTTCCGGGTACGCCACTCAGTCTTGCCGAGCTGCCTGATGCGGCCGGTTTGATCGCCTCGCTCTGACGCCCCGGCGGCGTCCCTGGCGGGGCGTCGTTGTTCCAGCCCTCTGTGCGCCCCGGTGGCGTGCTCTGACCCTGGAGGTCGTCATGGGCGCTCGTGGACCTATCGGTAAGCGCTCCGAGGAGCGCATGGGCCATCGCTCGAAGGAAGAACAGAACGCGGTCACGAAGGCTCCGTCAGGGGCACCGGTCGATCTGCCGGACCTGCCGGACGCCGATCCGTTGTGGCATCCGATCGCCGCTGACTGGTACTTGTCGCTGAGGGAGTCGGGTCAGGCGGCGTTCTATCAGCCGTCGGACTGGGCGGTCGCTCGGTATGCCGCGGACCTGATGTCGAAGGTGCTGATGTCGGAGCGCGGCCCGAACGGCCAGCTGGTGGCGGCCCTCAACTCGGTGATGTCGTCGCTCCTCACGACTGAGGGCGACCGCCGACGGGCCCGTATGGAGCTGGAGCGGAAGCCGGCTGGTAAGCAGGCGCCGGCTGGCGTCACGGCCATCGCTGACTACCGAGCTTCACTGGGGAGTTGACCAGGTAAATTGGTCACGAGAGACCCCGGCGAGTGCGCTAACACTCCCGGGGCGTGGCCGACTGGTTGGAGTCGACGTGGCCGATCGTACCTGCTCAATTTCCGACTGCGAGGGCGGTGTCTTCGCGCGGAGCTGGTGCCGCAAGCATTACAAGAGGTGGCACAGGCATGGCGACCCCTTGGTCGAGGTGAAGACACCGAGGCCGCGTCAGGGAGTTGAGTGTTCTGTTGATGGCTGTTCGCGGGGCCCCGTGGCCCGAGGTTGGTGCTCTATGCACTACCAGCGTTGGTCGAAGACTGGCGAACTGGGGTCGGTGAGTCCTCGGAACGGCAATCGATATCGGACGTGCGGTTTGACGGACTGCTCTCGGCCGGCTGTCGCGAACGGTTACTGCACTCTTCACCATGCGCGGTGGCAGAAGCACGGTGATCCGCATGTCGGCGCGACGCGACCCAAGTATCAGCCGATCTTGCGCGGCGATGGATACGTCTGGGTGTGGCAGCCCGAGCACCCGCGCGCTCATCAGGGACGAGTTCCTGAACACCGTCTCGTCATGGAGCGCGAACTGAAGCGGCTGCTTCTGCCGGGCGAGAACGTGCATCACATCAACGGAAACCGTGGCGACAACCGTCCGGAGAACCTGGAACTGTGGGTGGTCCACCAGCCCAAGGGGCAGCGCCCTGAGGATCTGATCGAGTGGGCCAACGAGATCCTCCGCCGCTACACCTGAGTGGCCCGAGAGGGGGTGATGCCCATGTCATCCCCTCACCTGGAAGACGCGGAACAGGTTCCGGATGTAGTTGAGCCGGTCACGATTGGCCCTACCTGGGAGCGTGGGGAGGATGGACGATTCATCCTCCCCGAGTTCACGCTCGGCTGGCACGTCCTGGCATGGACGGCGACCTACCTTCAGCACCCCAACGGAAATCGCTGGCGATACACACCCGAGCAGGCCCGATTGGTCCTGTGGTGGTTCGCCATCGATCGCGAGACAGGCCAGTTCGCCTATCGCGATGCCGTCCTCCAGCGCTTGAAGGGCTGGGGTTGAAGGCAAGGACCCATTTGGCGGGACTCTATGCGCGACCGAGTTCGTGGGTCCCGCTCGCTGGTCGGGGACGATCGCCGACTTTGACGATCCTGATGGTGTTCCCGAGGGGCAGCCCAAGGGAGAGCCTCACCCGGAGGCATGGGTGCAGGTTGCGGCAGTGTCGAAGGACCAGACTCGCAACACGATGATCATCTTTGGGTCGCTCTTCACCAAGGAGGCGCTGGCCGAGTACAGCATCGACATCGGTAAAGAGATCATCTACGCCCACAAGGGGCTGGCCCGGATCGAGGCAGTGACCTCGTCGCCGCGTGCCCTTGAGGGTGGCCGGACGACGTTCACGCTTCTCAACGAGACGCACCACTGGATCGAATCGAACCAGGGCCACGAGATGGCCGCGACGATCGAGCGAAACGCCACCAAGTCGGCGGACGGGGCCGCGCGTACCTTCGCGATTACCAATGCGTTCGAGCCTGGCGAGGACTCGGTCGCCGAGCAGACTCGCGACGCCTACGAGGCCGCAGAAGCAGGCCGCGCCGAGGACACGGGCATCCTGTACGACTCGCTTGAGGCTCCCCCTGAGGCGAAGCTCACCAGGCCGTGGCTGGAGAAAGTGCTCCTCGCAGTCCGCGGAGACTCGGTCTGGCTGAATATCCCGCGCTTGATCAAGTCGATCCTCGACGTCCGCAACCCTCCCTCGCGCAGCCGGCGTTTCTGGTTCAACCAGATCGCCGCGGCCGAGGACGCATGGATGGCCCGCTACGAGTGGGACGCCTGCAAGCGCGAGGACTTGCAGATTGAGGACGGCGACGAGGTCGTCATGTTCTTCGACGGCTCCAAGAGCGACGACGCGACGGGCCTGGCGGCCTGCCGCATGTCGGACGGTCTGGTGGCGACGCTGGGCGTGTGGCAGAGGCCGCCGAACTGGCCGTCGCTGGAGACTCCTGGCTACGTGCCCTGGTCGGTTCCGCGTGACGACGTCGACGGCGTTGTCGCGAATGCTTTCACCCGCTTCAAGGTGCTGGCGTTCTTCGCTGACCCGGGTTCCGGGCAGGATGAGGACGGCGAGATGTACTGGGATGCCTTCCTGGACCGTTGGGGTCAGGCCTACGGCAAGAAGCTGCTGCTGAGGGCTGTGACGTCCGGTCCGAAGGCGCACGCGGTCCGCTGGGACATGCGCGACCGGCGCAATCAGGAGACGTTCACGGAGGCGGTGAAGCGCACCCGTGAGGACATTCTCCAGCGGCAGCTCGTGCACGACGGCCACAAGGTGATGCGCACCCACGTGATCAACGCCCGTCGGCGGACGAACGCCTGGGGGGTCACGATCGGCAAAGAGCACCGCGAGAGCGCCCGGAAGATCGACCTAGCAATCTGCATGATCGGCGCCCGGATGTTGAGGCGGACCGTGCTGAACAGCCCGAAGAACCAGAAGCGCACGACCGCGCGCGGTAAGGGACGGGTGGTGGTGCTGCGATGACCCTCTCCATCCCCGAGCTGCCTCTGTTGAACCTCTCAGACGACGAGTTGACCCTGATCCAGGTGCTGCGGCAGGACATGCTGTCGGACCGGTGGCGGCTCCAGTTGCGCGACGCGTACTTCAACGGCGAGCAGCTGGTGCGCGATCTGGGTATCTCGATCCCGCCGCAGCTGAAGGGGCTGCACACGGTCATCGGTTGGCCGCGGATCGGGGTGGAGTCGCTGGAGGAGCGTCTCGATCTGGAGGCGCTGCGGTGGGCTGACGGCTCGGACTCCAGCGATCTGCAGGAGATCGTGGATGCGAACGATCTTCTCGACGAGTCGAGCCTCGCCCACCTGGACGCGCTGACGTATGGCCGCGAGTATCTGGCGGTGGGCTCGGGGGATTGCGGCACGGACGACTGCCCGCCGCTGATCAGTATCGAGTCCCCGCTGGATATGACGCTGATGTGGGATGCGCGTCTGCGGATGGGGACGGCGGCTCTGCGCGAGTGCGCGGCCGGCGACCTGTATGACGCCGGTGGCGATGACCGGATGCTGGTGTTGTACCTGCCGGATCAGACGATCCATGCGGTGCCGACTGCGTCGGGCGGCTGGGAGGTTGTCGATCGGGATATCCATCAGCTGGGTGTTGTGCCGGTGGTCCGGATGGCGAACCGTCAGCGGACTTCTGACAGGGTCGGCAAGAGCGAGATCACGCCGGACGTCATGTCCATCACGGATGCGGCGTGCCGAAGGCTTATGGGGATTGAGGTGGCCGCCGAGTTCTTTGGCGCGCCGCAGCGGTACATCCTCGGGGCGAGCGAGTCCGCCTTCCAGGATGCCGAAGGGAATCCAAAGTCGGCCTGGGAGACGTACATCGGCCACATCTTGGCATTGGAACGAGACGAGGATGGCAACATCCCGCAGGTCGGGCAGTTTTCTGCCCATGACCCCTCGGGCCAGACGAAGATCATCGACCTGTATGCGCGGATCATGGCCAGCCAGTTCGGGCTGCCGCCGCACATGCTCGGCTACACGACGGACAACCCGGCCTCGGCGGACGCGATTCGGTCCACCGAGGCGAAGCTCGTCAAGCGTGCCGAGCGGCGATCCCGCCGGTTCGGTGCCGCCTGGCAGCAGGCCATGCGCCTCGCCCTGTGGGTGCGGGACGGGGAGCCGCCGGACAAGGGGCGGCGGATCGAGTGCGTGTGGCGCAACCCTGCCACGCCGACGATCGCGGCCCAGACGGATGCTGTGGTGAAGCTGGTGAATGCGAAGATCCTGCCCGCGGACTCCGACGTGGCCCTGGAGATGGCCGGCTTGACGGAGGGGCAGAGGCAGCGTGTGGCTGCGGATCGGCGCAGGAGCGCGGGCCGGCAGACCAGCTCGGCGGTGCTGGATCGCCTCGCTGCACTCGGGTCGGAGCCGGGGCCGGCAACTCCAACACCGGAAGGCGTGACGCTGGGAGCCGACGGTGGCGACGCTCTCGGATGACAACCCGGCGGCGTCGCGGCAGCGGGCTATCCAGCGGGGCCTGACGCGTCTGCTGCTCAGGGACATGAAGAAGCTGCGGCGGCTGATCGTGGCTTCTCGGCTGAAGAGCAGTGTGCCGTCCTGGATCGATGCGGTGCGGGTGCTGGTCGATCAGTACGGTCAGACCGCCGCTTCCGCTGCAGCAGACTTTTACGATGCTCAGCGCGAGGGGGCAGGCGTTCCCGGCAGCTTCACGGTGCCGCTCGCGGACCCGCCTCCAGACGAGCAGGTCGACAACAGCCTGCGGTGGGCGACGAAGGACTTGTGGCCGCGGGACGCGGATGTGGCCACGGAAGTTCAGCGCCGGCCGATCGAGGATCGACTGGCCGTAGCTCAGGTGAAGGCCGAGCAGGCTGTGCAACGGCTGGTGACCGGCCAGGGGCGACAGACGCTGCGTCAGGCGGTGCAGCAGGATCGCGGCGCGGTGGGGTATGCGCGGGCGGCAGCCCTTGGTGGCTGCTCCTTCTGCAAGCTCATGGCGGCCCGCGGGATGGTTTTCAAGACCGCCGAGTCTGCTGGTCGCGAGGCCAACGAACGCTTTACCGGCGATGCCAGCGTGGTGAAGTTCCACAACGACTGCCACTGCACGATTATCCCTGTCTTCCGGGGCCAGCGGTTCGAACTGTCGCCGCACGCGGCGGAGTGGGACCGCATCTACCGGGAGTACGCCGCTGGCCATCCGGGCGATCAGCTTCGCCTGTTCCGGCGCGCGCTAGCCGAGCACGATCAGCATCCGCTGCCCAGTACGCACTGATTCAACGGTCGCCCTGGTGGCGGCCTTTCTCATTTCCACAGCCCCTGGAGGGCCGATTCGTCATGCCCGAAGAGACCGAGAGCACCGAGCAGCAGGCCGAGACCGGTACCGAGGAGACCGCCGAGGAGACGGCGACCGAGGGGAGCGGCAGCACCGAGTCCACGGACGACGCCCAGGAGGCGGAGACTGAGGCCGAGGAGAAGCCGTTCGACCGGAAGCAGGCCGAAGCAAAGATCCGGAAGGCGAACCAGGAGGCGAAGGGCCTCCGGCAGCGCCTGAAGGAACTGGAGCCGAAGGCTGCCGAGTTGCAGCGCATCAAGGACGCCGAGAAGTCGGAGTCCGAACGTCTCAACGACCAGCTGGAGCGCGCCAAAGAGCAGATCACCAAGACACGCCAGCGTCTGGTGAAGGCCCGCGTGCAGGCTCTGGCTGGCGCCGCGGCCGGCGAGCGTCCTGCGTTCGCTGATCCTGCGGACGCGTTCGGTGAGCTAGATCTCGACTCGTATCTCGACGGCGATGGCGACATCAACGAGGAGGCCATCGAGGCCGACCTCCAGGCGCTGCTGGAGCGCAAGCCGCACTGGGCGAAACCCCAGCCCCCGGAGGGCCCGCGGCGTCCCGCACCGGATCGCACTCAGGCGTCCGGCGCAAACAAGACCAGGACCCCCAACCCCCGCGATGAGTTCGCCGGGTGGCTAAGTACGCGGCTGCCATAGTCGCTGAAAGAAGGAATCATGGCGGTCACCGCCCCCATCACGTCGAGCAGCGTTCCCTCGGAACTCCTGCCTCGGACAATCACGGCCCCGATCTTCGAGAAGTCCGTGGAAGCCAGTGCGGTCATGCAGTTGGCCCGACCGGCCCCGCTGGCTCTCGATGCGACCACCAGCGTGCCGATTCCGATGGACGTTCCGGTCGCCGACTGGGTCGGACAGGCCGCGAAGAAGCCGCTGTCCACTGGTGGGATCGACGTCAAGCAGATGCAGGCCAAAAAGGTTGCGGTGCTGATCCCGGTCGCCATGGAGGTCGCGAAGACCAACCAAGGCGGCCTATATGACCAGCTTCAGAAGGATCTCCCGACTGCGTTCGCGCGAGCCTTCGACCACGCGGCCATTCACGGCAAGACGATGAAGGGTGCCAGCGGACCCTTCACTGAGTACCTGGCTGCGACTTCCCACAGTGTTGCGCTGGGCACCAAGTCGCAGGGGCAGGGCGGAATCTGGGCCGACTTTGTGACGGGTATGGGGCAGGTCGTCGACGACGACTGGGACTACACGGGCACCGTCGCCGACCACCGCCTCAAGCCGTCTCTGCTGCTGGCGACGGACACCACGGGCCGGCCGATCCTGGTCGACACGCAGACCCCGGGCACGAACATGGCGGCGGCTGGCACGTTGATCGGCGAGCCGCTGGCTTACTCTCGTTCGGTGTCAGGGAAGCAGCGTCGGCAGGCATCTAGCTCGGATACCGGCCTGCGGGCGATCGGTGGCGACTGGAGCCAGGCGGCCTACGGCGTGGGTATGGACATCAACATCCGGATCTCCAACGAAGCTACTTACGTGGACGAGGAGGGCGGCGTCCACTCGGCGTTCCAGGAGAACCTGGTGCTGATCCTGGCGGAGGCGTACTACGGCTTCGTCATGGGTGAGGTTGACGCGTTCGTGAAGTTCACCGGCACTCCGAGCGGCTCGTGAGCAGGGCCGTCCCGGCTTCCGCGCCGGGCGGGACGGCCAAGCCGCTGAAGATCGTGGCCCGTGTGCACGCTATGCCGCCGGAGCACAATGCCGGGGCCGAGCACATGCTCGTCTCGATGCTGCGGCCTCTGGTGGAACGTGGCCATGACGTGTCCGTCTGGCTGTCCCGGTACGGCAAGGCCCACGAGGTCTACGAGTACCGGGGCATCCAGGTGGTGCCGATGGAGGCCCGCCTCGATTTCGCTACGGCTGTGCGCAGGGCGGATGTCCTCGTGTCGCATCTGGAGTGTGTACCGTCGACGTCGGCTCTGGCCCGCGGCTACGGCAAGCCTGTGGTGGTCGTCTGCCACAACACGCACCGGCCGACGTTCCGCGACATGGCTGCGGGCGGCACGGCGCTGGCCGTGTACAACTCGCAGTGGATGCAGGCCGAGGCGGAGGTCTTCTTCGCCGAGTATCCGAAGTCGATCCGGCCGGGCGACAGCCTGATCGTGCGTCCCCCGGTGTTCGCCGACGAGTACGCGACGAAGCCCGGCAAGGCCATCACGCTGATCAACTGCAATGAGGCTAAGGGCGGCAAGGTGCTGGAGGCCTTGGCCCGCCGCATGCCGGATCAGGAGTTCCTTGCGGTACGGGGTGCCTACGGCGAGCAGATCCTCCCGGACCTGCCGAATGTCGAGGTCATCGATCACGTTCGCGGCGAGGATATGCGGCAGCGGGTCTACAGTCGCACTCGTGTGCTGCTGATGCCCAGTTCCTACGAGTCGTGGGGGAGGGTCGGTGCAGAGGCGCTCGCCTCGGGCATTCCGGTCGTCGCGCACCCCACGCCGGGCCTCGCCGAATCCCTCGGCGAGGCGGGCATCTTCGTCGATCGCAACGACACGGCCGGCTATGAGGCGGTCATCCGCAAGCTGCTGACGCCCGCCGAGTACCGGCTCGCCAGCAAGCGGGCTAAGGCCCGGTCGGCCGAGCTCGACCCGACCGCGGAGCTCGCTGCTTGGTGCGATGCCGTGGAGGCCCTCGCCTGAGAGGAGGCCCGTCGTGGCGTTCGTCGCTCCGACCGCCGAACAGCTCGGCCTGTACCTGGGGCTGGATGAGATTCAGGGGGATCGCGCCGACCTGCTGATCGCTCAGGCGGTGGCTCTGGCTGAGTCGGTGGTGAAGCCGCTGCCGGACCAGGCGACGGCTATCGTGCTGTCGGCTGCGGGCAGGGCCTACGTCAATCCGCAGCAGGTGTCTTACGAGACGATCGGTCCGATGTCGGTGCAGCGCCCACCGGGTTCCGGCGGGCTGTACCTGACGAAGGCCGACAAGGCGGCGCTGAAAAGCCTCGCGGGCCGCGGTGGCGCGTTCACCGTGGACCCGACGCCGGAGACGGCAGACCCGTCGCCGACGTGGCCTCTCGATGACACCTACTACGTCGACGGCGGGTGGCTGGAGCCGGGCTGGGGGTATCCCTGATGCCGGCCCCGTACCCGTATGGGGAGACGGTGGTACGGCTGCGCCGTGGCCCGTCTCCTGGCCGGGATCCGCGCGGCCAGCCGATCCCCGGGACGGTAGCCGAGCATCCGGTGGCGGGCTGTGTGGTGACGCCCCGTTCGGCATCGCCCTCTGTGGGGGGCGCTGAGCAGCAGGCCCGGGACACGGTCATCATCGGCTACACGGTGTACGCCCCGGCGGGCTCGGATTTCGTCACGACGGATCAGGTGCGTATCCGCGGCGAGACCTGCGAGATCACGGGTGAGCCAGGCGACTGGGGAAGGTCCCCGTTCACTGGCACCCGCGGTCCGGTTCAGTTCGCCGCGGACAGGGTCACTGGCTAACTCGGGTCTGTTCCGCCGCGGCAACAAGCGGTAGAAGCTACGAGCGCCCCTTACTGGGGCACTCAGATGCCCAGTGCAGCGCCATAGTGGGGGTCAGGGTGTGCTCGGGGCAGCCGTCGCGCTCGGTGCCAGTGGCGACGCCCCCGCACGGAGCCTTCGGGCAGATGCAGTCGGGGTAGGACCCACCTTGTGACGTGATCCCTCCGTGCCGCACATACCCGCTGGCTTCCATGATCTCGGTTTTGGTCTGAGTCATGCACTCATGGTCTGGCATGCCGGACGCAGGCGGGAGCGGTTTTGCCCAATCCGCTGGCCCGCGACCGGAGAGTCTAGAAACAGGTTCTGATACTGCCGAGTACGCCATTGACGCCCATATTCGCCCCCAACGCGTGTGAGGTGAGCATATGGCGGCGAAGTTCAAGATGTCCCGGAAAGGCGTGGGTCAGCTTCTGCGGTCTCCCGAGATCGAGGCGGAGATGCTGCGCCGGGCCGAACTGATCAAGAACGTTGCCGAGTCGATCGCCCCGACAGGTGGGCCGGGCGATCCGCATGCTGGCGCCTACAAGGCCGCATTCAGTACAAGCAGCACCAGGCGCGGTGGGCGCCGTAAGGATCGAGCGACAGCCACGGTGACGAACTCCAGTTACTACGCCCGGTGGGTGGAGTACGGCACTGAGCGAGTGCACGCTCATCACGTTCTGCTGCGTGCTGCTCGCGCGGGTGGCAACTGATGGCGACTGTGGGATCCGTGGATGTCGAGGTGTTGTTGATCGGCTGGCTCCAGGGGCAGCTCGGCGACGGGATCGTGGTCCGCGACGAGCTCGACAACAACCTGCTGGAAGAGCTCCCCACGGTGCAGGTCGAGCGGGTCGGCGGTACGGACGACGGCCTGCGTCTCGATCGAGCCTTGGTCGACATCGACGTGTACGCGGCCACACGCGGCGATGCCGCTGACCTGTCCGCAGGCATCCGTGGGCTGATGCTCCGGCTGCCGGGTTCGACGGTCGGAGGCGCGGTCATCGGCCGCGTGCGGACCGAATCCGCGCCAGCCTCGCGCCCCTACGAAAACACCGGTCTTCGCCGCTTCGGCGGCACCTACTCCCTGTATCTGCATCCGGTCTCCTGACCGGTTGGGCCCGCGCCGGCCTCTAGTTCCCGCCCCGCGCGGGCTTCTCGCATGTCTGGAGACATCATGGTCAACATCACCCGCGCAGCGGATCTGACGGTCGTTGGTGCGAACGGCGGGGGGTGGGTGGCGCCTGTTGGCACTGCCGCCCCCGATTCGCCCCTGGAGCAGCCGGATTCGCCGTGGAAGGCGCTCGGCGCGATCAGCGATGACGGATTGACGTATGGCTTCGACGAGGACTCGCAGGAGTTCACGCCGTGGGGCCTCACCTCCCCGTTCCGCACCCAGATCACCAAGAGCGTGAGGACGTTCGGCCTGACGGTGTGGGAGACGTCTCGGCTGGCTGTGCAGGGGCTTCAGTTTCGCCTGGACTCCGCGGATCTCACGCCTGACGGTGACGGCATCACGAAGTTCGCCGAGACGGCGAGCCCCGCACCGGACCGTCGCGCGTTCTGGTTCCTGGTTATGGACGGCGACTCGGCCCGTGGCTTCTACGTGCCGCAGGGTGAGATCAGCGACCGCAGTGACGTCTCGTACAAGCAGGACGAAATCTCGGGCTTCGAGTGGACGATCACCACGTATCCCGACGAGGCGGGCAACACGGTCTACCACATCGACAAGCTGCCGCTGACGCCGGCCGAGCCGGCTTCCTGAGCTGGGTGGGCGGGCTGCATCCGTGGCGCGGGCCCGGCCCGCCCGCCCTACCCCCTTTGAGAGTCCGCGCCATGACCAACGTGCCGGGAGGCCCGCGCCATGACCGCAACGAAGACGACTGACACCAGCGCCGCGGAGGCGCAGGAGAAGGAAGCCGAGGCGACTGCTACGTCGGACGGATACGTCACCGTCCCGCTCCAGGGCTACGAGGTCACCAAGGATGTACAGGTGATGCTTGCCACGAAGTGGCGGGCGTCCGCGATCCGGGCGGCGAACTCCGGTGATATCGACCGGTTCATGGAGATGGTTCTCCATGAGGACGACTATGAGACGTACCTCGACCTGGACCCGGACCAGGAGAGCATCATGCAGTTCACGCAGGATGCCGCCGAGCGATCCGGCGAGGCCCTGGGGAAATCCAGTGGACCGTCTCGGTCTGGGAAGAACACGCGGAGGCGGTAGAGGCCGACCTGATCGATCGGCACTACGACATCGCCGACGTGCTGGCAGGACGGCGGACGTGGCGGTGGCTGCGCGTCTTCATTCAGCATCTCCCGTCCGAGTCGCACACGATGACGGCGCTCCGCAATGCGATGTCCGAGGAAGACCTCGAAGAGCAGGCAGAGCAGGGCAAGCCCGAGCAGGGGCGCTGGTCGCAGTTGGAGCAGCTGGTCGCGACTCTCTGCGATCGGATGGCGCGGATCGAGTACGTACTGATCTGCGCGAACACCGAGAAGAAGTCCCAGCGCCCGGACCGGCCTGAGCCGATGAGGCGTCCCGGGGCTGCGCCGCGGCGCAAGAAGTCGACGTTGTCTGATGCCGGCGCCCAGAAGCTTTTTGAGCTGATCAACGGGGGCGCGGCGTAGCGCAGGGGGGAGGCCTCCTGTGGCGATCAGTGTCGGCTCTGTCGAGGTCGATGTCGTACCCAACACGCAGGGCATCCACCGGCGCCTGACCAGCGCCTTGGTTCCTGCCGGCGAGGCGGCCGGGCAAGCGGCTGGTGAGGCGGCTGGCCGAAGGTTCGGGCCTGCAATGTCCTCGGCGGTCAGCAATGCTGTCGGGGAACGGGTTGGTCAGCAGATCGGCCAGCAGATCGCGTCACGCATTACGGCATCGGTCCGTGACGCGCTGCAGAACGGCGTGACTCAGGGCGGGGCGCAGGCGCGTGCGGCGGCCACCCGGCAGGGCGAACAAACCGGGTCGGCCTTTGCCCGGTCGTTGCAGGCTCGTCTTGAGGCGGCGGTGCGGAACCTGCCGGAGATCCGGCTCACCGCCAACAGTACGGATGCGGAACGGGAGATCTACCGGCTCCGTCACGAGCTTCAGGCAATATCTGATCTGCGGATCGGCATCGACATCAGCTCGGCTGACGCCACAGCCGCGATCGACCGTATCCGTGCCCGGCTGGCGGAGGTTTCGGCGTCGGATGCGGACATCGCTGTCCGGGTCGATGCTGCGGCTGCCGTGACGGAACTGGCTGCCGTACAGACGCAGGTCGATGCGCTGGATGGTGACACTGCGCGGGTCGATGTGGATACGTCGGGCGCGATGGCGGCCATTCTCCAGCTGGCTATCGCGATCGGTGGTGTGGCTGCGATCCCGGCGATCCCGGTGCTGGCTGCTGGTATCGGCTCGATCGCGGCTGCCGGCCTGGCGGCTGGCGCCGGCGTGGGTGCCCTCGCTGCCGTAGCTATCCCGGCCTTCACGGGCATCAAGGGGGCGCTGGACGCGCAGAAGCAGGCCCAGGACGCGGCGACAAGCGCAACGTCGAGCGGAGGGCAGGCAGCATCGCAGGCCGCATCGAAAGCCTTGCAGATGGCTGGCGCGCAGCAGGCACTGGCTACCGCTCACCGCAACGCTGCCCGGCAGATTGCACAGGCTGAGCAGGGCATCAGCGACGCCGCCCGGACGGCGGCGCAGAACGATGCCGCGGCGGCAGATCAGGTCAAGGCGGCCCGCAAGAGCCTTGCCGACGCCTACCAGCAGGCCGCGGATCGCACCCAGTCGGCGAACGACCGGGTGGCGCAGGCCGAGCAGTCGTTGTCGGACGCACAGCGCACGGCACGGCAGGCGCAGCAGGATCTTACGCAGGCTCGGCACGAGGCCGCGGTTCAGCTGGAGGAGTTGTCGACCCGGGTTACTGACGCTCAGCTCAGTGAGCGCGACGCGGCACTGGGGGTGCAGGAGGCCCGGCAGCGGCTGCTGGCTACTCAGGCGGTCGGGTCGAAGGCGACGCTGCTGGAGCAGCAGCGTGCGCAGCTCGGCTACGACCAGGCGGTGCAGCGGCTCAAGGAGCAGCAGGCCGAGACAAGAAACTTGACCGCGCAGAAGTCTGCGGCGGACAAGGCCGGCGTCGAGGGAGCGGACGTTGTCCGGTCTGCGCAGGAACGCCTTGCTGCTGCCCAGCGCAACGTGAGCGGGCAGCAGGCTGGTTTGGCGAAGGCGCAGCAGGCCGCGGCGCGCACGCAGGTCCAGAACCAGCAGGCGATTGCTGCGGCTCAGGACAAGGTGGCCTCTGCCCAGCGGAACGTTGCCAAGGTGCAGGAGGATGGCGCCCGGTCGGTGGCGCGCGCCCAGCAGCAGTTGGTGGCGACTCAGCAGTCGGCGGCGGACAGCATCACGTCGGCGCAGCGTCAGATCCAGTCGGCGCAACTGTCGACGGCTGGCGGCGCGAACACGGCGTCGGCGGCGCAGGCCAAATATGCGGCGGCTCTCGCGAAGTTGAGCCCGTCGGCTCGTCAAACGATGGCGGCGTTCACGTCGCTAAAGGGCGCGTTCACGAGCTGGTCTACGTCCCTACAGCCTGCCGTCATGCCCATTTTCACCCGGGCTCTGAACGGCCTGAGGGCTGCACTGCCGGCGTTGACGCCGATTGTTCTTGCCGCGGCGGGCGCTATCAGGGGCTTGCAGGACAGGGTGTCAGCGGGCTTCAAGTCGCCGTGGTGGAAGTCTCTTCAGGCCGATCTGACGGCGGCCGTTGGCCCTGCCATCACCGGGCTCGGGGTGTCGTTCGGCAACGTCTTCAAGGGCATGGCCGGCATCGTGGACGCCTTCCTGCCGCACATGGACGGCATTTCGTCCGGCATGCAGTCGATCACGAAGCGGTTCGCGAACTGGGGTGCCAGCCTGAAAGGCTCGCCGCAGTTTGAGCGGTTCCTGTCCTACGCCTCCCAGCAAGCTCCTCTGCTGGGCGAAGCCTTGGGGAGTATCGCCAACGCGTTGCTGCAGGTAGGTGAGGCGTTGTCGGGGGGTGCAGCGATCGCGGTGGTCAGCGCACTGGCGGACGGCATCGGCTGGCTGGCGAAGAACCTGCCTGGTGTTGTGCAGATGATGTACGGCATGTATGTCGCCTCGCGGTTGGCGACGCTTGCGCTATTCGCCTACAACGGGGCGGTGCTCGCTTACCGTGCCGGGGTGGTCTTGGCGACACTCCTGACTCAGGGGTGGGCTGCGGCTACGGAAGCGGCGAATCTCGCTTTCGAGGCCAATCCGATCGTCGCCATCATCACGATCATCGTGGTGGCTCTGGCTGCTCTCGTCGCTGGGATCATCTACGCCTGGAACCACTGGTCGTGGTTCCGCACCGCGGTGCTCGCGGTGTGGACTGGCATCCAGACGGCTGCGATGTGGGCGTGGAACAACGTCCTCAGGCCGATCTTCTCGGCTTTCGCAGCTGCGTTCCACGGGGTCGCGGCTGCCGCGACGTGGCTGTGGCAGAACGTCTTGTCGCCGGTGTTCTCGTTCATCTCGGCGGCGGCTCGGATCCTGTTCGCTGTGCTGGTTGTCGCGGTGTTCGCGCCGATCATCCTGGCGGTCAAAGCCGTTGGTGCCATCGCTTCTTGGCTGTGGACGGCTGCGATCAAGCCGGCGTTTGAGGGCATAGCGTGGGTCGCTCGGTGGCTGTGGAATAACGCCGTCAAGCCGACGTTCGAGCTGCTGAAGGCTGGGGTGCGGGCTGTTGGCGCGGTGGCCAGGTGGCTCTGGCAGAACGTGATCAAGCCTGCATTCAACGGTATTGGTGCCGTTATCGGCTGGGTGTGGCGCAATGTCGTGAGCCCCATTTTCGCCTCGATCAAGTTGACGGTGAGGGGTCTGGGGGTCATCTTCTCGTGGCTCTGGAAGGCCATTATCCGGCCAGTCTTCGGTTGGATCGGTGATCGGATCGGCTGGGTCTGGAAGAACCTGATCAAGCCCCCATTCGACGCGATCAAGAAGGCTGTCGGGCTGGTCGGTGACGCATTCGGCGTAGCGAAGAACGCCATCAAGCGGTCCTGGGATCAGGTCGTCAACGTCACGAAGAAGCCCGTGAACTTCGTGATCAAGTGGGTGTACACCAACGGGATCAAGGCCCTGTGGGACAAGGTTGCCGGCTGGGTCGGGCTGGGCAAACTGCCCGCCGCCCCGAAGCTCCTTGCCGCCGGTGGTGCGGTCGGGGATGGGTTCGGCAAGGCGACGCCGATGCGCGTCAACCGGCCCACAGCCATCGTCGGCGAGGGCAACCCGAGGTATCCGGAGTACGTCATCCCGACGGATCCGAAGTACCGGAACCGGGCCATGGCCATGCACCAGGCCGCTGGTACACAGCTGATGGCGGACGGCGGCATCCTCGGTGACATCTGGGGCGGCATCAAATCCGCCGGCGGATGGGTCGCAGACAAGGCCACCGGAGCCCTGAAGGCGGCTGGAAAGTTCGCGGCCGGTGCTCTTGCCCCTGCCTTCAATCTGGGGCTGAAGGCCATCAACGGGACGCTCTCCCGGATCCCGGGCGCGGACACGGGTCTGGGCAAGGTCGTGCGCGCCATCCCCAACAAGGTCGCTGACGGCATCCTCAGCTTCCTCCGAGGCGAGGACGAGAAGTCGGTGGGCGGCGCCAACGTCGCCAAGGCGCTGACCTGGGCGAAGGGCCAGGCCGGAAAGCCGTACCAGTGGGGCGGCGCGGGCAACCCGTCGTGGGACTGCTCGGGGTTCATGTCCGGCATCCAGAAGGTGATCGAAGGCAGGAACCCCAAGGGTCGTCTGTGGAGCACCTTCAGCTTCCAGGGGAGCAAGGCTCCGGCGGGGTGGAAGTACCACCTGAAGTCGCCTTTCCAAATCGGCGTCACCAACAACGGCAAGGGGCACACCGCAGGCACCCTGGCCGGTACGAACGTCGAGTCGCGGGGCGGCGACGGTGTCATCGTCGGCTCCCGTGCCCGCGGCTACAAGGACAGCCTGTTCCACAACAACTGGTACGGCCTCACCTCGGCGATCGCCGGGGCGTCAGGCGGGGCTGGCGCGGCGAAGTCCGCGGCTCGGCAGATGCTCGGTGAGTTCGGCTGGTCGCAGAAGCAGTGGCCTCCGCTCGACAAGCTGTGGACAAAGGAATCCGGCTGGCGTTGGAACGCCAAGAATCCGTCCGGCGCCTACGGCATCCCGCAGAGCCTCCCCGGCTCGAAGATGGCATCCGTCGGCGCTGACTGGCGGACCAACCCGGCTACCCAGATCAAGTGGGGCCTGAAGTACATCAAGGGCAGGTACGGCAACCCTGCGGCGGCCTGGGCGCACTCTCAGAGCGTCAACTGGTACGACTCCGGTGGCCTCCTGCAGCCCGGCCTCAACCTGGCCTACAACGGCACGGGCCGGCCCGAGCCGGTGTTCACCACGCAGCAGGCCAACGCTCTGGTGTCGCTGGCCGGCGGCGCGGGAGCGGGTGGGCCCGCCCGCTTCGAAGGCGACCTGTACCTGGACTCCGGCGAGTTTCTTGGCCGAGTGCGGGGCGAGGCAACCCAGATCGCGCAGGCGGAAGTTCGCCGTTCCAACACTCAGCTCGCGGGCGTTCTGCGCGCCGGCCGGAGGGGGTGACCTATGGCGATCCCCGGCAACCTGCTGAGTTCCACTACGGAGGCCGTTGACCCGAACACCAGCGGGTGGACGGCCAAACTCAACTGCACCATCTCGTTGGGTTCCGGCGGGCGGAACGGTGACGGCTGCCTGCTACTCAAGTCGACGGCTGCGGGCGAGATGCAGGCCCGCACCGTCTCCTCGTATGCGGTCGTGCCTGGCACGGTGTACGCGACGTTCGCGGACGCCTCCGGCACAGTCGCCGAGAGGATTGGCATCCGCTGGTTGACCTCGGCAGGCGTCGAAATCTCGGTAACGTGGGCGGTGTCGACGGCGGCCGCGTCGGCGTCGTGGCATCGCGTGAGCGTGGCCGGGGTGGCGCCGGCCGGTGCAGCCCGCGCCCAGGTGCTGGTGTCGTCCACCCCCGCAGCAGCCAACGTCAACCACTTCTGGGAGAACGTCTATCTCGGCTATGCCCGGTTCACGCTGGGCAACCTGCTGACGGCCAACGCCGAGACGGCCGAGCTGGACACGTCCGCCTGGGCGGTAGAGACCAATGTGACCATCAGCCGGACGGTGCCGGCGATCTCGTGGGCTGTCGACGCCTACCCGGTCGGCGGCCACATGCTGACGCTCACCGCGGTCGCGAACGGCAACGTCAGCGTCCTCGGCACCGAGCGGCCCACGGTGACCCCCGGCGTCGAGTATCTGGCCTACACCTATCTGTCGCCGCCCACGTCCTCGATCACCTCCTGGATTGAGCTGCGGTTTTACGACGCGAGCGGCACCCAGCTCTCGGCTACCCGCGGGGCACTGGCGGCCCCGAGCACCGGGTATTTCCGACAGCGTGTGTCAGCTGTCGCCCCTGCTGGGGCGGCCTCGTGCGCGGTTGCGGCGGGCATGGATGCGGCAACCGCCGGCCAGGTCATGCGCCTGGACAACACGGTGGTCTCCGTGGCGACGGATGCCCGCTCGGGCAGCATCACCACCTATGACGCCTACAGTTTCGAGCAGGGCGTCGGCGGCTGGAGCATCACGTCCGGGGCAGCCACTGTGGCGAGGTCCACGCCGTGGGGCGCCTACGGCGTGGACGGCAATTACAGCCTGACGATCACTAGCGCGACGGCAACCACGTCGACTCTCCGCTCCGCGCGGTTCCCGCTCACGCCCGGCGCCGGCCTGAACTGGCGGGCTGAGTGGGCGAGTCAGGTCACCGCCGGCGGGTGGACTGCCACGAGAGGCGTGCGGTTCTACGACGCGGCGAACAACAGCCTCAGCCTGGACGCCACCACATCGGCGACCGTGCCGACCAGTGGATGGTGGATGCTGACCACCGACGTCACGGCGCCGGCGAATGCCACTCAGGCTGCGATCGAATGGACCCTCACAGCGACCAGCACCAGCTCGGTGCTGCGCATGGACTCCGTCTCTTTGTGGCCGGCGCTTCCCCTGGCAGCTGCTACCGCCAATGCGGGGACGGCTTCCGTGACCCTGACGCTGCGGGAGCTGCCGGTCGGCTACCTGCTGACGGCTTACCGCGTCGGCCAGGACGGCGCCCGCACCCTGGTGCGCGGCACATCCGGCCTCCTCAGCAAGACGGCGCTATCCAGCGACCTGATGCTGATCGAGGACTACGAGGCGCCCCTCGGCGTCCCTGTGACGTACTCGATCGAGATCTACACGGCAGCAGGGGCTCTCAGCAGTACCAGGTCGGCCGGGCCCGTCACGATCGATGCGGGCGACCCGAACGAGGCGTGGCTGAAGGATCCCGGCCAGCCCCAGCGGAACCTGAAGGTGCTGGTGGAGCGGGCACCGGACTGGTCCCGCCCCATTCAGCAGTCCACCTACCAGGTGCGGGGCCGCCGCAACGCGGTCGTCCTGTCCGGGCGGCGCGGCGGGTTGGAGGGGGACCTGTCGATCTGGACGCGGGACGATGACGAGCGAGAGGCACTCCACTGGCTCCTCGACACCGGGGATGTCCTGCTGTGGCAGGCCGCCCCAGGCATGGGCGTCGCGGACATGTACGTCAATGTCGGCTCGATCGACGAGGCGCGGGTCTCCAGCTACGCCCCGGAACTGTGGCGGACCTGGAAGCTGCCGCTCACGCAGGCCGACATGCCTACCGCTACGGGCGTCGGGGGCTCGGCCGGCCGCACCTGGCAGGACGTTCTGAGTGGGTTCGCCACCGGCACTGACGTGCTGGCGGCCTACGAGACGGGCGAGGATCTGCTCCTCGACCAGCGGGGGTGATCGTGTATTCGGTCAGCAGCCGCTTCCTGGCAGCACTCACGGAATCGCACACGCCGGTTTCCCAGGTGACCTTGCTGCGCGCAGATGGGCGTGTAGAGACCATCGAAATCACGGGCGGCAGCGTCACCGTGGACCGCGGGCAGGCGATCCGACGCACTTGCTCCGTCACTATCACCGACACATCGCTGATCCCGCGGACGGTCGCCGACAAGCTCAGTACCTACGGCTCTCGCCTGCGAATATCCCGCGGCGTGCAGTTCGCCGACGGATCCAGGGAGCTGGTGCCCCTCGGCGTGTTCCGTCTGGACAGCGTCGACGGGGACCTGGACGACGGGCCAGTGACCCTGACTGGTAAGGGCCCCGAAGCGATCGTCGCCGACGACAAATTCACTGCCCCGTACCGCGTGAGCGGGACGGCTGTGGGGGCGGTCACGGCGTTGATCCAGCGGTCGATTCCGGATGCGGCGGTCGTGAACCGTGCGACGGACGCGGCGATTGGGCCCCGTACATGGGATGTTGAGGGCGACCCGTGGGCTGCTGTGCAGGAGTGCGCGGCAGCCATCGGCGCCGAGGTATACGCGGACGCGGACGGCGTGTTCATCATCGCGGAACTCCCCGACCCGCTCACCGTCACGCCCGCGTGGACGGTCGCCGCGGGGGAGGGAGGCGCCTACATCAGGGCCTCGCGGGGGATGAGCTCCGACGGCGTCAACAACGGATGGCTCGCCCGCGGGGAAAACACCGAGACCGGGACCGCGCCAGTCAGCGCTCTGGTCACGGACGACGATCCGACCAGCCCTACCTACTGGGCCGGCCCGTTCGGGCACCGCCCCGACTTCTACACCTCGTCCACCCTCACCACGGTGAACGCGGCGACCAGCGCGGCCACGCTCAAGCTCCGCGCGAGCAAGGCGCCGAACGCCACCGGTGATCTCAGTAGCCTGCCGAACCCGGCGCTGGAGCCGGGCGACGTACTGCGGGTGATCTACCCGGATGGCACCGGAGAGCTGCACCAGATCCAAAGCTTCTCGGTGCCCCTTGATGAGGGCGGCGACTTTCCGATCACGACGATCTCGGCGAAGGAGGACGCCTGATGGGTAGCTCCGAGCTCGCTATCCACGCCGACCTCGCCGACGCCCTCCGGCGCCAGGCGACGCAGGCAGGTGCCGACAGCCCTGCGGTCCGCGGCTCCGACTGGCGGCAGGCCATCGTCGCCACGGTCGGCACCGACGGCACCGTGACCACGTCCGACGGCATCATTGCCCGCCGCATGGCCACCTACGTCACCCCCGCCGCCGGGGAGACGATCGTCGTCAGCATCTCCAGCTCCGGCAACTGGCTCGCCCACGGCCGCATCGCACCGGTTTCGACGGCCGGCACGTGGCAGACGCTCACGCTCTCCGGCGGCTGGACCGCCTACGGCACCCCATATTGGGCGCCGAGCTACCGCATCAACGGCGACGGCACCGTCAGCCTGTCCGGGCTGGCGAAAGCACCAGCTACAGCGGGCAGCCCACAGACCCTGTGCACGCTCCCCGCCGCCATCGTGCCGAGCAGCAAAAGCCGATTCCCGGTCGAGGTGGCCTCCGGCCTGCACGGCGTCCTCGACGTCAACCCCACCGGCACCAGCACGCTCCAGATCCAGGACTACTCCGGCAACGCGACCTGGGCGACCTTGGACGGCATTCGTTACCGACTCATCTAGGAGGCCCCGTGCCGCACCCCGACTCCGGGTATTACCCGCAGAGCGTCGTCCACCAGGTACGGGTGGTCAACATCGCTGCGGACAGTCAGATGTTCTCGTACACGGCCGAGCTGCAGCTCGACGGCCGCGGCCAGGGCGTCACCACCGAGCTGCTGGACCGAGTGACACAAACCATCGCCGACTACGCGGCCGAGCAACTGGCAGACGCGGGCGGCGATCAGGAGACCCGGGCGACCCTCAGCTACACAGGCGCCTGCGACGTGGTCCTGCTGCCCGACCCGGAGGCCTGATGCCCACCACCGACAGCTACGGGCAGGGCGTACAGATAGCGGCGCTCACCGACGCCCCCAACCTGGCGACGCTCGCCCAGAATCTGGCGACCGGCCTGGTGCCCCGCAGCAACCTGCGGTACGCGTCAGCGTCGGCTCGCAACGCCGCTATCCCGTCGCCGGTCGCGGGCACGGTCGCATTCCTGACCACCGAGAAGCTGCTGACGGTGTACGACGGCACGGCTTGGGTGGTCGTCGCGGCCGGCACCTCGGCGTGGACGACTGTCTCATTGGCCTCGGGCTTCAGCCACGACGGCAACTCGAATGGCACCGTGCAGTACCGGGTTGTCAACCTCTTCGGTGAGCTCTCGGTGATGCTGCAGGGGGGCCTTAACATCACCTATCCGGGCAGTCCGGGGGTGATTGCCAACGGGGGCATCCTTACGAACACGGCTCTCCCAGCAACAGCCCGCCCAGGGTCGCTTCGCACGGTCTCTGCGGCCTGTTCGGCGGTGACGTCGTCGTCGCTTAGCTTGAAGGTGGATGCCCAGTCGGACGGTCACCTCAAGGTCATCGGCACCAGTTCTACGACGGCCAGCGACCGCATCACGCCCCCGTGGGTCAGCCTCAACGGCCTCTTCTACAGCCTCTGATCTGGAGCTATTGGATGCCCGACCAGCCAGCACCCGTACCCATCCAGCCGCGCGTGGACGAGAGTGCCGGGGACCTCGACACCCTCGTCGACCTGGGCCTGGCCGAACCGCCACCCGCACCGTCCCCGGAACCGCCGCCCCCACCCGGCGCCGACACCTGACCTCACCACCCATCCCTACGCCCCGCCAGCCGGCCGGGGCCTTTTGCATATCTGGAGGCCCCATGGCCACACCCCTTTCCGCTGATCGTCTGCTGTCCGCGCTTCGGGCTGAAGGCCTGACGGTGCACGAGCACGACGGTTGGCGGACACACGGGCGCGACGCAGCGACCGGCAAGGCGTTCGGTCCGGTCCACGGCGTGTTGATCCACCACACAGCTGGCCACAACGACCGGGAGATCTGTTATAACGGCCGGTCCGATCTGCCCGGCCCGCTGTGCCACTCCTGGCTCGGGAAGACCTCCGGCCTGTGGATGATCTCGGCTGGGCGGGCGAACCATGCCGGGCTCGTCGACCTGGACGTCATCAACGCGCTGATGGCCGAGAAGTCGCCGCTGCCGCACGACGACCAGGCCAACGCCGACGGCAACGACGTCTTGTACGGCATCGAGATCGAGAACCTGGGCAACGGCAAGGACCCGTACCCGACGGAGCAGTACCGGCAGGCCGTGCTGTGGGCGACCGCCCTGTGCCGAGCGCACGGATGGACGGAACGCAGCATCGCCGGCCACAAAGAGGTGCAGCCGGGGAAGGTCGACCCGTCGTTCGACATGGACATTTTCCGCGCGGACGTGCGGAAGCAGCTCGCCTCAAAACCGGGGAAGCCGACTACTCCGCCACCCACCCCGTCGACCCCGCGCGTGGATCTGTCGCAGCTCGTGGCCGCAGCAAAGGCGGACCCGCCAGCACGGCAGGGGCACGTCACCTACCGGGCCGGCGTGAACCTCGTCGAGGCTGCACTTGTCGCCGAAGGGCTGCTGCCCAAGAAGTTCGCGGGCGATGGCAGTTACGGCACGACGACCCGGGACGCGTATGCCCGGTGGCAGCGGTCCCCGGCTGGCGGCGGCTACACCGGCAAGGGCGCCGACGGCATTCCCGGCAAGGCGTCCCTGGCCCGGCTCGGCGCCCGGCACGGCTTCGTGGTGGTCGCTTGATCTCATTCGTCGCTAGATTGCCCGACCCGTCTGAACAGAAATGAGCCTCCGATGAAGATCCTCATACTGAACCGCGAGCCCGCTCTCTGGCTCAACAGCCTGTCCGCCGTCCTCGGCCTCGCCGTCACCTTCAACATCGGGCTTACTGAGGCTCAGGCCGGCTGGACCGTGGCCGGCGTCTCAGCGATCCTCGGAGCCGTCGCTGCGGCCCTCACCCGGCCTATCGCCGTGCAGGCGTTCACCACGCTGGTGGCGACCGTCGCATCGGCAACAGCAGCGTTCGGGTACGACATGCAGCCGACCACCACCGCCGCTGTCAACGGCGTGGTGCTGGCGATTCTCATGTTCGTTACCCGTGGGCAGGTCAGCCCCGTCACAGGGCAGACAGCGACTCCTCCGCAGGCTGCATAGCCGGAGGCCACCATGGGCGACGAGCCGACGAACGGGGAGCTAGCGCGTCGCCTGGACGCCGGGTTCGATGACATCAAAGAGGACATGCGAACCCTGGCCGGGCGTCTCGACACCAAGGTCGACGCGAGCCTGCTGACGCTCCAGCAGCAATCCCAGGACGAACGCGCCCAGCTCATTGCCGTGCGGGTCGCCGCCCTCGAGGACGCCCGCCAGAAAGAGGCAGACGCCCGCATGGAGGAGACCCGCAAGGCGGAGGCTCAGCGGGCCGCCGACCGGCGACTCATCCTCACATCCCTCGTCGTCCCGCTCCTCCTCCTGCTCCTGCAGGTCTATCTCGCGAGCCGGGGGACGAAATGACGGGCACAGGTCTGCACCGATCGGACCGGAGTCGAAAGCGGCGCACCGATATCACCTACACCGCGGGCGTCATTCTGCTGGTGGCGGTGCTGGCCTGGATCGTCATCACCATCCAGTCGCAATCTGCGGACCTACACCAAGCGCTCGAGGACCGTGACGCACTGGCGAAGCAGGTGCGTCACCTAGGCGCCGTGCCAGTGGCCGGGCCTCGGGGCAAGCCGGGGCAGGCCGGCACGAGCACGCCCGGCCACAAGGGCGATCGGGGAGAGCGCGGCGAGCCTGGGCCCACGTCCACGGTTCGCGGACCGCGAGGCCCCGAGGGGTCTCCCGGCCCTAGCGGCCCGCCCGGTACCGGTGTTCCCGGGGAGCCCGGCGCCGACTCAACCGTGCCGGGCCCGGCCGGCACGAGCGGCAGGGATGGAACGGACGGCCAGAACGGGCAGAACGGCCGCGACGGCAAGGATGGCTCGGATGGGCACGACGGCCAGACCTGCCCCACCGGCTACGAGCTGCAACCCGACCCGAGCGACCCGGACACCCTCGTCTGCCGCCGCAAAGGCGCCCCCGACGAGCCACCCACCCCGAGCCCAAGTCCCACCGAATCCCCGAGCCAAACACCCCTCCTGCCCGACCTCCTCAACGGCAGGAGCCGCTAGAGAGGGCGCCATGACCACACCAGCAACTCGCCGCCCTCTCGGCGGCAACGTCATCATCGTCGGCGTGTTGGGTGCCGTCGTCGTGCTCGCCGGGGTCCTCGTGTGGATGCAGTCCAGCGCGCAAGACCGGCTCACGACCCTGCGTTCCGGGCAGACCACGGGCCAGGCGCAGAGAACGGACCAGCAGCAGCTGACCTGCGCACTGTGGGTGATCATCCGAGATGAGAACGCCAAGCAACTGAGCGCCGCGATGCGCAAGGCGGCCGACAAGATCTGTTCAGACGTGCCGACACCGACACCCTCCACGAGCGCTGCCCCTTGATGGATCACTCCGAGCGAGCACCCCGCCGCCTGCTTCGGCAGGCGGCGGGGCGCTTCGTCGTGTCAGCCGCGGCTGGCCTCGGCCCAGACGGCGAGCAGCCGCTCGTATTCGCCCTGTTCCTCCGGCGTGAGCGGCCGTCCGGTGCGGGCGGCCATGAACCGACGTATCGCCTCGTTCGCCTCGGCGGCGCCGGGTGCGCAGGGGGCCGTCATGCGGCAGATGCTACGGCCGGGCACCGACAGCCGGCCACGAAAATCGGCCCCCGCCATCCCGGCGAGGGCCGATCGCCGCACGCCCCTGCGTCCGTCAGGCGTACCGTTCCGAGTGTCGAGTTCAGAACGGAGCCAGTATGCCCGAGCACGCCGACATGCACATCGGAACCCGCCTGCGCGAAATCCGCAAGCGCCGCGGCCTGAACCAGAGGGAACTCTCCGTAGCGTCCGAGGTGTCCCTCTCCCTCATCCGCCAGCTGGAGCAGGGCACTGTGGCCGGCACCCGCATGGAGACCGCCCACAAGCTAGCTGCCGCGCTGCGGGTCAACACGAGCAGCTTGCTGGAGCGCGACGACGAGGACGCGCCAGCCGAAACCGCCGAGTCGTGGCGCCCCCTGCAACTCGCCGTCCAGGTGGCCCCGGCCACACTGGCGGAGGAGCCGACGATGCACCGGACCGGCTGCGCGCCGCTGGCGTCATCACGACGTGGAGCTGGCTGCTGGTCCGGCAGGGCAAGCTGCGCGAGTCCCGGGAGTTGGCGACCCAGTGGGCCGATGACATTGAGCCCCGCATGTCGAGGGCGACGCCTCAGGAACTGGCCGCCTGGGGGTGGCTGCTCCTGCAGGCTTCAGCGGCGAGCCTTCGGGATAACCGGCGCGGGGAGGCGGCGGACATGATGCGGCTTGCCCGGTCCGTGGCAGTGATGACCGGGCGGGAACTCCCACGGGGCCGGGACCGGCTGACGACGTGGGGGCCAGTGACAGTTAGCTACAAGGCGGTCGAACGGCACATCGTCCTCGACCAGCCGGACAAGGTACTGGCGATGACCAAGAAGAAGGGCAGCCAGGCGGCGTCCACGGAGTACCACCGGCATCGCCTCGACGTGGCCAAGGCCCACCTCCTGGTGCGGCAGTACGGTGAGGCGGTCGACACGCTCACGGAGATCCACGTCGCCGCCCCGGAATGGCTCGCGAACCAGCGGTACGCGCAAGACATCATGGGGGGCGTGGTGGAGCGGCGCCGGACCCTGACACCGCAGATGCGCGTGCTGGCGGACGCCCTGTCAGTTCCGCTGTAGCCGTTGTTACTTCGGGCCCGCACCTGGGAGAACTACCATTGAGGCGCAGGTCACAGGCCTCTACTGTCGCGGCATGGACGCCGAGCGTGCACAGACAGCCTTGGCCGGGGCGGCGGAGAGCACCGAGCCGATCGACACGGCCACGATCCGGGACACGATCCGCCTAGTGATGCGCCTCAGCTCCGGCCCGCTCGACCTCGTTACGCTGGCCGACCATCACGAGGCGCTGCGCGGGCACGTCCACCTGCTGCTCCCGGGCGTCCAGGATGCGGCCGACCGAATGTGGCGCGGCGGCAGCTCCTGGTATCAGCAGGCCGCCCGACTGGACAACGTCACCTGGCAGGCCGGGCAGGAACTCGCGTCCGATCCGTTTGCGGCGATGGTGCAGGTGCAGCTCCTCGCCCGCGACACCGAATGGCTCGTTGACCAGCAGGCAGGGCTTCCTGGGGGTACACCGCAGGTCCACCCGACCGCAGGATCCGTCTGAGAGAACCCCGCACGCACCACATGCCCCGTACCGACCGTGCGCCACAGAATCGGTATCCTGAGCACGCCGATGCCCCGCCTGCTTGTCTCAGGCGGGGCATCGGTCGTGCGGGCTACGCGGTCACTGCTCGGCGGGCTGACCACTGGAGCTGGGGGCAGCGGGAAGCTCTTGCTGGTCGAACCAGTCGCAGAACTCGACGGTGGAACCGATGCGCGCGATGCGCTGGTGGACGGCACGATGGTCGTGTCCGCCGGGCGGCCATTCGCGCCCGGGGGAGGGAGTCTCGCCGCAGCCGCAGCGGCAAGTTGTAGGGGTTCGTTCCATGGTCGGCATCCTCACTTCGCGTTGTCGTCGGTGGTGAGCTTTCCACTCAGGCCGAGTTCGCGTTCAAGCTGCTTGATCCGGGGGTGGTTTGGTCGCGCTTGAACGGCGCGCGGCCGACGCCAAGAGTGTGCGATCACATCCCAGGCCAGGTACGGCAGGCGAAAGGCGATAGGCAGGTGTCGCCCGCCGCCCAGGACCACACACGCGCCGGCGTAAAGCCCCGCGATCACCCACAAGACGATGGCCAGCTCAGGCATCGGATCGTGTCCTCACTTCTCGGTGGTGCGGTTCTGGCCGTACACGTTCCCGTCGTCGTAGATCGGATCGGGGGGCGGTTCGGTAGCGAGCTGGGCGTCCGGGTCGGGGCCGTAGGCGGCACCATCGTCATAGATGTCGGGCATGTTCGTTCTCCTCACTTCTTGGTGGACGTTTCCAGCCGGTCGGCTTCGGTTCGGAGCGCGGCGGCCTTCTCCAGCCACATCCTCTCGTCGTCGGTGCGCGGCCCAGCGATGAGCGGGCGGGCGCGGCTCTCCAGCTCGTCGGCGCGGGCCCGGAGCTCGGTCGGACTGCTCATGGGCGTACTCCATTCTTCTCCCCTGCGCGGTCGGCGGCCTGCTGGTCTCGCCACTCCAGACGGAGGTCGCGGAGTTCATCGGTGATCCCCTCGTACCGGGAGCGGGCCCGGTTGAGCGCCTTGCGGGCATCCTCGGCGTCCGCGCTCAGGCGCTGCCGCTTCTCCTCGTACTCCTCGCGGGTCATAGCGCCCTCACTTCTTGTCGGCTCGGGTGGGCGCGGTGTTGTGCTCGGGGCAGGCGGTGCCGCTGTTGAGGTCCACCCAGCCCAGCTCTTCGCGGGCTTGCTCGGCGTCCTCGCGGGTGTCGCAGCGGCCGTCCATGACGCCCCAGCAGGCGTCGCACTTGACCTCGTAGGTGGGGGTGATCGGCATGACAGGTCTCCTCACTTCTCGGCGAGTTCGGCGCAGTAGAACGCGAACTTGCGGCTGTAGTCGGAGTGACCGACCGCGTGCTGCTCGGCGCGGACGATGTCCTCGACCGGGACGGCGGGCAGGTCGCGCTCGCCACGGATCGCGTTGACGGTCTCATGCATGCGGGCCCGCTCGTAGGCAGCCCACTCACACTCGGGACCGTCGGGCCCGTCGATGAGTCCGGGGCGCTGCTCTCGCTCCTCCTGTGCACGGGCGAGGGTGCTGTGTAGAACGTCGGTGACGGCCTTAAGGCTGCTCATGGCCGTTCGCCTCACTGCTCGGTGGTGGCGAAGTGGTCCGCCGGCGAACATCCGCCAGCGGGGTGGAAGGGGCAGTAGTCGTCCGGGACCTCACCAGTGCCGAAGTCCTCGTAGGCGTCGTCGTCTTCGCGGTTCATGGCATCCTCACTTCTCGGTGGTGTCGATGGCGTCGGCGACGCTGAAGATGTCCAGGGCGATCAGCCCGGACCAGTGGTGGCCGATGCCGCGGACGGCTTCGGCGTCTCCCAGGTCGACTGCCGTGGTCAGCTCGACCAGATCAGCAGGGCTCATCAGGCCGTGTTCCGCTACCCGGGCGACGGTTCCTCGCGGGCTGCTCATGGTCGGTTTTCCTTGTCGGTGTTGGAGTTCAGATCGGGCAGGTGTCGTTGATGAGGCGGAGGGCCCGCTCCAGGTACCACTGCACCTCGGCGGTCGTACCAGAGACCAACGCGGTGGACGCCTCGGTGAGCGCATCCCGCGCCTCCGTGTAATCAGGGTCGTCGCCGATGGCGTCCAGGGTCTCGCGGATGGCATCTTCGATGCGCACGCTCATGGCTGGCCTCACTGCTCGGGCTTGTAGTCGGGGTCGAAGGCGGCGTCGGGGTGGTGCTTGTTGCCGACGGCCACGCGGATGGTGTCGCCGTCCCGGAGGAGCGTCCAGCGCATGTCGTACACGAGTACCTGCGCGACTTCGTTGCCCTTCGGGTCGAAGTCGTCGATCAGCTTGGGTTCCAGGCCCTCGGTGCGGGCGGCGTCGGCCCAGGCGAGTTCGGCTGCGGCCCGCCAGTCGCGAAACGACCCGCCCGTCGGGTCGTAGATGGTGGCGGTGACGTCGTCGGGACGGGTGGCGCCCAGGTTCGCGAGCCGCACCCACTCACGGGTGCGCTGGGCATGCTTGGCGATGAGCTTCTGAGGGACGGCGTTCTGGGCGGCGGTCACGACGCGGTCGGCGAGGATCCGGCGCTCGCGGTCGCGTGTCGCTTTCGCTTGCCGGGCGGCGGTGTCGGCGTCCTTCTTCTTCGCCTCGGCGTTGCGGACGCGCTCGCCGGCGGCCGCGATGGAGGCGAGGATGGTCGGTTCGTTGTCACGCTGCATGCCAACAGATTCTCAATGCTTGGCCAATGATCGCAAGAGTGTTGGCGCGAGGTGAGGCGAGAACACCCGTGCGAGGCGGTTGAGTTGACCGCCTCTCGCCCCCGATAACATGCCATATCGCGGGCCCCGCTCCTCTCGGAGCGGGGCCTTTCGTGCGGTTGGGGTTAGTGCTCGTGGCACTTACAGAAGGAGTCCCCGCACAGGTAGCAGCCTGGGCGCCCGTTGCAGCGGTTACATCGCTTCGAGGTCTCCGCGCAGTAGACCGGCTCGGTGTGGTGCTTGACCGCTCCGGGGTCCGACTCGTCGTAGTCCCGGCGGCAGGTAGGTGTCGTGCATGTCGTCATGGCGGGAGCGTGTCGGAAGTGCTGGCGATCGCCCAACTCTATGGTTGATAATGACAGTTATCCCATACTGAGAGGTGGCGCCTTGTCCGAGAACAATCAGCCCTTGACCGCAGCCTCCCGCGCTGCCGCAGAGTGGTGGGGCGAGCAGGTCCGCACCGTCAAGGCCGAGACCGACGGCCTGCATCCCGGCCTGTCCACCGAGCAGGCGTTCGTAGCCACCGCCCAGATCGCAATGCGAGACCAGGCGATCGCACAGGCGCCAGCGGACGATGCGACCGTAGACGCGTTCGTTGCAGAGTTGACCCAGCTCATCACGGCCTCCGAGCTGAGTGTCGTCACGCTCTCTGTGGACTACGGCCCCAGTGGTGAACTGGCGCGGGCTGCGGAAGCCGCCAGGCTGCACAAGTCCCGCTTTCCCTTGAAGACCACGGCAAAGGTCTGGCCCGATCATGTTCTCGCGAAGGCCGGATACGGTGCGCCCTGGCGTGTCGTGTGGTCGGCTCCCAGCTGGGAGCACCCGCCATGCGAGGCGCAGGAGTGGCCGGAGGACTCCGACGATCCAATCGGCCCCAAGTGCGGGCGACCTCAGTGGCACGACGGTGCGCACGATTGGCAGCAGGGGCGGCGTCCGTGACCGCCCTCGTCCCGCGCCCGGTGAGCAGTGAGGAGAAGACCATATGAGTGAGCAGCCCGCCCCGCGTCTGGCCTTGATGCGCGCCTACCTGGACCAAGCTAGGCAGCTGGACCACAGCTTCACGTGCGCGTGCGGTTGGAGCACGAGGGACACCCGGTATGAGGCGCACGTCTGCCCGGAGAGCGCGGGCCCGGTAGGCCCGGACGAGGAGCCCACCACGTGACTGACCTCGTCCCGCGCCCGTCGGCGGAGCTGTCGACCGACCGGCACGACCCACGCGACGACTGGCACAAGCTGGCCCGCGACCTCGCGAACGATCTCACCGAGATCTACGGCAACGGCGACCCCTTGCCGACTGCCGCCGGAGCATGGATCGCCCGGCAGAAGTCAGACCACACGAAGCGCGCCTACGCGCGAGCGTTCCGACGCTGGGAGAAGTACGCGCGCAGCACAGGCGCCCACCCTCTCCAGGCGAGACTCCCCCTCGCGGACGCCTACGCCAACAACGTCGCGAAGACGCCCGCCCGCCAGGGGAAGCCACCCCAGGACGCCACGATCGCACAGACGCTCTCGGCCGCTGCGTCGTTCTACGACTACGCGATCGAGGTCGGCATCACCGAGGTCAACCCATTCAGTGGCGTCCAGCGCCCCGACATCGACCCCGACTACTCACCGACGGAGGGCATGACCGAACAGGAGACGACCCGGCTCATCCAGACGGCCGCCGACTGGGCGCCCCGCTCCTACGCCCTCGTCATGCTCCTCTACCTCACCGGCGCCCGCGTCGACGAACTACTCTCCCTCAACGCCGACCAGCTCGGCTACGACCGAGGACACCGCACCCTGCCCCTCACACAGAAAGGCGGCAAGAAGCGGCCCGCGCCTGTGCCGCCGCTCGCCCTCGACGCACTCCTCGCCTACCTCGGTCACCGCGAGGACGGCCCCCTGTTCGCCACGGAGTCCGGGCGTCGCTGGACGCAGCCCGAAGTGTGGAAGCACCTTCGCGTCCTCGCCCGGCGCGCTGGCCTACCGCAGGCCGCCAGCATCAAGCCGCACACGCTGCGGCACCAGTTCATCACCGACAACCTCGCCAACGGCGTGGCCTTGCAGGACGTGCAAGATGCCGTCTCCCACTCCGACCCGCGCACCACACAGCGGTACAACCGACGCCGCCGACAGCTCGACAACCATCCCGCCTATGGGCTGGCAGCCAAGCTCGCCGCGCGGCTCCAGCCCACCAGCGAGGAGGAGCACAGCACTTAAGGGAACGTTATGCGCTAGTGGGGTCTCTCCGGGCCCTGCGTCCGTCATGCCTCCTCCTGGCGATCTGGTGCGGGTTTCCGTTTGCCGTTGAGCAGGTTGGACAAGCCCGCCTTGGAGTAGCCGGTCTCATCCGACAGGGCCTGGAGGGTGGCCCCGTTGTTGCGTCGGCTCCGCAGCCGCTCCAGATCCGATTCCGTGAGGAGACGCCGGCCCTGCCACGCCCCGGACCGGGCCAGTACCCGCTTGTCGAGCCGCCTGCGCCGCGGTGGCGTCTCGTGCTCGTACCAGAGCGCGAAGACCCTGCGGCGCGCCGTCTTCAGCCGCCCGGAGAATGCCGTCAGCGTCAGCCCCAGCGAGTCGGCCGCCTCCTGGTGGTCGCCGGTGAGGGCGAGCGCCATGACCGCCTGTTGCTGGGCGAGGGTGAGACAGGGCCATATCTGCGCGAGGGTCAGGGACTCCATCAATCGTTCGTCCCACGGGGTGCGGCCGGACTGCTGCCAGTACCGCTGGAAGCCGGGAAGCGCTCCGGGGCCAGCGGCGGTGTCGCGTTGGTTGTAGCCATGGTGGTGCATTTCGGTGCGGACGTACCGATTGGCTGCCTGCAGTCCGCACGCAATGAGATCGCCGCCAGTGGGCGGCTCGTCCGCGGTGAGGATCTGTTCGGTGATGGCGAAGTGGATCGCTGCGTACCGGTCGGCGGTGTTGATGTCGGTGCGCCACCGGTCGATGACGAGGACGGTGCGGGCGAGGCGGTCGAGGTCGTCGAGGGTGTAGCCGTGTCGGAGGTTCTCCACGGCGGGGTCGAGGATCAACGCATCCTCCTGCGTGCGAGGTGGTGGGTGCCCGGAACGGGATTCGAACCCGCGGGGGGCCGCTTTTAAGGCGGCTGCGTCTGCCACTGCGCCACCCGGGCTGGACCGGGATCAGGTTGCGTTGTCGTCAGAGGCGGCCTGCTGCTCCTCCCAGGGGACGAGGCCGAGGGCGCAGCGCAGGTCCCACATGTGGAGTGTCTTGCGGCGGACGTCCACCAGCCCGGCCACTCGCGCCAGAGTCCGGGCGTCGGCGGTTCGCTGATAGCCGACGCCCGCGCGATGTTCCTCCAGTTGGCGCTTCCACTCGGCCGCGTCCCACTCGGCTTCGCGGAGGCGGCGCATCAGTTCCAGGCGGGACAGGCCGTAGTAGCCGTCCCGGGTGAATGCACGGTGCTCGTCCTCGGTGGGCTTCTCGACGGGCAACTCGGTGACGGTGTAACCGTCATTGCCGTTGGGGGTGAGGCGACGTCCGCCGCCAGGGGGCAAGCCGGTCACGATGCCATCCCCTCGGTGGGGATGGGGCGGGTGGTCTGCGCGTAGCCGGGCTGGCCGTCGTTCATCTGCTCGTCGGAGGAGAACCATTTGTCGCAGTCCGCGCCTGTCAGCAGGTTGGTGCCGCGGAGGCGCCATCCGGGCAGGTCGGGGTAGGGGCGGTCGATGACGCCCTCGTAGATGAACGACCGGGTCTCGCCGCGGTAGTTGACGCCGTGTCCTTCGATGCGGACGCGGTCGCCGTGGCGGGGCTCATAGGTGGCGGCCATGGGGCCCTCCTTGGTGTTGGTAGCGGTGATTCCGCCGATCAGAGGTGGTTAACCACCTCGACGTACCTAGAGTGGCACAGGCTTGACGGGTGGTCAACCACCCTGCAAGGATTCCCTCATGGCCAACAAGCACAGCGAGAAACTTCGCGGGATCCGTCAGATCCCTGACCAGCTTTGGTCGGACTTCGGGGCAGCAGCAGCGAGCGTTGATAGCGACCGATCAGCCGAACTCCGCTTATACATGGAGTGGTACGTCCAGCGCCCCGATGCGAAGCCCCCGCGCCGGCCGGAGGTGGGTGCCAGTGAGTGAAAGAGTCGCGCTCTATCGTCTCTATGACGCTGAGGATCACCTCATCTACGTCGGTGTCACGAAAGATCCGAAGACTCGGTTTCGTCAGCACCGCGCGGACAAGCCCTGGTGGCCCGAGGTGGCCATGACGGACGTCGAGTTGCATGTCGACTCCGCCTCGGCACTTACCGAGGAACGCAAGCTGATCCGGGACAAACTTCCCCGCTACAACGAGCGAGGGAAGCCTTGGTTTCCCGAGCTGGGGGACAGGTCGGCAGAGACAGTAGGCGTTACTAGCTTCATCAACAGTGCGGGCGGGCTCCTGAAGCACGTCGTAGAAACCGCCCAGCCGCTGGTCGTTACTCGACATGGCAAACCCGTCGCGGTCCTGTCCCCCTACCCCTGCGTGGACCAGATCGCAAAGGGGACCGTAACGGGTCGTCGCAGCAAGAAGCCTCGCGAGGACGCCTAGCTCAGCAGCCCTACGCGCCGCCGGCGTTCCGGATGATCCGCGTCCACCCCCTTCCCCTCAAGGCGCGCCACGGTCCATGCTGTGCGTGCCGGCCGCGCTACCTCCCCAAGGTGTTGCACCGGCTCCTGCGCCCCGCCCTCGTCGGCGGGGCGCTTTGCTGTTCTGCCTCCGTACCGGCGGCCAGCGCGGAATGATGTCGCCACACACCAGCGGAAGGAGCCGCATGCGTAGCGCCCAGTTCGAGAGCCGCGAGACCGCAGTGCGATGGACCGCGGGGAAGGTGGCAGCCGCGAGAGCGCGTCGCCCACTGCCGACTACCGCTCTCGCGCGCGCCGCACTGACAGCCGTTTCGGGTGACGTCGAGCTACATGCCGCCGCGACGTTGATGTTGCTGGTGGGGCTGCGGCCTGGTGAGGTACAGCGACTGCGGATTTTGGATTGGACCCCAGGGGTCGAGCCCAGGCTGACCATCCGCAGCGATCGACGCGAGCGGACAATCCGCATCGCCCCGTCGGCCGCATCTGCACTGGATGAGCACCTGGAGGGCGAGAACGCCGAGCTGGGGGAGCCGCTGCTACTCGGGCTCGAATACCACTGGTTTGTGCACCGTCTGTTCAGGGATGCGATGCAACAGGCTGGGCTGGATGTCGATGTGCTCGACCTGCGACGGGCGGCAATGGCCGCGGTGCTTGAGGACGGGACTCCGATGCAGCACATCGAGGCGTACTTCGGGATCGCTAAGTCGCCCGGCCGCAAGGACTTGGTGCCGGTGCGCGAGGGTTACGACGAGGGGATCGCGGCCGTGTTGGAGGCCGAGTTCGCCAGCTAACGGCTCATACCTGCCACACTGATTCCGGGCCCTGCCGCGTCCCCCCGTCGCGGCGGGGCCTTCTGCTGTCAGCTGCCGCCCCAGTCGTGCGGGTGCCCGCCGCGCCATTCGACCCAACCTGCGTCGTCGAGGAGTTCCTCGGCCGCGGGTAGCCCAGCCCGGCGCAGGAACTCGATCACGTCGTCGTCGCTGTACGCGAGCCCGAGGATCTCGCCGCGCGCGGTGACTCGCCGGCCGCCGGTGGCGGACAGCTGATGTACGACGATCGGCGCGTGGTCCCGCATCCCTCCAGCTTGCGTCGTCGTGCTGTGGCGCGCAGGTCAGAGGATGCCGAGCTCCGTGTCCGGCCGGCACAGGCCGCATGCCTCGATGCCCTCGGTGAGCGCGCGGACTGCCTGCTCGCGTGAGATCGGTCGGGCCCGCTGCCCGGCGGCGCCACAGCCGCCGACGTGGACGGCGACGGGGTGGGCGTCGCGACCGATACCCGGCTGCACCACCCAGTCCGGCGGCGGGGGAGGGGTGGTCCGCTGCTGCTGGGCCTCGCGCTGCTGGGCGACGACGATGGCCTGCCGGACCTCCTTGAGGGTGAGGTGTAGCCAGGTCTCCAGTACGCGGAGGCGTGGCAGATCCGGCGGCAGGTCGCTCATGCGTTCGATTCTAGGTTCATGCGGCCGCCCCGGACCAATCCGCGATCCGGTCGGCGCCGAATCCCGCGTGACCCCGTCGCGGGCCCGTTGTTTGTCAGGGGTCAGCCGTATCGTTGAACCATCACATTCACTGTGTGCGCTCACGCTGGTAGCGCTGCACTCCCCGCCCCGCCCCGGAACAGCGCCCGGAGCGGGGCGGCGTTTTGCGTCGATGTCACGGGTCACCCAAGAGGCTGTTACTGGATCGCCACGTAGCGTTGTTGCATATGCCACGCGAATCTGCGGAGGATGGTCGGCGAGTCGACAGCTACAGGCTGACTTGCCAGCGATCCGACGGGAGTACGAGATCTGCTACCTCAACGGGTGCCCCATCCGCGCTATACCTCGTTCGTTGGACCACGAGCACAGGGATGCCCGCGGCGAGCCCCAGCAGATCTGCGTCCTGTCGCGTCATCCTCTCCGTGCGGACCGTAACGCGGTGGCTCGCATGGGGGCGCCGTGCGCCGCGGCGCCAGGTTGTGACGACCATCGCGGGCCGGCCGTCCGGGTCCAGCAATTCGACCCGCTCTCGCTGAAGCACGGTGCGCGGCTCGACTCCGAGGCGCACGGCAAGGTCGGCGTCGGCTCGCATGTTGCTGCGTTCGACGTCTCCCTGGTTATGGGGCCACGGGGCGTCAGGGTCGGCGAGGGTGCGCACACCTACAGGGTGCGCCACCGTGAGTCGGCGGCGGGGCTGCCCTTCGAGTAATCCCTCCGAACGGAGCGCCTCGACGGCGAGGTAGGCGACTCCGAGCCCGACCTTGCGGTCGCGTGCGATGGCGCGCACGGAAGGGAAGCGTGAGCCGGGCGGGTAGACGCCTTCAGTGATGCCGTGCCGCAGTGTCGCTGCTAGCTGGTCGTGCGGCGCATCCATGGCATCCCCGGTCGCGATCTTGGGATCGCAACGGTAGGAGACCCTGTTGAACCTGTTACGTAGCAGATAGCCTGAGTGATCTCCGCTGATAGCGGCCCTACGGACGCCTGGCGCCCCAGGACTTCGGGCTGTGCGCTAGATTCGAACGCGTGTTCACTCGATGGAGTGAACCCTTCGATGGCGGAGGCGACCCGCGGGCATTTAAATCGATGCCCCCATGAGCGTGTCGGGCGATCGAATGGGTGGCCCCCTCGGTTGCCCGGCACAGGCGAGCCCCCCTCCCGTGTATGGAGGGGGGCTCGCTGACATCTTCCCTTACTCGTGAAGAGAGGGTGAGATCCGGGCTTGGGAGAGATTTGGGAGACAGGTCTGCACCGCGAATCCGATTGAAGACCCAGTGGACCCGACTGAACGCGACGATATCGCCAGTGAAAGCCCAGGTCAGACCCTCGAATGCCCAGGTTGCGGTACCCGCACACTGGCATCAGCCGCCATTTACACCATTTTCGAGGGCACCAGCGAAATACAGCGACTGGTGATTGCCCGGACGGTTTCGGGAATGCCGATCCGCTGAGGCGTACGTGCCGTAAGGCGCGTGTAGTTTTCTTTTGCGTGGACCCCGCCCGGTCGTCGGGCGGGGTCTTTTGCGTGCCGTTCCTGCCGAGCGTCGGAATACGGTTCCGGGAGATACGGGAAAGATCGACTCGGGGTGACCGGGGATATCTGGGATGCGCTGGGGATGTGCTGAGGATGCACCGGGGACGGGTCGGGGATATGCGGCGGGGTGGGGGTGAATGCGCGGGAGGAAAGGACACCGGTTCGGGCTGCGCCCAGGCGGCATGCGGTACGTGTGACGGGGTCGGCGTATGCGGAGGGCGTGAGCCGCGGCACATTCGCGCGGCCCCGTATGCGGACATGGAGGGGCGAACGGTCCGTGCCGTCTGCCGTGTCGCCTGTGGTGCCGCCTGCCGTGCCGGTGCGGTGCGCGGCTTGGTGCCGAAGTGACCGCCCTTGCTCCCGTGGGGGGTGCGGCAAGGTCGCGAGGTACCGAAAAGCGCTCATACAACCTTCAACCAGCGGGTGATGCCCGGCTTGTCATCGCCGGTGCGGCTGCTGGTTGGTCGTCAGTGTGGTTGCTGGTGTGGTTGCCGGCGGGGGTGAGTGTCACGTCATGAGTTGGTGAGGCCTTTAACGTCGCCGCAGCTCTCGGGGAGGGGTGGGGCAGGGTGCGGCAACGGTGGTATCGAAGTTGCGGCCTCACTGCTTCAGGGGGCAACGGTGCATTGCTTCCCGGTGTCGCCGAAGCCGCCCCGTTGAATGACGGCACTCGAAGACTCGAAGAATGGGCTGGTCGCCGTATGTGACGCGGGGGGCTCTCCGGCGGTAATCACTGCCTTCGGTAAGGGAGTCCCACTGCAGGGGGTTGCGGTGGGGCTTCGTCGTGTCCTCGTGCGGCCGCTGCTGGTCGCCTCGCCGCTCGCCGCTCGTCGCTCGTGTGTCTCTGCGCGCCGTTGCGTCTGTGTGCCGTTGTGTCTGTGTGCCGGCGTTTCGCCTGTCGGCCCGTTCGTCCTCGGCCTTCCCCCCTCTGCGGCGCGTCAGCGGCGCGTCATCTGCCCGCCCGCCCGCGCCCGCGACTCCCCATCGACCTTCCGCGCCGGACGCCCGGTCTCCCCTTGACGCGTGGGTCGCCGCGTTCTACGTTCCTTCCGTAGAGCAAAACATTGATTCCATGATGCGGAAGTTCCTCTCCTCCGGCCCCTCGCTGGAGCTTGCCCGTGACAGGTCGACGCAGGAGTACTCGATGCCTCGAATGACAGCCGCTCGTGCCGCGGTGGAGATCCTCAAGCGGGAGGGCGTGACCCACGCCTTCGGAGTGCCGGGTGCCGCGATCAACCCCTTCTACGCAGCGCTCAAGGGCGCCGGCGGGATCGACCACACGCTGGCCCGCCATGTCGAGGGCGCCTCGCACATGGCCGAGGGGTACACCCGGACCCATCCGGGCAACATCGGCGTCTGCATCGGCACCTCCGGCCCGGCCGGCACGGACATGATCACCGGCCTCTACTCCGCGATCGGTGACTCGATCCCGATCCTGTGCATCACCGGCCAGGCGCCGACCGCAGTGATCCAGAAGGAGGACTTCCAGGCCGTCGACATCGCCGCGATCGCCAAGCCGGTCACCAAGGCCGCCACCACGGTCATGGAGGCCGCGCAGGTCCCCGGCGTTCTCCAGCAGGCCTTCCACCTGATGCGCTCCGGGCGGCCCGGTCCGGTCCTGATCGACCTGCCGATCGATGTCCAGCTGACGGAGATCGAGTTCGACCCCGAGACGTATGAGCCGCTGCCGGCCTTCAAGCCGACCGCGACCCGCGCCCAGGTCGAGAAGGCCCTCGGGCTCCTCAACGAGTCGGAGCGCCCGCTGATCGTCGCCGGTGGCGGCATCATCAACGCCGATGCCGCCGAGCTGCTGGTCGAGTTCGCCGAGCTCACCGGCACCCCGGTCGTCCCCACCCTGATGGGCTGGGGAATCCTCGCCGACGACCACGAGCTCAACGCCGGGATGGTCGGCCTGCAGACCTCGCACCGCTACGGCAACGCCAACTTCCTGGAGTCCGACTTCGTCCTGGGCATCGGCAACCGCTGGGCCAACCGCCACACCGGCAAGCTCGACGTCTACACCCAGGGCCGAAAGTTCGTCCATATCGACATCGAGCCGACCCAGATCGGCAAGATCTTCGCCCCGGATTACGGCATCGCCTCGGATGCCAAGGCCGCGCTGAAGCTGTTCGTCGAGGTGGCCAGGGAGCTCAAGGCCGCCGGCCGGCTCCCCGACCGCAGTGACTGGGCCGCGTCCACCCAGGTGCGCAAGGCCCGGCTCCAGCGCCGTACGCACTTCGACGACATCCCGATGAAGCCGCAGCGCGTCTACGAGGAGATGAACAAGGCCTTCGGGCCGGAGACCCGCTATGTGACCACCATCGGCCTCTCCCAGATCGCCGGCGCCCAGATGCTGCACGTCTACAAGCCGCGCCACTGGATCAACTGCGGCCAGGCCGGCCCCCTCGGCTGGACCATCCCGGCCGCGCTGGGGGTGGCCACCGCCGACCCGGAGACACCGGTCGTCGCCCTCTCCGGCGACTACGACTTCCAGTTCATGCTCGAAGAGCTGGCCGTCGGCGCCCAGCACCGGATCCCCTACGTGCATGTCCTGGTGAACAACGCGTACCTGGGCCTGATCCGTCAGGCGCAGCGCAACCTCGACATCAACTTCCAGGTCAACCTGGAGTTCGAGAACATCAACGCTCCGGAGCTGGGCGTCTACGGCGTGGACCACGTCAGGGTCGCCGAGGGCCTGGGCTGCAAGGCCCTCCGCGTCACCGACCCGGGCGAGTTGGGTGCCGCCTTCGAGGAGGCCAAGAAGCTGGCCGCCGAGCACCGCGTCCCGGTCGTTGTCGAGGCGATCCTGGAGCGGATCACCAACATCTCGATGAGCGGCAGCGATATCGCCAGTGTCCAGGAGTGGGAGGACATCGCCACCGAGCCGGACCATGCACCCACCGCGATCAAGCCGCTCAAGGTCTGACACCGGCCCCCGTGCGCGCGGTGGGCCGGGCGGCGCCCCGCCCCTCCGGTCGGCGCCGTGACTGTGCACTGCGGTCACGGCGCCGGTTCGTTCCGGGCGCGCCTCGCGGGGGAGGGGAGGCCGCGGGGTGAGCGGGAACGGGGCAGCGCATGGCCGCGTACGCGTGTTCATCGGTGTTCACCCGTGTTCATGTTCACCGGTCGAGGATCACCGGGAGGTTCGCCGGTCCGCGCAGCAAGCGCGTGCGCCGCCAGTTCAGCGCATCCCAACTGTCCACCCCCGGCCGGATGCCGGGGAAACGCGTCAGCAGCACCTCGAAGGCGATGCGGGCCTCGACGCGGGCCAACGGCGCTCCGAGGCAGTGGTGCGGACCGTGGCCGAACGAGAGATGACCACCCGGGCGGTCGGTCCCTTCAATCCCCTCCATCCCCTCAATCCACGCGGTCCCCTCTGTCACGTCTGTCACGTCTGCCGCCTCGGTCCCCTCGGGCTCCCCGTGGAGCCGGGTGTGCTCGGGACAGCCGGGACGGTCGGGACAGCCGGGATGGCCGGGATGGTCGGGACGGTCGGGATAGCCGGGACAGCCGGGATGGCCGAGATGGTCGGGACGGTCGGTTCGGTCCGGCCGTCCCGCACGGCGGTGGCGGTCCAGCCGTACCTCGTCCGGCGCGACGAACCGCGCCGGATCACGATTGGCGGCTCCGGGGGACACCAGAACCACATCTCCCGCGCCGACCCGGACACCACCGAGTGCGAACGGTTCGGTGGCAAAGCGGAAGGTCGCTACGGTGACCGGGGAGTCGTAGCGCAGGAATTCCTCGACCGCGGCGGGGAGCAGACCGGGATCGGCCCGGAGCCGGGAACGGAGTGCGTCGTCCCGGAGCAGGGCCACCATGCCGTTGCCGATGAGATGGGTGGTGGTCTCGTGACCCGCGACCACCAACAGCACGGCCAGGGAGACGAGTTCGGCTTCGGACAGCCGGTCGGCCTCGTCCCGGGCGGCGATCAGACCGCTGAGGACGTCGTCCTCGAGGTCCGCGCGCCGGGCCGCGATAAGCCGCGTCATATAGTCGCTGAGGGCGTGCGACGCGCGGTCCACGGTGTCCGGGGCCGCCGCGGCGAACAGGTCATGGGACCAGCGCCGGACCGCCGCACGGTCCGGCTCCGGTACCCCCAGCAGCTCGCTGATCACCGTGATCGGCAGCGGCACGGCGAACTCCTCGACAAGGTCTGCCGACCCGCGCGCGGCCAGTTCCTCCGCGATCGTGCGGATGCGGGGCTCCAGCCGTGCCACGGCCGCCGGAGTGAACGCCTTCATCGCCAGCTTCCGTAGCCGGCCGTGGTGCGGCGGGTCGGTGGCGAGCATGGTGCGGCTGACGGCGGGGGCCAGCTGGCGATTGTCGGGCCGGTCGGCGAAGTAGCGGGCGGTGTCCTTCGACAGCCGGGCATCCGCCAGCGCCGCCCGGGCCTCCGCCCAGCCGGTGACGACCCAGGTCGTACGGCCGTTGTCGGTCCGTAATTGCTGCACGGGACCGCGCGCTCGCAGGGCGGCGAGCAGCGGATACGGGTCCCGGGAGAACTCGGCGGAGTCGAGCGGGTTGTTCACGGTGGGCCTCATGATGTCGTCGCGGAGGTCGGTTCCGGGGCGTTGCCGAGCAGCTGCCCGTTCGTGCCCCCTGCCACCCGGCGGGCCTGGTGGAGGCTTGCCGGGGCAAGGAATGATTCTCACGGCGGCTGTCGAAATGCGCGAGCACGGAGCCCGGCGCACGCTGGATGCATGTCCGAGCATCCGCCTGTCATCGTGCACCCGCCGACCCCCTCCGGTGGCCGACGGGTGACCGTACGTGGGCAGATCGTGGGCCTGGCCCACGGCCGTGGCGATGTCGCCGAATTCCTCCGCCGGGCGGGGGTCGCCGGCTCGGCCGAGGACATCGCGCTGGACGATCCCCGGCTCGTCGAATGGCGCGGCGGCTCGCTGGACGACTGGCCGATGCCGCCGGCCTGACCGGGCGAGGCGCCTTCGCAGGGCCCGAACGCGCCGTCCGATTTCCGCCAGCACCCTCGCCTGACCTGCTGCACAGTGGACTCTGTGAGGCATGAGGACAGCAGGTACGAGGCGGTGCGCAGCAGGGACGCCAGATTCGACGGCGCCTTCTTCTTCGCGGTGTCCACGACCGGGATCTACTGCCGGCCGAGCTGCCCGGCCACCACACCCCAACGCCGGAATGTCGCCTTCTTCCCGACTGCCGCGGCCGCCCAGGGCTCCGGCTTCCGCGCCTGCCGACGCTGCCGCCCCGATGCGGTGCCCGGATCGGCGGAGTGGAATGCCCGCGCCGATGTCGTCGGGCGGGCGGTGCGGCTGATCAGCGACGGTGTGGTGGACCGGGAAGGGGTCGCCGGGCTGGCGGCCCGGCTCGGCTACAGCGCCCGGCAGGTGCAGCGACAGCTGAACGCCGAGCTCGGCGCCGGCCCCGTGGCGCTGGCGCGGGCGCAACGCGCCCACACCGCGCGGGTCCTGCTGCAGACCACCGGCCTGCAGGCCGCCGAGATCGCCTTTGCCGCCGGTTTCGCCAGCGTGCGCCAGTTCAACGACACCATCAAGGAGATCTACGCGCTCACGCCGGGCGAGCTGCGCGCCGGCCGCCCCGGGAAGGCGGCCCGAGGTGCTCCGGTTTCGCCGTGTGCCACGCCCGGGGTGCTGCCGCTGCGGCTGGCCTTCCGGGGCCCGTACGCGGCACGGCAGCTCTTCGACCACCTCCAGCAGCGCGCGATCACCGGGATCGAGGAGGTCGGCGGCGAGCCCGGCGCCCGCACCTACCGGCGCACCCTGCGACTGCCGCACGGCACCGGTATCGCGGAGGTCGACGAGGCGACCCGAGGCGGCTGGCTGAACTGCCGGCTGCGCCTCACCGAACTGCGTGATCTCACCACCGCCGGGCAGCGGGTGCGCCGCCTCTTCGATCTGGACGCGGACCCGTACGCGGTCGCCGAGCGGCTCGGCGAGGACCCCGTCCTGGCGCGGCTGGTGGACCGGCATCCCGGACTGCGCTCCCCGGGCGCTGCCGCCGCGGACGAGCTCGCGGTCCGTGCCGTGCTCGGCCAGCAGGTGTCGGTGGCGGCCGGCCGCACTCTCGGCGGTGCGCTGGTCGCCGCGTACGGCGAACCGCTGCCGGAGCCGTCCGGTGCGCTCACCCATCTCTTCCCCCGCGCCGACGACCTGGCGGAAGCCTCGCTCACGGAACTCGGCATGCCCCAGTCGCGACGGACCACCCTGCGCACCCTCGGTTCCGCGCTCGCCGACGGCACGGTCACGCTGGACGCCGGAGCCGACCGGGACGCGGTCGAACGCGCGCTTCTCGGCCTGCGTGGCATCGGCCCATGGACGGCCGGCTACCTCCGGATGCGAGCCCTCGGGGACCCTGATGTGCTGCTGGCCGGCGATGTGGCCGTACTGGCCGGAATGCGCCGGGCCGGAGCCCCGGCGGCGCACCTGACCGCGCGGGCGAACGCCTGGCGCCCCTGGCGCTCGTACGCCATGCACCACTTCTGGAACGCGCCGGCCGGAGAACCGGCGCACCCCCGCCCCTCCACCACGGAAAGCACAGGACCATGACGCTCTACACCACCCTCGACAGCCCACTGGGCGAACTCCTCCTGGTGGGCGAGGAGTCGGCCACCGCACCGGGCGGCACCGCGCTCGCCTCGCTGAGCATGCCCGGCCAGAAGGGCGGTGCGACCGTCCAGGACGGCTGGACGTACGACCCGGACGCCTTCGCCGAGATCGCCCGCCAGCTCCGCGCCTACTTCGACGGGAAGCTGACCCGCTTCGGTATCGCCTACGCGGACGCCCGGGGCACGGAGTTCCAACAGCGCGTATGGCAGGCCCTGGAGGACGTTCCGTACGGCACCACGACCACATACGGGGCCATCGCGGCCGGGATCGGTGCGGCGCGGGGTGCGGTGCGCGCCGTCGGCACGGCGATCGGCGCGAACCCGCTGCTCGTCGTCCGGCCCTGCCACCGAGTGATCGCCGCGGACGGATCCCTGTCGGGATACGCGGGCGGGCCCGTCCTCAAGCGGCAGCTCCTCGGTATCGAGGGGGCCGCACCGGACGCCCGCTGAGCCCGGCCCGGCCGCGGGCGGACCGGTCCCGCACCGCCCGTTCCCCGTGAGCAGCCCCGTCCGAAGACTCCCTGGAGCACGCCATGACCACCACGGCCACCACGAGCACCACGGTCACCACGAGCACCAAGCGCCGGACCCGTCCCACTGCGCTCGCCGAGCGGGTAGCGGCCGCCGACTGGACGGCTCTGGCCGGTGAACTCGACACCCTGGGCTGCGCGGTGACGCCGCGCCTGCTCAGCCCTGCCGACTGCCGCGCCCTGATCGCGCTCTACGACGAGACCGCCCGCTTCCGCTCGACCGTCGACATGGCCCGGCACCGCTTCGGCTCGGGCCAGTACCGCTACTTCGCCGATCCGCTGCCCGAACCGGTGCGGGCCCTCCGCGAGGCGTTCTACCCGCACCTGCTGCAGACGGCCCGTGACTGGGCGGACAAGCTCGGCAGACCGGCCCCCTGGCCGGACACCCTGGGGGAGTGGCTCACCCTGTGCCATCACGCCGGGCAGACCAAGTCCTCGCAGATTCTGCTGCGTTACGGGACGGGCGACTGGAACGCGCTGCACCGGGACATCTTCGGGGAGATGGTCTTCCCCCTCCAGGTAGTCATCGGGCTGGACGAGCAGGGCACCGACTACACCGGCGGTGAATTCCTGCTCGTCGAGCAGCGGCCCCGCGCACAGTCGCGCGCCACCACCACCGTCCTGCAGCAGGGCCACGGTCTGGTCTTCACGACCCGCGACCGCCCGGTACGCTCCGCCCGCGGCTGGTCGGCCGGTGCCGTACGCCACGGTGTGAGCATCGTCCGCTCGGGCCACCGGCACTCCCTGGGCCTGGTCTTCCACGACGCCTGACGACGCCTGACGACGCGTCGCGAAGCCTGATGACGCCTGACGACGTGTCGCGAAGCCTGATGACGCCGCGGCTCAGCGCCGGGCCCAGGGCGGTCCGTCACGGGGTCAGAGCATCGAGCCGCCGGTGACATCGAGGCGCTGGCCGGTGATCCAACGCGAGTCGTCCGAGGCCAGGAACGCGGCGACGTCCGCGATGTCCGAGGGCCGGCCGATCCGGTTGAACACCGAATAGGCCGCCAGCGCGGCTTCCCCCTCGGGCGTCGCCCGCCGCGCCGCGGTCACATCGGTCTCGACCCAGCCGGGAGAGAGGGTGTTCACGGTGATCCCGCGCTCACCGAGGTCCTTGGCGAGGGTGTGTGTGAGGGTGTCCATCGCGCCCTTGGACATGCTGTAGGCCAGCTGCCTCGGGTGCGCCATACTCGTCACCGCAGACGAGATGTTGATGATGCGTCCGCCGTCGCGCATCCGCCGCAGCCCCTGCTGGATGATGAAGAGCGGGGCCCTGGTGTTGACCGCGATGGTGCGGTCGAACTCCTCGTAGGTCACCGCGTCTATGTGCCCGGGGAAGTTGAGCGCCGCATTGTTGACGAGAATGTCGAGGCCGGGTTCCGCGCCGCAGGCGGCGAGTTCGGTGTCGAAGCCCGCGAAGAGGGCGTCGGCATCACCGGGAAGTCCCAGTTCCGCGCGGACGGAGAAAGCCCGGCCGCCCGCGCTGGTGATGCTTTCGACCGTCTCCTTGGCCGCCGCCTCATTGCTGCCGTAGTGGACGGCGATCAGCGCACCGTCCTCGGCGAGGCGCTGGGCGATGCCCCGGCCGATGCCCCGGCTGGATCCCGTCACCAGCGCGGTCTTTCCGTTGAGGTCACCCATGATCGATTTTCGGCCTTTCGTTTTTTTCCTGCGGGCGTGCTGCCGCAGGTTACTGTCGATTGCTGTGCGGTAATGCTGCCCGGAAGCCGGCTGCCCGTGCTTCAACAGCCGCCGCACATGACATGCTGATATCACGTGGCCCGGTGGCCCGGTGGCCCGGTGGCCCGGTGGCCCGGTGGCCCGGTGGCTGGTGAGGTGTGAGTGCTCGTCGAGAAGTGCGGTGCGCATGAGTCGTGCGCTCAGCGCCGGGCGTCCAGTGCGGTCAGGGTGGAGACGAACACCGGCTCGTCCTCCTGGGAGCCGGTGACCCGGACGGTGGTGGTGGCGGGCAGCGCGGACGGGACGTGCTGGGCCACGAGGGTGCAGGGAAGGCCGTGCTCGGCGTAGCGGCGGAATTCGGTGCCGAAGGCGTACGGCACGAAGGCCCGGGGCGCGGTCAACGCCCGGGCGGCCTGCTGTGCGGCGTCGAGCAACAGCATTCCCGGAATGTGATCGTTCGCCGGATTCACCATCGCGGCATGGCCGGGCGCGATGCGTAGGTGCCACTGATCTGGCCGGCCGGTCGGGGAGAGCAGGACATCGTTGTCCTTGGTGCTGCCCGTCAACTGGTGCGGGACGGGTGCGGGGAGCGGGCCCGGGGCGTGGCGTGCGGTCAGCCGCTCGCCGCGGATCCGGCGGTAGACGGCAGGGGAGGCGACGGTGACGTCGGAATGGCCCGTTGCGACGATCCGGCCCGCCTTGCGGATGGTCATATTGAAGTGGCCACTGCTCAGCGTGCCGGCCCGCATGCGCATCCTGCTGCAGGTGACCTGGACCGTCAGCCGGGTGGGTCCGTCACCAACGGCCAGGTGCTCGGGGCGAGTTGTGTATACCAGGTCGCCGAGGATGAAGTGGTGGCCGACCGGGACGCCGAGTTCGGTGTGGCACAGGAGCAACCCTGCCTGGCGAATGGTCTCGCCGGTGAGAATGAGATGGTGGTGGCCGTGCACCGGAGTGAAGTACCCGTGATCGTGAGGCCACTGGGCCGTCAGCGAGAAGCGGGAGTCGTCCAGTCGGCGCCATGAGGTGACCAGAATGTCGTCGACGAAGGGGCGGTGTACGAACTCCTGGGGGACGCAGGGATCGCGGCGATGCCCGGTGTCGGTGCGCTTCCGGTTTGCGTGCGTCTGGTGTGGAGCCCTGGGCTGAACCGTGCCGCTGACGTGCATCGTGTCGCTCATGAGTGCCCCCAGGCGTCTCTACGGGATGAGGTACGGCGCTGTTAAGATACGTACCATCCGGTTTTATTTTCAATGCCGGACGGGGAATTGGAGTAAATGGCTAACTCGGGGGCGACTTGAGCGGTAGCTAACTGATACGGAAACGGAAAACACGAGAGACAGGAGGTGTCCTGTGGCACAGCAGGACCGCGCGATCCGGACCCGGCGACTGATCTTGGAGGCAGCCGCCTCGGTCTTTGACGACCTCGGCTACGACCGCGCGACCATTGCCGAAGTCCTGGAGCGCGCCGGCGTCACGAAGGGCGCCTTGTACTTCCACTTCGCCTCCAAGGAGCAGCTCGCGCTCGCGGTGCTCAATGAGCACGTGCTGGACATCGCCGTGCAGCCGCAGAAGATCAAGTTGCAGGAGTTCGTCGACGCGGGGCAGGTGCTGGCGTACCGGCTGCGCAGCGACCCGATCCAGCGCGGGGCGGCCCGTCTTGCGGTCGAGCAGGGCTCCAACCACCTCGACCGCAAGCAGTCGATGATTGCCTGGACCCGGTTCGTCGAAGAGCTGTTGGGTGAGGCGAGGGACCGGGGCGAAGTCCTGGAGAGTGTCGTTGTGCCCGAGACTGCCGAGCTCTTCGTCGGAGCGTTCGCCGGTCTGCAGCTGATGTCGAACGCCCTGACCAACCAGGCCGACCTCGGTCACCGCCTGACCGTCTTTTTCGAGCACACCCTCCCCAGCATTGCGGTGCCGGCCGTGCTCGCCAAGCTCAGACTCGACCCGGAACGTGGTGCGGAACTCGATGCCGCTCTGCAGGGGAGAGTCCTGGTCGACGCGGAGGCCGAGGTTGCGGTGAGTTGACCAGGCCGGCCGGGTCGAGCCGGAAAGGGCTGGGCGGCGGGGTCCGGGTAATCCGGACTGTTTCCCCCTTTTGGGAGGCAAGAACATACCGCGCAGACGGTATTGATTGTTGAGGTGCGCGCGTGCGGGTAGAGAGGCGTGCATGACTCCGGAGGCGTCGCGGTGGGCCCGCGGCGCCTCTCGCCGTTGACGGGTGCAGCGGTGAGCGATACGCCGTGAGTGGTGGCAACGGTGCGCGGGCGTCGTTCCCCGGCGGATTGTCAGTGGCGTGCTGTTCACTGGGTTCGGCGGGTTCGGCGGGTTCAGTGAATTCGGCGGATTCCGCAGTGAAGGCGTGGCCGGGGGAGGTCCGATGGGCGGGGCGAAGAGGCGTCAGGAGCGGGGTGGCGTGAGGCAGATCACGGCCGCCGGGGTGGGGTGCCGGCCGGTGTGCCGGAATAAGCCCCCGAGATAAAACGTTCGGCATGCACGTATCAATGGCCTGATCGTGCCGGTGCCCGGGGATGCCCCACATCCACATCCCGAACATCTGCCGCTCCCCCCGTCCCTGCTCCATCACCCTCACTCCCGCCGACGCTCACCGCGCTCCCACTCCACTCCACTCCCACGGATGCTCACCTCTGCCGCCCTGGAGGCCGCACGTATGACCCAGACGACGACGGACCAGCTACCCGGCAGGACGGCGGGCACCGCTGCCGTGCCCCCGGTGCCCGACGCAGCCACGGGCGGGCACCGCAGAAACCGCGGTGGCATCGTCCCGGTCCTGGCCTTCTCCGGCATTGTCGTCGCGGTCATGCAGACGCTGCTGGTGCCGGTCATCAAGGACCTGCCCGTGTTGCTCAACACGGCGCCCAGTAACGCCACGTGGGTGATGACGGCCACCCTCCTCGCGGGTGCCGTCTCAACACCCATCATGGGACGCCTCGGTGACCTCAACGGCAAGCGGCGGATGCTGCTCACCAGCCTTGCGGTCATGGTCGTCGGCTCGCTGATCTGCGGATTCACCAGTGACCTCCTCACCATGATCGTGGGCCGGGCGCTCCAGGGCTTCGCGATGGGCGCCATCCCGCTCGGCATCGGCATCATGCGCGACGAGCTGCCGCGCGAACGGCTCGGTTCGGCCATGGGCCTGATGAGCTCGTCGATCGGTGTGGGCGGCGGACTCGCGCTGCCGGCCGCGGCCCTGGTCGCGCAACACGCCAACTGGCATGCCCTGTTCTTCGGCGCCGCCGGACTCGGCGTGCTGTCGATGCTGCTCACCCTCCTGGTCGTTCCGGAGAGCGCGGTGCGTGCCCGGGGACGCTTCGATGTGGCGGGCGCCCTCGGGCTGTCGGCCGGACTGGTCGCCCTGCTGCTGCCCATCACCAAGGGCAGCGACTGGGGCTGGGGCTCGCCCACCACCCTCGGTCTGTTCGGTGTCGCGGCCCTGGTCCTGGTGCTGTGGGGCGTGATGGAGCTGCGCATCGCCGACCCTCTGGTCGATCTGCGGACCACCGCCCGCCGCGAGGTGCTGCTGACCAACCTCGCCTCGATCACCGTCGGTGTGGCCTTCTACGCGATCTCCCTGGTGCTGCCGCAACTGCTGCAGCTGCCCGAGTCGACCGGCTATGGCCTCGGCCGGTCCATGGTGGTGGCCGGCCTGTGCGTGGCGCCGCTGGGTCTGACGATGATGTTCGTCGCCCCGCTGTACGCGCGGATCGCCGCCCGTCGCGGACCCAAGGTCTCGCTGCTGCTCGGCATGCTGGTCATCGCGATCGGCTACGGCGCAGGCATCGGCCTGATGGATGCCCCCTGGCAGACCGTCATCATCGCGGTGGTCGTCGGCGCCGGCATCGGCCTCGCGTACTCCTCGCTGCCCGCGTTGATCATCGGCGCCGTCGACCCGTCCGAGACCGGGGCGGCCAACGGTCTGAACACCCTGATGCGTTCGATCGGTACCTCGGTGTCCAGCGCGGTGATCGGGATGGTGCTGGCCCATATGTCCCAGCGCGTGGGGCCTGCCACGGTGCCCACGATGGCCGGCTTCCGGGTCTCCTTCCTGATCGCCACGGCCGCCGTCCTCGTCGGTGTCGTCCTGGCGTCCTTCCTGCCCTCGCCGGGTAAGGCATCCCGTCCGACCCTGGTCGCGCAGAGTACGGAGAATACGGACAGCGGTGACAGCGGTGACAGCGGTGACAGCGGTGACAGCGGTGAAGGCGGTGGCAGCGGTGAAGGCGGTGGCAGCGGTGAAGGCGGTGGCAGCGGCGATATCAGAGACAGCGGTGCCGAGGTCGTGGTCGGTGCCGATGCCGACGCTGCGGCCGTGCCTGCCGTGCCTGCCGTGCCGGCCGGGACCCGCTCCGGCTTCGCCGGCCGGGTCCTGGACACCTCCGGCACCCCGATACCGGGCGCGAGCATCACTCTGATCGACCGCCAGGGCCGGCAGGCCGGGGTCACCACCGCCGACGCCGACGGGCGCTATGCGCTCGCGGCCCCCGCGGCGGGCACCTACGTCCTCACGGGCGCCGCGCCCGGCCACGCCCCGTATGCCGCCTCGGCCATGTACCGCGGCGAGGACGTTTCCGCCCAGGTCGATCTGACACTCGCGGGCACCGGCCGGCTGAGTGGCATGCTGCTCGGGGACCCTGAAGGCGCCCCGCCGGCCGGCGGGAGCATCGTCCTCACCGACGCCGGTGGCGAAGTGGTGGCCCGTACGGCCTCCGGCACCGACGGGAGTTGGGACCTCGCCCCTGTGCCGCCCGGCCCGTACACCCTGGTGCTGAGTGCCCCCGGCCACCAGCCGCAGGCGCGTGCCGTCGAACTGTCCGGCGGCGAGCCGGAACGGCAGGACGTCCGCCTGCAGCCGACCGCGACCGTCCGTGGAACGGTACGGGGCCCGAACGGCCGGCCGCTCGCCGATGCCGCCGTGACCCTTGTCGGGGAGGGCACCGTGGCGGGGCACACCGTCACCGGCCCGGACGGCGCCTTTGCCTTCTCCGACCTGATCGGCACGCACTACACCCTCGCGGCGGCCGGCTACCCACCGCACGCCGTCCCGATATCCCTCGTCGGCGGCGCCCACGAGATCCTCGACCTGGACCTCGCCCAGCCGTCGGCGGCCACCGGCTGACTCAGGCGTACGGCGTACGGCGTACGGTGCATGGAGCGTGGGCGGTCCGTTCGACTTTGGGCCGCCGCGCCCTATGCCCCGCTCAGCCCTGGTACTCCGTGAGATCAATGCTGTGCACCGTCAGCGCATGGCCGTACTCCGGGTGCGTCGCCTCTCGCTCGACGGCCATACCGAGCTTGCGCAGGACGTTGTCCGAGGCCTCGTGGCCGAGCCGGTTGACGGCGATGACACGGTCCAGGCCGCGGTCCTGGAGGGCGAACTCCAGCACGGCCTGGGCAGCTTCGGAGGCGTAGCCCTGGCCCCAGTACTGCCGTCCGAAGCGCCAGCTGATCGCCACCTCGTGTGCTGCCTCCGGGAGAAATCCGGGTACGGACAGACCGGCGCATCCGGCCAGCTCGCCCGAGGCGAGCAATTCGACGGCGAAGAGGCCGAAGCCCTCGTCGTCCCACTCCTCCTCCCACCCCTCGATCTCCTCGGCGGTTTGCTCCAGGCTCAGGGCGGAGCCGTCGCCGATCCAGCGCATGACCTCCGGGTCCGTGTTGATGTCCGCCATGGGGGCGAGGTCGTCGTCGGTCCAGCGTCGGAGGATGAGGCGGGGGGTGCGGATCTCGGTCATGCCGCCCATCCTGTCCAATGCGGGGGGCTCAGCGGTAATCGGCGGGTTCCCGTGCGCGGGCCGTGCGACGCAGGTCAGCGGCCCAGCGGCTGCGCCGGTGTCCCGTCGAGTCGGGCCTGCAGGATGCGCCTTGCCGCCTTGCCGCCTTGCCGCCTCGCCGTCCCCGTCCCCGTCGGCGACCGCGTCGACCAGCGCCGCATGGCGGGTATCGCCGTGCTGTGCTGCGGGTCCTCGTCATGCAGCCCCGGTCCGCTCGCCGCCTTCGTCGCCTTCGTCGACGCGCCGGCCGCGGCGGGGCACCCCGTCGGCATCCTCGCCTACGCCGGGCCCGGTCTCGCCTCCGGTCCGGACAGCACCGCCGTCGCCTGTGTCCAGTGCCGTATCGCCTGCGCCACCTACCGGGGAGCGGGCCGGGACGCCTCCGTCCTGACGGCCTCGGTGCGGGCGGTGCTGCCGGCCGGCAACGGCCGTCGACCGGGCGGGCGGGGAGGGGGCAACCGCTGGGGACACCGGGGCGGCCGCCAGGGGAAAGGGGCGCCGGGCGCTTCCTGGTGACCGCCACCCGAGCCCTTTCCCTTGACCAGGCCCTCGATGCCTACCAGGAGCGAGCACGGGGCGTGACGGGGCCGGCGAACCGGCAGCTCAGCGGGTCCGGTGGGCCTGCCGGGACGCGTGGGACCGGTGATCCCGATCGACGGAACGGCCGAACCTGGCGGTGGCGTATCCGCAACTCGGGAATTCTCTGCGATTCTGAGCGACACACCCCGAATACCGGCTGGTCACGCCGATCTCCGGGGTGACCGGCGTGCCGCGCACCCCGGCTCGTTAGTGGTGTGTTAGTGCCTCGTTAGCGGACCGGCAGTGCCCGAGGCCACGCTGGCAGGAGCACCGGACGGACCGTACGCACCCACGACGAGAGCTCGCACCTACCAGACGAGGGGGACACTTATGTCGCTCACCTTCAAGGCACTCGGCCGCGGCCCGCGTGTCGCCGCGGGATCGCTGATCGCCGTCGCGGCGCTGGGGCTCACCGCCTGCCAGGCTGGGCCCGAGGCCACATCGCACCCCTCGTCGGCCGCCGCACCCGTGACGTCCCATGACACGCAGAGCGGTGACGCCTCGCAGTCGGCCGGCGGCAGCAGCAAGTCGACCGGGGCGAAACCGCAGTCCTCCGCAAACGGCCAGGGGCCGGCGTCGGCCTCCTCGGCGAAGGCGACATCCCCCGGCGGCAAGCCGACGGGCAAGGCCCCGAGCGCCGCACAGTCCCAGGCCTCCGCCATGACGGTGTCGGACCGTTGCACCGCCGACCAGATGTCGCTGCGCCTGGGCGCCTCCGACATCGGTGCGGGCAACATCCGCTACCCCCTCGTCTTCACGAACAAGGGCAAGAAGCCCTGTTCCCTGGGCGGCTACCCCGGGGTCTCCCTGATCCAGCGGGACGGCTCGGCCGTCGGCAGGCCCGCCACCCGCGGGGGCGGCCAGGGCGGCGCCGTCCGGCTCCAGCCGGGGCAGAGCGCACACGTTCTGCTGCACACCCTCAACGAGGGCGTCTCGGACACCCCGTGCTGGGACCGCTCGCAGATCGTCTTCGTCTACCCGCCCGGCTCCAAGGAGTCGATGACCACCGGAAGCGCCGGTCTGCGGGTGTGCGGCGGACGGTTCGAGGTGACCGCGGTGGAGGCCGGGTCCCTGGGCTGACCCGCCGTACGGCGACACGGGAGCCGGGCGACCGCGAAGGCGGTCACCCGGCTCCCGGCGTTCTGCGGCAGGACGGGGTCATCCGCCGGAGAGGGCGCTCGGGGGTGCATCACCGCAACGGCCCCTTGTGACCGCCCCGCCGCTCCGGATCGGTGTTACCAAGGTGGATGGAAGCCTTGAATGAGTGCTTTCGTTGCATATCTGCCGAGGAGCCATCCCCATGTCTGCAGCTTCGAGCGTGGCCGCCCAGGCCGCTGCGAACGGAAAGCCGTCCGCCGAGGACGAGTCCCCGATCCACATTCTCTGGATCAACGCCGGCCTGAGTTGCGACGGTGACTCCGTGTCGCTGACCGCAGCGACCCAGCCGAGCATTGAGGAGATCGCGCTCAGTGTGCTGCCGGGGCTGCCCAAGGTTGCCGTCCACTGGCCACTGATCGATTTCGAATGCGGCCCGGTCCAGGGCGCGGACAATTTCATCGAGTGGTTCTTCAAGGGCGAACGCGGCGAGATCGACCCGTTCGTGCTGGTCATCGAGGGATCCATCCCCAACGAATCCATCAAGCCGGAAGGCTATTGGTGCGGTTTCGGTGACGACCCCGAGACCGGCCAGCCGATCACCACCAGTGAGTGGATCGACCGGCTCGCCCCCAAGGCGCTCGCCGTGGTGGCGATCGGCACCTGCGCCACGTACGGCGGTATCCATGCGATGGCAGGTAACCCGACCGGAGCCATGGGCGTACCCGACTACCTGGGCTGGGACTGGACCTCCAAGGCCGGGATCCCGATCGTCTGTGTGCCCGGCTGCCCGATCCAGCCGGACAACTTCTCGGAGACGCTGGTCTATCTGCTCTACCAGGCGGTGGGCTCGGCCCCGATGATCCCGCTGGACGACCAACTGCGTCCCACCTGGCTCTTCGGGGCCACCGTGCACGAGGGCTGCGACCGCGCCGGCTACTACGAACAGGGCCAGTTCGCCACCACCTACGACTCGCCCAAGTGTCTGGTGAAGCTCGGCTGCTGGGGTCCCGTGGTCAAATGCAACGTGCCCAAGCGGGGCTGGATGGACGGGATCGGCGGCTGCCCGAACGTCGGCGGCGTCTGTATCGCCTGCACCATGCCCGGCTTCCCCGACAAGTTCATGCCGTTCATGGACGAGCCGCCCGGCGGCAAGCTCTCCAGCACCGCCAGCGCCGCGTACGGCAGTGTCATCCGCCGGCTGCGGGACATCACGGCCAAGACCGTCGATCACGAGCCCAAGTGGCGCCACCGCGGCGACCAACTGACCACCGGCTACCGGAAACCGTGGTGAGCGCACCCCGCCCGTAGCCGTCCGGCTCCTTCCGGACCTCCGTCCGACCTCACTTCCGCGCGCAAAAGAAGGGCACGGCACTCACGATGGCACCGAAGACGAAGGCGGCCGGTGACGGCAGCGGTCTGACGGAGATGTCCTGGGATCCGATCACCCGGATCGTGGGCAGCCTCGGCATCCACACGAAGATCGACTTCAAGCAGAAGCGGGTGGCGGAGTGCTACAGCACCTCCTCCGTCTTCCGTGGCTACAGCGTCTTCATGCGGGGCAAGGACCCGCGTGACGCGCACTTCATCACCAGCCGGATCTGCGGTATCTGCGGTGACAACCACGCCACGTGCTCCGTCTACACGCAGAACATGGCCTACGGGGTGAAGCCCCCGCACCTGGGGGAGTGGATCATCAACCTCGGCGAGTCCGCCGAGTACATGTTCGACCACAACATCTTCCAGGAGAACCTGGTCGGGGTCGACTACTGCGAAAAGATGGTCCGCGAGACCAACCCCGGGGTCTGGGAGCTCGCTCAGCGCACCGAGGCTCCGCACGCCGCCGAGCACGGCTACCGCACGATCGCCGACATCATGAGCTCCCTCAACCCCCTGGAGGGCGAGTTCTACCGCGAGGCGCTCCAGGTCAGCCGCTACACCCGGGAGATGTTCTGCCTCATGGAGGGCCGCCATGTGCACCCCTCCACGCTCTACCCGGGTGGCGTCGGCACCATCGCCAGCGTCCAGCTGTTCACCGACTACCTCAGCCGGCTGATGCGCTACGTGGAGTTCATGAAGCGGGTCGTCCCGCTCCACGACGACCTGTTCGACTTCTTCTACGAGGCGCTGCCCGGATACGAGGAGGTCGGCCGGCGGCGGGTGCTGCTCGGCTGCTGGGGGGCGCTGAACGACCCCGACCACTGCGACTTCACCTATCGCAACATGACGGACTGGGGGCGGAAGATGTTCGTCACCCCCGGCATCATCGTCGACGGCAAGCTGGTCACCAACGACCTCACCGAGATCAACCTCGGCATCCGGATCCTGCTGGGCAGCTCCTACTACCAGGACTGGGAAGGCCAGGAGCTGTTCGTCACCCACGACCCGCTCGGCAACCCCGTCGACCCGCGCCACCCGTGGAACCAGCACACCATCCCCGCGCCGCAGAAGCGGGACTTCAACGACAAGTACAGCTGGGTGATGTCCCCGCGGTGGTTCGACGGCAAGGACTATCTGGCGCTGGACACCGGCGGCGGCCCGATCGCCCGGCTGTGGTCCACCGCGCTGTCCGGGCTCGTCGACACCCCGTACGTCAAGTCCACCGGCCACAGCGTCACGATCGACCTCCCGCGCAGCATGACCAAGCCCGAGGCCCGCTTCGAGTGGAAGATCCCCAAGTGGAGCAACGCGCTGGAGCGTAACCGCGCCCGCACCTACTTCCAGGCGTACACGGCCGCCATGGCGCTGCACTTCGCGGAGAAGGGGCTCGAAGAGGTCCGGGCCGGACGTACCCAGACCTGGGAGAAGTTCGAGGTACCCGACGAGTCCATCGGCTGCGGCTTCACCGAGGCGGTACGCGGCGTGCTCTCGCACCACATGGTCATCCGGGACGGGAAGATCGCCAACTACCACCCGTACCCGCCCACCCCGTGGAACGCCAGCACCCGCGACACCTACGGCACCCCGGGCCCGTACGAGGACGCCGTGCAGAACACCCCGATTTTCGAGGAGAACTCCCCGGAGAACTTCAAGGGCATCGACATCATGCGCGCGGTGCGCAGCTTCGACCCGTGTCTGCCCTGCGGCGTCCACATGTACGTCGGAGGCGGCAAGTCCGTACAGAAGATGCATGTGCCCACCGGCCTGAGCGGGCTGTCGGGATGAGCGCCCGGGCCACCGCGGCGCAGGCCGCCGCACCGCAGGCCGCCGCACCGCAGGGCGCCGCGTCCCCGGGCGCCGTGCCGAACGCCGAGACGACCGGACGGCGCGTCGAAGAGGTACTGGACCGCCTCGCCGGGCGCGACCGCGAGGCGAGCGCCGACGCCGAGGAACTGGTCCGGGTCCTGATGGACTTCTACGGCGCGGGACTCGCCCGGATCATGCACCTCGTGGGCAGCGGCACGGATGACGGCGGCCCCCGGTCGGCGCTGCTCCGCGATGAGCTGGTGACCAGCCTGCTCGTGCTGCACGATCTGCACCCCGAGGACACCGTGGCACGCATCGGCCGCGCCCTGGACAGCGTCCGCCGCCAACACCCCGCCGAGATCGCGGAGTTCGACGCGGAGAGCGGGGCGCTGCGACTGCGCGGCGGTGACGGCGGAGGCTGCGGCTGCCCGAGCACCAACCAGCAGGCCCAACAGGCCGTCGAGGCCGCGGTGTCCTGCTTCGCGCCCGATGTCACCTCGGTGCAGTGGGAGGCGGCAGCGGACCGGACCGAACCGGCGCTGCTGCAGATCTCCCGTCGTCCGCCGACCGCCGCCACCGCCCCGTGAGCGGCCGGCAGGCGGCGCCCCCGCGGCTCGGACCGGCGGCCGCCCACCGCGGCCTGCGCCGTTTCCGCGCACCGGCGCCGCCCACCCCCGAACGCTGCGAACTGTGCGGCGTGGTGCTGGCCGAGCACAACCACCGCCACCTGGTGAACACCGAACGCCGCGCGTTGGCCTGTGCCTGTATCCCCTGTGCGCTGCTCTTCGACCGGCCCGGTGCCGGCGGCGGACAGTTCCGTACGGTCCCCGACCGCTATCTCGTCGACCCCGGCCACACCCTCGACGACGCGGCCTGGAACCTCCTCCAGATCCCCGTCGGCGTCGTCTTCTTCCTGCGAAACGCCGATCTCGACCGGCTGGTCGCGCTCTACCCCAGCCCGGCCGGCGCCACCGAGAGCGAACTCGACCCTTCGACCTGGCAGACCGTGCTCGCCGCCAGCCGGCTGGCCGGCCTCCTCCGGCCCGACGTGGAGGCGCTGCTGCTGCGCCGCTCCGAGGGCCGGATCGACTGCTATCTGGTGCCCGTCGACATCTGCTACGAACTCGTCGGCCGGATGCGCCTGTTGTGGCAGGGCTTCGACGGCGGGGCCGAAGCACGGACCGCGCTCGGCGACTTCTTCGCCAAGGTCGCGCGCAGGGCCCGTGAGCCGAAGGAGGACGACCGGCCGTGACCGATCTGTCCTTCGACTGCACCGGTGTCCGCGCCGACCGCTACGCCGCCGCCCCCACCCTGCTCTTCCGGCTGCGCATCACCGCCGCCGAAGCGGCCCGGGTGCACGCCCTCGCACTGCGCTGCCAGCTCCGTATCGAGCCGGCCCGGCGCGGCTACCGCACCGACGAGGCCGAGGCGCTCACCGATCTCTTCGGCGAGCGCTCCCGCTGGGGCAGCACCCTGCAGCCGCTGCAGTTCGCCCAGGTCTCCCTGGTCGTCCCCGGCTTCACCGGCGAGACCGAGGTGGACCTCCCGGTCCCGTGCAGCTACGACCTGGAGGTTGCGGCCGGCCGCTACTTCCAGGCGCTGCGCGACGGCGAGGTCCCGCTGCTGCTGCTGTTCTCCGGCACGGTGTTCGCCGGCCGCGGCGGCTTCCACATCGAGCCGGTGCCCTGGAACAAGGAAGCGTCCGTGCGGATGCCGGTGGCCGTCTGGCAGGAGATGACCGAGACGCACTTCCCCGGCTCCGGCTGGCTCCGGCTGCCGCGCGAAACCCTCGATGCGCTGCTCGCCTACCGCTCACGGCGCGCCCTGCCCTCCTGGCAGGCGACCGTCGAGGCGCTGCTGGCCACCGCGGAGGGCACCGAACCGCCCGCACCGCGCGCCCGGCTGTTCCCCGGCGCCGCCGCGCGCCCCGCCGCCGTCCACCCCGTCAGTGAAAGGACCACGCCGTGACGACCAGCGTCCTGCCCGACGAGACGGCGGACCGCTTCGCCACCGCCCGCCACGTGGCGGACGCCGTGCTGTTCGAGGGCTATGTGCTCTACCCGTACCGCGCCTCCGCCGCCAAGAACAGACTCCGCTGGCAGTTCGGCGTCCTCGTACCGCCGAACTGGGGCGCCGGGAGCGCGGAGCACTCCTTCCAGCGCACCGAATGCCTCATGGAGCCCAGGTCCGGTGCCCGGCTCTCGGCCGAGCTGCGGTTCCTGCACGCCCAGCGGCGAACCGTCCAACGCCTGTGCCCGGATGGCGAGTTCGAGACCGTCGCGGAACTCGAACTGCCCGACCGGGTGCTGGTCCCCTGGGACGAGGGCGTCGAGGAGCGTGTCCCGCTGGCGGCCGGCATCTCCCGGCTGACCGGCGAGGGCGTCTCCGTCCCGTTCACCCGGCCCGCGGGAGAGGAGACCGAGCCGGTGCACGACGCCGACGGGCGCCTCGTCGGCCGGCTGGTGCGCCGCCGAGCGGAGCTCCAGGGACGTGTGCGGCTGACCGCGAGCGAACTCGACGGCCCTTACGCGGCGCTGCGGCTGACCGCGACCGTCGAGAACACCAGCGGCTGGCAACCGGAGGACACCGCCGCCGACCGTGCTGCGGCGCTGCCGCACTCGCTGGTCGGCGCCCATCTCTTCCTCGGCCTGAGCGCGGGCTCGTTCGTCTCCATGACCGACCCGCCGGAGTGGGCCACGGGCGCGGTCGAGGCCTGCCGCAACGAGCACGCCTGGCCCGTGCTGGCCGGCGCCGAGGGCCGCGCCGATGTGGTGCTGTCGTCCCCGATCATCCTGGAGGACCACCCGGCCATCGCCCCCGAGAGCCCCGGAGCGCTCTACGACGCCCTGGAGATCGACGAAATCCTCGCCCTGCGCACCGCGGCCCTCACCGACCAGGAGAAGCGTGAGGCCCGTGGCACCGACCCCCGCGCCGCCGAGGTCATCGAACTCGCCGACACCATGCCGCCCGAGGTGCTGGAACGCCTGCACGGCGCCGTACGGGCACTGCGCGAGGTCACCGGGCCGGGCCCGGCCGCACCCGATGGCCTGACCCCCGACGTACCGGGCCTGCGCCCGGACACCCCCTGGTGGGATCCGGAGAGCGACCGCAGCGTCGATCCCGTACGCGACCGGATCACGGTCGACGGGCACTCGGTCGGCGCCGGCAGCCGGGTGCTGTTGCGGCCCGGACTCCGTCGCACCGACGCCCAGGACCTCTTTCTCCAGGGTCGCACCGCCCATGTCGAGGCTGTTTTGCACGACGTCGACGGCGGGGTGCACCTCGCGGTGACCGTGGAGGGCGACCCGGGCGTCGACATCCGCCGTGAGCAGGGCCGGTTCCTGTATTTCCAACCCGACGAAATCGCCCCCCTGGAGGACGCGTGAACGCCGAAGCACCCGTCGCAGGGCCGCCCGCCAAGATCCTGATCGCCGGCGTCGGCAATATCTTCCTCGGCGACGACGGATTCGGTGTCGAGGTCGTGCGACGGCTGGGCGAGCACCGGCTCCGGGACGGGGTCGAGGTCGTCGACATCGGCGTACGCGGTGTGCATCTGGCCTACCAGATGTTGGACGGCTACCACACGGTGCTCCTGGTGGACGCCTCCGCCCGCGGCGGCGAACCCGGCACCGTCCACCTCCTCGACGCCACCGCTCCGGCCGGCGCCCGTCCCCAGGACACCGCGCTCGACGGCCACCACATGACCCCCGACACCGTGCTCGCGCTGCTCGACACGCTCGGCGCGGGTACCGACGGCCGGCGCCCGGAGCGCGTCCTGGTCGTCGGCTGTGAACCCGCCGACGTCGCCGAGGGCATCGGGCTCAGCGAACCGGTCGACGCCGCGGTCGACGAGGCCGTAGGGCTGATCCTGCGGCTGGTGGGCGCGGCGGAGCCGACACCGTCCGCCGCCGGACCGCACACCAGTGATGAGAGGAACACGACACCATGCTGAAGCTCGCTCTGGGCGGGGCGCTCGCCGCCGTGCTCGCCGTCGCCGTCAAGTCCGTACTGCCCGACGTCAAGCGCTATATGCGTATCCGTTCCATGTGACCGGGGGCGCTGCACCGAACGGTGTACGCCACCGCGCCACCCGGCGAGGCACCGCAACCGCCCCCCGGGCCCGCCGTCTAATGAAGCCGGGCGGCACCCGGTCGTGCCCGCACCAGAGAGGGACCGATGCACGAGATGTCCATCGCGCTTGCGGTCGTGGAGCAGGTCGAGAATGCGGCCCGGCCCACCGGGGCCACCACCGTCAACAGCGTCCGGCTGCAGGTCGGCGAACTGGCCGGGGTGGTTCCGGACGCGCTGGCCTTCTCCTTCCAACTCGCCTGCGCCGGAACGGTGCTGGAAGGGGCCGAGCTCGTCACCGAACCCGTCCCGGCCCGCGCCCGCTGCGGCCCCTGCGCGGACACCTGGCCGGTGGGCATGCCACCCCAGCTCAGCTGTCCCGGATGCGGCGGGGCGACGACCGAGCTGCTGTCCGGCCGGGAACTGCAGATCATCCGTGTGTGCTGGAACGACGCCCCGGCACCCGCCCCGATTCCTGAGGAGCGCTGAACCATGTGCCGTGTCGTCGACCTGCAACAGGCGGTCCTTGCCAAGAACGACGCCTGCGCCCACACCCTGCGCGAGGACCTCGCCGCCCGTGGCACCGCAGTCGTCAACCTGCTCTCCAGCCCCGGCAGCGGCAAGACCGCGCTGCTGGAGCGGGAACTCACCCTCGCCCGCAGCCGGGGCATCCCGGTCGCGGCGCTCACCGCCGACCTCGCCACCGAGAACGACGCGGTACGGCTGGCCCGATCCGGAGTGCCCGTCAAACAGGTGCTGACCGACGGGCTCTGCCACCTCGAGGCCGAGATGCTGGGCGGCCACCTGCACGGCTGGCTGCCCGCCGACACCCGGCTGCTGTTCATCGAGAACGTCGGCAATCTGGTCTGCCCGGCCTCCTACGACCTGGGGGAGACGCTGCGCATCGTGCTGGCGTCGGTGACCGAGGGCGAGGACAAGCCGCTGAAGTACCCCACCGCCTTCGGACTCGCCCATCTGGTCGTGGTCACCAAGACCGATATCGCCGAGGCGGTCTCCTTCGACGAGGCGGAGTTCCGCGCCAACGTCGAACGCATCAACCCCGGCGTCGAGGTCGTCCTCACCTCGGCGCGCCGGGGCGAGGGGGACGGCGTACTGGTGGACCGGGCGCTGGCCGCACGCGACGGAGCGCCGGTGCACATCCCGGTCATGACCCGCAAGTCCCATCACGTCCATGACGCCGGAGACGGCCAGCCGCACGACGAGGGCCACCTTCACGCAGAGGCCCACCCCCACGGCACGGACCACAGCCACCACGGGGACCACCTCCACGACAAGGACCACCCCCACGACAAGGACCACAGTCACCACGGGGACCACACCCACGGCAAGGACCACAGTCACCACCGCGATCACGCCCACGCCCCGCAAGCCCAGGACGGCGGCCGCCCGCACACCACCGACCCCGACACCGTGGCGTCGAGCCGCTCATGACCACCGGGCAGGCCGAGGGGGGCACCGCGACGGCCCCCACGGCAGCCGCCGCACGCCGCCGGATCACCGTGCGCGGCGTCGTCCAGGGCGTCGGCTTCCGCCCGTTCGTCCACACCCTCGCCACGGAACTGGGCCTGACGGGCCATGTGACCAACACCGGCGAGGGCGTCGTCACCGAGGTCGAGGGGACCGCCGCCGCGCTCGCCCTGTTCGGCCGGCGGATCAGCGCCGATGCGCCACCGCTGGCCGTGGTCGAGGCCGTCGACGCCGAGGACGTCGCGGTGACCGGCGACGCCGGATTCCACATCCTCCCCTCCCGCGCCGACGGCCTCTCCCGCACCCTGGTCTCCCCGGACGCCGCCACCTGCGAGGCCTGCCTCGCCGAGCTGGCCGACCCGGCCGACCGCCGCCACCGGCACCCCTTCCTCACCTGCACCCATTGCGGGCCACGCTTCACCATCGTCACCGCGGTCCCCTACGACCGTGCGCTGACGACCATGGACCGCTTCCCCCTGTGCCCCCGCTGCGCACAGGAGTACGCGGACCCCGCCGACCGGCGCTTCCACGCCCAGCCCATCTCCTGCCACGACTGCGGCCCCCAACTGCGCCTGCTGACCGCGGACCCGGCCGACCGCACCCGCCCGCCCCGCCCGGCGCCCGGCCCCGACCCGGTCGCCGACGCCCGCCGGCTGCTCGCCGACGGCGCGATCGTGGCGGTTAAGGGCCTGGGCGGCTACCACCTCGTCTGCGACGCCTCCGACGACACCGCCGTCACCCTGCTGCGCCGCCGGAAGGCCCGCGGCGACAAGCCCTTTGCCCTGATGGCCCGTCATATCGACGATGTCGAGCACGTGGTACGGGTACGGGCCGAGGAACGGGCCCTGCTCACCGGGCCCGTACGCCCCATCGTCCTGCTGCGCCGCCGCCGGGATCCCGCACCGGCCCCGGACGCGCCGGTGGTGTCCGATGCCGTCGCCCCCGGCAGCCCCGACCTGGGCGTCATGCTGCCGTACACACCGCTGCACCACCTGCTGCTCGGCTTGCCCGGCGACCCTCCCCCACTCTCGGCTTCGCTGGAGCGGGGGGACTCCCACGGGCCCCGGCTGCTCGTCATGACCAGCGGCAATGTCGCCGGCGAACCGATCGTCACCGACGATGACGAAGCCCTGGAGCGCCTTTCGCAGCTGGCGGACGCCTGGCTGACCCACGACCGGCCGATCCGCATCCCGTGCGACGACTCGGTGGTCCGCATCAGCGACGGGGAGCCGCTGTTCATCCGCCGCTCGCGTGGGTATGCGCCGATGCCGGTCCTCCTCCCGGTGCCGGTCCGGCCCGCGCTCGCGGTCGGCGGCGACCTCAAGAACGTGTTCTGTCTCGCCGAGGGACACCGCGCCTGGCTGTCCGCGCACATCGGCGACATGGACGATCTGGCGACCCAGCTCGCGTTCGAGGAGGCCGAAGCGCATCTGGAGACGGTCACCGGGGTGCGCCCGCAGGTGCTCGCCGCCGACCGGCACCCCGGCTACCGCTCCGGGCAGTGGGCACGGCGCCACACCGAAGGGCGGCCGCTGGTACGCGTCCAGCACCACCACGCCCATATCGCCGCGGCCATGGCCGAACACGGCCTCCACGACGGTCAGCCGGTCATCGGAGTCGCCTTCGACGGCACCGGATACGGCGACGACCACGCCGTCTGGGGCGGCGAGATCCTGCTCGCCGACTACGACGGATACCGGCGCTTCGGCCAGCTCGCCTACGTCCCGCTGCCCGGCGGCGACGCCACCGTACGACGCCCCTACCGGATGGCCCTGGCCCATCTGCGTGCCGCCGGCCTCGACTGGGCCGAGGACCTGCCGCCGGTGGCGGCCTGCCCGCCCCAGGAGCGGCGGCTGCTGGCCCGGCAGCTCGAACGGCACCTCAACTGTGTGCCGACCTCCAGCATGGGCCGTCTCTTCGACGCCGTCTCCTCGCTGGCCGGGATCTGCCACCACGCCGGTTACGAGGCCCAGGCCGCGGTCGCCCTCGAAGCCGCGGCCCTGACCGCGGGCGAGGACCACGGGCCCGGCTATGCATTCGCCCTGCGCGCCGCACCGCCGGGCACCACGGGCGCCGACACCGTCGCCGACCCGGCGCCGGTGCTCACCGCCGTGGTCGGCGACCTGCGGGCACGCACCGCCCCGGCGCTGATCGCGGCCCGCTTCCACACCGCGGTCGCCGACCTCGTCCGCCGGGGCTGCGCGCTGGCCCGGGAGCGCGCGGGCCTGACGACCGTGGCACTGACCGGCGGCGTCTTCGCCAACACCCTGCTGGCCGAGGCCACCGCCCGCCTCCTGCGGCAGGACGGCTTCACCGTCCTGCGCCACCGCCGCGTCCCGCCCAACGACGGCGGACTGGCACTCGGCCAGATCGTCGTGGCGGCGCGCACCGCAGGAGCCGCCGCGCGCTGAGCGCCGCCACGGCGCGGCAGACGCAACGTACTCACGACGAGGAGAGGCCCATGTGCCTGGCGGTACCCGGCAAGGTATTGGACATCGAGGAACGGGACGGCACCCGGATGGCCACCGTCGACTTCGGCGGTGTGGTCAAGGAGGTGTGCCTGGAGTACGTCCCCGACCTGCAGGTCGGCGAGTACGCCATCGTCCACGTCGGCTTCGCGCTGCAGCGGCTGGACGAGGAGTCCGCCCGCAAGACCCTGGCCCTGTTCGAGGAACTGGGCCTGCTGCAGGAGGAGTTCGGCGATCCCTGGGAAGCGGCGGCCGCGCCCCCGGGGTGGGACGAGGCGGCCACCGGGGCGGGCGCCGGGCTGGGCGCAGCCGCCGTGGCCGGCGACGGAGCGCAGGAGGCGGGCCGGTGAAGTACCTCGACGAATTCCAGAACCCCGAGCTCGCCCGCCGGCTGCTCGACGAGATCCGGTCCACGGTGACCCGGCCCTGGGCCCTGATGGAGGTCTGCGGCGGGCAGACCCACACCATCATCCGCCACGGGATCGACCAACTTCTCCCCGATCAGGTCGAGTTGATCCACGGGCCGGGCTGTCCGGTCTGTGTGACACCCCTGGAGGTCATCGACAAGGCCCTGGAGATCGCCGCCCGCCCCGACGTGATCTTCTGTTCCTTCGGGGACATGCTCCGCGTCCCCGGCAGCGACCGGGACCTGTTCCAGGTGCGCAGCCGGGGCGGTGACGTACGGGTCGTCTACTCCCCGCTCGACGCACTGAAGACCGCCCAGCAGAACCCGCACCGCGAGGTGGTGTTCTTCGGCATCGGCTTCGAAACCACCGCACCACCCAATGCCATGACGGTGTATCAGGCCCGTAAGCTCGGCATTCCCAACTTCAGCCTGCTGGTCTCGCACGTCCGGGTACCGCCCGCGATCGAGGCCATCATGACGTCGCCCGACTGCCGGGTCCAGGCGTTCCTCGCCGCCGGTCACGTGTGCAGTGTGATGGGGATGGGGGAGTATCCCGAACTGGCCGCACGCCACCGGGTGCCGATCGTGGTGACCGGCTTCGAGCCGCTGGACATCCTGGAGGGCATCCGCCGCACCGTCCGTCAGCTGGAGCGCGGCGAACACACCGTGGACAACGCCTACCCCCGCGCCGTACGCAGCGAGGGCAACCCGGCGGCCCAGGCGATGCTCGCGGATGTCTTCGAGGTCACCGACCGCGCCTGGCGCGGTATCGGCACCATCCCGGCCAGCGGCTGGCGGCTGTCGGAGCGCTACCGCGACTACGACGCCGAGTACCGCTTCTCCGTCGGCGGCATCACCACCAGGGAACCCGAGGCCTGCCGCAGCGGGGAAGTCCTCCAAGGGCTCATCAAGCCGCACGAGTGCGAGGCCTTCGGGACGCTGTGCACCCCGCGCACCCCGCTCGGCGCCACCATGGTCTCCAGCGAGGGCGCCTGCGCCGCCTACTACCTCTACCGCCGACTCGGCACCACGCCCACCCCCCAGGAGGCGAGCCCCGTTGTCTGACACCATCCACCCCACGTCCGGCGGCCCCACCCGCGGCGGTCCCACCCCGGCCGACCGCGGTCTGCCCACCGTCGACATCTCCGGCTGGACCTGCCCCGCCCCGCTCCGCGACCAGCCCCGCGTGGTCATGGGGCACGGCGGGGGCGGCGCACTGTCCGCGGAACTCGTCCAGCAGATCTTCGCCCCCGCCTTCGGCGGCGAGATCCTCGCCCAGCTCGGTGACTCCGCTGCGGTGTCCCTCGGCGGCGTGCGCCTCGCGTTCTCCACCGACTCCTACGTCGTCCGGCCGCTCTTCTTCCCCGGCGGCTGCATCGGCGACCTCGCCGTGAACGGCACCGTCAACGACCTTGCCATGAGCGGCGCCAAGGCCGCCTACCTCTCCTGTGGCTTCATCCTGGAGGAGGGCGTGGAGATGCCGGTGGTGGCCGGTGTCGCCGACGCCATGGGCGCGGCCGCGCGGGCCGCCGGGGTCGAGGTGGCCACCGGCGACACCAAGGTCGTCGAGGCCGGCCACGGCGACGGCGTGTACCTCAACACCGCCGGTATCGGGCTGATCCCGGCGGGCGTCGATCTGCGCCCGCAGCGCGTCACCCCCGGCGATGTGGTGATCGTCAGCGGCGACATCGGCCTGCACGGGGTGGCGATCATGAGCGTCCGGGAGGGCCTGGAATTCGGCGTCGAGATCGAGAGCGACTGCGCGGCCCTCGGCGGCCTCGTCGAGACCATGCTCGCCGTCACGCCCGACCTGCATGTGCTGCGCGACCCCACCCGCGGCGGGCTGGCCGCCGCGCTGTGCGAGATCGCCACCGCCTCCTGCACCGGCATCGTCGTCCAGGAGCGCGCCATCCCGGTCCCGCCGGCCGTCGCCAACGCCTGTGCGATCCTCGGCCTGGACCCGATGTACGTCGCCAACGAGGGCAAGCTGGTGGCCTTCGTCCCCCGCGAGCACGCCGACGCGGTGCTGGACGCCATGCGCGCGCACCCGCTGGGCGCCGGCGCCGCGATCATCGGCGAGGCCGTCGCCACCCACCCCGGCATGGTGGTGGCCGGTACTCCGCTGGGCGGCACCCGGGTGGTCGATCTGCCGTTGGGCGAGCAGCTGCCGCGGATCTGCTGAGCGGGTCTCCCGGCGCAGCACCGAGGGCGGCACCGGTGTCGGTGCCGCCCTCGGCGTGGGTGTCCGTCCCGCTCAGGTCTTCTTCAGCAGCCGGGAACCGAACCAGTCGTCGGCGTCCCGTACCCCGGGCAGGATGAAGAAGTAGCCGCCGCCGAGCGGGGTGATGAACTTGGACAGCGGCTCGTGCCGCAGCCGCCGCTGTACGGTCGCGAACTGCCGCTCCGGGTTCTGCTGGTAGCCGCAGAAGACCAGTCCCAGGTCCATCCGTCCGGATTGGTCGAAGCCCTGGTCGTAGTTGTAACTCCGGCGCAGGAAGCGGGACCTGTCGGTCTTCTCGGTGCGCGGATTGGCCAGTCGGATATGCGAATCGAGCGGGATCTCCCTGCCGTGCGGGTCGTCGCGGTACCTCGGCGGGTCGTTCTCCTGCTTGCCGTCCAGGGGCGCACCGCTCGCCTTGCGCCGGCCGAAGATCTTCTCCTGCCGGGCCACCGGCACCTTGTCCCACTTCTCGATGTGGAAGCGGATCAGACGCAGCACCTGATAGCTGCCGCCCAGGGCCCAGTCCGGCTCCCCGCAGGGCGGGGTCACCCACATCAGCCGGTCCATCTCCCGGGCCGAGCCGGTGTCCGGATTGACGATCCCGTCCTTGAAGCCGATGAAGGTGCGCGGCGAGCCCGAGGGCCGCGACGGGTTGAGGAAGGCGTCCGCGCGCCAACGGGGCCGCAGCAGGCCGTCCGTCTCGCGTGCCAGATCGCGCAGCACATGGACGATGGCGTCCGGATGCTGGGCGCAGATCTGCAGCGACAGGTCACCGTGGCAGCGCGCCGGCTCCAGCCGGTCGTCGGGGAACGCCGGCATGGCCTTGAGATGCCGGGGCTTGTGGCCGGAGAGCCCGAACCGGTCGTCGAACAGCGAGGCGCCGACGCCGAGCGTGATGGTGAGCGAGTCGGGGGTGGGCCGTTCCGAGGCGACCTGCTCGTCCACCGGCTTCACCCCGTCCGCCAGCACCCGGCAGCGCGTGGTGAGTTTCTGGAACAGATGGGTCAGGCCTTCGCGTCCCTCGGCCATCACATCGAAGCCGACGAACCCGGCGAAGAGCTGCTGGGGAGTCACGATGCCGGCCTGATGGCGGCCGTGGAAGGGCACCTTGTCGGGCACCCCGCTGTCGCTCGCGGACCGGTCCGCCGGAGCGGCGGCCGCCTGACCGCCGAGCCCCGTCGCGGCCGCCACACCCGCGATCCCCGCCGCACACTTGAGGAAGCCCCGGCGTCCGTCGTCCTGCACCGTGGCATGTTCGTCGCCGGCCTGATCACATCTCATGGTCCCGCCCATCCTGACTACTGAGTCGTCCGGAAGCCGCGTGCCTGCACCAACCTGTGCGCGATGCTCGTCGCCCACGACGCGGCGGCCGGGAGCAACACGGCCTCGGCGCCGGATATCACGCCCTGGCCACGGGCCGGTCGTCCGAATGGCGCAGCCGGAGCGCCTCCCGCGCGACAGGGCCCCGCAGCGCTTCTAGCGTCGGCCCTGTGACCTGCCCGGACACGGCACAGCGCAACGCCGGGGCCGCCGGTCGCCTACCGCGCTCCACCACCGATCCGACGGACCCCACATGAGCACATCCACCGACGCGAGCACAGTCATCGGCGAGGCCAGACCCGCCGGTGACGGCACCTCCACCGAGGCGAGCGAGGCCCTCGGCGCAGCCGCCGCCACCGACGAGGTCACGGCCGTCGGCGCGGGCACGGTCACGGGCGAGCCACCCGTCGCTGCGGACACCTGTGCCGAGGAGAGCGGGGCCACCGACGAGAGCACGGTGGCCGGGGATGCTTCAACGGTGGGCGAGGGCGTGGCCGTCGATGACGCCGTGCCGGTCGACGAGGGTGTGCCGCTCGATGCCCCGCCCGCCTCCTGGCTGCGTATCGAGAAGGGCCATGCCGAGCCGGAGGAAATCGCGGCGATCAGCGTCGTGCTGTGCGCGCAACTCGCCGGTCTGCGCGCCCTCGCCGAGCCCGGCCACGCCGAGGAGCGGCCCGCCGCCCGGCGTCACCACGCCCGGCACACCGCATGCTGGTCGGGCTGCTGGACCTGCGGCTGAACCCTCCGGCGGGCGCACCACCTGCCGGCGATTCCCGCCCGGCCGCCGGCTTCGTCCGTTACATCCGTTTCCCCCGTGTCCGGCGCCCTGCTCGGCCGGTGCCCGGGATGCAGCGTGCGGAGAGGACCGCCGCGATGAGGAAGCCCGCGGCGCCGATGCCCACCGCGAGGTGCAGGCCCGGCACAAGACCGGCGGCCACCAGCGTGCCGAAGAGCGCGACGCCGAGGGCGCTGCCGATCTGCCGTGCGGCGTTGAACACGGCGGCCGCGGCGCCGCTGCGCTCGCCCGGCGCGGCCTCCATCACGGCCGCCGTGGAGGCCGGCATGGTCAGCGCGGTACCGAAGCCGGCGCAGGCCATGGGCGCCACCAGCGCGAGATACGGCGTATCAGGGCCGGCCACCAGCCAGCCGGCCATTCCGGCCGCGTCCACCACCAGGCCCGCCACCATCGGCAGCCGCGGCCCGGTGCGGGCCGTAATCCGTCCGGCCAGCGCGGAGCCGGCGGCCACCACACCGACCGCGGGCAGCAATGCGCATCCGGTCCGTAGTGCGCTGTAGTGGTGCACCCCCTGGAAGTACAGCGGGGCGAGGAACAGCAGGCCGTAGAAGCCGGTATTGAGCAGCACGCCGATGACCGCCGAGGCCGAGAACGCGCGGGCGCGGAAGAGCGCGAGCGGCAGCATCGGCGCGGGCGAGCGCCGCTCCAGCACCAGGAACGCGACGAGTCCGGCGAGGCACCCCGCGAAGGCACCGAGGACGGCCGGATGCGCCCAGCCCAGTGCCCCGGCCTCGATGCACCCGGTGACCAAGCCGGCCAGGCACACCGCCGCCGCGGTCTGGGCCGGGAGGTCCAGGCCCCGGCGGGTGCGGCCGGGGGAGTGGGGGACGTGACGCGAGGTGAGGAACAGTGTGGCGAGGCCGACGGGGAGATTGAGGAAGAACACCGACCGCCAGCCGAGCCCGGCGACCAGGACTCCGCCCAGGACGGGACCGGCCCCGGCGGCGAGGCCCGCGACGGTACCCCAGATACCGAACGCGCGGGCCCGCGCCGCTCGGTCGGGGTACGCAGTCCGCAGCAGTGCCAGGGAGGCCGGCACCATCATCGCCGCGCCCAGCCCCTGCACCAGCCGGGCCAGGACCAGCACCGTGGCGGTGGGAGCCAGCGCGCACCCGGCGGACGCGAGCGTGAACACCGCCAGACCGCTCAGGAACACCGCCTTGCCGCCCAGCCGGTCGCCGAGTCCGCCGCAGAAGAGCAGCAGCCCGGCGAACACCAGGGTGTAGCCGTCCACCACCCATTGGAGCCCGGTCACGCCGGTGTGCAGGGCGGTGCCGACCGCCGGGAGAGCGACCGTGACGACGGTGACGTCCAGGATGACCATGAAGTACCCCAGGCACACGGCAACGAGCGGCAACGGCGTGAGCCGGTCCGCGGTCCGTGGTGCTGTGGTGGGTGCGCAGAGCGTGGGCATACGGCCAGTGTTCTGCCGGATCCGTACGGCAGACGCCGAAATGTTCTCGCTCTACGAGGCCGGCCGGAGCGGGAGAACGTTTCGCCCTCTGCCGAAGCGTAAGCGGCGTACCGTCGTGGCCATGGATGCCCCGACCGAGACCGACGTGGCCCATGTCGCGGCGGCGATCGGTGACCCCTCCCGCGCCAAGGTGCTGCTGGCCCTCGCCGGGGGCGGCGCGCTGCCGGCCAGCGCCCTCGCCGCCGAGGCCGGGGTCGGTAACTCCACCATCAGCGGCCATCTGGCCAAGCTCCTCGATGCGCGGCTGCTGACCGTCGAGCTCGACGGCCGCCACCGCTACTACCGGCTCGCCACCACGGACGTCGCCCGCGCCCTCGAACAACTCGCCCTGATCGCCCGTCCACTGCCCGTGCGGTCTCTGAACGCCGACACCCGCGCCAAGGCCCTGTGGCGCGCCCGTCTCTGCTACGACCACCTGGCGGGCCGGCTCGGCGTCGCCGTGATGAGCGCGCTCCAGGAGCGGGGCATCCTCGCCGCCGAGCGGACGGCGCGGGGTGCGGGTGCCACGGGCCCGGATGCGGGCGCCGGCGCCACGGACGTCGTCTACGCCCTCACTGTGCACGGCCGTCAGGAGCTGACCGCCTTCGGCGTCGAGGCCGACCGCCTCCCCCGCCGCCGGGCGTCCGTCCGCTACTGCGTCGACTGGGCCGAGCAGCGCCACCATCTGGCCGGCGCACTCGGCGCCGCGCTCACCGCCCGGCTGTTCGCCCTGGAGTGGCTCCGCCGGGGGAAGTACCGCCGCGTCGTCCATCTCACCGATGCCGGGCGGGACGGCCTGGCGACGACGTTCGGTGTCCCGGTCGACCGGGTCGGGTGAGGCGGCCCGCCGCGGGTCGTCCGTGACGGAACGGGGCACACCCTCCGGTATCCCCTCACTGCGCTGAGTGCTCGACCGATGCACTGTGTGCAGGAAGTGTCCGCTGGTGGAGCGGAAGATTCCTCTTCGGCGATCGTCGAGTAGGGTCCGGCGAGCCGGAACAGTGAATCAAGGAGGCCGCTTTCGTGACGGAGCGTCAGGTATCAGGTGGGGGCGACGGGGCCGGCGCCCCGCAAGTGCTGGCGCAGGAGCGCCGATTGCGCCGTGACCTGGGGTTCTGGGGACTGACGGGCATCGGTTTTTCCAATATCGTCGGTTCCGGCTGGCTGTTCGCCGCCATGTACGCGGCACAGACGGCCGGCCCTGCGGCGCTGCTGTCCTGGGTCGGGGCCGGACTGCTGTGCGGCCTGGTCGCCCTGGTCATGATCGAACTCGGCGCCAGCCGTCCGGAGGGCGGCGGCACGGTCCGCTGGCCGCTGTTCGCCAGCGGCCGGCTCGTCGGCACCCTCATCGGCTGGTCGACGATGCTGTCGGTGGGCGGCACCGCCGCCGAGATCAGCGCGATCATGCAGTACGCCGCGCACTACCTGCCGGGCATCTACAACGGCCAGACCCTCACCCTCTCCGGGCTGGCCCTGGCCACCGGACTCAGCGTCGTGCTGACGGTGCTGAACTGGTTCGCGGTGCGGATGTTCGCCCAACTCAACAACCTGATCTCGGTGTTCAAGATCATCGTCCCGGTGATCACCGTGGTGGCGCTGATCGCCTCCGGCTGGCACTCCGGACGGCTGACGGACCACGGCGGCTTCGCACCGTACGGCTATGTCGCCTGTCTGACCGCGCTGGCCGGCGGCGGAATCGTCTACTCCGTCAACGGCTTCCAGGCGCCGCTGGACTTCTCGGGCGAGACCCGCAACCCCCGCCGGACCATCCCGGCCGCGGTCCTCACCGGCATCGGCCTCGCCGTCGCCATGTACCTGGCGCTGCAGCTGGCGTTCCTCTTCACCGTCCCCGAGCATCTGCTCGGCCACGGCTGGCAGGGGGTTTCCTTCGACTCGCCGTTCGGGCAGCTCGCGCTCATCCTCAATCTGCACTGGCTCGCCAGCCTGCTCTACGCGGACGCAGTGATCTCGCCCGGCGGTTCGGCGTATGTGGGCGTGGCGATCGACGCGCGGCACACCTACGCGCTCGCCAAGAACGGCACCATCCCCCGGTACTTCATGAAGGTCAACGAGCGGTTCGGCATCCCGCGCCGGGCCCTGGCGATCAACCTCCTGGTCATTGTGATCTTCCTGCTGCCGTTCGGCGGCTGGCAGGACATCGTGAGCGTCATGGGCGATATGTATCTGCTGATCTATGCCGCCTCCGCGGTCGCGGTCGCGGTGTTCCGCGCCGAGCCGGGCGGCCACACCGCCGGCTGGGTCCCCGGACTGCGCTGGATCGCGCCGCTCAGCTTCGTGGTGTCCAGCGAGTTCGTCTACTGGTCGGGCTGGGACGACCTGCGCCTCGCACTGCCCCTCGTGCTCGGCGGCCTGCTGATCTTCCTGGCGATGCGCCGCCCCGGTGTGCGCGTCGAGGACGACGGCGCCGGCCCGAGCCGTCCGCTCGGCGCCGAACTGCGCACCGGTGCCTGGCTGGTGGTCTATCTCGTCGCCCTGACCGTGGTCTCCGGGCTGGGCACGTTCGAGGGCTCCGGCCGGCTGCCGGCACCGTACGACTCGATCACCGTGGGCGTCCTGGCGCTGGCGGTCTTCTTCTGGGCCGTACGGTCCGGTGTCCGGCATCTGGCGGTGGCCCGCCAGGCGGGCGCCTGAGCCCGGCCGCGGGGCACGGCGGCGGGCCGGTGGACGGGCCCGGTGAGGTGTCCGGTGGGGTGTCCGGCGGGCGGTGGCGAGGGATCGCTCCTCGCACCGGTCCGACCGCGGAGGGCGTGATCCGGCCCGGGACCGTCCGAGGCGCGGCGGGAGCGACCGCCGGGCGGTGGGAGCGACCGCCGTGCGATACGAGCCGACGACCTGGCAGTCCCGATGGGCCGGTTCGCGGCCCGCCGACCGCCCGGCCCGCCCGGCCGTCAAGCGGAAGTTCCCCCGCAGAAATAAGATGAACCGGGAGAGGCGGGCTCCACAAGAGCCCCATGAGGCCAGGTCAGGCGGCCACCGCGGACTGCCGTACGGAGCACGCTCCCTGGCGGGCATACCGATGCACCTGGGAGCGGCCCATGCTGCGGCGTCGTCCCCCGCGGTCGGCGAGCGCCGACGACCTGCTGACCACGCTCGGACGGCTGACCGCTCAGGCGCGGGAAGGCGCCGAGAAGCAGCGGGCGCGCGTGGAGCTGGCCGAGGCGCTGCAGCGCGAGATGCTGCCGGCCGCGCTGCCGGGGGTACCGGGTCTGCGCGCCGCCGCCACCTATGTACCCGCCCGGCACGGACTGGACATCGGGGGCGACTGGTACGACGGTTTCCGCCTGGCCGACGGGTCGCTCGCCTTCTGCATCGGTGATGTGCAGGGACACGACGTCGAGGCGGCCGCCTTCATGGGACAGATCCGCTTCGGGCTGCGGGCCGTCGCCGGCCATGCCGCCGACCCGGGCGAGGTGCTGAGCCGGGCCAACGACCTGCTGGTCTCGGTCGACTGCGGGCTCTTCGCGACCTGCACCTTCGTCCGTTTCGACCCGGCCGCCTGGGAGCTGTACAGCGCCCGGGCCGGTCATGTACCGGGCATCTGGGCCACCACCGACGGCCGCTCCGGCCTCGCCGACGACCCCGGGGGCCTGCCGCTGGGCATCATGCCGGGCGAGCGGTACCCGGTGTCCCGCCATCGGTTCGCCACCGCGGGGGCGTTTGTGCTGCTCACCGATGGCGTGGTCGAGGGACCGTCCTTCCCGATAGAAGCGGGGCTGACGCAGGTGACCCGCCTGGTCAGCGCCAACGCCGGCGGTGATCCGGCGACGGTGGCCGATGTGGCGATCAGCGTGGCCGAGTTCACCGGGCACACCGATGACTCGGCGGTGCTCGTACTGCGCTTCGACGCGGCCCCGCCCAAAGCCGGGTGAAGCGCGGCCCGGGCGTGCGTGTCGCAGCCGGCGCCCGGCCTCCGGCGTTGTCTGATGGCTGACGTGGTGCGCACCGAGCAACTCCGCCGTCTTGCACCAGCAGCCCTGACGATCCTCGGCCTCGCCGGCGTCTACTACGCGTCCGCCCGGATCGGCCTGCTGGAGCAGGTGGTCATCGCGGGTGCCGTGGTCACGCCGTTGTGGCCGCCGACGGGTATCTCCCTGAGCTGTCTGCTCCTGCTGGGCCTGCGGACCTGGCCGGGCATCGCCCTCGGCACCCTCCTGGTCGTCGCCACGATCAACCCGCTCGACGTCTCGGTCCTCGGGATCATGGCGGGCAACACCCTGGCCCCGGTGTGTGCCTTCTGGATGCTCCGCCGGGTGGGATTCCGCACCGCACTCGACCGGCTGCGCGACGGGGTGGCGCTGGTCGCCCTCGGTGCCTTCGCCGGGATGTTGATCAGCGCGACGCTGGGTACCGGGACGCTCCTCCTCAAAGGTGCCCTGCCGGGCGGCGGCTTCTGGCGGACCTGGGTGGCCTGGTGGGTGGGTGATGCGATGGGGATTCTCGTCATCACCCCGCTCCTCCTCGTCTGCCGCACGATCCGGTGGCCCCGGGGCGTCCCCGGCTACCGGTGGGCGGAGGCGGCGGTTCTGCTGGTCGTCACGGTCGCGGTCGCGCTCATCGCGGTCCGGAGCGAGCTGTCGCTGCTCTTCCTGGTCTTCCCGGTGATCGTCTGGGCGGCGCTGCGTTTCCAGCTGGCGGGCGCCGCGCCCTGCGTGCTGCTGGTATCCGTCCTGGTCATCAGGGCGGCGACGGCCCGGACCGGACCGTTCGAGGGCCAGAGCCTGCTGGAGGCGATGGTCAATCTGCAGGCGCTCAACGCGTCCGCGGCGCTCACCGCGCTCCTGCTGTCGGCGATCGTCACCGAGCAGAACACCATCCGTCGCAAGATCGAGCAGGCCTGCGGCGAACTGGCCGACGTGGTGGACCGGCTGGCGCCGGGGGAGAGCCGACGCCGCTGGCCGCCGGACGCTGACCCCACCTGACCCGGCGTCCGGTGGCCACCGGCGAGCCGCGCCGCCCGGTCAGCCCGGCAGCAGCTGCCCCAGGTCGTAGCCCACCGGCTCCTCCAGTTGGGCGTAGGTGCAGCTCTGCGGCGTACGGTCGGGACGCCAGTTGCGGAACTGGGCGGTGTGACGGAACCTGCTGCCCTCCATGTGGTCGTAGGCCACCTCGCACACCCGCTCCGGGCGCAGCGGCAGCCACGACAGATCCTTGCCGCCGCTCCAGCGACTGGGCCCGCCGGGCATCCGCCGGGAGGCATGCGCCGCCTCGTCGGTCCACTCGCCCCACGGATGGCCCGAGGCGTCGTCCATCAGCAGCGGCGCCAGCTCCTCGACCAGCGCGCGCCGCCGGGCCATGGGGAACGAGGCGCACACCCCGACGTGCTGCAGCTGCCCGTCGCCGTCGTACAGGCCGAGCAGCAGGGAACCGACCACCGGCCCGCTCTTGTGCAGCCGGTAGCCGGCGACCACACAGTCGGCGGTCCGGGCATGCTTGATCTTGAACATGGCGCGGTCGCCGGGCCGGTACGGCGCATCGAGCGGCTTGGCGACCACCCCGTCCAGACCCGCCCCCTCGAACTGGGTGAACCAACGGCGCGCCAGCTCCTGATCCCTCGTTGCGGGCGCGGTGTACACCGGTGCCCCGGCCGGGCGCAGCGCCTCGACCAGGGCTTCCCGGCGCGCCGACTGCGGCTCGTGCAGCAGCGCATCGGAGCCGAGCGCCAGCAGGTCGAAGGCGACCAGCGAGGCGGGCGTCCGCTCGGCGAGGGTGCGGACCCGGGAGGCTGCCGGGTGGATGCGCTCCAGCAGTTCCTCGAAGTGCAGCCGGCCGTCATGGGCGATGACGATCTCACCGTCGACGACGCAGCGCGCCGGCAGCTCGGCCCGTGCCGCGGTGACCACTTCGGGAAAGTAGCGGGTGAGCGATTTCGTGGTACGGCTGGCGATCTCGACGTCCTCGCCGTCCCGGAAGACGATGACACGGAAGCCGTCCCACTTGGCCTCGTACAGCATGCCGGCGGGGATGTCGGTCACCGGTTTCGCGAGCATGGGGGAGACCGGGGGCATGACGGGCAGGTCCATGGTCCCGATCCTGAGGGTCGGCGCCGTATCCCGCGCGCCGGGCCGGCCGCTCCGCGGGATACCGGTCGCCGCCTCTCCCGGCGCGCGGCGGCGGCGCCCGGAATCTAGCGTGGAGTCATGGCCGGAGCCGGAGCTGTCGAACTGGACGTCGCGGGGCGCACCGTGCGCGTGACCCACCCCGACAAGACGTATTACCCGGAGCGCGGATTCACCAAGCTGGACGTGGCGCAGTACTACCTCGCCGTCGCCGACGGGGTGCTGCGGGGGCTGCGTGACCGGCCCACCACCATGCAGCGCTTCCCCGACGGCGTCGAGGGCGAGTTCTTCTACCAGAAGCGGGCGCCCAAGGGGATGCCGGACTGGCTGCCCACCGCCCGTATCGCCTTCCCCAGCGGCCGGTTCGCCGACGAGATGTGCCCCACCGAGCCCGCGGCGGTCCTCTGGGCGGCCAATCTGGGGTGTCTGACGTTCCACCCGTGGCCCGTCCGGCGCGGTGACACCGAGCACCCCGACGAACTGCGCATCGACCTCGACCCGCAGCCCGGCACCGACTTCGCGGACGCCGTCCGGGTGGCCCACCTCCTGCGTGAGCTGCTGACGGAGCACGGACTGCGCGGCTGGCCCAAGACCTCCGGCGGCCGCGGGGTGCACGTCTATGTACCGATCCGGCCCCGCTGGACCTTCACCGAGGTCAGACGGGCCGCGATCACGCTGGCCCGGGCGCTGGAGCGCCGGATGCCGGATCTGGTGACCTCGGCATGGTGGAAGGAGGAGCGCGGCGCGAAGGTCTTCGTCGACTACAACCAGATGGCCCGGGACCGGACCATCGCCTCCGCCTATTCGCTGCGCGCCCGGCCCCGGGCGACCGTCTCCACCCCGCTGCGCTGGGACGAGCTGTCCGACGCCGCGCCCGAGGACTTCGATCTGCGGACGGTCCCACCGCGGTTCGCCGAACTCGGCGATGTGCACGCGGACATGGCGGACCACGCCTTCGGCCTGGAATCCGTTCTGGAACTCGCGGACCGTCAGGCGGCGGACGAAGGACTGGGGGATATGCCCTATCCGCCCGACCATCCGAAGATGCCGGGGGAGCCGTCCAGGGTCCAGCCGAGCCGCGCCCGCAAGAACTGAAGCCGCGCTGCGCCGAAGCCGCGCGGCGCGCCGAGCCGTGCGCCGCGAGAACGGATGCCGTGCGCCGTGAGAGCTGACGGAAGGCGGCGCGCCGCTGCGGCCGGACCTGTTACCCGGCCTCCTCCCGTTGGGGCCCGGCGCTGCGGTGCGCCGGGCCATCCGCCGCTCCCGCACCGCCCTGCTCGGTGTCGGCGCAGGCCGCCCGTCCGGCGCCGATGGAGGCCGCGGCCACGGCGGCGATGCCCAGCCACTGCACCGGGCCGAGCCGCTGACCGAGCAGCAGCAGCCCGGCGACGGCGCCGACGGCCGGTTCGAGGCTGGTCAGGATCCCGAAGACGCGCGGCGGGATCCGGCGCAGCGCCTCGAGGTTGCAGGAGTACGGCAGCACACTGGAGAGCACCGCCACGGCCGCCGCGAGCAGCAGCACACCGGGGTCGAGCAGCCGGCTGCCGCCCTGGGCGATTCCGTAGGGGAGGCTGAGCAGTGCGCCCCAGGCGACGGCCAGGGCGAGGCCGCCACCGCCGCTGACCCGCCGGGCGAGCCGGGCCGAGACCAGGATGTACCCGGCCCAGCAGCCGGCGGCGAGCGCGGCGAGTCCGATGCCCGGAAGGCTGATCGGGACGCCGCCCTCGCCCAGCAGCAGCACCCCGGTCGCGGCCAGCAGCGACCACACCAGGTCGGCCGGGCGCCGCGAGGTGGCCAGCGCAATGGCGAACGGACCGAGGAACTCCAAGGTGGTGGCCGCGCCCAACGGGATCCGGCCCACAGCCTCGTAGTACGCGAGATGGTGCACGGCGAGCAGGGTGCCGGCCGCGGCAACGAGGCCGAGGGTGCCGCGTGGCTGACGGTGCCACCCAGGCCGCCACAGTGCGCCCAGGACCACCGCGGCGATCACCAGCCGCAGCATCACCACCCCGGCGGGCCCGACGGCCGGATAGAGGCGCACCGAGAGCGCGGCCCCTCCCTGAAGGCCGACGATTCCGCCGCACACCAGCCCCGGGGCCGGGGCCTTCTCCAGGGCGCGCCCCACGAGGGCGGTTGCCGTCCGCTCCGGCGCCGTCCGGCCGCCCGCATCGAGCCCGCTGATCTGCCTCTCCCGTCTTTCCCGTCGCTCCCGCCGCCGGACGGAGCCCCTCGCCTACGGCGCAGCACGGACGTCGTGATCGCGTACCACGTCCAGCAGCTTCTGGACCCAGGACGCCGCCTCGCTGAAATGGCGGGTCGCCGTCCGGCCGCACCTCGGTGACGAACGTACCGTCATCGCGGCGCACTTCGAGGACCCGGGCCACGGCTCCGACCAAGGGTTCCACCAGGTCGCTTTACCGATTCATTACCGCTGGTGGAGCAATTCTTGGGGCCGTTGGAGTGGCTGTCCGTCGTGTCTGCAGGGTTTACGGCGGGGCGCGGTACTCATCAAATGTCAGATTTCCTGCCAAACAGGAGAAACGCAATGCGCAAGTTCATAGGCCGCTCCGTGGCCACCGCGGCCCTTGCCGCCGCTACCGTCGTCCCGCTCGCCGGCATAGCTTCGGCCACCCCGCAGGCGCCGGCCTCATCGTCCAAGGGCGACCACCACGGTCGTCACCACCACGGTCGTCACCACCACAGGCACCACTGCCACCACCACGGCGGCTTCGACCGTTTCGGCTTCGGCGGCCTCAACGGCCTCAACGGCTTCGGCGGCTTCGGAGGCTTCGGCGGCTACAACGGCTTCGGAGGCTTCGGCGGCTGCGGCTACGGCAACTACGGCTACGGCTTCGGGGGCTTCCCCTTCGGCCTGCTGGGCATCCTCTGACCGGCAGTAGCACTGACAGGCCGCCGCAGCCCTCGGCTGCGGCGGCTCGTCGCTGTCATCCCGCGGTGCCGGCCTCCTGCTCGGCCCGGCGGCGCAGTTCCTTCTTGTCGGGCTTTCCGGCATCGGTCAGCGGCAGTGCCTCGACAAAGGTGATCCGGGCCGGCTCGTACATCGCACCGCGTTCCGCGCAGACCATCTCGCGCAGCTGCTGCCCATCGACGCTGCTGCCGGGTGCCCGCACCACCGCCGCGTGCACCCGCTCCATGTGGTCGGCGTCACGGACCCCGAACACGGCACTCTGCAGTACCTGCGGGTGCGAGTTCAGCAGGTCCTCCAGCTCCGTGGTGTACACATGGCCGCCGACCACGACGATCATGTCCTTGATCCGGTCGACGATCGTCAAGTAGCCCTCGTCGTCGAGGAATCCGACGTCCCCCGTGTGCAGCCAGCCGTCCCGCAGGACCTCGGCGGTCAGCTCGGGCTGCTTCCAGTACCCCTTCATGATCATGTCGGAGCGGACGCAGATCTCGCCGTGTTCACCGGCCGGCAGATCGCGGCCCGATGTGTCGCGGATCGCCACCTCGACATCGGACAGCACCTTCCCCGCCGAACGCAGCCGCTCGGGGCGCTGCGGGTCGTGGTCCTCCTGGGTGAGCACGCTGATGCCGCCGGCCTCGTTCTGCCCGTAGCCCTGCATCAGCACCGGGCCGAACGCCTTTACCGCGTCGGCTATCCGGGCCGGGGACGCCTGGCAGCCGCCGTAGGTCAGCATCCGCAGGCTGGAGGTGTCGGTGTGCCGGGCGTCCGGGTGGTCCATCAACTGGTAGAGCAGCGGCGGCAGCAGGAAGACATCCGTGATGCGCTCGCGTGCGATGGCGGCGAGCGCGGTGCTCGGGTCGAAGTCGTCGAGCAGTACGACCGTGCCGCCTTCCTGCAGTGTGCTGTCGGCCATCAGGCCCGCGGCGTGCGCGAGGGTGGTGCACACCAGCTGCCGGCGCTCGGATTCCGGCTGCTGGAGCACTCCGTGGAACCACCGTGCCTGCTCAAAGGTGGTGCAGATGCCCTTCGGGTGGCCGGTGGTGCCGCCGGTGTGGCGGATGGTGCAGACGTCGTCGGGCCGGGCCCGGCTCGCGAACGGCTCGTCGGACTGCCCCGCCGCCAGCTCCAGCAGATCCGTGCCCACCTTGGCGGGGCCGAGGACGAGGACCTCCGGCACCGGCGCCAACGCGGTGACCTCGGCGGCTCGTTCGGCATAGCGCGGATCGACGATCAGGGCGCGGGTCTCGACATCGCGGACGATATCGGCCTGGGACTCGGCGGACAGCTTGTTGTAGAGGTAGTTGACCCGGGCGCCGGCCAGGTTGGCCGCGTAACGGGCTGCGATGATCTCCGGGAGGTTGCCGCTCAGCAGCGTGACGGTCGCTCCGCGGCCGACGCCACGGGCGCACAGTGCCCGTGCCATGCGGTGGACCAGGGAGCGGAACTCGCCTGCCGTGACGCGGCGGCCCTGGTGTACCAGGACTTCGCGTCCCGGGTCGGCGCTAAGCACATCGAGGTTCTCCTCTACATAGGAGCGGAATGTCCGGGCGGCGATGGGCATGATGTGAGGCTTCCTCCTGACGCCGGCGGGCACAGTCGGCTACGCCGGATGTGATGTACATGGATTTGGTTGCTACAGGCAACCAAATGTCAGGATAGTCGCTGTAGATCAACATCTCCAAGTCGGACGGGGACGCGAGGAGAAGCGTTGGCGGGCACACCGGGGCGCCCGCCGTGCGCTGCCCGGCCACCGCGCCACAAGCCCGCCCCGTGAGCGCGTCCGGAATCATCGCACCGAATATCGTCAACGCGGTCGCCCACCTGGGAACAGCGACGGATAATGCTCGCTCGCGCACGGGGCGCCGATGCCCTGCGGATCCCGCTCTCCCTGCGGGGCCGTCCCGTGTCGAGAGATGATGGAGAGCAACGGAAGCGCAGCGAGATTCGGCCGATGTACGGAGAGCGCCACGGCTGTCGGTCCGCGATGACCGGCGGAAGGAGTGCCTGGATGGGTGCGACCGACGCGTTCCCCGAGGGTGCCGCCCCGGTCGGGGCCACACCGGGGCAGCCCGGCGGCCTGCTGGATGTGCTGGGCGTGGCCGCCGTGATGCTGGATGCGGACGGGCGGATCACCCTGTGGAGCCCCCAGGCCGAGCAGCTCTTCGGCTGGAGCGCAAAGGAGGCGCTCGGCCGGCCCGCGGCGCAGCTGCTGGTCGGACCGGAGCACTTCGATCTGGTACTGGGTCTCTTCTCCCAGGTCATGGCCGGCGGCGAAAGCTGGGCGGGGGTCTTCCCGGTCCAGCACAAGGACGGCAGCACCCGGCTCGTCGAGTTCCGCAATATGCGGCTGCTCGACGAGCGCGGTGAGTCCTACGCCCTGGGCATCGCCACCGACCAGGCCGTGCTGCGGCGGGTCGAGCGGGATCTGGCGCTGTCCGTACGCCTCGTCGCCCAGTCGCCGATCGGCCTGGCGGTCCTGGACACCGCGCTGCGCTTCGTCATGGTCAATCCGGCGCTGGAACGCATCAACGACCTGCCCGCCGACCAGCACATCGGCCGCGATGTCCAAGAAGCCCTGTCGTTTCTGGACACCGGCACCATCGTGTCCCAAATGCGGGAGGTACTCGACACCGGGACCCCCCTGCTCGACCAGTTCACCTTCGGCCGGACCGCCTCCGACCCCCACGCCGACCGGGCCTGGTCGGTGTCGTACTACCGGCTGGAGGACGCCCACGGCCGGGTGTTGGGCCTGGCCACGTCGGTCGTGGACGTCACCGAGCAACACCGCGCCGCCACCGAGGCCGCCCGCGCCCGCAGGCGGCTGGCCGTCATCGCCGACGCCTCCGCAACCGTCGGCACCACCCTCGACGTCGACCAGACCGCCCACGAACTGGCCGACGTCATCGTGCCCGAGCTGGCGGACCTGGCCGCGGTCGATGTCCTCGACGCCGTACTCGACGGCCGGCGCCCGACCTCGCTCTCCCGCGGCGGTCCGGCCCGCTTCCGGGCGCTCGCCGTGGCCACGGCCTACTCCACCGAGGCGGTCCGCGCCGCCGACCCCACCGGCCAGATCGCCTCCTATGAAGCCGACCGGCTGATCACCCGCTGTGTGACCGAAGCCCGTCCGGTGCGCATACCCCACGTCGGCCCGGACGATCTGCCGCACATCGCCCCGGACCAGCAGGGCGCCGCCCTCCTGGGAAAGGCCGGGCTGCACTCCTACCTCGCCGTCCCCCTCATCGCGCGCGGCGAGGTCCTCGGTGCGCTGTCGCTGTACCGCGTCCGCAACCCGGAGCCCTTCGACGAGGACGATGCGGTGCTCGCGGTCGAGCTGGCCGCCCGGGCCGCGGTCTGCATCGACAACGCCCGCTCGTACCAGAGTGAACGCCGCACCGCGCTCACCCTCCAGCGCCATCTGATGAACCACCGGCCGCCGCAGCCCACGGCCATGGAGATCGCCTACCGCTACCAGCCCGCCCAGGCCGCCAGCGAGGTCGGCGGTGACTGGTTCGACGCCATCCCGGTGACCGGCGACAAGACCGCGCTGGTGGTCGGCGATGTGATGGGCAGCGGCATCAACGCCGCTGCCACCATGGGCCAGTTGCGCACCACCACCCGCGCGCTGGCCGATCTCGACCTCGATCCGGCCGAGGTGCTCCGCCACCTCGATCACATCGCCGGCGGTCTCGATCCGGCCTTCGCCACCTGTCTGTACGCCGTCTACGACCCGCACCGCGCCCTGTGCCGGATCGCCGTCGCGGGGCATCTGCCACCCATCGTGGTGCGCCCGGACCGGCCGCCCGAGCTGCTCGATCTGCCCACCGGCGCGCCGCTCGGCGTCGGGGGCGTCCCCTTCGAGCAGACCACGCTTCCGCTCCGCGACGGCGACCTGCTGGTGCTCTACACCGATGGCCTGATCGAAACCCGCGACCAGCCCATAGACGTGCGGCTGGACATCCTGCTGGAGCTGCTGGCGGAGCCCGAGCGGGATCTGGAGGGCCTGTGCGACCGCCTCCTCGCCGCGCTGCGCGATGAGCACGACCACGACGATGTCGCGCTGCTCATCGCCCGGGTGCACGCGCTCGGCGACTGACCGCACGGGCCGCGGGTTTCGGCGGAACCGCAACGGATTCGGCGGTGCCTCCATGGGATGCCGCACTGCCCGTTCCGACGCGAAATCCGCTTGTCTTTCGCGGATTCATCGCGGATAAGCACCCCGATGGCCTTGGCAAGCTTCGGATTTCGTTGCCCAAAGGCCTTAACAAGACCTTGACGTGAGTCGTCGGCAGGGGTTTTATTCGGTCACCAAAGCGAGAACTGAGGATGTCCGGGTTCGGATCGCTTTGCGGTGCTCTTCCGCCAAGACGCCGCCCCCTCCTGCCGCCAGCACCGATGGGATACGGATACCGATATGCCCTACACGCCTGTTGCCTCCGCAGCTCCTGAGCGGGACACCCGCAGTGCGACGGTGAAAGACGCCTCCGGCGCCCCCCGACTCACCCGGTCGATCGGTGTGGTCGGCGGCACCCTGCTCACGCTGTCCTGTCTGACCCCGGCATCCTCGCTCTTCGTGATCGTGCCGGACTCGTTCGCCAGCCTGGGCACGGGCACCGCGCTGACCATCGCCGTCGCGGCACTGCTGTGTATCGGGGTGGCCTTCACCTACTCCGAGCTCGGCACGCTGATACCGAGCTCCGGTGGCGAGTACGCCATGGTGGGCACGCTCATGGGCCGCCTCGCCGGGTGGCTGGTTTTCATACTCTCGCTGATCGTCGTCATGATCGTGCCGCCCATCATCGCCCTGGGCACCGCCGACTATCTGGCACCGATCATCCAACTCGATCCGCAGTACACCGCCGCCGCCGTGATGCTGCTGGCCACCGCCATGGGCCTGCTCGATCTGCGCGCCAACGCCTGGATCACCGGCATCTTCCTGGTGCTGGAGGTCGTCGCCTGCGCGGTGGTCGCCTTCCTCGGCTTCACCCACAGCCACCGGTCCGCGTCCGTGCTCGTGCACCCCGTGATCGACGCCGGGCACGGTCACAGCACCGCCGTCACCGGAGGTCTCATCGTGGCCGGGCTGGCCACCGCGCTCTTCATCCTGCAGGGCTTCTCCACCGCCGTGTACCTCGCCGAGGAGATGGAGAACCCCCGTCGCAACGTCTCCCGTACGGTGCTGTGGACCCTCGGCATCGGCGCGGCCGTGGTGCTGGTCCCGGTGGTCGCGATCACCCTCGGCGCCCCCGACCTGAAGACTCTCGGGGCCGGTGACGTCGCCGGCATGGTGCAGGACTGGAGCAACTCGGGTGTCGGTACGTTCGTCAGCCTCTGCATCGCCCTGGCGATCATCAACGCGGCGATCGTGATGGTGATCCAGAACTCCCGTGTGGTGTTCTCCTCGGCGCGTGACGCGGCCTGGCCGACGGCCGTCAACCGCGTCTTCTCGCACGTCGGCGGGCGCTTCGGCTCCCCCTGGGCGGCCACCCTCGCGGTGGGTGTCCCGGGTGCGGCCCTGTGCTTCGTCAACCTCGACACCCTGAGCGAGGTCACCGGCGTGGCCGTCGCCGCGATGTATGTCTTCGTCGCGCTGGGCGCCCTGGTCGCGCGCCGCGGTGAGCACAAGCACCGGCCGGCCTGGCGGATGCCGCTGTGGCCCGCGGTCCCGGCGCTGCTGATCGTGGTGCTGGCCTGGGTGCTCTACCAGCAGAGCACGACGAGTCTGGTCATCACCGGTCTCATCGTGGCCGTCGCCGCGCTGTACTGGGTGTGCTACCTGCGCCCGCGCCAGGAGACGCACTGGGTGATTGCGGTCCCCGAGGACGAGCAGGCTCCCGCCGAGGCGCCGTCCGCGGCCTCGCTGCCTGCCTAGGGCACAACGCCCACAAACGCCCGCCCGGGCCGGTACTCGGGCGGGCCTTCTCTTTCTCCCGGCCGGTTCTTTCTCCCGGCCGGTTCTTTCTACTGACCGGTGAGCCGGGCGAGCGCGAGCGCGTCCAGCAGAAGGCATACATGGTCGACGGCGTCCCGTGCGGCAGGGGCCTCGGCCGCCGGTCCCTCGTCGAGCAGCCCGGCGGTCTCCTGCAGCAGCTTCAGCAGCCGCGCATCCGCGTCGGCCGCCGTTTCCGCGTGCGCCAGGGCGGACCGGATCTGCTCGCCCGTGAGCGGCTGACCGGTTTCGAGGAAGCGGTACAACGCCACGGCGGCTCGCCGGTCGGCGTCGTTCGGCTTCCACAGTCCGAGCGCGTGGTGGTCGATGAGCGCGGCCGCCTCGGCTCGGATCTCCTCGGGAACATGCATGCCCACGAACGTCTCATACCGCCTCGCCGGGCCGGATGACGGCAGGAGGGCCCCGCTGCCGCCCGCCGGCCGGCTCCCCTTCCCCGGCGAGCGGGGCTGACCAGGCACGTTGCGTCGGTGCCCGGCTCACCCGACCGGCAGACGCCCGTCGGACAAGCGGCCCGGCCTGTGGGAAGAGTTACATGAACCATGCACGCTCTGGGCGATTTGTTCCCTGTGGCGCGGTGCGGCAGGGCCGCCGTGTACGTCCCCCTCGTCGAAGACGTTCGCCGCTGCGCGGCAGTAAAACCTACCCGGGGGTCTTCCCGCCCTCTGGCGCCCGGCCCCGGATCACGGGACCATCCTCGAACAGCCCGCGAGGCCGCCCGGCGCAGCGCGGGCCCTGACTGCTGCTGCGCTCCGCATCGTGCGGCTCGCCCACCGTATGCGGGAGGTGTAGAAAGAGGACATGGCCGGACGCTACGGCCGCCCGCGTTCGGTTCTCAGGATGCGAACTGTCGCAGGTCAGGTCTTTCTCCTGCAGGTGGCGATCGTGGTGTTGCTCGTCGCCGCCGCCATCGCAGCGCTCGTGCTGCAGTCCAGGGCCGACGGAGACCGCGAAGCCCGCAACAGATCCGTCGCCGTGGCGGAAGCCTTCGCGAATGCGCCGGGCATCGAGGAAGCACTGAAAAGCGCCGATCCGACGCTGGTGCTGCAGCCGCGGACCGAGGCCGCCCGCAAGCGCTCCGAGGTCGACTTCATCGTCGTGATGAACACCCAGGGCATCCGCTACACCCACCCGATTCCCAACCGGATCGGCAAGAAGTTCGTCGGCACCCTGAAGCCGGCGCTGTCCGGTCAGGTGGTCACCGAGAGGATCACCGGCACCATCGGGCCCCTCGTCCAGGCCGTGGTGCCGGTCTTCGGCCACAGCGGCAAGGACAAGGGAAAGGTCGTCGGGCTGGTCTCGGCCGGGATCACCGTCAACCGGGTGAGTGGTGTCGTCGACGACCAGTTCCCCCTGCTGTTCGGTGCCGCCGCCGGCGTTCTCCTCCTCACCACCGGCGGTACGGCGCTGGTGAGCCGCCGCCTGCGGCGCCAGACCCATGGCCTGGGCCCCGCCGAGATGACCCGGATGTACGAGCACCACGACGCGGTGCTCCATGCCGTACGCGAAGGCGTGATCATCGTGGGCGGCGACGGCTGTCTGCTGCTCGCCAACGACGAGGCGCGCCGGCTGCTCGACCTGCCGCCGGACGTCGAAGGACACCCGGTCGGCGAGCTCGGTCTCGACCCCGCCACCGCCCACCTGCTGGCCTCCGGCCGGGTCGTCACCGACGAGGTCCACCCGGTCGGCGAGCGCCTGCTGGCGATCAACCAGCGCTCCACGGACCAGGCAGGCGGACCGCCCGGCAGCGTGACGACGCTACGGGACACCACAGAGCTCCGGGCGCTCACCGGCCGGGCCGATGTGGCCCGCGGCCGCCTGAAGCTGCTCTACGACGCCGGCACCGAGATCGGCACCACTCTCGATGTGGTGCGCACCTGCGAGGAGCTCGCAGAGTTCGGCGCGTCCCGTTTCGCCGATATCGTCACCGTCGACGTGGCCGAGGACGTGCTGATCGGCGAGGAGCCCACGGCCCCCACCGGTGCGGCCATCGAGATGCGGCGGACGGCCACCAGCGGCGCCCCGGCGGACAGCGGCCTCTACCCGGTCGGCAAGCTGATCCGATTTGAGCCGGCCACCACCCTCGGCGCCAGCCTCACCAGCGGAAAGGCGGCCCTCGAAGCGGATCTGGGGGCGTTCTCCGGCTGGCATCTGCAAAGTCCCGGGCGGGCCAGGAAGATCGTCGCGCACGGCATTCATTCGAGGATCGCGGTTCCGCTGCGTGCCCGGGGCGTCATCCTCGGTGTGGCGATCTTCTGGCGCTCGCACAAACCGGAACCGTTCGAGGACGAGGAACTCTCCCTCGCCGAGGAACTGGTCGCCCGCGCGGCGGTCAGCATCGACAACGCCCGCCGCTACACCCGCGAGCACACCATGGCCGTCACCCTGCAGCGCAGTCTGCTGCCGCGCGGGCTGCCCGAGCAGAACGCCGTGGAGGCCGCCTACCGCTATCTGCCCGCACAGGCCGGGCTCGGCGGGCTGGGCGGCGTCGGCGGCGACTGGTTCGACATCATCCCGCTGCCCGGCGCCCGGGTGGCGCTCGTCGTCGGCGATGTCGTGGGACACGGACTGCACGCCGCCGCCACCATGGGCCGGCTGCGCACCGCCGTGCACAACTTCGCCAACCTGGACCTGCCACCCGACGAAATCCTCTGGCACCTCGACGAACTCGTCACCCGTATCGACCAGGACGAGAGCGCCGAGGAAGCCGAGGGCTCGGTCACCGGAGCCACCTGCCTCTACGCGATCTACGACCCGGCGTCCGGGAACTGCACCATGGCGCGTGCCGGACACGTCCAGCCCATGCTGCTGCTGCCGGACGGCACCGCCGAGACCGCCGATGTGCCCGGCGGCCCGCCGCTCGGCCTGGGCGGTCTGCCGTTCGAGACCTGGCAGCGGCAACTGCCCGAGGAGAGCCGCCTGGTGCTCTTCACCGACGGGCTCGTCGAGGACCGGGACCGGGATCTCGACGAGGGCATGGCGCTGCTGAGCCGCACGCTCTCCGAACAGGCCGGCCGGACACCGGACGAGACCTGTGAGACCGTGCTCGACGCGCTGCTGCCGGAGCGCCCCAGCGATGACATCGCGCTGCTCGTGGCCCGCACGCGGGTGCTGGACACCGAGCACATCGCCGACTGGGACGTGCCGCCCGACCCCTCGGCGGTGGCCCAGATACGGGCCGCGGCGGTCCGGAAGCTGATCGAATGGGGCCTGGCGGAGGAGGCGTTCACCGCCGAGCTGATCCTCAGCGAGCTGGTCACCAACTCCATCCGGTACGCCGCGGGGCCCATCCGCGTACGGCTGATCCGTGACACCTCCCTGATCTGCGAGGTCTCCGACCGCAGCAGTACCTCTCCGCATCTGCGGCAGGCCGCCACGACGGACGAGGGCGGCCGCGGCCTCTTCCTGGTCGCCCAGCTGGCGGAACGCTGGGGGACCCGTTACACCGCCGGCGGCAAGGTCATCTGGACGGAGCAGGCGCTCACCGGCCTCGATCTGGTCGCGGAGGAGACCGGCGGCGGGGATGCTTGAGCCGAGGGACGGACGAGTCCGGGGGCCCGAGCGAGTGCCTGAGGAGGCCGTGATGGATTACCCGCTGCTCAACGCCTTCTGGACCATGTGCCTGATCTTCTTGTGGATCCTGTGGCTGATCCTGCTGTTCAGGATCATCGGCGACATCTTCCGCAGCCATGACCTCAACAACTGGGCCAAGACGGGGTGGCTGGTCCTGGTGATCGTGCTGCCCTTCCTGGGTGTCTTCATCTATGTCATCGCGCGTGGCCACGGCATGAGTGACCGGGAGGTCGCGCAGGCCGAACGGCAGCAGAAGCAACTGCGGGCCTACCTCCGGGACACCGCCGCGACCGGTGACGAGGCGGGTGGGCATGCGGACGCCCTGGCGAAGCTCGCCGATCTGAAGAACCACGGCGACATCACGGAAGAGGAGTTCCGGAAGGCCAAAGCGAAGATCCTCGCCTGACCGCGGCCCGCCCACCGGCACTGGCCCCCGCCGCAGCTTCCTCGACCCGCTCGACTGCTCACCTCGAATTGCGCGCAACACGCAACTTCAGGGGTCCCGAGCGAGGCGCCCGGCAGGCGACGGCAGGCAGAGGCGGGCAGTGAAGTGAGCAGTCACGCCGCCACCGCCCTGCGCGCCTTCGGCCATGACACCCCCCACCTCGCCGTGGCCGCGATCCATCCGCACGGCGGGGAGGGCGGCCACTTCGGCGACGAGGAGATCACCGTCCTGCGCCCGGCGTTGGAGAAGGCGGCCGAGGGGCTCGGTGTCGTAGGGCCGGTCCCCGCGGACTCCGTCTTCCCCCAGGGCCTCGAAGGCCGCGTCGACGGAGTGCTGTCCCACTTCCACGACCAGGGCCATATCCCCGCCAAGACCGTCGACTTCGACGGCACCGTGTCCGTCACCGTGGGCCTGCCGATCCTGCGCACGTCCGTCGACCACGGCACCGCGTTCGACATCGCGGGCAGCGGCCGTGCCTCCCACGGCACGATGGCCGCTGCCTTCCGTGCCGCCGCCGGCTTCAGCCGCTTCACCGACCGGATCCGGGCCGCATACGGAACGGTGGTCGCCCGGTGAAGGACGCCGGCCCGCAGCCGATCCCGCAGTCGCCGCCGGTGACACCCGTGACACCCGTGACACCCGTGACACCCGTGACACCCGCCAAGCGCTGGGTGTACGTCATCCCGGTCGCCGTGATCATGTACATGCCGGCGTACCTCGACCGGAACAACGTCTCCGTCATCCTCCCCTACATGCACGGCGATCTGGAGCTGTCCAACGCCGACAAGGGGCTGGTCGGCGGCGTCTTCTTCCTCGGCTATGTCTTCCTGCAGATCCCGGCCGCGATCCTCGCCCAGCGCTGGAGTGCCCGTAAGACCGTCCTCCTCCTCATGCTGGCGTGGGGGGTGGCCGCGTCGCTGTCCGGTCTCGTGCAGACCACGTCGCAGTTCTACGTGGCCCGTTTCGTGCTGGGACTCTTCGAGGGCGGCGTGTGGCCCGCCGTACTCATCCTGCTCGCCTCGTGGTTCCCGCTGCGGGAGCGGGCCCGGGCCAATGCCCTGTGGATGGCCTGTCTGCCGCTCTCCTCGGTGCTGATGGCGCCGCTGTCGGGCTGGATGCTCGACCAGGGCAGCTGGCGCTGGGTGCTGGTGCTGCAGGGTGTCCCGCCCCTGGTGTGGGCGGTGGTCTGGTGGTTCGCGGTCGCCGACCGGCCGGCGCAGGCCCGGTGGATCTCCCGTGCCGAGGCCGACCACGTGGAGCGCGCGATCGCCGCGGACGAAGCCGCCAAACCCTCGGCGGGCAGCGGCTCGTACCTCGACGCCGTCCGGCAGCAACCGGTCCTCGTCCTCATCGGCGTCTACTTCTTCTGGATCACCGGCTTCTACGGCTTCAACCTGTGGCTGCCGTCGGTCATCAAAGAGCTGACACACGACGGCTCGTCCACCGAGGTCGGACTGCTCACCGCGATCCCGTTCACCGTGGCACTGGCCGTGATGATCGCCAACGCCGCCTGGTCCGACCGCACGGGCAGACGGCGCCGGGCGGTGGCCGTCCCGCTCGTCGTGGGCATCGCCGCACTGCTGCTGGGGCAGGTCGTGGACGGCGCCCTGCCCCGGATGCTGCTGTTGTGTGTGACGGCCGCGGCGGTTTACGCACCGTACGGCCCGTTCTGGGCGATCCCCGGCGAGCTGTTGCGCTTCGAGGTGGTGGCCGTCGCCATGGGGCTGATCAACGCCCTCGGAAACCTCGGCGGCTTCGCCGGCCCCTACCTGGTCGGCTGGCTGACCGATGCCACCGGATCCAGTGTGACCGGCTTCGCGGTGCTGTCCGTCTTCCTCGCCGTGGCCGTGACACTGGTGACCCTGGGCCTGCGACCGGGCGTACGCCCCGTACGGCAGGTGGCCAGGGAGGCACCGGAGGGAGCCGCCTGATTCGTCACCGACGCGCACTTCCAGGGCTGACGCACCTTCAGCGCAGGCCTGCTGTGCAGGTTTTTGACGGATAGTCAGATTCGCTCGCTCGGGTTCGAATGGGTGATTGATGTGACTTTCTCCGCTGTCCCTCGTCACCTCGAACGGGCGACGCCTCTACGGCAATTCCCGACGGACCGGTCCGCGCCCGGGGGGTGTCCGCTCCTCGTCGTTATCGAGCGACCCCGCTGATGGTGAACACGCCCTCGGTGCAAGCGTGTTGGGGGTTCGTGCGCCCGGTGGGAGAGGTCCGTTCGGCGCCGGCCTGGCCGGGTGCGCTCTTCGCGCGGGCCGGGGATCGGTTACTCCGACTCACGCAATTAACGAGGGGTCAGGTTTTGGGGGGTTCTGTGAAGGTGATTCCTGAAAAGGTCGATATACCCCTTTGATCCTCCTGAGGAGCACACATGCGCATCCGCGCCGCGATCGCAGCCAGCGCCCTGGCCACCACTATCGTCATGGGCGGTGCGAGCGCCGCCCTGGCTCACGGCAAGGACCGCCACCACCACAACCACCACGGTCACTACGCCTCGTGCTGGCTCTCCGCGGGCGTGCTCGACCACGTCGGCCCGGTCTTCAGCGAGGGCTGCGAGAACGGCGGCTGGGGCGGCGGCAACCGGCGGTAATCCACAGCGCTGTCCAGCCGGTGCCGGCCGAGAGGACCAGGGGTCCGTTTCGGCCGGCACCGGCTGTATGTCCGGGCTGCTCGCCTGCCCGGAGTCTGTGTCAGGCGGCCAGGAAGGCCAGCAGATCGGCGTGGAAGTCTTCCTTGTACCTGCCGACCGCCGAGAGGCCGTGCGGCGCCCCCGGGTAGACCTTGAGGGTGGCGTCCTTCACCAGCTTCACCGACTTCTGACCGGCGGCCACGAGCGGCACGATCTGATCGTCGTCGCCGTGGATGATGAGGGTGGGGACGTCGAACCGCTTGAGGTCTTCGGTGAAATCGGTCTCCGAGAACTGCTTGACGCAGTCGTACGCACCCTTCAGCCCCATCTGCATGCTCCAGAGCCAGAACGCGTCGCGGACACCCTGGGAGACGGTGGAACCGGGCCGGTTGGCGCCGTAGAAACTCTCGCTGAGGTCCTGGTAGAACTGCGACCGGTCGGCGGCGACGCCGGCCCGGAGCTCGTCGAAGACCTCGATGGGCAGCCCCTCCGGATTGGCCTCGGTCTTGAGCATCAGCGGCGGGATCGCGCCGAGCAGGACTGCCTTGGCCACCCGGCCGGTGCCATGGCGGCCGATGTAGCGGGCCACCTCACCGCCACCCGTGGAGTGTCCGACCAGTACCGCTTCCCGCAGGTCCAGAGCCTCCATCAGCTGTGCCAGGTCGTCCGCGTAGGTGTCCATGTCGTTGCCGTGCCACGGCTGGCCGGAGCGGCCGTGGCCGCGACGGTCGTGCGCGACCGCCCGGAACCCGTGGGAGGCGACCAGGTGTAGCTGGTCGTCCCAGGCGTCGGCGTTCAGCGGCCAGCCGTGACTGAACACGACGGGTTGGCCGGCTCCCCAGTCCTTGTAGTAGAGCTCCGTGCCGTCGGTCGTGGTGAGGGTGCCCATGATGTGGTCGGTCCTTTCCTGCCGTGCGCCGGCGTAGGAGACATGGCCGCGGGGGCCGGGAGGAGGCTGTTCTCGGGCCCCCCTCAGCAGCGGTCAGCCGGCGGGCCGTCGCCCCGCCGCCTGCGGACGCTCGCGACCAGCCCCGCGCCGGCCAGCAGGGTCAGACCGGCCATCGTGCCGAGGCCCATGAACACCAGGGGCTTGGTCCCCGTCGCCGCCTGGACGGGCTTCGCGGCCGTCCTGGTGGTGAACGCCGTGGTGGAGCGGGGACGTTGAGCGGCGGCCGAGGCCGGTCCGGAGGCGGCGCACACCGCGGCGAGCGGAGCGACGAGCAGAGCGACGAGGAGAGCGACGAGGCGATACCCACGGCAAAGACGGCTCAGCGGGCCCGGGACGGCGGGTGGTGCGGACATGTGATGCTCACTTCTCCGCCTCGACGGGGAGGCTGCTGGATCGAGGTTGCCGGATCTCAGCGTTTCCGGCCTCGGCCGGAAGAGCGTGTCGTGAGGGGCAGAAGAGTGAAGGCGGCCGCCCATCCGAGTGGTGACCGGCCGTGCGGTGCATCCGGGCCGCCCCCGCCGTTCTCTCAACGGAGCGCCATTGACGGAGCGCTCTGGACGGGCCCGATGCCGTGCCCTAGCGTCACAAGTCGGCCGGGCCCCACCGCGCGGGTCCGGTTCCACCCAGGGAAGCCGAGGACACGTGGTGACCACTCTCCCGCAGCCGCCCGACATCCTGTCACCGGAGTTCGCGGCGGACCCCTATCCCGCGTACCGCATCCTGCGTGAGCACTACCCGCTGTTCCACGACAAGGGAACCGACAGCTATCTGCTTTCGCGGTACGAGGACGTGGCACGGGCCTTCCGTGAGCCGGTGTTCACCACCGACAACTATGAGTGGCAGCTGGAACCGGCGCACGGTGGCCGGACCCTGCCCCAGATGAGCGGTCGTGAGCACTCCGTGCGCCGCGCCCTGGTGGCCCCCGCCTTCCGTGGCCGGGAGCTGCGGGAGAAGTTCCTGCCGGTCATCGAGCGCAACGCGCGGGAGCTGATCGACGCGTTCCGCAACGACGCGGAAGCCGATCTGGTGGGGCAGTTCGCCACCCGCTTCCCGGTCAACGTGATCGTCGACATGCTCGGTCTGGACCGGGCCGACCACGACCGCTTCCACGGCTGGTACGCATCCGTCGTCGGCTTCCTGTCCAACCTGGCCCAGGACCCCGAGGTCGCGGCCGCCGGCCGGCGCGCCGGTGAGGAGCTCGCCGCCTACCTGCGGCCGATCCTGGCCGAACGGCGTGCCGCACCCGGCGACGACCTGCTCTCCGCCCTCTGCACCGCGGAGGTCGAGGGCACCCGGATGAACGACCAGGACATCACCTCGTTCGTCAGCCTGCTGCTGGCTGCCGGCGGCGAAACCACGGACAAGGCCCTCGCGGCCCTGTTCCGTAACCTGCTGGCCCACCCCGACCAGTTCGCCGCCGTACGCGCCGACCGGTCGCTCATACCCGCGGCCTTCGCCGAGACCCTGCGCTACACCCCACCGGTCCAGATGATCATGCGTCAGCCCGCTGCCGAAGTCACCGTCAGCGGTGGCACGGTCCCCGCGGGCGCCACGGTCACCTGCCTGATCGGCTCCGCGAACCGCGATGAGCGCCACTACGCACGGCCCGCCGCTTTCGACATCTTCCGTACCGACCTGACCACCGCCACGGCCTTCAGCGCCGCCGCCGATCATGTGGCCTTCGCCCTGGGCCGGCACTTCTGCGTAGGCGCGCTCCTGGCCAAGACCGAGATCGAGGTCGGCGTCGGCCGGTTGCTCGACGCATTCCCCGTCATGGGCTTCGCGGAAGACACCGCGCCCGCCGACGAGGGCGTGTTCACCCGGGGGCCGGCGCGGCTGCGGGTGCGGCTCAGGCCGGGCGAGGGTGCGATGCGGTCTGCCGGTACTGCCTGAGGCGCTATGCGCCCGGGGCGGGACCGTGGCAGGCGGGGCAGTGACAGTGCGGACGGCACGGAGACCTCCCGCTCCGCATCGCCCGTCGCACCGCCGCCCTCGCCCACGGGAACGAGCACAGGTATCCCCGCAGGTGCGTCCCGGCGCACCCGCAGCGCGGCAGCAAGGGCCGCACCAAGCGGGCGGAGGCGACCCCAGAGGCATTCCGCAGTCCGGGCAATCCGGTGAATGCATGTACATGGCGCGAGTATGTGCAGTCCTGTCGGCCGCGGCTTGAGTACCTGTACTCAAGCCGCGGCCTGATCGCCGCGTCGCCGGGCAGAGGCCGGTCCCGGTCGTCCGGCTCAGGGAGGGAGGCTTACTTTCCCCACCTTGTCCGCAAGGCCCGCCCGGGGCAGGTCAGTCGGCGGTCGTCGGCGGCCGGCGCAGTACGTAGAGGCCGACGGTGACGGCGAGCGCGATGACGCAGGCGGAGAAGGTCAGGCCCGCGCCGCGCAGGCCGAGCACCAGCGTGAGCGCTCCGACGCCGACGACCGGCAGGGAGATGCCGAGGTAGGCAACGAGGAAGAAGGCCGAGATGGTGCCGCCCCGGCGCTCGGGAGGTGCCGCGCGGCTCACGGCGGTCAGACCGGCGCGGAACGCCAGGCCCTGGCCCATACCGCCGCACACCGCTCCGATGACCAGTACGGGCAGTGAGGTCACGGCCAGCGAGGTGGCGACGAGTACCAGGCCCACCACCAGCACCAGGCAGCCGCCCGGCAGGGCCCTGCGCACACCGATCCGTTCCGTGAGGGACTGTCCGGCGGTCGACCCCAGGAACACCGTGAAGACGATGAGCCCGGCAACGGCCAGATTGTGCACGCCCAGGGTCTGGCCGACGAAGCTCGGTGCGACCGCGGTGAACAGCCCCAGGAGGGAGAAACCGGCGAAGGCGGCGACGGCGGAGGGGGTGAAGACGCCCTGCACTTCGGGCGGCAGCCGAAGGCCCTGGGGCCGCAGTTTCCGTGGGCGGTGCGGGTGCCCGACGGTCTCCGGCAGGAGCCAGGTGGCCGCGGCTGCCACGGCCACCAGGACAAGGTGCGCCAGGAACGGCAGGGTCAACGGCCACGGTGCGTACTGGGCCAGCAGACCCGACAGCAACGGGCCGCAGCCGAGACCGCCCATGTTCGCGGCGGTGGCGGCGAATCCCGCCTGCGCTTCCTGGCCCGGCTTCGCGAGCTCCAGCACGGACGCGGTGGCGGCGCCGCTGAACAGCCCCGCGGCGAATCCGGACAGCACCCGCCCCAGCAGCAGCATCGGCAGCCCGCCCTCGAAGATGAAGCACAGTGCGCTCGCCGCCGACAGCCCCAGGGCACAGAACAACACCGGGCGCCGGCCCACCTCGTCGGAGAGATTGCCCGCGAGGAGGAGCACCGTGATCACCCCGAGGGCGTACACGGCGAAGACCACGGTCACCATCAGCTCGGAGAAGCCGAGTTGCTCGCGATAGAGCCCGTACAGCGGGGTGGGGAGTGTCGTCCCGGCCATGCCGATCGCGAACACGCCCGCCGCTACCGGATAGCCGAGCCGCCGGGAGCCGCTCGTGCGATCGCTGATCATGGTCTCCAACGTAGGCTCCCGCCGGCCGTGGCGTCGAGAACCACGGCAAGGACCCGCGGGCCGGGCTGTGGACGGGACGCACGTGGTGCCCCCGCGCGCGGCGGGGGCACCACACTGCGCCTGGCCCGGGGGGATCAGTGCTGGGCGGTGGGCGCGTTGGCCGCCGTGACATTCACGGCGGCCCAGGCCTTGTCCACCGTCTTGTACTCGGTGCTCCCGGCGCCGTACAGATCCTTGGCCGCGTGCAGCGTCGCGGTCCGGGCGTCATGGAAGTCGGTCGTGGAGACCATGTACCGGGTGAGCGCCCGGTAGAAGATCGCCGTCGCCTTGTTCCGGCCGATGCCGGTCACCTTGGAGCCCTTGTAGGTGGCGGAGTCGTAGGCGACACCACCGATCGTCTTCTTGCCGCTGCCCTCGGCGAGGAGGTAGTAGGCGTGCGAGGAGACACCGGAACCGCCGTGCACCTCGGTGTCGTAGGACGCCTTCGACCAGTAGTCGACCGCGCTTTCGAGCTTGTCGAGGGACGGCTTGTCCAGACGGCGCAGGAACTTCTGGTCGAGGCCGAGCTTCTCGCCCAGCAGGTAGTTCGGCGGGTTCTTCGGGTTGTTGGTCGAGAACTCGACCGCGCTGCCGAAGATGTCCGCCAGCGACTCGTTGAGGGCACCGGGCTCGCCGAACGCGTTCCCCTCCTCGTCGGTGCGGGTGGGCTGCAGGTTGGCCGTGGCCTCGACGACACCGTGGGTGAGCTCATGGCCGGTGACGTCCAGCACGACCAGGGGCTTGGTGAACGTCTTGCCGTCGCCGTCGCCGTAGAGCATGCAGCCGCAGTCCGAGGTCCAGTAGGCGTTGCCGACCTTCTTGCCGAAGTGCACCAGGGCGTGTGCCCCACGGCCGTCGTTCTTGATGCCCTTGCGGCCGAAGGTCTTCTTGTAGAAGTCCAGGGTGCTGGTGATGCCGTACTGGGCGTCGACGGCGGCGGTCTTCCGGTCGCTGGTGGTGCCGTTGCCCCAGCGGTTGGTGGTGCTGGTGAACGCCTTGCCGTCGGTGAACTTCTTCAGCTCCTTGTCGCCGGCGTCCCGGGTCTCGGTGTTCCCGCGGGTGGAGTCCTTGAGGGTGAAGGACTTCTGCGCGGTCCGGGTGGTGGACAGCGGCACGCTGCCGACGAAGAGTGAGGCACCGGAGCCGGTGGCGGCGGACGGGAAGCCGGCACTCCCGGCCGCCTTTTCGGTGGCAGCCGGGGCGGCCGGGGCGGGAGAGCCCAGGCCGGTCGAGGGGTTGAGCCGCTCGCCCCGGGCGCGCAACTTGGCCTGGACGGCGGGCGACAGGAAGGAGTCGTCGACCAAGGTGTTGCTGAGCACCGCCCCGGAGGCCGCGTCGAGGACGAGCGTGCGGGCGCCGCCGGACTCGGCGGTACGGCTGTCCGCCACCTGCACCCGGTAGGCCAGCGTGGTCCGGTTCTCGCGGGCGTCCACGACCAGTTCGGGCTCGCCGGCGCGGCCCTTCGCCACGGCGGCGGCCTTCGTCCTGGCCTGACCAGCCGTCAGCTTCGGGTCCGCGTCGGGCATGTCGACCTGGTGTCGGTACGCCCGGGTCACGCTCTCGTACGCCGACTTGGCGGTCAGGTGGATGACGAGGTCGCCACCGAGCACCGGCAGCCCGCGGTGGGTGCGAACGAAACGGACATGCTGGCGGCCGTCCGGATCGACGAGTGCGTCCGTGGCCTTGAGGGTGTCCTTCTTGCCGACTCCGGTGGCCGAAGCGTGGGCATATGCGGCGGCGCGGGCCGCCTCCACGGCCTTCTGCGGAGCGGGAGTTGAGGCGGAGGGCGCAGCGACCGGCGAGGCCGGGGGGCTGGCGGAGGCACTGCCCGCCACCCCCGCGGTGAGAGTGGCGGCCGTCGTCACGGCGACGGCGATGGCCAGGCGGTGCCCGCGTATGTGGGGTCTACGCACTGCTGTGGGTCCTTAGCGCTGCGGGGGCGGTCGGCTGGCCAACCGCCCGTACGCGCGGTGCTGTTGTGCACCACGGGGGCCGTGGGGCCCCGCGCAAACCCTGGTATGTCTGGCATGGGCATGTAAAGAGAAATGATCAGAATGCAAGATTTCTGGTCTAAATTTCACAATTGCTGAGCTTTAGGTAGTCAGGAGATGACCAACAGTGCTCCATGGGGAGAGACATGGAGGGGCGCCACATGGTTGCTCGGGCGTCGGGCCGAACTGTGCGCTGTTTTCGATTCGGCATCGTCCGCCCCGCCCGGCATTTCACCCAGGGTGCGTCGATGCGCGGCGGGGAGGGTGCGGGAGTTGAGGAATATCGGAACGAAACCGTGCGGCTGTTGCCCGACTGCTCCAGCGGCGTATGTGCGGCCCGGCGTTCCGGGTGCGGGCTGGGATGTGCATGAGTGGCGGCACTCCGGCCTGATCCACCTTGGCGAGGGTGGGGTGGGCCTGCTGATGCTGATGGTGAAGTCCCGGTACAAGAAGACGGAGAACGTGCGGAAGTGCTTCCCCCCTCCTCGGAGGTGAGCGCCGAAGTCGCCAGCCTGCTCGCGCCGGGCGATCGCCGACGCTGACCCCGGGCGGGGGCCTCCTCGGGGTGGGGGGTCGGCGGTACGGCCCGTTGGCGCTGAGCGGTTGATCGCGAGCGTCGATTGTCGATTGTCGCAGCACTGTTATATTAGCGCTGTGACATCTTTGGATCCCACAGCGCTACCTGATCCCTGGCACTCCCTGCACGAGCTTCTGGCAGCCATGGACGCCGAGATCGAGCAGGTCTACGTCGAGCGTGGCATCGAGGGGGTGCGGCCTCGGTTCGCCTATCCGCTGATCCGACTCGCCCACACCGGACCACTGACCATTCGCGAGCTCGCGAAGTCCCTGGACCGCTCGCACTCCGCGATCAGCCAGACCATCGCCGCCATGCGCAAGGAGGGTCTGGTCACCTCCGAGCCGGGGCCGGACGCCCGCACCCGGCGAATCGACCTGACCGAGCGCGGCCGGTCGCTGGTGCCGCTCCTGGAGGCGGAGTGGCGCGCTACCCACGAGACGGTCGCTGAGCTGGACAGCGAGGTCCCGTACGCGATGACCTCCGTTGTCGAGGAGGTGCGGCGGGCACTGGAGCGCCGGTCGATGCGGCAGCGGATCCACCACCACCTTGTCGAGCCACCGCGATGAGGCGGCGTGTCCGTGTCCGGTTCCTCGACACCCGCCCGCTGCGCAGCAGTCAGTCGTTTCGCGACCTGTGGATCGGTACCTCCGCCTCTCAACTCGGCGGACAAATAGCCAGTGTGGCGGTGCTGGCCCAGGTCTGGGACCTGACCGGCAGCCCGGTGGGCACCGGCGCCATCGGGCTGGCCACCGGCCTGCCGATGGTGCTGTTCGGGCTGCTCGGCGGCACGTTGGCCGACACCTTTGACCGCCGTGCGGTGGTGCGGGCCACCACCGCGGGCCAACTGCTGGCCGCCGCAGGGCTGGGTGCCCAGGCCCTGGCGGACAACCAAAACGTGCTGCTGCTGCTCGTCCTGGTAGCCATGGGGACGAGCTGCAGCGCTCTCGGCGCTCCTGCCCGGCGCACCTTCCCGGTCCGCCTGTTGCCGGGCGACCAGGTCGCGGCCGGTCTTGCGCTGACGAACGTCTCCTTCCAGGCGGCGATGCTGGCCGGTCCCGCGATGGCCGGGCTGATCATCGCTCGCTGGGATTTCCCTGCCGCATACGCGACCCAGGCCGTGGCCATGGCCGTCTCGATGCTCGCGGTGATCCGCCTGCCTGCCGTGCGGCCCGAAGGGGCTGAGACGGGAGGCGGCAGGCGCCGGCCGGAGCGTGGCGGTTGGCGGATCGTCCTGCGCCGCCCGACGCTGTGGGGCTCGATGGCCACCGACCTGTCCGCAACGCTGCTCGCCATGCCCATCGCGCTCTTCCCGCTGGTCAACGAGATCCGCTTCGGGGGAAACCCGCAGACCCTCGGCCTGTTCCTCTCGGCCGTCGCGGTGGGGGGGGATCACCGCCGGTCTGCTCTCCGGCACGGTGACGCGCTGGCGCCGTGGCGGCCTGGTACAGCTGTCCGCAGCCGGTGTCTGGGGCCTGGCGCTGGCCTGTTTCGGCCTGTCGGGGCGGTTGTGGCCGGCGCTCGGCTGCCTGGCCGTGGCGGGCGCTGCCGACACCGTGTCCGTGGTCACCCGCAGTGCCCTGGTGCAATGGGAGACCCCGGACGCGTACCGGGGGCGGGTTTCCTCGGTAGAACACGTCATCGGTGTCGCGGGCCCCGAACTCGGCAACTTCCGTGGTGGCCTGTTGGCGTCGGCCACCTCAGCCCCCTTCTCCCTGGTCTTCGGCGGGCTGTCCGCCATCCTGGCGGTCGCCGCCGTGTCCGCGACCAACGTCCCCCTTCGCGCCTACCGCACGCCGCCTGCTGCCGCGCAGCCGACCACCCCTGGAGTCGCCGACGCGGCGGCGGCCGCTGGTGAGGTTTGCTGATTCGCCCCCGGTCTTGACGCCCGGCGAGGGGATGTCAGCGTCCCGGCGCTGGTGACAACCCCTCACCATTCCTGGTCGGCGGCGTCCCTGTACCTCGGGTGGAAGAGCGCCAGGGTGTTGAGGGCCAGGCCGAGGGCGCCGATCTGGTCCTCCATGCCGTCCTGGCAGCACCGGTGGAGCTGTCCCGAGCGGCCGTGGAAGATCTTCCGAGCGAGCGCGTGGCGGCTCTCCTGGAGGTTGGACCACACCTTGATCGCCTGGCGTCCGGGCCCGGGCGGGCTACCGCTGGAAGAGCTCCTCCAGGGAAGCCTCGGCTCGGTCTCCGCCGCGGGCGGCTTCGACGACGGCCTGATGGAAGGAGCGGCTGGCCTCTTCGGAATGGCACGGGACGGGGCTGCCGGCCATGGTGTACCAGTCCGTGGCTCCGGTGTACTGCACAGCTACATGAGCCAGGTCGTCCGACCAGGTCGTATGGATGGTCAGGTCGCCATTGATCACGCCGATCTCCGCGGTGTGAACCGCGCCGGGTAGGGCGTGGATCCCGACAGTGGTCCAAGATGCCCAGGTCATGATGTTCCCCTCGGCGACAAGGGCCCCGGCCGGCGGCCGGGCGCGGTGACTCAAGTTTGGCACTTGAGGTGCGGGAGCGCACCGCATGCGGCGGCGCGGATTCCGGAAGAGAGGCGGGGCCGGGGCGGGCCCCCGCGTCCGGCGGGTCGTACGTGGGGCAGGCCCGGGCCCCCGGCGGGTCGAAGCGGCGGCTTCTCGGCCCGCGGTGGCCGGCTCGTCCTCGGTGAGGTAAGCGACTCCTCCGGGTCCGCATCGGTCACCGTCCGTGCCCGTCTCGCGGGCAGGCCTTGCCGCACCGTGCCACGGGAGCGGCGACGCGCTGTCGATGTGCGCCGGGCGGTGAAGGACCTGCCGGAGCAGCCGAGCGGGCGAGGCCCGACGCCTGCACCCGGCCGCCCTGCCCGGTCGCCGCCCACACCGGCCGGGCTACGTGCTCCAGATGTTCCAGGTGCTCGACGGCCGGGCATCGGCCTGCATCTCGCCGATGCCGCCCGCCTGGTCCAAGTGCTGTGCAGGTTGCAGGACTTGGGCCACACTCTGCTTGTTCCGACCACGAGTGTCGCCGCGCCGGTGAGTCGCCGGGCCGGGGAGCGCGAATGCCGCGGCGGAATCTCAGTCGATGACCGTATGGAAGAAGGTGACGGCCGCGCCGAAGGCAGCGCCGCCGACGAGAGTGGCGGAAGCCGGGGTGCCGCCGTTGAAAAAGGTGAGCACGCCGGCGCCGATAGCGGTGAGGGCGCCAAGCAGGAAAATGACGGCGGCGCGCTGACTCAGCAGGGTTGATCTGTTGTCGGACACATCAACTCCGATCTGCGCGGGAGCGACGGATCGCTCGGTGCGGATGCTGATGCTCTGACTGATCTTCTCATCTCACCCACCCGATTTTCGGCAGCACACGAGGAAATTCGGAAAGAGCCACGGAAAGAGCCACGGAATGAATCAAGGTGGGTCCTCGGGGCCAGGTGGGGGCCCGGAGAGTGGGCGGTCGCCGAACTCCCCGTGGATGGCGGGTTTTGCTGTGTGGCCCGAGGGCGCAAGGGTGCGCTGCCCGAGCCGACCGGCCGGGCATCGGCGAGCCGGGATTGCCTTACGCCGGTCGCGTCCGCGAACAGTCGAATCGACTGCCGCTTCCCGGGACGACCGGACGGATGAACTACGGGGTGGATGAACTACGGGGTGGATGAACTACGGGGTGGATGAACTACGGGGTGGACGGACAACCGGGGACGAATAGCCGGGTGGACGGACGACCGGGGGGACGGACAACCGGGGGGGGACGGACGACCGGGGGGACGGACAACCGGGGGGACGGACGACCGGGGTGCGCCGTCCGGACAGGCGGTCGCTCCTCAGTGTTCGGCGCTGCTCCCCCCTGGGGAGGGCTTCCCGCGGCCCGGCACCTGACGGGTAATCGCGAGGACCGCCATATCGTCGTCGCGAGGCCCGCCCGTCCAGCGCTCGACATCCGCCGCCAAGCGGTCGATCAATTCCCGGGGCCCCCGGAACGGGCCGTGGTCCGCCAGCTGCGTCGCGGGGTCGTAGAACGTTCCGGCATGGTCCCTGGCCTCCGTCACCCCGTCGGTGATCAGCAGCAGTGTGCTGCCCGCCGGGAACGGCCAGTCGGTGGGCCCGGTCCGTGCCGCGCCCAGGGCGCCCATCCCCAGCGGAAGGCCCGGATCGTCGACCTCCAGTGCGCGCACCTCGTCGTCATGGCAGAGGTAGGGCGCGGGGTGGCCGCAGTTCAGCAGCCGCAGCCCCGCGGCCCCCGGGAGAACTTCGCAGATCAGGGCCGTGATGAAGCCTTCGAGCCGGTTTTCCTCCGAGGTGTGCTCGCTCTCCCGCAGCAGCGCGTGCTCCATCCGGTCGGCCAGCGCCCTCAGGTCCAGCTCCTGCTCGGCGGCCTCACGGAACGCACCCAGCAGCACCGATACCGCGCTCACCGCCCCGAGCCCCTTGCCCCGCACATCGGCGATCATCAGCCGCACGCCGAACGGGGTCCGCTGGACGGCGTAGGCGTCGCCGCCGATCCGGGCCTCGCTCTGCGCGGCCTGGTAACGGGCGGCGATCGCCAGCCGGCCGATGCGTTCCGGCGGGGCGGGCAGCACGGCACGCTGGGCGGCCTCGGCCACCGAACGGACGACATCCAGATGGCGTCCGTGCCGGGCGATCACCCGGTTGACCCCGACGCCCATGAGCGCGGCAAAGAGGGTGTTGACGAGCTCCAGATGGCCCTCGAGGTTGTCGGCGGTGCCGTCCTTCACCGTCAGCGCGAAGACGCCCACGACGATGACGGCGCCGATCGCCAGGGTGTGCCGCAGGGAGAGCAGCGCACCGGCCGTGACGCTGGCGGCCGTCAGCATCGGGTCGCCCCAGTAGTCCGCCGGCGAGAACGCGTCCCAGACGAGCCCTCCGGCGACCAGGACGCTCGGGGCGAACTCGACGTATCGGGGCCATCGCGGAGAGAAAGAGGGCATAGGGATTCCTGACCAGCCATCCATGTCGGGTAGCAGGAATATGCCTGTTTCGGGGAGTTTTATACAGCGTGCTTCGGTGGTCGGGCGATGCCCTCGGCTCGCCCCACCGGTCCGCTGTGCCCACAGCCTTCGGCCACCGGCGTCTTCGGGCGGCCCGAACGTGTGTCACTCCTTCGAGGCGAGCCGGGCGTATGCGCGGACATCGGCGTCCGGGTCGTCCATGACCGTGGCCCAGGCCCGGCGGGCGTCTTCGCGTCCGGAGTGCGCACGCAGCGCGAGAACCCCGGCCTTGCGCACATCCGCGTGCCGGTCGCGGAGCGTGGAGCGCAGCGCGGACACGGCGAGCTCGGGGTCGGCGGCCGCCAGGGCCGTGGCGGCACCGGCCCGGACCTGCCAGGCCGGGTCGGCCAGCGACGCGACGGCCGCCGCGTCGTACGGCGGCGGGCAGCCGGTGGTGGCCAGCGCCGCGAGCGCCGCGGCCCGTACGAGGAGATCCTCGTCGCGCAGCGGCACCGCCAGGTCGCCGGGGCCGCCGACCGTGCCGAGACCGTGCGTGGCAGCCACCCGGACCTCGCGGGAGGGGTCCGTGGCAGCCCGCTGCAGAGCGGCGGAAGCATCGACCGAGACCAGGCCGCGGACGGCCTGGAGACGTACCTCCACGGTCGGGTCGGTGAGCGCGGTGGCGAAGAGCGCCCGGTCGCCGAGGCGGAGTGCGCGCAAGACCTCCACGGCCGCCGAGCGGACCACGGCGTCGGGTCCGTGCAGGGCGGTGGTCAGCGGCATCCGCAGGTCGGGGTCCGGTGTGAGGACTTCGGTCAGTTCCCGCAGCGAGGCAGCGGCGGCGGCTCGTACGGCCGGGTCGGGATCGGCGAGAGTGGTGGCGAGGGCCCGGCCCGTGCCGGACGGGACGCTTTCGGTGAGCATATCGACGGCGGCGCGGCGGACGGCCGGATCGGGGTCGGTGAGGTAGGGGTGCAGGGTACGGAGGCCCGGCTGGTCCTCGGTGAGGGCGAGGAGTTCGAGGATGCGGGGGGAGGGGCCGGGCGCGGTCCCGGCTCCGGTCCCGGTCCCGGCTCCTGCTCCTGTCCCGGTTTCGGCTCCTGCCCCGGTTTCGGATTCGGTCGCCGGACCGGTCACGGGCGTGGTGCCGCCGTCCGGGGCCGCGTCGCCCGTCGCCTCGGCGCCTCCCCCCTGCGTCCCGGCAGCCGTGGACCCCACCGGCGGCGCATCCCCCCGCCCCGCCGTGGCGACCTGCTCCGGATGGACCTCGCCGAGGAACCGGGGGGAGCCGCCCACGGGGGCGTACTCGTCGACCGGGACGAGGTACGGCGCCACCGGGCGGGCCGTGAACTCCATCGCCCCGGTGGGAGATTTGCGCAGATCGAGATGGTGCAGCCAGTCGTCGTCATTGCTCTGCGGATGGTCCGTGCGCTCGTGGTAGAGGCCCCAGCGGGACTCGGTGCGGGCCAGCGATGACCGGGCGGCCATCTCGGCGCAGTCGCGGATGAAGCCGACCTCCGCGCAGCGCATCAGTTCGTGTGGGGTACGGGCGCCCATGCCGGCGATCTCGGCGTGCATCCGCGCGAAGTGCTCGACGGCCAGCGACAGGCGGGCGCCGCTCTTGGGCGGGGCGACATAGTCGTTGACGAAACGGCGGAGCTTGTACTCGACCTGCGGCTGCGGCGGGCCGTCGGGGTGGCGCAGTGGCCGGTAGACCAGTTCGTGGGCGGCCTGCAGCTGGTCGGCGGGCAACTCGCCCTCGTACGCCCGGTACCGGGCCGCGTCCGCGCCCGCCAGGTCGCCGAAGACGAAGGCGCCGATCATGTAGTTGTGCGGGACACAGGCCAGGTCACCCGCCGCGTACAGGCCCGGCACGGTGGTGCGGGCGTGGTCGTCGACGCGTACGCCCGACGCCGAGTGCCCGCCGCACAGGCCGATCTCGGAGAGGTGCATCTCCACGTCGTGGGTGCGGTAGTCGTGGCCGCGTCCGGCGTGGAAGGTGCCGCGGGTGGGGCGCTCGGTGGTGTGCAGGATCGTCTCCAGTGCGGAGACGGACTCCTCCGGAAGGTGACTCAGCTTCAGGTAGACCGGACCGCGTTCGGAGGCGACCTCGGCCGCGAACTCCGCCATCATCTGCCCCGACCAGTAGTCGGATTCCACGAACCGCTCGCCGTGCCGGTTGACCTGGTAGCCGCCGAAGGGGTTGGCGACATATGCACAGGCCGGACCGTTGTAGTCCTTGATCAGCGGATTGATCTGGAAGCACTCGATGCCGGTCAGTTCGGCGCCCGCGTGGTACGCCATGGCGTAGCCGTCGCCCGCGTTGGTGGGGTTCTCGTACGTACCGTAGAGATAGCCGGAGGCGGGCAGGCCGAGGCGGCCGCAGGCGCCGGTGGCGAGGATCACCGCACCGGCGCGGACCGTGACGAAGTGCCCCGTGCGGGTGTGGAAGCCCGCCGCCCCGACCGCCCGGCCGCCGGATGTCAGCACCCGCACCGGCATGACACGGTTCTCGATGCGGATCCGCTCCCGCATCTCGCGACGCCGCAACTGCCGGTAGAGGACCTTCTTCACCTCCTTGCCCTCGGGCATCGGCAGCACATACGAGCCGGAGCGGTGCACCTGGCGTACCGCGTACTCCCCGTGCTCGTCCTTCTCGAACTTCACGCCGTACGACTCCAGCCGCTGCACCATCGCGAAGCCGCGGGTCGCGGTCTGGCGGACGGTGGACTGGTCGACGATGCCGTCGTTGGCGCGGGTGATCTCGGCGACATAGTCGTCGGGCTCCGCACGGCCCGGGACGACGGCGTTGTTGACCCCGTCCATGCCCATGGCGAGCGCACCGGAGTGGCGGACATGGGCCTTCTCCAACAGCAGGACACGGGCGCCGCGTTCGGCGGCGGTGAGCGCCGCCATGGTCCCGGCGGTGCCGCCGCCGATCACGAGGACGTCGCAGGACAGCTCCTCGGCGGCGTCGAGGGAGGGAATCTCCATGGCTTCCGTGTCTTCCGTGGCTTGTGTGGCTTGTGTGGCTTGTGTGGTCTCCCGGGCGGTGCCTTGCGGCATGGCGGTGCCTTTCCGGTTGCCCGGTCGCGTCGTATGACGCGCCGGTCATGTGGGGTCATGTCCGTCGGGTTGTGAGGGCGGCCGGCACCGGGTCAGGAGGCGGGCCGGTCGCCCAGGAACAGCGCCTCGTCCACGTCATGGGTGACGAAAGCCCGCGAAGCGGGAGCCCATGAAGCGGGAGCTCATGAAAGAGGGCCTCTCATCGCAACAGATAGGGCATGTTGACCGTGACCGCGCCGGTGGGGCAGCGCGCGGCGCACGGCCCGCAGTACCAGCACTCGTCCACGTGCATATACGCCTTGTTGCTCGCCGGGTCGATGGCGAGCGAGTCCAGCGGGCACATGTCGACGCACAGCGTGCAGCCGTCGATGCACCGGGACTCGTCGATGGTCACGGGCACGTCGGCGCGTTGGGGCGCAAGAGGCATGGCGGTCTCCAGGGCATGGCGATGGCGGGAGTGGGCGGAGAAGGGAGCGGGCGGGGACGGGCGCGGGAGGGGAGGGGCGCGGGAGGGGAGCGGCTTAGATCGTGCGGCGCAGCAGGCCCCGCATGGTGAGGCGATCGCCGCGGAAGCGGATGAACTCCAGGTCGACGGGGGTGCCGTCGGCGAGATGGGTGAGGCGTTCGAGCATCAGCACGGCGGTGCCGCGCGGTGCCTCCAGCACGGCGGCGGAGTGCGCATCGGCATTGACGGCCTCCAGGGTGATCTCGGCGGTGCCCAGGGGCTGTCCGGCGGTCTCCTCGATCAGCCGGAAGACGTCGCTGTTCTCCAGATCGGCGTCGAGCAGGGGCAGCCCGATGTGCATCGGCACATAGGTCAGGTCCAAGGACAGCGGCAGGCCGTCGAGCCTGCGCAGCCGTTCCACGTAAAGCACCTCGGCACGCGGCGGGACCCGCAGCCGTTCCGCCACCGGGGCCGGAGCCGCGACCGGGCTGATGGTGCGCACCTCATTGGTGACCCTGCCGTGCGGGTGCAGGGTCTCGGCGAGCCCCCTCAGCCGGTCGAGCGCATGCGGGTACTTCTGGCACACCACCACCGTGCCCACACCCGGCTGACGCGCCACGAGCTGTTCGGCGCGCAGCAGATCGAGGGCCTGGCGGACGGTGTTACGGGACTCGCCGTAGTCCGCGCCGATCACCTCCTCGTGCGGCAGTACGCCGCCGGGGAAGCCGCCCCCGAGCACCTGGTGGCGCAGCAGGTCGGCGAGCTGCCGGGCACGGTCCGCGCGGAGCCGGCGACGGCGCGCGGCCGCTACCGGAGTGGTGTGCTGGCGGGTGCGTTGGGCGGGCATGCGGTGGACCATACCGACGAGATCCGGCCCGTGGTGTTGCCGCAGTGTTGCGCCACCTACCACCGACGGCGACGAGGTGGTGACCTGGTGGTTCGGCGCCGACGCGACAAGATCCGCCACCCCGGGGACGGCTGCCCGGCACCCGGGATGCGGCTGCCGGTACCCGGGAAACATCCGTCCGGCTCAGCGAATGCGGCCCGCCGGCGCCCGTGTCGCCGGGCGGTCCCGGCCGGCCGCCGGATAGCGTCGAGGCCCAGTACAGCGCCGCCCCGGCGCCGCCCGGCCACCGCGGCGCGGGCCCCGCCAGGTGCCCGGGTGGCCGACGAGGAGGTGGGCCGTGGTCACGTGGCCGGCCGTGGTGTTCGCACTGCTCGCGGCAGCCAGCAATGCGCTGGCCACGGTCCTGCAACGGCGCGCCGCGCGCACGGTCCCGCTGTCCACCGGACTGCGCCTCGGTCTGCTCGTCGACCTGCTGCACCGTGCCGTCTGGCTCGGCGGGATGCTCGCGGTCGTCGCCGCGGCCTGCTTCCAGGCGCTGGCGCTGTCGCAGGGCGCACTGTCGGTGGTGCAGCCCCTCTTCGTCCTCGAACTGCCCCTCGCCCTGCTCATCGGACGGGTTCTGCTGGGCGGACAGATCCCCCGCAGCGGCTGGATCGGCGTGGGGCTGCTCGTCGTCGGGCTCGGATCCGCGCTCGCCGCCGCCGCGCCCACCATCGGCACCACCCACGCCCCCTTCGACCGCTGGGTGCCCGCCCTGGTGGTCTGCGCCGCGGTGATCGCCACGGCGGTCGGTGCCGCGCTCCGCCGCGGGGCGGGCGGCGTACGGGCCGCCTGCTTCGCCGGGGCGACAGCGGTCGGGTACGCCCTCACCGCGGCCATGTTGAAGGACGCCACCCATGCCTGGCAGACCGGCGGCCCCGCCGCGTTCTTCAGCACCTGGCAGACCTATGGCTTCGCCGCCGTCGGCGTACTGGCCATCTTCCTCCTGGAAAACGCCATGCAGTCGGGCCCGCTGACCGCCTCACAGCCGGTCCTCACCCTCGGCGACGCGCTGGTGAGCCTGTCGCTGGGTGTCACCCTTTACGACGAACGGGTACGGACCGGCTGGTGGCTGCTGCCCGAGGCGCTGGGCGTCGGGCTGGTCCTGTGGGGCGCGGTGCTGCTCTCCCGGGTCGCCCTGACCCAGGACCTGACAGGTGCTCAGAGCAAGGCGCCGGCCGCCGCCCGCGACGCCGGTACGGCGCCCGGGCCGGCGGATACCTGAGCGCCGCGGGACGCCGAGAGCGTGCGGACCCGGCCGCACCCGGGATCCGCCGCCTCACCGGATGAGGCGCGCGGCATCGGCTCACCGCACGAGTCTCACCGCACGGGCCTCACCGCATGAGGCGCGCGGCATCGGCCTCACCGCATGAGGCGCGCGGCATCGGCCTCACCGCACGAGTCTCACAGCATGACGTGCTTGACCTGGGTGTAGTCCAACAGGCCCGCGAGGGACAGATCGCTGCCGTAGCCGGAGTGCTTGACCCCGCCGTGCGGCATCTCCGACACCGTGGTGCCGTGCGTGTTCACCCAGACGATCCCGGTGTGCAGGGCGCGGGTGGCCCGCATGGCACGCGCGTGGTCGGCGGTCCAGACGCTCGCCGCCAGACCGAACCGGACCCCGTTCGCCAGCCGGAGGGCCTCGGCCTCGTCGGTGAAGGGCTGCACGGTGACGACCGGGCCGAAGATCTCCTCCTGCACGATCTCGTCGTCCTGGCGCACCCCGGCAACGACCGTGGGGGAGTGGAACCAGCCCGGCCCGTCCGGCGCCGTACCGCCCGTCACCACCTCGGCATGGTCCGGTAGTCGGCGCAACAACCCTTGTACGGAGGCGAGTTGGGACTCGCTGTTGAGTGGGCCGTAGTCGGCGGCCGGATCGTCGGGCGGCCCGGTCCGCAGCGTGTGCGCAGCCGCCGCGAACGCGGCCACAAAGGCGTCGTAGCGGCGGTGGTGGACCAGGAACCGGGTGGGAGCGGTGCAGTCCTGGCCGGCGTTGTAGTACGCCACGGCGGCGAGCTCGGCCGCGGCGGCCTCGGCGGCCTCGGCGTCCAGGTCCTCGTGGACGAGGACCGGCGCATTGCCGCCCAGTTCCAGGTGCACCCGTTTCAGGTCCGCCGCGGCGGTGGCGGCGATCTCCCGCCCGGCCCGGACACTGCCGGTGACGGCGACGAGCCGGGGCACCGGGTGAGCGGTCAGGGACCGCCCGGTGTCGCGGTCCCCGCAGACCACATTCAGCACGCCGGGCGGCAGATGCTCCGCCGCGATCCGGGCGAGCAGCACCGTGGAGGACGGGGTGGTGTCGGCGGGCTTGAGGACGGTGGTGTTGCCTGCCGCGAGCGCCGGGGCGACCTTCCACGCGGCCATCATCAGCGGGTAGTTCCAGGGGGTGATCTGCGCGCAGACACCGACCGGTTCGCGACGCAGCACCGAGGTGCGGCCCTCGGTGTACTCGGCGGCCGCCGCCCCCGGCAGATTGCGCGCCGCCCCCGCGAAGTAGCGGAAGGTGTCGACGACCGCGGGCAGTTCCTCGGTCCGGAACTGCTCCGGCGGCTTGCCGGTGTCCCCGACCTCGGCGGCCACCAGGGCATCGGCATGCTCCTCGATCGCAGCGGCGATCCGCAGCAGCGCCCGCTGCCGCTCGGCCGGAGTGGTCGTCGACCAGCGGGCGAGGGCGGTCTGTGCAGCGGTGCAGGCCGCGTCCGTGTCGGCCGGGCCGGAGCGCGGGGCGCTGCCGTGCACCGTGCCGGTGGCGGGGTCGACCAGGTCCATCGTCGCGCCGGAGGCCGCCGGGCGGTCCGTCCCCGCGAGGTGATTGCGGACGGGGACGGGGGCGGTGTGCTCAGCCATGACGCAGCACCTCCCGCGCCGCGTCGCGGCCGGTGCGCACCGCGCCCTCCATATAGCCGGCGACCCACTGGTCGGAACCGCAGACGTAGAAGGGCGGTTCGTGCGAGCCGTGCAGCGGACCGACCGCCATGACATCGCCGGGGTTCCACTGTGTGACGTACCCCTGGGTCCAGGGATCGGTGCCCCACATCCGCAGATACGACGTGAACGGCTGGAGGGCCTCGGCGCCATAGAGGCGGGCCACGTCCGAGAGCAGTTCGTGGTCACGGACCGGGGCGGGCATGCCCAGCAGGACGCCGTAGCGCTCGGGAGGGATCAGCGCGGAGAGGATGCCCTCGCTCTGCGGCCAGGTGCTGCCGAGCACGCCTTCGCATTCGGAGAGACCGTTGAGATCCAGGCTGCGCCAGAAGGGTTTGTCGTAGGCCGCGGCGAACTTGGCCGCGACGGCCTGCCGCTGACGGTGCAGCGAGGCGAGCCGGGCCTCGGAGACGCCGGTGAGGGCGACCGAGCGGAGCGGACCGACCGGCAGCGCGCTGACCACGGCGTTGGCCGTCAGGCTCTCCCCGTCGGCCAGTCGCACCCGGCAGCCTCCCGGCCGCACCGCCACCTCCTCGACGGCCGCTTCGAGCCGGATGCGCCGGCCGAGTTCCGTGGCCATGCGCAGCGCCACCGTCGCCGAGCCCTCGGCCACCCGCAGGCCCTCCCAGTCCTCGTAGGCGTAGGGGTCGTCACCGGGGACCGCGGCGTGTTTGCGCAGCGCGGCGAGCAGCGACGTGCGCTCGTAGGAACCGCTGGCCAGGGCGAGTTGGCCGATCTCCCAGAGCCGCACGACGGCCGGGCTCGCGCCTTCGCCGCGCAGCCAGGCGCCGACCGACAGGCGGTCGAGGGGCGCCGCATGCGGATGGGACCACGGGTCCTCGGGGTCCACGGTCCGGGCCAGTGCGACAAAGGCGTCGGTGACCTTACGGTGGCCGGCCTCGTCACCGGGGCCGAACCAGTGCGGCGGGTCGCCGGCCGAGACGCCTTCCGCGGTGGCCCGGGCCATCTTGCCGGGCTCGGCGACATAGCTGGGAATCAGGGTCAGGCCGAGCTCCGCGGCCAGGGCGAGGTAGGCGGTATGGGCCCGGCCGACCACCTCGCCGCCGAGCTGGACCAGCCGGCCGTCGGGCAGCACGGCCTGCTCGACGCGTCCGCCGACCCGGTCGCGGGCTTCGAGCACGAGGACGTCGGCGCCGGCCGCGCTCAGGTCACGCGCCGCGGCGAGCCCGGCGAGACCGGCACCGAGCACGATGACATCGTGGTTCATGGGGGAGCTTCCTTTGCTGTCGGCGGGCGGCTGGGGCGGGCGCACCAGGCCTGGCCGGGGACGGGGGCCGGGGCCGCGCCCGCCGGCCGGACCCGGGGCCCGGCCGGCGGTTGAGGATCGGCGAGGCGGACGGGTCTTTGAAGACAGGCCCTACTCCAGGACCAGGCAGTGCTCCGGCTTCCAGCCGATCTCCACGCTCTCGCCGCCGCTCCAGCGGTCCTCCATACGTGAACGGTCGGTGTTCTGCTCCAGTACCGACACCGTGACGCCGGGGGCGAGTTCGATCAGATAGGTGGTGGTGGGGCCGGAGTAGACGGTCTCCCGGACCACGCCCTGCACCAGCGCCATGCCCGGTTCGAAATCGGAGAGCCAGATCTTCTCCGGCCGGATCGACAGGCTGACGCTGCTGCCGTCGGCGACGCCGCTCCGGTCGCCGACCGGCAGCGCCGGGCCGCAGTCGAGGACGACCCGTCCGTCCCGATAGGTGCCGGGGACCAGGTTGGAGGTCCCCATGAAGGACGCCACGAAGCGGCTCGCGGGGCGTTCGTAGACGTCCTCCGGCGTCCCGCACTGCTCCACGTGGCCCTCGTTCATCACCGCCACCCGGTCCGACATGGTCAGCGCCTCGTCCTGGTCATGGGTGACGAAGACGAAGGTGATGCCGACCTCGCGCTGGATCTGCTTGAGTTCGACCTGCATCCGCCGCCGGAGCTTGAGGTCGAGCGCCGCCAGCGGCTCGTCGAGCAGCAGCACCTGGGGCCGGTTGACCAGGGCGCGGGCCAGGGCCACCCGCTGACGCTGCCCGCCGGAGAGCGTGCCGGGCTTGCGGTCGCCGAGACCGCCGAGTTGCACCCTCTCCAGCATGGCGCCGACCCGCTCGCGGATCTCGGCCCGGGCGACGCCCTTGCGCTTGAGGCCGAAGGCCACATTGTCGGCCACCGAGAGATGGTCGAAGAGGGCATAGCTCTGGAAGACCGTATTGACGTTGCGCTTGTCGGGCGGGAGCGCGGTCACGTCCTCACCGCTGAGCAGGATGGTGCCCGCGGTGGGGTCGGTGAAGCCGCCGATCATCCGCAGCGAGGTGGTCTTGCCGCAGCCGGACGGGCCCAGCAGGGAGAAGAACTCGCCGGGCGCGATGTCCAGGGAGAGGTCCTGCACCGCGTAGGAACCGCCGTAGTTCTTGCTGATGTGGTCGAGCCGGACGGCGGGTGGGTCGCCGGCCGGGGCCGCGCCGGCACGGGGGGCGTCGGAGGAGGTCATGGGTGTCACTTCCCGGAGAGCAGATCGAGGCCACCGCGGCGGCCGAACAGACGCGGGATGGCCAGGGCGAGCCCGATGAGGCCGATGGAACCGGCGAGCATCAGCGTGCCGACCGCATTGATGGTGGGCTGGACGCCGAACCGGATCGCCGAGTAGATGCGGACGGACAGCGGCTGCGGGTCCACTCCGGTGGTGAAGTAGGCCAGCACGAAGTCGTCGAAGACCAGGGCGAAGACGAGCACCGCGGAGGCCAGGATGCTGGGGAGCAGCGCGGGCAGGGTGACCAGGCGCAAGGCCTGCCACCGGGTGGCGCCCAGGTCCATCGCGGCCTCCTCGACCTCCGGGTTGAGGGCGGCGATCCGCGAACGCAGGATCACCGTCACATAGGAGATGGAGAAGGTGATCTCCGCGAGCATCACGGTGCCGGAGGAGAGGGTGATGTCCATGCCCTTGAAGAGCAGCATCGCGGCGACACCGGTGACGATCTCCGGGGTGATCAGCGGGACGAGCATGATCAGACCGGCCAGCGAGCCGAGCCGGGTACGGCAGCGCACCAGCCCCAGGGCCAGCGCCACGCCCAGGATCACCGAGCCCGCCATGGCCACCAGGGAGACCCGCAGGCTCATGCCGAGCGACTCGATCAGCACGTTGTCGTGGAAGAAGGCGGAGTACCAGCGGAGGCTGAAGCCCTTGAAGACGGTGAGGGACTTCTGGCCGTTGAAGGAGAAGAGGACCACCACCGCGATGGGGAGGTAGAGCAGGAGGAAGAAGAGGGTGGTGACCGCGAGGGCGAGCCGGGGCCTGCGGTCGGTGCCGCGGCGGTGCCGGCGGTGCGGGGGGCGGAGCGTCATCGGGCGGCCTCCGCCTCGTCCTTGCGGGTGCGCCGCAGATAGCCGAGCATCCCGATGAAGAGCACCGCCATCATCAGCATGGTGAGGGCGGAGCCGAGCGGCCAGTTCTGGCCCTGGAAGAACTTGTCCTGGATCAGGTTGCCGATCATGATCTGGTCCGGGCCTCCCATCAGCTGGGCGCTCACGAAGTCGCCCATGGCGGGCAGGAAGACCAGGACGGCGCCCGCGGCCGCGCCCTGCCGGGTCGCCGGGAGGGTGACGAAGAAGAAGGTCCGCAACGGCCCTCCGTACAGATCGCGTCCCGCCTCGATCAGCGAGAGGTCCATCCGCTCCAGCGCCGCGTACAGCGGGATGATCATGAAGACGATGAAGCCGTAGACGAGCCCGGCGATGACGCCGGCCCCGCTCTGCAGGATCTTGGTGTGGCCGTCGGCGAGTCCGACCGCGCGCAGCGCCTTCAGCACCGGGCCGCCGTCGGACAGCACCACCGACCAGCCGTACATCCGCACCAGGTAGTTGGCGAAGAACGGGACGACGATCGCGGCGATCAGCAGATTCTTGAACCGCCCGCCGTGCAGGGCGATGGTGTAGGCGACCGGATAGGCCACGACCAGGCAGACGACGCAGGCGATCAGTGCGAAGCCCAGCGAGCGCAGCAGCACGATGCGGTAGGCCGGGTCGGCCATCGCCGCGATGTTGTCGAAGTTGAACCCGAACCGCGGGTTGCCGAGGGGGTCGGTGGTGCCCAGGGCCAGGGTGGCCACCAGGATCAGGGAGGCGATGAGGAACCCGGTCATCCACAGGGTGCCGGGGAGCATGAGCCAGGTCCACAGCCGGGTGCCGGACGCGGAGTGTCCGCGGCGGCCCGGGGGTGCTCCGGAGGGGGTGCGTTGTGCCATGTCAGCCGGCTTTCACGTGGGTCCAGGCGGTATCGCGGGCCTGCTCGCCCTTCGAGGACGCATTGCGGAAGAAGCGATCGGCCTTGAGGTCGCCGGGGGCGACCAGGCACTGCGGGAACGGCTTGACGATCGAGGCGTAGACGTCCTCGCTGCCGCCGACCGGCATGGGGTAGCCGATGTACCGGATGTTCTTCCGCACGTTCTCGGGTCTGAGCATGTAGTCGATGAAGAGCATCGCCGTGCCGGGATGGCGGGCATTGGCGGGGATCGCGTAGCAGTCCGAGTTGATCGGCGCGCCCTCCCGGGCCACTTCGAAGCCGAGCACGGACGGGTCCTTGGCCTGTCCGAGCATGGCGGCCATGTCGCCGCTCCAGGCCTGGGTCATCACCGCGTTGCCGTTGAGCAGGTTGTTGTAGCTGTCGCTGGAGAAGCCGCGCAGCCGGGGACGCAGGCTCTGCAGCGCCTTGGTGATACGGGCGAGGTCGTGCGCGTCGGAGGTGTCGATGTCCAGTCCGAGTTTGAGCGCGGCCATGCCGAGGACCTCGTCGCGGTCGTCGAGGACGAAGACCTGTCCCTTGGCCCGGGCGTTCCACAGGTCGCCCCAGGAGCCGGCCAGGTCGTCGCCCATCCGGTCCTTCCGCCAGCCGATGCCCGTCTTGTACATGGTGAACGGGACGGTATGCGCGGAGCGGCGGTCGTACCAGGGGTCGGCGAAGTAGCGGTACCGGCCGAACACCGCGTCGGCGTGGCGCAGCCGGGAGTGGTCGATACGGCGCAGCCGCCGGCCGTCGGCCAGCCGCTGCGCCCATTTCGCGGTGGGAAAGATGATGTCGTAGCGGTTCCCGGCGTTGAGCTTGGCGGCCATGCCCTCCATCGAGTCGAAGTTCGACTGGATGACCTTGACGCCGTACTCCTTCTCGAATCCGTCGAAGACGGCCGGGGCGACGAAGTCCGCCCAGTTGAAATACACCAGGTCGCCGTCCACCTTGACGTCGATCGGCTGGTCCGGATCGCCGAAGGCGTTGCGGTCCTCCGGCAGAAAGCCGCATCCGGCCAGGCCGAGACCGAGGGCCGCGGCGAAGCCCGAGCGCAGAAACCCGCGCCGGGACGGAGATGGAGGTTCCTCGGGGGACATGGGGTCCTCTCCGTAGGGGATGAGCGCTGCTTCAGGGAGCGGTCACGGATGCACGGAAGCCCTGTCCGCCGTGCGGGACCTGTCAGCCGTGGCGCGGGGCGTCGCGCGCCGAGGGGGACGGCTCATGGCGCTGTCTCACCGGTGGGGGTCAGCGCATCGTGCCACCGAGGTCGGTGCGCACCCGGTCGGCGAACCAGCCGACCGCGGCCTCCCGGCGGGACAGGGGGCCCGGCTCGAAGCCCGGGGTGCCGAGGCCCTTTTGCACCCGGGACACCAATTCGGCGTCTTCGTCATTGGTGATCCAGCCGATGTGGATGTTGAGCCGGCGCGCGAGCCGGGTCCGCGCACTCGTCCCGCGGCGCGTGTAGAAAGCGCCGGGGACGGCCACCCGGTCGACCGCCGTCGGTATGGCGGTCCAGGCAAGCACATGGTCGGGGTAGAAGTCGATGAGTGTGTTGGGGTAGATCACCGCGTACCGCCAGATCCGCCGATCGGCCTCGGTCAGCCCCGGCATGGGGGAGGCGAGGCGCTGGTAGAGCCGCTCGGCCCAGTTCGACGACGGCTTGTCGCGCAGCGGCGAGGCGAAGAGGACAGAGGACTCGTCGATCTCGCTGGTGTAGCCCTGGTAGTCGAGCAGCCGCATCAGCCCGGGGTGGGCGACCGGGACGTGGTAGCCCTCCAGGTAGTTGTCGACCGCGACCTTCCAGTTGGCGTGCTGTACTTCCGCGCCGGCCAGGTCGTGGATGCGGCTGCGCCCGACCGGCACCAGATCGGTCCCCGCGTAGTGGCCGACGGCCTTCGCCAGCCCGGCGCACTGCTCCGCCAGCGGCACGGCACCCGGATCGAGGTTGGCGAAGACGAACCCCAGGAACGACTCGACCCGGACCGGGAAGAGGCCGAGGGCGGGCTTGTCCAGGCAGGGGATCTGCCGTGCCTCGGGCGCACCGACCAGCCGTCCGTCGAGCTTGTAGGTCCAGCCGTGATACGGGCAGCGGATGGCCTTGCCGGACGCCTCGGGGGCGGAGACCAGGCGGGTGCCGCGGTGCCGGCACACATTGAGGTGCCCGGCCAGGGTGCCGTCCTCGGTACGGACGACCAGTACCTCGCGGTCGGCGACGGTGGCGGTGAGCCGTGCGCCGGGGCCGGGGAGATCGGACTCGTGGCACACGAGCTGCCAGGACTTGGCGAAGATGTGCCGCGTCTCGGCGGCGGCCGTGGCCGGGTCGGTGTAGTAACGGCCGGACAGCGCCCGGCCGGGGACATCCTGTGCTGTCGGTGTCGTGGTGGCTTCGGGGTGCATCGGGTCACTCCTCCATGCCGCACGGGGTGCTGGGTGCCGAGGCGGCAGGGCGCGGTGAAAAGTCCCTGATCCAGGCGCTTCGGCGCCCCGGAATCCGTGCTGACTAATTGGTCAGTCAGATTGCTGGCGGGTTTCGACGAAGTCAAGACTTGTGTCCTGACTAATTGATTAGTTAGCTTAGTGGCAGCGCTGCTCCGGCGCTCCGCCGCACGGATCCCGGGCAGCGAGCGGGCGGCAGCGAGCGGGCGCGCCGCGCCCCGATCCGCGGGCCGAACCCCGCACCGGCACCGCACCGGCACGTCACCGGCACGTCACCCCGGCACCGGGACACGGCACCGTCCCACCCGGCCGCCCCGGCCCGAGTCCGCACCCCACCCCTCTCCCCGGAGGCACGCATGAGCGGTCGTCGGAACCTGATCTGGCTCGGGCTCACCCCCGAACCCGAACGGGAGCTGCCCGCCACCGTCGCGGCCCTGCGCACCGCCGCGCGGCGGATCACGGACGCCCCCGCGGAGGCCACCGCGGCCGAACACCGCCGCGTCGAGCGCCTGATCCTGCACGGCACCCAGCACGGCTGGCTCCGCTATCTCGCCGAGGTGACCGACCTGGTGACCGCGGTCGCCGGCCGCACCCGCCCCGGCGACCGCCGGGCCGCACTCCGTGCGGCAGAGGTCGTGCTCGACCACCACCGCATGCTCATCGGCCTCCCCGGACCGGGGTACGACCGGACGGCCGCGGACCGCAGCGCCCTGGAACGCGCGGTGCGCACTTTGCGCACCACCCCACCGGACGGAGACCAAGGATGACCGGGACCGAGAGACCGAGGATGACCGGGACCGACTCGCTCATACCGCAGGGGACCCCCTCCGTGCTCGGCGCCATGCCCGGCGTGACCGAGGACGCCAGGGCGTACCTGGCCACCGGCGGCTACCGCAAGGCAACCGGAGCGTCCGAGCTCCTCGACCGGATCGCCGCCGCCGGCCTGCGCGGACGCGGTGGCGCCGGCTACCCCACCGCGGCGAAACTCCGCGCCGTCCGCGATGCCGGGCCCCGCCCGGTGGTGGTGGCGAACGGAGAGGAAGGGGAGCCCGGCTCCGTCAAGGACCGCTGGCTGCTGCGGGCCCGCCCGCATCTGGTCCTGGACGGGCTGGCGCGGGCCGCGGAGATCACCGGGGCGGAACGCGGCTACGTCTATGTCTCCGACACCGCGGCGGGCGAACGCATCCGCCGTGCGCTCGCCGAACGGGCACCTCGGCTGCCGTGCGACGTCGTCGACACCCCGCACACCTATGTCGCGGGGGAGGAGACCGCCGTGGTCCGCCGGATCAACGGCGGCCCCGCCCTCCCCACCGCCAAACCGCCCCGCCCCTACCAACAGGGCGTCGGCGGCGCACCCACCTTCGTCGCCAACGTCGAGACCCTGGCCCGGATCGCGCTCATCGCCGCGCAACCGGACCGCCGGCACCGCACGGCCCGCGCCACTCTGGTGACGCTCGCGGGCGCCGGCGCCGCACCCCTGCTCGTCGAGGTGCCCTACGGCTGCACCCTGCGGACCCTGGCGCAGGCCCAGGGCACCCCCGAGCCGGGCGGCGCCCTCATGGGAGGTCTCTTCGGCGGGCTGATCGGCCCCGGCCAGCTCGACCTCGCGCTGGACCCCGACACCCTCGCGGCCGCGGGCACGGCCCTGGGCTGCGGAGCGATCCGCTTCCTCGCCCCCGACGAGTGCCCGGTGTCCCTCGCCTCCGCCGCCGTCGCCCATCTCGCCGCCGAGAGCGCCCGGCAGTGCGGCATCTGCGTCGCGGGCACCGGCTCCGTCCGCGACGCCGTCGGCGCCTTGACGAACGGCACCGCCGACCCGGACCTCCTCACCCGGCTGCAGCGCTGGTCCACCACACTGCCCGGCCGCGGCGCCTGCGGTCTGCTCGACGCCGCGGCGGGCACGGCCGGCAGCCTGCTGCGCGCCTTCCCCGACCTGGTCCGCTCCCACCTCGACGCCCCCTGCCCGGGCTGCGCCGCGCCCGCCGACGCCGGCCGGCTCACCGTGCCCGTCCCGCACGTCGCCCACCCTGCCGTGCCCCGCCCGCGCTCCGCCGCCTCCCCCCGCTGAAAGGACGACCGCCGTGAAACTCCGTCTCGACGCCACTCGCTGCCAGGGCTACGGCCTGTGCCAGGAACCCGCACCGGACCTCATCGACCTCGACGATTTCGGCTATGCCGCCGTCGTCGCCGACCCCGCGCCGGGCGCATCCGAGGACGCCGCCCGGGCCGCCGCCGAGGCCTGCCCCAACTCCGCGCTCCGGCTGGAGAGGTGACCATGGGACGTGATCTGTCGGCCCTGTTCGACCCGAAGGCGGTCGCGGTGGTCGGGGCCAGTGACGACCCGGCGAAGTACGGCCATGCGGTCGCCGCCCAGGCCCTGCGGGCACCCGACCGCCGGCCCGTCCACCTCGTCAACCGCCGCGGCGGCACGGTCCTGGGGCGCACCGCGGCCACCTCGCTCGCCGGGATCGGCGAACCGGTCGAACTCGTGGTGATCTCCGTACCGGGCCCCGGCTTCGAGGCCGCCGTCGACGACGCACTCGCCTGCGGTGCCCGCGCCATCGTCGGCATCACCGCAGGCTTCGCCGAGACCGGCGCCGTCGGGCTGGCCCGCCAGCGGGCGATCGCCGACCGGGTACGCGCCGCCGGCGCCGTCCTCGTCGGCCCCAACTGCCTCGGCATCGCCGACAACACCACCGAGCTCTACCTCGCCTCGGACCGTTTCGCGCCCGGCGGCGTCGCCCTGCTGAGCCAGAGCGGCAACCTCGCCCTCGAACTCCAACTCCGCTGCGCCCCGCACGGATTGGGATTCTCCCGCTTCGTCTCCCTGGGCAACCAGGCCGATGTCACCCTCGTCGACCTGATCGAGGACGCCGCCCGGCACGACGCCACCCGGGCCATCGCCGTATACGCGGAGGACTTCGGCGACGGCCGGGCCTTCGCCGAGGCGGCCGCCGCCGCGGGCAAACCGGTGGTCCTGCTCACCGCCGGGCGGGGCGCCGCCTCCGCGCGCAGCGCGCAGTCGCACACCGGCGCCCTGACCACCTCCGCCGATGTCGTGGCCGCCGCCTGCCGCGACGCGGGCGTCGAACTGGTCGCCACCCCGCATGAGATGACCGTCGTCCTCGCCGCGCTGCACGGGGGGCGGCGCGCCACCGGACCCCGCACCGCGGTCTGCACCGACGGCGGCGGCCACGGAGCCATCGCCGCCGACGCCACCGAAACCGCCGGGCTGGCCGTCCCCGAACTCGGGCCCGCGGCGCAGCAGCGGCTCAGAACGCTGCTGTGGGAACAGTCCGCGGTGGGCAACCCCGTCGACCTGGCCGGGATGGGGGAGCAGAACCCGCACTCCTACGGCGACACCGTCGCTGCCCTGCTCGCCCTGGACGAGGTCGACTCCGTCCTGTTGACCGGGTACTTCGGCGGCTACTCGGCGGCGACCGGCGGCCTGGGCGGCCCGGCGGCCGAGAGCGGCACCGCGGGCGGCGGCAGCGCACTCGCGGCGGGTGAGCTGGAGACCGCACAGCAGATGGCCGTCCAGGCGACGAGTGCCGCCAAGCCTCTGGTGGTGCAGTCGATGTTCCCGGACGCCCCCAGCTGCCGGACGCTGGTCGAGGCGGGCATACCGGTGTTCGCCGCCACCGAGGACGCGGCCCGGGCACTGTCGGCCATGACCTCGGCGCCCGAGGCCGCCGGGCCGCCCGGCGTCCGCCCGCTGCCACCGGCCGCGGCGCCGTTGCGCGACCCCGGCTACCACGGCGTACGCGCCCTGCTGAGCGCCGCCGGAGTGCCCTTCCCCGAGGCCCGCGAGATCACCGATGAGGCCCAACTGCTCGCCGCGGCCGGTGCGTTCGAGGGGCCCTATGTCCTCAAGGCCCTCCACCTCCTGCACAAGTCCGACGCCGGCGGTGTCGCCCTGGGGCTGCCGGACCGGTCCGCACTCGTCACCGCCTTCCGGGAGATGCACGCCCGGCTCGGCGCCGCCTCCTACTCGGTCGAGGCGATGGCCGACCTGACGGACGGCGTCGAGCTGATCGTGGGGGTGCACCGCGACCCCCGGTTCGGCCCGGTCGCCATGGTCGGCCTGGGCGGGGTGCTCACCGAGGCACTGCACGATGTCGCCTTCGCCCTGGCGCCCGTCCCGGCGGACCGCGCCGAACAGTTGCTGACCGGGCTGCGGACCGCCGCGCTCCTCCGGGGCGTCCGCGGCCGGCCCGCCGTCGACCTGGCAGCCGCGGCAGCCGTGATCGAGCGCCTCACCACGCTCGCCGCCGCCCACCCCGAGATCACGGAGATCGAGGTCAATCCGCTGCTCGTCCGCCCGGACGGCGCCCTCGCCCTCGATGCCCGCGCCGTACTGGCCTGACGCCCCGCCCGCCCCGCCCGCCGTCCCGGAGGAACCATGGACTTCCGCTACACCCCCCGACAGGCCGACCTCAAGGCCCGCGCCGCCGCCTACACCGAGCTGCTGTTCCCGTACGAGGAGCAGGCCGAGGAGGCCGGGGGACCGCTGCCCGCCGAAACCGTCCGCGAACTGACCCGGGCCGCGATCGATGCCGGTGTCTACGCCATCAACATGCCCGAGAAGTGGGGCGGCCCGGGACTCTCGCTGCTCGACCAGGTCATCGTCGAGGAGGAATTCGGCAAGGTCACCAACTGCCTGTGGGACATCCCCTGGCGGCCGGCCAACGTGCTGGCGTACGGCACCGAGGCCCAGCGGGAGAAGTATCTCCTCCCGGTCATCCGGGGCGAGCGCTTCGATGCCTTCGCGGTGACCGAACCCGGTGCGGGATCGGACCCCTCCTCGGGCACCAGCACCGCCACCCGTACCGAGGGCGGCTGGCTGCTGAACGGCGAGAAGTGGTTCGTGACCTGCGGCGACATCGCGGACTTCCTGCTGGTGCAGGCGGACGCCGGCCCCGAGCGGGCCGCCACGCTCTTCTTCGTCGACAAGCAGGCACCGGGCGTCCGGATGACCCGCGTCCCGCGCTTCATGCACTCCGCGGTCAACGGGCACCCCGAATTCACCTTCACCGATGTCTTCGTCCCCGACGACGACGTGCTCGGCGGCATCGGCAACGGATACGAGCTCACCAAGGAATGGTTCACCGACGAACGGCTGATGATCGCGGCCCGGACGACGGGCGCCGCCGAGCGGGCCCTGCAACTGGCCCGCGACTGGGCGGTGGAGCGCCGGCAGTTCGGGTCCGCGATCGCCGACTTCCAGTTGGTGCAGGGGATGCTGGCGGACTGCGCGGTCGATATCGCGGTCAACCGGGCCTACACCCACCAGGTCGCCTGGGAGGCCGACCAGCCGGGCGCCGACCCCAAGACGCTGCACGCCAAGGCCTCGACGGCCAAGCTCGCGGCGAGCGAGGCGGCGGGCCGGGTGATCGACCGCTGTGTGCAGATCTTCGGCGGTCGCGGCTACGACCGCTCCTACCCCGTCGAGCGGCTCTACCGCGAGCTGCGAGTGGACCGGATCTGGGAGGGCACCTCCGAGATCCAGCGCCTGATCATCGCCAACGAGCTCATCAAGCGCGGCACCCGTGCCCTCGACCTGCCCCTGCCCTGACCCGCGGCCCTCACCGGACCGGCTCCCCATCGACTCCGAGGACTGACATGGACTTCCGTCTCACCCCCCGCCAGGCGGACCTCAAGCGCACCGCGCGCGAGCTCACCGAGACCCTCACCGCGTACGAAACCGACTGCGAGGAGAACAACGGTCTGACGGCGCAGGACCACGCCGCCATCCGCGATGCCGTCCTCGCCTCCGGTCTGCAGGCCGTCAACATGCCCCGGGAGTGGGGCGGCGCCGGGCTGACCATCCTGGAACAGGCCATCGTCCAGGAGGAGTTGGGGCAGCTCACCGGCGCCCTGTGGGACACCGTCTGGCGCCCCGCCAACGCCCTGCGCTTCTGCACCCCCGCACAGCGCGAGCGCTACCTCGAACCGGTCATCCGCGGCGAGCGCCGCGACTGCTACGCGGTGACCGAACCCGGGGCCGGCTCCGACCCGCAGAACCTGGCGACCACCGCGACGCGGACGGCCGACGGCTGGGCACTCAACGGCGAGAAGTGGTTTGTGACCGTCGGCGACCACGCCGACTTCATGATCGTCCTCGCCGCGGCGGGTCCGGACCGGGAGCCGACGCTCTTCCTCGTCGACAAGGACACCCCCGGCATCGAGATGACCCGGGTGCCGCGCTTCATGCACACCTTCGTCTACGAGCACCCCGAGTTCACCTTCACCGAGGTGCACGTCCCCGAGGACGCCGTGCTGGGGGGCGTCGGCAAGGGCTACGACATCACCCGGTCCTGGTTCACCGAGGAACGGCTGATGATCGCGGCCCGGACGACGGGCGCCGCCGAGCGGGCGCTGCGGCTGGCCCGGGACTGGGCGGTGGAGCGCCGGCAGTTCGGGTCTGCGATCGCCGATTTCCAGTTGGTGCAGGGGATGCTGGCGGACTGCGCGGTCGATATCGCGGTCAACCGGGCCTACGCGCACCAGGTCGCCTGGGAGGTGGACGAGGGCACCGTCGACCGCAAGACCCTGCACGCCAAGGCGGCGATCGCCAAGCTCGCGGCGAGCGAGGCGGCGGGCCGGGTGATCGACCGCTGTGTGCAGATCTTCGGCGGTCGCGGCTACGACCGCTCCTACCCCGTCGAGCGGCTCTACCGCGAGCTGCGGGTGGACCGGATCTGGGAGGGCACCTCCGAGATCCAGCGCCTGATCATCGCCGGTGAACTGGTCAAGCGGGGCACGGGCGTTCTGCAGATGCCCACCGACACCGCCTCCTGATCCGGCCCGCGTACCCCGGTCAGGGTGCCCTGGTCACCGGACCGGGGCACCCTGACCGGCCCCCGCCGTACCCCGCCCGGCACCACTCACCCGCCGGGCGGGACCCGCCCGACCCGCCGGGCGGGCCTGCGACGTGCCGGGCGGGACCTGCAAGACGTGCCGGAAGATCACCCGCCGAGGAGGAGCGATGTCCGAGAGTGCAGTCGAAAGCATCGGGGTCGTGGGCTGTGGCCTGATGGGCTCCGGCATCGCCGAGGTATGCGCCCGCACGGGCCGGCAGGTGTGTGTCGTCGAGACCGGCCCGGCCGCCGCGGACACCGGGCTCCGCCGGATCACCGGCTCCCTGGCACGTGCCGTGGCGGCCGGCAAACTCTCCGCCCGCGACCGGGATTCCGCGCTCGCCCGGATCACGGTCACCACCGACTTCGCCGCGCTGGCCGATCGCGATCTGGTCGTCGAAGCCGTCGCCGAGGACGAGAGGGCAAAGCTGGCCGTCTTCACCCGGCTCGACGAGGTGGTCCGGCGCCCGGACGCGATCCTGGCGACCAATACCTCCTCCCTTCCCGTCATCCGGCTCGCCACCGCCACCGCGCGCCCCCAGCAGGTCATCGGCCTGCACTTCTTCAACCCCGTCCCGGTGCTGCCGCTCGTCGAGCTGGTGCCCTCCCTGCTGACCGGCGACGACACCACCCGCAGGACCCACACCTTCGCCGCCGACGTCCTGGGCAAGGAGGTCGTGCACGCCGCGGACCGTGCCGGGTTCATCGTCAACGCCCTGCTCGTCCCCTACCTGCTGGACGCGGTACGGATGGTCGAGTCCGGCGCCGCCTCGGCGGACGATGTCGACCGCGGGATGCGGCTGGGCTGCGCCCACCCGCTGGGCCCGCTCGCGCTGGCCGACCTGATCGGCCTCGACACGACACGGGCGATCGCCGAGTCGCTGTACGAGGAGTTCCGCGAACCCCGCTACGCGCCCCCGCCGCTGCTGGCCCGGATGGTGGAAGCGGGACTCCTCGGCCGCAAGTCCGGCCGGGGCTTCCACCACTACCGATGAGCCCGCCATGCGACGGACAGCCGGAGGCGGTGATGCGGGAAGATGGACGGGACGGGCCGGCCGAGCCCGCCGAGGACACCGACACCGACCCGGGGAGCACTCACGTGGCCAAGGCTGAACGCACTCTCGAAACGCGGGAACGGATCCTGTCCGCCGCGTGCGAAGTGATCGCCGAGGTCGGCTTCGAGAAGATCCGGATGCGCATGGTCGCGGAGCACGCCGGTGTGTCCACCGCCCTGCTCCACTACCACTTCGAGAACCGCGAGCGGCTCTTCGCCGAGGCGATGACCCACTCCTTCGCGCAGACCGGCACCGAACTCGATCGGGACGCCGACACGGTGCCCGCCTCGGTGGTCCTGGCCCGCATCCTGCACACCATGCTGCCCACGGACCCCGAGCTGCGGCAGGACTGGCGGCTGTGGCAGGAACTGTGGGTGCGGGCCCTGCGCGACGAGACCGCCCGGCATCTCGCCGTCGACCTCTACGACCAGCTGCACGCGTGGATCGGCCAGGCCATCCGGCGGGGCATCGAGTCGGGCGAGTTCACCGACTGCGAGGTGGACGCGACCAGCACACTGCTGCTCGCCCTGAGCGACGGTTTCGGTATCCGGCTGATGCTGGGCGACCCCAGGATCGACCTCCCCGCCGCCCAAGCAGCCATCTGGCGGGCGGTCGCGGGAACGCTCGGCGTCTCCGACACCTTCCCCGAGATCTGACCTCCGGCCGGCGTCCGTCCCGCCGCGCTCACTCGTGGGCCGGAAGGACCGTGAGCGCGTCCTGGCACCGGGCGACGGCGTCGCTGTGGCCGAACAGGCCGGGCAGCCCGCCGGAGTGCAGCAGGACGGTGCGCCGCCCGGGAACCACGCTTGTGTCCCGCACCGCCGCCCGCAGTCCGGCCAGCGCACGCCCGGTGTAGACCGGGTCGAGCGCGATGCCCTCCGTACGGCCCGCCAGCGTCAGGGCGTCCATCGACTCCTCGGTCAATGTGCCGTAACCGGCGCCGACTTGATCCCGCCGCAGACGCAGGGTCTTTGGTGCGTGGACGGTACCGGACAGCGCGGTGACCAGGCCGGTGACCGTGCCCGCGGGGTCGCGCACCGCGCCGCAGTCGACGCCCAGCACCTTCCCCGGGCCGAGGGTGTCCACCAGTCCGGCCATCGTGCCACCGGATCCCAGGGCGACGACGACGGTGTCCAGGTCAGGGGCCTGGCCGAGGAGTTCGCGCCCGCACTCGGCATAGCCGTACGCCCCCAGCGGGCTGGAACCACCCAGCGGAATCAGCGCCGGGACGGCTCCCCGCTCCCGGAGCCGCGCCGCCACCTCCTCCGCCGCGGCCGCGAGCTGGGTGCCCCCGACCTCCCCGGCCCAGACGACGGTGGCCCCGAAAAGGCCGTCGAGGACGAGGTTCCCGGAGGTCGAGGAGCCGGCCGTACCGGCCAGCACCAGGACCACATCGAGCCCGAGCCGCGCGCCGGCGGCCGCGGTCAGCCGGGCGTGGTTGCTCTGCGCGGCGCCGGTCGTCACCAGGGTCGTGGCGCCCTCGGCGAGCGCCGCACCGCAGATCCACTCCAGCTTCCGGACCTTGTTCCCGCCGCCACCGAGACCGGTGAGGTCATCACGCTTGATCCAGAGGTCGTCCGTCCCGAGGCCGAGCGCGCGGGCCAGCCGCGGCGCCGGCTCCAGCGGGGTCGGCCACGTCCCGAGCGCTGCTCTCTGCGGGGCGCCGCTGCCCAAGGTCATCGTTCGCGTCCTTCCGTTCGCCCTGCCCTTGCCAAGTCCGCCGCTCAGCCTGTCATGCCGTTCCGACGGCGGGCCCGGCTCCTCCGCCGGCCCTCGCCCCGGCGTCGTCCATCAGGCCCACGAACATCGTCCGGTGCAGCTGGGCGACATGCTGCCGGGCGACCTCGGCCGCGCCCACCGGATCGCCGTGGCGCAGGGCGTCGACCAGGGCGCGGTGTTCGCAGTTGGACCGCCGGAGGGTGTCCAGCGGATACGGCAGGTAGTAGCGGTAGAGGTCCCGCAGCACCGCGCCGTACGGTGCGGCGGCGAAGGCGACGCCGGTGGCTTCCGCCACCGCCAGGTGGAATCGCTCGTCGTGGCCGCGGAACTCGGTCCAGCTGCCGGCCTCGTCCATCGCGCCGACCAGCCGGTCCAGGGCATCGAGGGCGGCCCCGTCCGCGTGCAGGGCGGCCAGATGGGCGACCCCGCATTCGAGGACGAGCCGGTGGTCGATCAGCCGGTGGACCTCGGCCGCTGCCGCGCGGTAGGCCGCGGCCTCGGTGACGGCCCCCTTCACGGGCCGCTCGGCGACCAGGGTGCCGCCGGTCCGGCCGCGCCGGCGCTCCAGGACACCGTCGGCGTGCAGCGAGGCGAGCGCGCGGCGGACGGTGATGTCGCCGACGCCCAGTGCGGCGGCGATCTCGTCGGTCGGGGGGAGGCGCTCACCGGGGGCCAGCAGGCCGAGCTCGACGGCGAGGGCGATGCGGGCGCGCACCGTGTCCAGGGCGGAGAGCCGTTGAATGCCACCCAGCGGCGCGGCATTCAGGCCCCGCACCGCGGCCTCGGGCTCCGTGGCATCGGGAAGGTGTCCGGGCATGGCTCAGCCTAACAAATATCTCATGATGAGATCTCTTGAATAAGGGCTCATCTTGCTCTAATTTCAGCCGGGTCTTGATGTCCGCCCGGCGGCCCGTCGGCCAGCACGCCGTCCGGCCCGTAAGAACGCAGGTGAGACCGTGTCCCGACCCCTGCCCGTAGCCCTCGTCCAGGCGCCGCCCCGCCCGGCCGCAGCACCCTTGTCCGGGTTCGCCGAGGAGGTCGGGGAGCTGATCGCCCGCTTCCCGCAGACCCGGCTCGTGGTGTACCCCGAGCTGCATCTGTGCGGGGTGACCGGCTCCGCCGACGCGTCCGAGGACCAGCTACGGGCGGCGGCCGAACCGCTGGACGGGCCCCGTGCGCGGCAGCTCGCCGAGCTCGCCGGTGATCTCGGCATCTGGCTGGTACCCGGCAGCGTCTGTGAGCGGGGGCCGGGCGGCGAACTGTTCAACACGGCGCTGGCCTTTTCCCCCGAGGGGCGGCCGGCCGCCTCCTACCGCAAGATCTTCCCGTGGCGGCCGCACGAGCCCTATGTCCCCGGGGACCGCTTCGTCGTCCTCGACCTGCCGGGGACCGGCCGGGTCGGCTTCTCCATCTGCTACGACGCCTGGTTTCCCGAAGTGGCCCGCCACCTCGCCTGGATGGGCGCCGAGGTGATCATCAATCCCGTCATGACCACCACCGCCGACCGGGCACAGGAACTGGTGCTCGCCCGCGCCAACGCCATCGTGAACCAGGTGTTCGTGCTCAGCGTCAACACCGCGGGCCCCACCGGCACCGGCCGCAGTCTCGTCGTCGACCCCGAAGGCCGGGTACGCACCGAGGTACCCGACCAAGGTCCCGCGGTCCTCACCGATGTGCTGGACCTCGACGACGTCACCCGGGTACGCGAGTTCGGCACGGCCGGTGTGAACCGCATGTGGGACCAGTTCACCGACACCGATGCTCCGCTGGAACTCCCGCTCTACGACGGACGTATCGACCCGCGCCGCTGGCGGCCCGCCGGCCCCGCCCCGTTCCCTCCCGGCACGGACGGCTGACGTCCCGCCCCGCCCCTCCCCGTATCGCGGCACATCCCCCGGAGCCACCCATGGACCCCTCCGAGCACACGCTCGCCCGCACCCTCACCCTCAAGTCCGTCGTCCTGTTCGGGCTCGCGTACATGACCCCGCTGATCGTCCTGGGGACCTTCGGCGTCGTGGCCGACACCACCGGGGGAGCCGTTCCCACGGCGTATCTCCTCGCCCTGTGCGCCATGCTGTTCACCGCGCACAGCTACGGGAAGATGGCGGCCGCGTACCCGGTCGCCGGCTCGGCGTACACCTACGTCAGGGAGGCCATCGATGGACGCGTGGGCTTCCTCGTCGGCTGGGCGACGCTGCTGGACTACTTCTTCCTGCCCATGGTCATCTGGCTCATCGGCGGCGCCTACCTGCAGGCCCAGTTCCCCGGCGTCCCGTTCTGGGTGTGGATCCTCGGCTTCATCGTGCTGACCACGGCGCTGAACGTCCGGGGCATCAAGACCGCGGAACGCGTCAACGACCTGCTGATGCTCTTCCAGTTCCTGGTGATCACCTTCTTCGTGCTGCTGTCCCTGCGGCACGTGGTCCAGCTCGGCGGAGCAGGCGCGCTCGCCGACGCCACACCCTTCGCCAACCACGCCACCACCCTGGCCGGCATCTCGGCCGGCGCCGCCATCGCGGCCTACTCCTTTCTCGGCTTCGACGCGGTCACCACCCTCACCGAGGAGACCATCGAGCCGAAACGGACCATGCCCCGCGCCATCCTCCTCGTCGCGCTCATCGGCGGCGGGATCTTCGTCGCGGTGGCGTACGCGACCCAACTCGTCCACCCGGGCAGCGTCTTCACCGATGCCGACTCCGCGGCCTTCGAGATCGCCCGGGCCATCGGAGGGGACGTCTTCGCCTCCGTCTTCCTCGCCGGGCTGGTCGTCGCCCAGTTCGCCTCCGGCATCTCCGCGCAGGCCGGCACCTCCCGGCTGCTGCTCGCCATGGGCCGCGACGCGGTCCTCCCGCGCAAGGCCTTCGGGTGGATCCACCCCCGGCTGCGCACCCCCGTCTTCAACATCCTGCTCACCGGCGCCGTCGGCCTCATCGCCCTGCGCATGAACGTGGCCACCTCCACGTCCTTCATCAACTTCGGCGCCTTCACCGCCTTCACCTTCGTCAACCTCAGCGTCCTCGCCACCTACCTCCGCCGCCGCCGGGCGGGCGACCGCCCCCGCGTCCTGCCCTACGTGATCGCCCCGGTGATCGGTGCCGCGGTCGACAGCTGGCTGCTGGTCCATCTCGACGCCCAGGCCCAACTCCTGGGACTGGTCTGGCTGGTGGTGGGCGTCGCGTACCTCGCCTACCTCACGAAGGGCTTCCGCAGGCCCCCGCCGAAGATGGACCTCACCGAGGACTCCCATACCGCCGCCACCACGTGAAGCGGCCCCGGCGGGCGACGCCAGGGCGCCGGCACCGGAGGTGGGTGATGATGTCGGAGCGCGGCGGCCCGGTACGCCTGGGCGCGCACGGCGCGGTCGGCGACGAGATCTGGTCGTGCGACCGGGTGGCCGGGCCGATCCGAACGGCGCGCCTCAGCCCGTGCCGCTGATGCTCTCCGGTGCGATGACGAAGAGCACCCGCTCCTCGTCGCGGCCGCCGTACCAGGGGTAGGGCGTGCCGAGGTACTTCTGGGCGAGCTGCTCGACGTGCTCGACCGCGCCCTCGGTCGTGGTCGCGACCACCCGGCCGCGCACCTGGAAGTAGCGCGCGGGGTGGTCCGGGTCGCAGACGGCGACGGCCACGCGGGGGTCGCGGCCGATGTTCCGGGTCTTCAGATGGCTCCGGACGCTGTTGATCAGCACATGTGTGCCGTCGGTGTCGACCCAGGTCTGGGTCACCTGCGGGGAGCCGTCGGGCATCGAGGTGGCCAGAAAGCAGGTGCTCGGCCGGCGCAGCAGCGCGAGTAGTTCAGGGGAAAGGTGCACAGCGGTCTCCCGGCCGGTCGGATGGGGCGGAGGTCTCTCCGGTCTGCCGGTCCGCCGGACGTACCTTCTCACCCCCACCCCCACCCCCACCCCCTCTCCCTCTCCCTCTCCCTCTCCCATGACCCGGTATTGGGCGGTGCGAAGCACTCGGTTCCAGCCGCTATGCTTGCTGGATACAAGCAATGTATTCAGTGGGCCGACAACATCACCGCGAAGGATCACGACGATGAGTAAGGGCACGGTCCATACCTGCGACCGGGCTGCTGTGCAGGTCACCGCCTCGTCGGGGCTGGACGAGGCGGCCGCCGGGCTCGGAACGGAGATCGTCCGCTTCTCGCGGTTGATCGCCGCGTGGAAACAGCGCGCCAAGACCGACGGAGGTGCCGCCGACCGGGTGCTGCTGGCCAGGCTGGTCGTCGGCGGGGACCAGCGGGCGACCGATCTGGCCGCCGATGCGTTCCTCGATCTGTCGACCGTCAGCCGCCAGGTGCGCTCGCTGGTCGAGCGGGGACTGGTGACCCGTCGCCCCGACCCGGAGGACCGCCGCGGGTCCTTGCTGGCGGCGACCGACGCGGGGCGCGCCGCATTCGCGCACTACCGCGCTCAGCGCGATGCCGAACTGGCCGCGCTGCTCGAACCGTGGTCGCCCGAGGACCGGGCCGACCTGATCCGGCTGCTGGGCCGTCTCAACGAAGACATGGCAGGACGACAACACACACGGCCGGGCCCCGGGGGAGACCAGGGTGCCGCCGTGGAGCAGGGAGACATACGTACATGAGCACAGCCACCTCCCCGCCCGCCGCGGGAGCCGAGGCGATACCCGAACCCGGTATTCTGAGCCACCGTCAGATCCTCACCATCCTCAGCGGCTTGATGCTGGGGATGTTCCTGGCCGCGCTCGACCAGACCATCGTCAGCACCTCGATCCGGACCATCGCCGACGATCTGCACGGCCTCAGCGAGCAGGCCTGGGCGACCACCGCCTACCTGATCACCTCGACGATCGCCACCCCGCTGTACGGCAAGCTGTCCGACCTGTACGGCCGCAAGCCGTACTACCTGGCCGCGATCACCATCTTCGTCGCGGGCTCGGTGCTGTGCACGTTCTCCACCTCGATGACCGAACTCGCCGCCTTCCGGGCGGTGCAGGGCCTGGGCGCCGGCGGCCTGATGTCGCTGGCGCTGGCGATCATCGGTGACATCGTCCCGCCCCGGGAACGCGCCCGGTACCAGGGCTACATGCTGGGCACCTTCGCCACCTCCAGCGTGGCCGGGCCGCTGATCGGCGGGGCGCTCGCCGGACAGGACCAGCTGCTGGGCATCACCGGCTGGCGCTGGGTCTTCCTGGTCAACGTGCCGATCGGCATCGTCGCGCTGTTCGTGGTCGCGAAGGTGCTCAACATCCCGCACACCCGGCGCGATCACCGTATCGACTGGTGGGGAGCGCTCACCATCTCCGTCGGCGTCGTTCCGCTGCTGCTCGTCGCCGAGCAGGGCCGGGAGTGGGGCTGGGACTCGTCCCGGTCGATCGCCTGTTACGCCATCGGGGTCGTCGGCATCATCGCCTGGATCTTCGTCGAGCGCTGGATCGGCGACGATGCGCTGATCCCGATGCGGTTGTTCCGCAACGGCACCTTCAGCAAGACCAGTCTGCTGTCCGTGCTGATCGGTATGGGCATGTTCGGCGGGATGCTGATGATCCCGCAGTACCTCCAGATCGTGAAGGGCGCCAGCCCCACCAAGTCGGGTCTGGAAATGCTGCCGTTGATGGCGGGCATGTTCATCGCCTCCATCGCGTCGGGCCAGATCACCTCCAAGACCGGCCGCTACAAGATCTTCCCGATCATCGGGACCGCGCTGATGGTCGCGGCGATGCTGCTCTTCCACTTCCGGGTCCAGTGGGACACCCCGCTGTGGGAGACCATGGTGTACATGCTGGTCTTCGGCCTGGGCCTGGGCGGCTGTATGCAGACCCTGGTGCTGGCCGTGCAGAACGCGGTGCCGCCGCGGGACATGGGAGTGGCCACCGCCTCGTCCACGTTCTTCCGCCAGATGGGCGCCACCGCGGGTACCGCGATCTTCCTGTCGGTGCTGTTCAGCACGGTCGGTGACAAGATCTCCTCGGCGTTCAAGGACGCCGCCTCCACCGAGCGCTTCCAGGCCGCACTGCACGACCCCGCGGTGCTGCACGACCCCGCCAACAAGCCCGTGCTGGACATGCTCAAGCACCCCGGCAACGGCAACTCCTCGGGCGTGCTCAGCGATTCGTCGTTCATCCAGCACCTCGATCCGCGGCTGGCCGAGCCGTTCAAGCGCGGCTTCGCCGACTCGATGCACACCGTGTTCCTCATGGGTGCGATCGTCGTCGCCCTGGCCTTCCTGCTGATGTGGTTCATCAAGGAGATGCCGCTGCGGCAGATCTCCGGTCTGCAGGCACGTGCGCAGGCCGACGCCGAGGCGGAGTTGGCCAAGGGAGCGGGGGGTGCCGTCGGCGGCGCGCCGAACGGTGCCGAGGGCGCCGTCGTCGGTACCGGCGGTGCGGACCCGCAGGCGCCGGCCGAGGACCCGGTCGCCGACGCCGTACCGGTCCTCGCCGCGGCTCCCTCGGGCTCCGCGGACCGCGAGACCGGCACGCGCGGCCCGGCGATCCGGGGCACGGTGCGCGACGGCGGCGGCCGTCCGGTGGCGCAGGCCGCGGTCACCCTGATCAGCGTCGGCGGCCGGCAGCTCGGCCGGACGTCGACCGCGGCAGACGGCGGCTACGCCCTGCCCACGACGGGCGCCGGCACCTACGTACTGATCGGCTCCGCCGGTGCCCGCCGGCCGCAGGCCGTGACCGTGGTGGTGGGCGGCGAGCCCGTCTCCTTCGACCTGACCCTCAGCGGCGCGGCCGGTCTCTCGGGCGAGGTCCGCGAGGAGAAGGGCGACGACCCGGTGCCCGGCGCGCTCGTCGTGGCCACCGACGTACGCGGCGAGGTAGTGGCCTCGGGGGTGGCCGGCCAGGACGGCGGCTTCGCGTTCGGTGAGCTGACCCCCGGCAGCTACACCCTGGCCGTCAGCGCCGAGCAGCACCGCCCGTCGGCCCTCCAGGTGGAGGTCGCCTCGGGCAACCGCAACTGGTACGAGGTGCGGCTCACGCTCGGCGCCCAGGTCCGCGGCACCGTCCGTACGGTGCGCGGCGGCCCGGTGGACGATGCCCGGGTGACCCTGCTGGACCCGGCGGGCAACGTGGTGGCCACCGCCACCAGCGGTCAGGACGGTGAGTACGCCTTCACCGACCTCGACAGCGGCGAGTACACCCTGATCGCCGCCGGCTATCCGCCGGCCGCCGCCCCGCTGCACCTGGGGGCCGACGGGAACAGCGAGTTCGACATCGAGCTGAGCCACGACCCGGCGAGCTGACGAGCGTCGATCGATGCGGCGGGTCGCTATCGATCCGGGGGATCGATAAGGGTGAGGGGCCCGGCGCGGGGAGCGCCGGGCTCTTGACCGTGACCGGCCCGGAGGGGCGGGGCGGCGCACACCGGCCGCCGCGCCCCCCGGCGCCGCCCTCACCGGCCGCGCTGCACCCCTGGCAGGGGCGCTCACCAGCACGAGCGCCCCTGCCGGGTTTGGCGCCGCGGCCCCCCTCTACGTAAAGTTCCGCCGAAGCGTGAATAGAACACACGATCCCAGGGAAGCGGCAGCGGCGATGACGGTGACCGAAACAGGCCGGGCCGATGGCACGGGTATCGACTCGGATGGCACGGGTATCGACTCGGAGCGGATGGCGGTCTGCCTGAGCGTGCTGGAGGAGCTCGACGCGCTGCCCGTCGACCACCCGGACGCGATCGCCGTACGGCGCGCCACCGCCGGCATCTACCGCACGGTCAAGCAGCGCCGCCGGAAGGAACGCCGGGCGGCCAAGACCGCCAACGACCGGGCGGTGACCGCGGCCACGGCCACCGGTGCGCCCGACCGGATCGACGACGAGACCCAGGGACTGGCCCTCACCAGCTCCGTGACCACCCAGATCGCCGGAATCCTGCAGCGCCCCAGGTCCTGCTACACCTGCAAGTCGCGCTACATCGAGGTCGACGCCTTCTACCACCAGCTCTGCCCGCCGTGCGCCCAGGAGAACCGGTCCCGCCGCGACGCCCGCACCGACCTCACCGGCAAGCGCGCACTGCTCACCGGCGGCCGGGCCAAGATCGGCATGTACATCGCCCTGCGCCTGCTGCGCGACGGCGCCCACACCACCGTCACCACCCGCTTCCCGAGCGACGCCATCCGCCGCTTCAAGGCGATGCCGGACAGTGCGGAATGGCTGCACCGGCTGAAGATCGTCGGAATCGATCTCCGTGACCCGGCCCAGGTCGTCGCGCTCGCCGACTCGGTGAGCGCCGAGGGCCCGCTCGACATTCTGATCAACAACGCCGCCCAGACCGTCCGCCGGTCTCCCGAGGCGTACGGACAGCTGATCGCCGCCGAGTCCGCCCCGCTGCCCGCCGGGGAGCTGCCCGCCTCCGTCGTCCTCGGCCACTTCGGCAGCGGCACCCCCGCCGCCCTCACCGCCGCAGCCGCCACCCACAGCCCGCTGACCGCCGAGGACCTCACCTCCCTCGCCCTGACCACCGGCTCCGCCACACCCGCCCGGATCGAGGCGGGCACCGCGATCGACGCCGGCGGTCTCGTACCGGACCTGCACGCGACCAACACCTGGATCCAGAAGGTGGACGAGGTCGACCCCATCGAGCTGCTGGAAGTCCAGCTGTGCAATATGACCGCGCCCTTCCTGCTGGTCAGCAAGCTGCGCCCGGCGATGGCGGCGTCCTCCGCGCGCCGTAAGTACGTGGTGAACGTCTCGGCGATGGAAGGCCAGTTCAGCCGCGGCTACAAGGGCGCCGGCCATCCGCACACCAATATGGCCAAGGCGGCGCTGAACATGCTCACCCGCACCAGCGCCCGGGAAATGCTGGAGACCGACGGCATCCTCATGACGGCCGTGGACACCGGCTGGATCACCGATGAGCGCCCGCACCCCGACAAGATGCGTCTGGCCGAAGAGGGCTTCCACGCTCCCCTCGACCTGGTCGACGGAGCGGCCCGGGTGTACGACCCGATCGTCCGCGGCGAGTCGGGCGAGGACCTGTTCGGCTGCTTCCTGAAGGACTACGCGCCCGCGGCCTGGTGATCCGGCCCGCCGGCCGCCGCGGTCCGGGCGTTCCCGGTCCGCGGTCCGGCCGGTGGCCCCCCGCGGCCTCCCGGTACGGGAAGGCCGGTACGCAGCCGTCCCAGCAGGGCTCTGGCCGCCGGGCCGGCGGGCCCCTCCGTCCGCCAGGCCAGGGCGACCCGGCCGCGCAGCCCAGGCCCGGTGATCTCCAGCATCCGCAGCCCGGCGGCTGACGCCTCGTCCGTCGGCAGCGCCGGGATGACTGCCACGCCGAGGCCACGGGCCGCAAGCCGCGCCAGCACCTGCAGGACGGACGCCTCGAAGGCGATGCGGGGCCGGAATCCGGCCTGTGTACAGGCGCGTTCGAGCACCCCGCGCAGACCGGTACCGCGCGGCAGGCTGATCAACGGGCGCTCGCGGAGCGCGGCCAGCGGCACGCTCGAACGGTCGGCCCGCTCCGCCAGGAGCGGGTCGTCCGGCGCGACGCCGGCGACCAGAGGGGCATCGACCACGACCTGGCAGGAGATGCCCGCCGGTGGCTGCTCGTCCGCCAGCCCTATCAGGGCGATGTCGAGTGCACCGGCCTGCAGTGCGGCGAGCATCCGCTCCGATGTCGCTTCGGCGAGGGAGATCTCGACCTGCGGGTGTGCATCGTGGAAATCGGCCAGCAACGATGCCAGATCGAATCTGCGGGTGCCGGCGCCGGAGACCAGGCCGACCCGGACACGACCACGGAGCAGCCCGCTGAAGTCGTCGACGGTCTGCCGTATCTCCTCGACGGCGGCGAGCGCGGCCCGCGCATGGGTGAGGACGGTCCGGCCCACCTCCGTCGTGGTCACCGAACGGCCGGAGCGGTCCAGGAGCGGCTGCCCCAACTCCCTTTCGAGCTGCCGGATCTGGGCGCTCACCCCTGGCTGCGCCACATGCAGCCGGGCGGCCGCACGGGTGAAGCCGGCCTCCTCCACCACCGCGACGAAGTACTGCAGCTGCCGAAGTTCCATAACTGCTGATTCTAGAGAGGAGAACAGCCAGCTCTTGGACTTATGGCGAAGCGCGCAAGATCATGGAAACCGGAGGAAGTTCGGGGGAGGAACCCTCATGGGGGAGGAGCATCCGGATGAACATCGAAGCGGTGATCGCGGCCGAACGCCGGGAACTGGCCGATCTGTTGGACGGTCTGACGGCCGAGCAGTGGGCGGCGCCGACACTGTGCGCGGGGTGGCGGGTACGCGAGGTCGCGGCCCATATGTCGTTGGGGTTCCGCTACTCGCTCCCCAAGGTGGCCGCCGAACTCGTCAGAGCGCGCGGCAGCCTCCACCGGATGACCGACCGGTGCGCCCGCAGGGACGCGGAGGCCGCCACCACAGGTGAACTTGCCGGCTTCCTCCGGGACCACGCACATCACCCCTGGACACCGCCGGTCGGCGGCCTCGCGTCGGCACTGGGGCACGATGTGGTCCACGGCCTGGACATCACGGTCGCCCTCGGCCTCGGCCGGCGCGTTCCCGACGACCGGGTGCGTCTCCTCCTGGAGAAGATCACCCTCAGGTCCGCCAGGTTCTTCGGAGCCGACCTCAGCGGTATCGAGCTCCGCGCCGACGACCTCGACTGGTCCTTCGGCACCGGTACGCCGCTCGCCGGCGCCGCCCAGGATCTGCTGCTGGTCGCCTTCGGCCGCAAGCTCCCGCCGGGCCACCTCCACGGGGAGCCGCAGCACCGGTTCGTCGCCGGCTGAGCCCCCGCCGGCGGGGCCGCCTGCCGGGATCAGCCTTCCAGTCCGTGGCGCGCCAGCAGCGGGGCGAGGTCCGGGTCCCGGCCGACCACCGCACGGAACGCGCCGAGCGGGTCGACGCTGCCGCCCTTGCCGAGGAGTTCCCGGCGGAAGATCTCACCGCTCTCACGGATCGTCTTGCCGTTCTCGCGGAACCAGCGCACGGTATCGGCGTCCAGCACTTCCGCCCAGCGATAGCCGTAGTACCCGGCCGCATAGCCGCCGCTGAAGATATGGGCGAAGTAGCCGGTGCGATAGCGCGGCGGGATCGCGGACACCGCGAGCCCGTAGCGCTCCAGCGCCGCCGCCTCGAACGCCTCGGCCTCGTCGGCGGCCGGCGCCTCGCCGGCGGAGAGGGTGTGCCAGGCCCAGTCCAACACCGCGGCGGCCTGGTGCTCCACCATCCGGAAGCCCGCGCCGAAGTTCTCCGCCTCGCGCAGCCGGGCCGGGAGTTCGGCCGGCATCGGCTCGCCGGTGACATGGTGCCGGGCGTAGTGGGCCAGCACCTCCGGCCAGTCCGCCCACACCTCGTTGACCTGGGAGGGGAACTCGACGAAGTCACGCGGTACCTGGGTGCCGGACAACAGCGGGTAGCGCACATCGGAGAACAGACCGTGCAGCGCATGCCCGAACTCGTGGAACAGCGTGTTGACCTCGCCCCAGGTCAGCAGCACCGGCTCGCCCGCCGGAGGCTTGGCGATATTCAGGTTGTTGACCACGACCGGCTGGTGGCCGAGCAGACGGGACTGCGGGACGAGCGCGTTCATCCAGGCGCCGCCCCGCTTGGACTCGCGGGCGTGGAAATCGCCGATGTACAGCCCGAGCGGGCTGCCGTCGGCGTCGTGCACCTCGTGGATACGGGCGTCCGGGTGGTACGACACCAGGTCGGGGCGCGGGGTGAAAGTGATCCCGTAGACCAGCTCGGCGGCGTGGAAGACACCGTCGTGCAGCACGGTCTCCAGCTCCAGATAGGGCCGCAGCACCGACGCGTCGAGAGCGAACCGCTCCCTGCGCACCCGCTCGGAGTAGTACTGCCAGTCAGCGGCGCGGATCTCCGGCACGCCGGCCGCCTCGGCCAGGGCCGCGCCCTCCCGCTCGGCATGGGCGGTGGCGGGGGCGACCAGCCGGCCGAGCAGTTCCTCGACGGCGTCCGTGGTACCGGCGGTCCGGTCCGCGACCTCCCAGGCGGCATGGCTGGGGTAGCCGAGCAGTGCGGCGCGCTCGGCACGCAAGGTGGCCAGCGCGACGGCGACCGGGCCGTTGGTGTCGGTACCGCGCCGCAGGGATGCGGCCAGCAGCCGTTCGCGCAGCGCAGGGTCGTCCAGCGCGGCGAGCTCGGTCTGCTGGGAGAAGTTCTTCAGGCTGAGCACGTACTTGCCCTCGTGCCCCAGTGTCCGGGCGTTCGCGGCGGCGGCAGCGATCTGGTCCGCGGGCAGACCGGCCAGCTCCTCGGCACGGTCCAGCACGAGCGCAGCATCCGCGGTGGCCGCCCGGAGGTTCTGCCCGAACTCGGTGCACCGGGCGGCGATCTCGGCATTCAGCTCGCGCAGGCGCTGTTGCTGCTCCGGGGCGAGACGCGCGCCGGCCCGGACCCGGCTGGTGTGGTGGCGCTCCAGCAGCCGTAGCTGCTCCGTGTCCCATCCGAGCTCTTCGCGTCGCCCGAAGAGCGCGTCCAGCCGGGCGAACAGTGCGGAGTCGAGGAGCAGCGCATCGTCATGGGCGGCCAGCCGGGGAGCGATCTCGACCTCGAGCGCCTGGATCTCCTCGTCGGTATCCGCCGCCGCCTTGTTGAAGAACACCGTGCGCACCCGGTCCAGCAGCGCGCCGCTGCGCTCCAGCGCCTCCACGGTGTTCTCGAAGGTCGCCGCCCCGGCGCAGGCACCGATCGCCGCGATCTCGTCCAGCTGGTCGGTTATGCCGCGTGCAAAGGCAGGAAGAAAGTGATCGTTCCGGATCCGTGCGAAAGGCGGCAGGGCGTAGGGCAGATCACTTGGCTCGAAGAAAGGATTCGACATCGTCACAGAGGCTGACCCTACGCCCGCGGGTGACATCCGGTCCCGCGGTCATCCCATGACGACGCTTGCGGGCGCGGGTAGTTGCCACCCCGAACGTGCGGGCCGGCCGCGCGGCGGTGGCGGGCCGCCGCCGGCTTGCGGGCCCTCGCGGTGCGCCGGATGACCAGGGACCCCGCTCCACCGGGGCAGCAGCCGGAACGGCCCGGCCGGGCCCTGTCCCCGGGGAGCGTCGTGGGGCCATTCGTGGTGTGATCGAAGCGGGGCAAACAACACTCCTGAGCAAGCAACACTCCTGAGACAGGAGGAATCATGGCCAGCAAGCTGCGAGCCCGCGACATCATGTCCGGCGGAGCGCGCTGTGTGGGTGCACATGAATCGTTGATGGATGCGGCGAAGATGATGCGGGACCTGGACGTCGGCTGCCTGCCCATCTGCGGTGACAACAACAGACTCATGGGCATGATCACCGATCGCGACATCGTCGTCACCTGTTGTGCCGAGGGTGTCGATCCGGCGACGGTGCAGGCCGGTTCCCTGGGCGGCAAGCTGCACTGGATCGATGCCGATGCGGACGCCTCCGAGGTCCTGCGGAGCATGGAGGAGCACCACATCAAGCGCCTGCCGGTGATCGATGTCAAAGGCGGCCACCAACTGGTGGGAATGATCACCGAGGCGAACCTCGCCAAGAACCTCAGCGACGCAGAGATCGCGGAGTTCGCCAACCGCGTGTACGCGACCGCCGGCTGATCTGCCCGCACCCGACGGCACGCACGTACGGGCAAGGGCCAGGCCGGCCCCGCCGTCACGTCCCACGGTGGTCCGTCCCCTGCGACGAGCCACCGTGGCGTGAAAGAGGGGGGAATTGGCGAAATTCCCCCGGCCGCGGACCAGGGGAATTCCGAGTATTCCGTTATGCGCTCAGTGGGCGCCGGGGTGTGGTACGGCGAGCCGTGTGCCGGGGAAAATCAGATGCGGATTCGCCCCGATCACCTGCCGGTTCAGCCGGTAGAATTCCCGCCATCCCAGCCCGTGTGCGTACGCGATACCGCTCACGGTGTCGCCGGGGTTGACGACGACCGAGCCGCCGGTACTCCGATGGCGCCCCACTTTGTATCGCTTCTCATGGGACTGGGGATGGCGGGACTGGGGATGGCGGGGCTGGGGATGGCGGGCCCGCGCCCGGGCCGACGGGTCCGCTTGCCGCTGTGGTGCGGGGCGCGCCGGGGCGCTCCGCGGAGTGCGGTGTGCGGTGGCCGAGTTGAGCCCCAGTGAGGCCGAGCAGGCCGGCCAGGCGCCCCAGCCTTGACGGGCCAGTACCCTCTGGGCCACCTGGATCTGCTGGGACCGGGTCGCCCGCGCCGCCCGTGTCGCGTAGGCGCCGCCGCCGAAGGAGTGCCAGGTGGAGTGGGCGAGCTGCAGGCCTCCGGAGAACCCGTTCCCCGTGTCGATACGCCAGTTCCCTCCGCTCTCGCACCCGGCCAGGCGGTCCCAGGTACCGCCGGACCGGGCCTCGGCGGGCTGCCCGGACGTCAGGTTCAGTGCGCCGGCTGCGAGCAGGACTGCTGCCGCCGTGATGCCCCGGACACCATAGCCCCGGAATTCACTCCGGGCAGGCGCTTTTGCTGCCTGCGGAAATTCCATGCCCTTACTCCCGTCGCTCGCCGCGCAGTTGCCTGGCGGTCATTCAGGAATCCTGGCGCGTGTGCGGTGTACGCGTTCGAATGGTGCTCGAACCGCGATTTCCGTGCGGCGCCATGAATTTGACGGGGATGAGACAACCACGCCCCGAGTTCGTATCGGCAGAGCGCGCGGTAGCGCCGCCGCGGCCCGGCCTGCACCCTTGCCGCCGGGGCGCGGCCGTGCTTGTGCCGTGTGCACCTGTTCAGACGGGCAGGGGCGCACCCGTCATACCGCAGGCGCATCGCACCCCCGCGGCCGGTGATCACCTGCCCGGCCCGGGGGTGTCCGCCGAGCGCAACCGGCGCACTCGATGCACGCGCTGCGCAGGTCCGCATGCACCGCGCACGGGCTTTTGGCGGTGCAACGGCCCGTTCCGCCTTGGTGCAACGGCGCATTGCACACGGGTACGGCGATGCGGATCGCCCCTGCCGTGGCACGGGTGGCCGGTAGCCGGTACCCGCTGCCGGTCCTGCTGCTGGTCCTGCTGCTGGTCCTGCCAGTGCCGACGGTTCTGCCGGTCCTGCCAGTGCCGACGGTTCTGCCGCCGGTCCCGGTGCTCGGTCCTGGCGCTCGGCCCCTGTCGCCGGTGAGGCCGGTGTGGTCGGCCCGGCCGGGCCGACCACACAGCGGACGAGCCGGACGACTGCCCTGTCGGCAGTCGTCCGGCTCGCACCGGCCGTGTGCTCACCGCCCGCGACTCACCCTGCAGCCGCCGGAGTTGCCGGCGCCGAGGGAGCGAGCGGACGAAAGCCCCCGGGAACGTGGGGAATTACAGCGGCCTGGCCCACAGGTCGTACTGCAGCCCCGAGCCGTCGCAGAACGGGTCGGCCCACTTGCCACTGGCCACCAGGTCGGTGCCTGCCGACTGGCAACCGCTGAGCGTCCAGAACTTCTTCCCGGTCCACACGGTTCCCGGAGGGCCGTCCATGGGCTTGTGCCGGAGCTGCGCGTGGGAAGCGGCCGGAGTGGCCGGAGTGGCCGCCTCCGTCCCCGTGGCGGCACTGGCGTGGGTGGCACCCAGTCCGACCACCGCGAGCGTGGCGGCAGCGAAGGCGCCGGTGAGGATTCGCCGGATACGCATGTGATGTTCCTTTCCCCGTAGCGTCAGAGCCCTGTGCGAGCCCCTCACTCCGGACACGAATCGGCCCCCACATCCGTATGACACCACGTCATGTGACCTGCATCACTCGATGGGGGCGCCCCAGGGCCCGAGAGTGATGGCTGCCGTGGAAGGCCGTGGAAGGCCGCGGGTCGGGAGCCGGGAGCCGGGAGCCGGGCAGCGGGGGCGGGTCGGGCACCGACGGCAGGAGGGCGGCGGTGGCGGCCAAGTCGGAAATGATTGAACGATTCTGTCAAGGGATGGGTTATTTCCATGGCGCCCAGTGCGGCAGATTGCTGCAATGGCCTGTGCCTATGCGCGGCAGTGGGTCTGCAGTGGCCCATGTGTACCTCTGGATTGCTGAACAATCCTGAGGTGGCTTCCTTACGTGGCCGAGGAAAGGAACGACACGGGCGCGGCGCCCCCGTACCTCGCCGCCGAGGCGATCGCCGACCGGTTGCGCGACCGCCCAGGACGCTGGAGATCTGGGGCCGCATGGGGATGGTGCCCGAAGCCCTGGAAGCCGCGGCCCCGCTCCGGGGGCAGTTGCCTTACGTCGACGGGGTGCAGCAGGCGCGTATCGAGCTGACGCTGCCACCGGAGGTGCCGTACCGCTTCGCCGCCCTTCCGCAGAACGACACCGAACGCCTCCTCGAAGAGCTGCTCATGCGCTGGGGAGGCCATGTCGAACGCGGCACGGAGCTGCTGGACTTCGAGCAGGACGCGGACGAGGTCCGGGCCTCCCTCGCCCTCCCCACCGGCGGACAGGAGCGGATCCGCGCCGGGTTCCTCCTCGGATGCGACGGCGCCCACAGCGTCGTCCGCACGATTCTCGGGCTCGGCTTCGAGGGCGCCGCCTTCCCGGAGGAGTACATGCCGGGGGATGTCGAGGTCGACTGGGCCCTGCCGTCCGGCTATGCGGTCCGGGCCATGCACCAGCGCGAGGGACGCACCGACGATCTGCTGGTGTGCATTCCGCTGCCCGGCCGCAAGCGCTACCGGATGTCCATGCTCGTCCCGCCCGAACTCTCCCGCCCACCGGTGCCCAGGGCATGAACACCGGCATTCAAGACGCCTGCAACCTGGCGTGGAAGCTGGCCATGGCGGTGCGGTCGACCGCGAGTGAGGGACTGCTGCGCAGCTATCACGCGGAACGTCACCCCGTGGGTGAGGAAGTGGTGCAAAGGGCGGTGCGGCATGCCGGCGAGGGCGTCCAGGCGGATCCGGAGGCCCCGTCGACCCTCATCCGGCGCGAGGCCCAGCTCCTCGTCGGGTACCGGGGCAGCCCGATCGTCGGGACCGACACCGGCCTGCGCAGCGCCCGGCGCCGGGTGACCGTGCACCGGACTGCGGCGGCCTCCGCTACGACCTCGCCGCCTACCCGTGCCGCCTGTTCGACCTGCTGCGCGGCGACGACCACACCTTGCTGCTGTATGCGGACCACGAGGGCCGGCCGACGTCGTACGAGGAGGTGGCGGATGGGGCACGGAGCAGGGCGCACGGGCAGGTGACCGTCCGGGTGATCGTGGCGCCGGGGCTCCGGACGGACGGCCTGATGCTGCCCGTCGTCCAGGACAGCCGTGACGAGTTCCGGCAGAGGTACGGCGCACACGGCGGCGAAGCATTCCTCATCCGGCCCGACGGCTACGTGGGGCTGCGCCCCGCGCGGGCGAACGGTCCGGAGCTGCCGGCGCAGCTCGCACTCACCTTCCGTACATGAGCGGCGGCCGGCCGCGTCCCTCGGCGGCGCCGGGCGCGACCGGCGCCGCCGCGACGAGGGGCGCGCCATCCGTCCGGCGAACGCCGGCCGCCGACGCCGCTGACACCTGTGCGCACGGCGGCTGCTCGCGCACGGTGCCCGCTCGCTCAGGGGGCCTGCTCGCTCACGGCGCCTGCTCGCCTACTGCGTCTGCTCGCTCACTGCGCCTGCCACGCCGCGACCATCAGCCGCCCGTCGCCGTCGTCGTCCAGCGCAGTGAAAGCCGCCTCCGCCTGGGCGGCCGAGTACCCGGCCGCGCGGTGCACGGCCGTGAAGTCCGCCAGGCTGACCACACCGTCCCCGTCGGCATCGGCGAGTGCGACGGTCGCGGCGACCGACGGCCCCACGACCTTGCCGAGCATCCCCGATGCGCCCGCCCGGGCGAACGCCGCGACGAACTGCTCCCGGTCCAGGCGCCCCGTACCGTCCACCTCCGCCAGGGCGGCGAGCTCGTCGAAGGTGTTGCGCATCCCCGCACGGAGGGCTTGGGCCTTGGCGGAATCTGCCGGTTCGCCCACCGCTTCCGTCAGCACGCGCGCCCGCTCGGTGAAGTCCTGCGCGGTCAGGTAGCCGTCGCCATCGGTGTCGTATGTGGAGAAGCGCTGCTCGTACTCGGCACGCAGGGCATCGGAGATCATGCGTCATCCCTTCCGGAGAGGGGCTCCCGGCGGAGCCCGGAGAGGCGGCCGGCCGTGCGCGGGGGTGTCGCGCCCACTCGCCGCCACGAGCACAGTAAGTGCCCATGTGATGACAGAGGGTTTATGGCAGAGGGTGTGTTCGGGCTCCGGCCCCCGCACAGGCGGATATTTCTCCGCCGTTCCGGACCAGGGCGACGGCGCAAGGGGGAAGGAGGCCTGGATGAACGCATCCCGTCTCCGGTGCCGCCTCGGCGGTACCGCAGTCGTCACCGTCCTGGTGCTGTAGCGCGGCCGTCGCCCCGGTGGGCCGGGCCGGGGGGCGTCCGTCCGCCGACGCGCGCTCGCGCTGCCGGACCGAGGGACGACCTATCAGATATTTCGGGTCGGTTACGCCTGCAACCGACGGGTCGGGCAAACGGTCCTACGGGGCATGAAAAGACAACTGAACCTGCGTATACGGAGGTCCGGCGCCGGACGCCGGGCGGGCGCGGCGCTCGCCCTCACGGCGCTGGCCCTTCCGCTGACGGTGGCCTTCGGCTCCACGGCCCAGGCCGCCACCGCGTCGTCCTGCACCGCGAGCCGCGGCCCCTATCAGCAGCAGGCCGAGAAGTTCCTCGGGCTTACCGTGGACGGCCGGCAGTCGGCGGCCGACTGCCGGGCGATCCGTGCCTTCCAGACCAGCCATGGCATCACCCCGAACATCGGCTACGCAGGTCCCGTCACCTGGGGCGTGATGAGCCTCGTAGCGCAGCAGAGGGCGGCCGGGAGCAACCCGAACAAGGCGCATAAGTGCCCCACGAACAAGGGCCGGATCGCCTGCGTCGACCTCACCCGCCAGCTCAGCTGGATCCAGGACGGATCGCGGCTGGTGTTCGGGCCGGTGCCGGTCCGCAGCGGACGCGACGGGTACGAGACCCGCACCGGTGCCAAGAAGATCTACTGGCGCAACCTGCACCATGTGTCGACGATCTACCACGTGGCCATGCCCTACAGCCAGTTCTTCGACGGCGGTCAGGCGTTCCACTCCATCAGCGGCAGCGTCTGGTCGGCCCCCGGCTCGCACGGCTGCGTCAATATGCGCAGCAACGACGCCAAGAAGTACTGGTCCCTGCTCAAGAACGGTGATGACGTCTACGTCTACGGCCGTAAGTCCGGCACCTGAGCCCGGACCGGACGGGCCGGGCTCGCCTGAGGAGGGGAGGGAGCGCCCGATGGCGGAACGCCACCGGGCGCCGTGCCGTCCCTACGCCGTGCCGTCCCTACGCCGTGCCGTCCCTACGCCGTGCCGTCCGTACGCCGTGCCGGCACCGGTCAGCCGGACCGTACTCTCATTGCTTCCGGGCACCGCCGGAGGGCGGCAGCGCGCAGGCCGCCGTGCCGCCCGGCATCCGCTGACGGTTCTTCGCGATGAGCCGGTACACGCCGTGGGCGACCCACCGCGCGGGCGGGAGCGTGAGCAGTGCCCCCACCACCGGCCATCCGCCGCCCGCGCTCATCAGCAGCTTGGCGACAGCCTGGGCCCCACCGTGCACGGAGCCGGCCGGGGTCACCCACAAGACTTCGTGTGCGGCGCGCTGTTGCGCGATGCCGAGCTGTGCGAGGTCGGTGAACTGCCAGGGGCTGGCGTCACAGCGCGGCCGCAGACGCCGTTCCGCGAACCGGACCAAGGACGTGCAGAAGGCGCAGTCACCGTCATAGACAAGTACGGGTTGCCGCCGCATCTTCCCGTCCCTTCGCGCCGGTGCACTGGCGGTCACCATGATAGGTGCCTCGCCACCGCGAGGATCCGCGGAGCGGTGCGCCGCCCGCCCACTGGAGGAATGTATGCCGCCCGCCATGGACACCGAGGCCATCCACACCCGCCGGCTGACTCTTCTGCCGCTGCTGGCCGACCATGCCGGGGAACTGGCCGCGGTGCTGTCCGATCCCGCCCTGCACACCTTCACCGGCGGCGCTCCGGCCTCCCCGGAGGCACTGCGGACCCGCCATGAACGGCTGGTCGCAGGCTCGCCGGACCCCGCAGTCACCTGGTGCAACTGGGTGATCCAGCTCCGGGACCGGGGCTGCCTGGCCGGCACGGTGCAGGCGACGGTCACCGTCGATGCGCACGGAAGCGCCGCGGAGGTCGCCTGGGTGGTGGGGACGGACTGGCAGCGGCGCGGCATCGCCACCGAGGCGGCCCGGGGGCTCGTCGCCTGGCTCCGGCACCGGTCCGTGCAGACGCTCATCGCCCATATCCACCCGGACCACCATGCCTCCGCGGCCGTCGCCGCGGCTGCCGGGTTCACTCCCACCGGCCATGAGCAGGACGGCGAGACGCGGTGGCAACGGGTACCGGAGGTCGCTGGAAGCCGGACGGCGGCCGGGGGAGCGGCCGGGAGTGGCGCGGCGTACGACGCGGTGTACGCCGCGACGTCGGACGCGGCGGGGCGACGGGCGAGGTGAGGTGGAGCCGTACTGACACGCCCGGCGGGGGCCCGTAGCTCCGTGGGCGCCGCCGGGCGCATGGGTTCCCGTACCCGGGCCGTCTACGGACCGTGCCGGGAGGCCGGGAGGCCGGGAGACCGGGTGGCCGGGTCAGGCGGCCAGTAGGTGGTACAGGGCCATCGGCGTGACGTAGCCGGGCCAGCGGCCGTCGGCGAACAGATGGACGCCGGCGTCCAGATAACACTGGTCGACGAGTTGGGAGCAGATCATGTGCCGGGTGCTGGCGACATAGCGGCGCAGCCCCGGAACGGGCAGGTGGAAGCGGTGCGTGGCGATCGCCAGGTAGTCGAGGAAGCTGTAGGGGACCCCGACGTACCGCGTGGCGGTGGCGCAGATGCCGGTGCGCTGCTGTTCGGTGAGCCGTTCCGGGCAGACGTAGACCACGTCCGCGTCGGCGTAGGCGGTGAGGGACAGGATGCGGGCGCCACCCGGCTCGGCCTCCAGCAGCCGGTTGCCGGGCAGGACCAGGAAGGCGTGTTCGTAGTCGGTGAAACCGTCTCCGTTGATCCACTGTCCGAAGCGGATCAACTGGCCGGTGACGCCGGAAATTGCGGTGAGTCCGATGTCGCCCGGCAGGGGATGGGTGTGCTTCATGAGCAGCTCCCAGAGCCAAAGGGGGGTTCCCGTGGGTCATACCCGCTGTCCTGGGGTGCGCACCGCGTCCGGGGCGGCGGGTGGCGGCGGAGGGCGATGGGCAGATGGCCGAGGGAGAGGGGCAGCGGACGCCCGGTGGGGTAGGGGTTTGCGAACCGGGGTTCGGCCGCTGCGGGCCGAAAGGATCGGGCAGGAGGAGCGGGAAGACGATGAACAGCTCAGCGGCCGGGGAGTCTGTGACGGTGCGTCAGGACGCTTCCGGGACAGGTGGCGGCGGCGGGACGGCGCTGTCGGGCAGCGTGGCGCTGGTGACCGGGGCCTCCAGCGGTATCGGTGCGGCCGCCGCCGTGGCGCTGGCCCGGGAGGGCTGTTCCCTCGCCCTGGTCGCCCGCCGTGGCGAGCGATTGGAGCAACTCACGAAGACCATCGGCGAGCGGGGAGGGGCATCCTTCGCCCTGACGGCCGATCTCGGTGACGCGACGCAGGCACGGCGGGTGGTCGAGGAGACCGTCGACCACTTCGGGCGGCTGGACGTCCTGCTGAACAACGCGGGCTTCGGTGCGCGCGGCGCGGTGGAGGACAGCGATCCCGAGGACTGGGACCGGATGGTCGACCTCAACTTCACGGCGGTTCTGCGGATGTCGCACGCGGCCCTCCCGCATCTGCTGCACGCGGCGCACGACGGGCCCCGGGGCGTCGCCGACCTGGTGACCGTCAGCTCGGTCGCGGGCCGGGTGCCCCGCAAGGGCAACAGCGTCTACTCGGCCACCAAGCACGCGGTGTGCTCCTTCAGCGAGGCGCTGCGCCAGGAGGTGACCGGGCGGCAGGTCCGGGTCGGACTCGTCGAACCGGGCATGACCACGACGGAGATGACACGTGGCGGCAGCCAGGCCGCATCGGCCCACGGGCTGCCGCCGGAAAGCTGGCTGCAGGCCGAGGACATCGCCCGCGTCATCACCTTCATGGTCACCCAGCCGCCGCATATGGCGGTCAACGAGATCACCGTGCGACCGACCGCCCAGGAACACTGACCGCCCGGCCCCGTTCCCGCGCCCGCGGCACAGCCGAGGAGAGGCCCCGTGCGACTCCTGCTCGTCTCCGACACCCATTTGCCCAAGCGCGCCAAGTCGCTGCCGTCACAGCTGCTCGACGAAGTGCCACACGCCGATGTCGTCGTGCATGCCGGTGACTGGGTCGACACCGCCACGCTGGACCTGCTGCAGGCCCGCGCCCGGCGGCTGATCGGGGTGTACGGCAACAACGACGGCCCGGAGCTGCGGGCCCGGCTGCCCGAGGTGGCGTACGCGGAACTGGCGGGAGTCCGGTTCGCCGTGGTGCACGAGACGGGCCCGGCGCAGGGGCGGGAGCGCCGTTGCACCGCACGGTTCCCCGAGGCCGATGTGCTGGTGTTCGGCCACAGCCACATCCCCTGGGACTCCACGGCGGACGACCGGCTGCGCCTGCTGAACCCGGGGTCGCCGACCGACCGCCGCCGACAGCCGTACTGCACCTACATGACGGCGGAGCTTGCGCAGGGCCGGCTCGCCGGGGTGGAGCTGCACCGTCTGCCCCGTGGCAGATGAGGCCAATGAGGCCAATGAGGCCAATGCGGCCGCGGTGACCGTGGCGGGTCCGGGCCGGTCCTCACAGACCGAGCAGGCCGCGGACGTAGGCGGCCTGGCCGGCGTGCTGCAGATCGTCCGCGATCACGCTGACGAGGCGGACTCCCAGGGTGACGGGCGGTGTCCAGGCGCGGTCGACGACGCGCTTCATGTCCTTGTCGTCGATCCCGGCGAGGTACTGCACGGTGTTGTCGTGGACGGCGCCGTGATAGCCGGTCAGGAGCTGTGCGCTCAGGTCCCCTGCGGCTGCCACGTCCTTGCCGGAGTGGCCGTAGCCGGTGTCGTCGGCCGTGAAGGGGAGCCCGAAGCGGTCGTACCAGCCGTCCGTGGTCCAGATCTGCTCGGTGCCGGCCACCCCGGCGAGGTGATCGTCCTGGATCCTGGTGAGGTGCCAGACCAGCCAGGCGATCGAATTGGCGTCGTCGGGGCGGGTGCCGAGCTCGTCGGGGTCGAGCCCGGAGACCACGTCTTCGACGATCTCCCGGATGCGTCCGAAGGCGTCGACAAGCAGATCCGTGCTGGCGTTCATTCAGGGCTCCTTTGCGGCGACGGAGGTCCTCGCGCGGAAGGTCCGCGGATACCGGTACCGGTTGACCGATGTGTCGCGCTCCGGTGGCGGTCAGGCACCCGGAGGGCGTCAGCCCCGGCAGCCCGTCCATGGTCGCAAGCCGGGCCCGGGAATCGGTGCGGGGCAGGCCGAGAGGCGGGATTTTCCCGGATCGGGAACTCGATCGCGCGCCGCAGGCGGGCGGCGGCAACGGGAGACGCCCGGTGGCCCCCCACGGGTCACCGGGCGTCTCGTGCCGACCTGCCGGGCCTTCAGCGCCCGGCAGGTCCGATCATGGCGGCCAGCACGGAGCGCCAGTCCTCGCCCGGCCGTGCGCGCAGGGCCGGGGCCAGCCGGCCGGCGTGGTAGTGCCAGCGGTGATCGAGGTCCTGGTGGACCTCGTCCGTCTCCTGGATCTCGCTGTCGCTGCCGAGCAGTTCGGTCAGTCCGGTGGCGAGGTCCCGCCAGGCGAGGTGGCCGCTGACGGCGTTGGCGACGCCGTGCACGGGGGAATCCAGGCAGGAGACCACGGCTCGGGCGAGAGCCGCGGCGTGCACCCAGGCCGCGCCGTACCAGGCATGACCGTGCGTCCCCGGCCGCGGAAGGGCGATCGGCCGGCCCTCCCGCGCCGCCTGGTAGAGCACACCGGTCGCACCCCAGCGCAACTGGTCCCGCAGCCGTTGGTGCGCTCCCCAGACGAGCGGGGAACGGACGGCGCTCGCGCCTCCCCGGCCCTGGGCGCCGGCCGCCCGCAGCAGCAGCCCCTCGCAGTCGGTCTTCGCCTGTCCGTACCCGCTCAGCGGCTGCCGCGAGGCGGACTCCTCCGCCACCCACTCGCCGGCCGGGTGTCCGTAGGCGTCCACACTGCTGACGAAGACGAACGGGCCGCGCGACCAGGTGCCGACCATCGCGGCCATCGCCGTCACATCGACCTCGGGACGGGTGAAGGTGCACGCCGCATGGATGACCGCATCGGCGCTGTCGACGGCCTTGCGCAGGCCGTCCAGGTCGGTGAGGTCGCCCTCGATGACGTCCACGCCTTCCGTGGCGACGAGGTGCGCCGATTCGGGGCGGGCCAGGGCCAGTACCGGACGCCCCTGGGCGGCCAGTTCGCGCAGCACGAAGGCGCCGACCCCGCCGGTGCCGCCGGTGACCAGCACCGTGCCCTCGCGGGTGCGCCGCGGGCGGGAGGACACGGCCGAGTGCGCGGCGGCCCGCTCCGCTTCCCGTGCGTCCAGCAGTGCGGTGACCGCGCGCGGGGTGCGGGCCTGCATGATGTCCAGGCCGGTCAGCGGCAGTTTCAGCGCCTGGCGCAGACGCTCGGCGAGCTGGACGGCGACCAGCGAGTGGCCGCCGAGGAGGAAGAAGTCGTCGTCCGGCCCGGGAGTGTGCCCCAGGAGGTCGGTGAATCCTTCGGTCACTGCCTCGGCGTGCGCGCCCTCCGGTGCGGGGGTCGACGGGAACCCCGGGAGCCGGGCCGGATCCGGCGTGCCGTCGGCCGTGCGGGGCAGGGTGTCCAGCAGGGTCACCGCGGCGGGTACCTGGTCAGCGGCCAGCGCCGTGCGCAGACGGGAGCGGAGCTCGGCGGGCGAGGGGCCGCCGATGCCGCGCAGTACGGCGTAGGCCAGCAGCGGGCCGCCGGCCGGTTCGACCACGGCGGCCTCGACCACCTCGGGGTGCGAGCGCAGCAGCACCTCGGCCGGGTGTCCGCCGGTTTCGCCGCCGGGCGCCGGCGGCCCGCCGGGCAGGTGGGACAGCCGCAGGCCCGGGTCGTCCGCCACCGCCGTGAGCAGGGCGGCGTAGTGCGCACCGAGAGCGGCCGCCGCTTCCTCGTCCAGCGCGGTCCGGCTGTACTGGACGATTCCGGCGGGGGCGCCGGTGTCCACCATGCCGAAGGAGAGGTCGAACTTGGCTTCTCCGGCACCGACTTCGACGTATGCCTCCGCCAGGCCGGGCAGCCGCAGCGTCGTGGGCTCGCCCAGGACGTCCGCGGTCACCCGGATCAGCGCAGTCCCGTCGGCGTTGCGGGCGGCGGCGCCGAGGCGGTCGAGGATCAGGTCGAACGGCACCTCGCGGCGCTGCTGGGCGTCCAGCAGCGCCCCTCGTACCCGCTCCAGAAGAACGGTGAAGGACGGGTCGCCGTCGGTGTTCACGCGGACCGGGAGGGTATTGACGCACAGTCCGACCAGGCCGCGCATCTCCGGGCCCTGCCGGTGGGTGCCGGCGACCCCGATCACCAGGTCGTCCTGGCCGGTGAACCGGTGCAGCGCGGCGAAGGACGCGGTGAGCGCCACGGTGAACAGGGTGGCCCGGTGCCGGCGGCCGAGTTCGCGCAGGGCGGCCGGCACCCGTGGGTCGAGCGGAGCGGTGTGGATACCGGCCGGGCGGGCGCCGGTGTCGGCGGGCGGGTGCGCGGGGCGGGGCAGACGCAGCGGGCGGACGCCTTCGAGGCGGTCGGCCCAGTGGTCCAGGCCCGCTTCCAGACGGTCCGCGGCCGCCTGCTCGCGGCGCGCGAAGTCTGCGTACTGCGCCGGTTCCGGCTGCGCCTCGGCTGGGGTGCCCCCGGCGGCGGCCGAGTAGCTCCGGGCCAATTCTCCGGCCACGGTCTCCAACGAGGCGCCGTCCACGGCAATGTGATGGAACGTCAGCAAAACGGTGTGATCCTGCTCCCCGTGCCGCAGGACCAGGGCGCGCGGAAGGGGGCCGGCGGCGAGGTCGAAGGGGCGGTGCGCCTCCTCGGCCAGCAGCGCGCCGGAGCCGTCCGCGTCCGTCTCCACGACGCGCAGCGCGATCGCCTCCGGAGCCGGCAGCACTTCCTGGTACGGCTCACCGTCCCGCTGCCCGTAGCGGGTACGCAGAATCTCGTGGCGGCGTACCAGCGAGGTCAGCGCGGCGGCCAGCGCGTCCAGGTCGAGCGGGCCGCGCAGCCGGGTGGCGAAGGGCACGCTGTACGAGGCGTCGCCGTGGCCCAGCCGGTCCATCAGCCACATGCGGCGCTGGGCGTGGGAGAGCGGCGCGGGTCCTTGCCGGACGGGTGCGGGAGCGGCGGCGGGGCGGGCGGCGCGGGAGCGTGCCCGGCGCAGCAGTTCCTCCTGGAGCGCCGCGGCGGCGGGGGTGTCAGTGGCCATCGGTGTCCTCCCCGGCGCCGGGGCGCAGGTCGCTGTGCGCGGCGAGGAGCGCGCGCTCGACCAGCGCGGCGTGCCCCGCCACCGTGGGGGCGGCGAAGAAGTCGGCGAGCGTCAGCTCGACGCCGAGCTCCTCGCGGAGGTCGTCGGTGACCGCGAGCGCGAGCAGGGAATGACCGCCCAGCGCGAGGAAGTCGGCATCCGGACGCGTGACCGCACGGCCCAGCGACCGGCCCCAGACCTCGGCGACGGCCTGCTCCAGCGGACTCATCGGCCCGGCCGACGCGTCGGGCCGGGCCGCGGTGACGAGGTCCGTCAGCGCGCGGCGGTCGACCTTCCCCGAGGTGGTGAGCGGCAGCGCGTCGACCACCTGCACCTCGTCGGGGACCAGCTGGGCGGGCAGGACGGCGGCGAGCCGGTCCCGCAGGGTGGCAGGGCGCGGCACCGGTCCGGGCGAGGCCACGACGAAGGCGGCGAGGCGGGCGTCGTCGGGGGAGGGGCGGTGCACGGTGACGGCTGCGTCCGCCACCTCGGGCTGCTCCCGCAGGGCGTGTTCGATCTCCGCCGGTTCGATCCGGAAGCCGCGGATCTTCACCTGGTCGTCCGTTCGCCCGTGGAAGTCGAGGGTGCCGTCCGGACGGTGGGAGACGAGGTCACCGGAGCGGTAGAGGCGCCCCCGTTCGGGGTGGTCACAGAAGCGCTCGGCGGTCAGCTGCGGCTGACCGGTGTAGCCGCGCGCCAGCCGGCTGCCGCCGATCCACAGTTCGCCGCGCTCCCCGTCCGGGACCGGCCGGCCCGAGTCGTCGAGAAGATGCACGGTCGCGCCGGCGACCGGCCGGCCGATGGGCACCTGGCCGTCGCAGTCGGCGTCGGTGACGCGATGGGCCGTGGTGAAGGTCGTCGCCTCCGTCGGCCCGTAGCCGTTGACCAACTCCAGCCAGGGGAAGGCATGGAGCACCTCACGGGCATGGTGCGCGGACAGCGCCTCGCCGCCCACGATCACCGTGCGCAGCAGCGAGAAGACCCGGGAGCGGCGGGCGGCCAGCTGGTGGAAGAGCGCGGTGGTGAAGAAGGCGACGGTGACACCGTGGCGCTCCACGTCCCGGGCCAGGTCCTCGAACGAGGGCCGTTCGGCGGTGCACACCACCACGGCGGCTCCGTTGGCCAGGGCTCCCCACACCTCGAAGGTCGAGGCGTCGAAAGTCATGGGCGAGTGGAAGAGCACCCGGTCGCGGGACGTGAGGGTGAGGTAGGCCGGCTCACGGACCAGCTCGGCGATCGCACGGTGTGCGACCGCCACGCCCTTGGGCCGGCCGGTCGAGCCCGAGGTGAACATGATGAACGCCGTGGCATCCGGGCCGAGTTCGGCGCCGGGGAGGTCGCCGCTGTCCACCAGCGGTGCACCGGGGAGCGCAAGCGTGGCACCGGCGAGCGCCGCCGATTCGAGGAGTTTGCCGTCGCCGACGGTCAGCGTCGCGCCCGCGTCGGCGGCCAGTGCCTCGGAGCGGGAGCGCGGATGCGCCGGGTCGAGCGGTACGCATACGGCGCCCGCCCACCACAGCGCGAGCTGGGCGACGACCGTGCGGGCGGAGCGCGGCATCAGCAGCGCCACGGAGTCACCCTGGCGCACGCCGTGCTCGCGCAGATGGGCGGCGAGCGCACGGGCCGAGGAGACGAGCTGGGCGTAGGTGAGGGTGGTGTCGCCGTCCGCCACGGCCAGGGCCTGCGGGGTCCGTGCGGCATGCCAGGCCACCAGGGCCGTCAGTCCGGCCGTGGATGCGGGCGCTCCGGCCTCAGGGGCGGGCGCGAGGCGGTCACCGGCCGGAGTGCGGTCGTCCTTCGGGGTGCCTTCGGTGGGCACGGGCCCTTCCTTCCGGGTGTCGGGGGAGTACGGGGTGCGGGTGGTCATCTCAGGCTCCCGCCGCTTGCCGGGCGGCGAGGCGGGTGTCGACGAGCAGCGCCACGGCGCGCAGGTCCGGCTGGCGGAGCAGCTCGGGGGCGCGTAGCCGTACCCCGCTCTCCTTCTCGATGACGGTCAGCAGCCGGGCGGCGAGCAGCGAGGTGCCGCCGGCCCCGGTGAAGCTCTCGGTCAGCGAGATCTCGGGCCGGGCGAGCAGATCGCCTGCGGCGCTCAGCACGAGCCGCTCGCCGCGGGTGGCGCCGGCGAACCGGCTGCCGTCCGCGGGGGCATCGCCGGGACGGTCCGCGCCGGCGGCGGCTGCCTGCCGGGTCAGCTCGGCCCGGTCCACCTTGCCGTTGGCGTCCAGGGGGAAGGAGTCCACGATCCGTACGTCCGAGGGCACCGCCTGCTCCGGAAGCCAGGCACGTACGTCCGGCAGCAGCGCGTCCGCGGTGAGCACGGCGCCGGTCGCCCGCCGTACGTACGCCACCAGCCGGGTGCGGCCGTCGGCGGTACGCGGTGCGGTGACGACGGCACCGAGGACCGCCGGGTCCTTCTCGAACGCGGCCTCCACCTCGGCCGGTTCGATCCGTACCCCGCTGATCTTGACCTGATCGTCGAGGCGGCCGAGGAACTCCAGTGCACCGTCGTCCGGCATCCGCACCCGGTCCCCGGTGCGGTACAGGCGCTCCACTCCCGGCAGATCGAGTCCCTCGGGCACGGCGCGAAAGCGGCGCGCGGTCAGGTCGGGATCGAGGTAGCCGAGCGCCAGACCGTGTCCGCCGATGAGGAGTTCACCTTCCACTCCCCGTGCGACGGGCCGGCCGTCCGCGTCGGCGACGACCACGGTCACGCCCGGGAGGGGGTGGCCGATCGGCGGCGCGGACTCCGTGCCCGCCTCGCTGTCCGTGCCGTGCATGGCGTACACGGTGGACACCACGGTGGCCTCGGCCGGACCGTAGGAGTTATGGACGGTGGCGGTCACCTCCGCGCCGGGTCGGCGCCGCAACCGGTCACCGCCCACGAACAGATGACGCAACGCCAGACCTTGTGGCCAGGGCCGCTCCAGCAGCGGCTCCACCATCGGGGTGGCCGTGACGCACACCGACACCGCGGACTCCCGCCACCAGTCGGCCAGCACCATCGGGTCCCAGCGGACCTCGTCCGGCGCGGGCACCAGCGCCGCCCCGGACGTCAGCCCGGCCCACAGCTCCAGCAGATGAGGGTCGAACGCGACGCCGATCAGCAGGGACTGCCGGTCACCGGGGACCAGCCCGGTCGTCGCGCGGTGCCATTCCAGCACTCCGCCGAGCGCGGCCTCGCCGACCGCCACCGCCTTGGGGCGGCCGGTGGAGCCGGAGGTCAGCACGGCGTAGAACGCCTCGGGGGGTGCGGAACGGGCCGTGGTGCCGGGGGCGGCGAACGCCGCCACCACCGTGGCGGTGGCGTTGGCGCCCTCGACCGGCAGCGCCAGCGGCAGGTGTTCGGCGCTCCGGTGCCGGGGCGGCAGGACCTCGGGGTCGCCGATCAGGCAGACGACGTTCAGGTCCTCGGTGACGGCATCGGTACGGCGCTCGCCGGGGCGGGGGCCCAGCGGCAGATAGACGGCACCGATCCTGGCGAGCGCGACGGCGGTCACCACGAGGGCGGCCGAACGGTCGAGGCAGACGCCGACCAGGTCTCCGGGGCGCACCCGGTCACGCAGCGCCCGTGCGGCCTCGTCGGCGGCGGCGTCGATCTGCTGGTACGTCCAGCGGTGCGCACCGTCGATCACCGCCGGAGCCTGCGGGGAGCGTGCGGCCCACTCCTCGAAGAGGGCGAGCACTCCGCTCCCGCCGCCGCCGGCGGGCAGGGCGCCGCGGGCGATGCTGAGCGGGCGCTGCGGTGCGGGCGGTGGTGTGCCGGGGGCGGTCGTCGGGGCCGGCGTCCGGGCGGGCATCGGCTGGGTCATCAGGACTCCGTCACGGTGGTCGAAGCGGCAGGAGCGGGCACGGCGGGGGTGCCGACGGCCGCCAGCGCGGTGGCCTGGTCGGCCAGCACCGGGTTCTGGAACAGCAGCCGCAGCGGCGGACGCTGCCCCAGCCGCGGTTCGAGCCAGGCCGCCAGATGCGCGGCGAGCAGCGAGTGGCCGCCGGCCCGGAAGAAGTCCGACGAGGCGTCGAAGCGGCCGTGGCCCAGGGCCTCCCGCCAGCCCTCGGCGAGCAGTTCGGTCATCGGATCGGACGGCAGCAGCGGACCGGACGGCAGGTGCGCCGGTGCGCCGGGGCTCTCCTCGACCGGGGCGGCCGCCTCCAGGGCGGCGGCCCGGCGGGTCAGCGCGGTGCGGTCCGGCTTGCCGCCGGCCAGCCGCGGCATGGCGTCGAGCCGTGCCCAGCGCCCCGGTACCAGGGCGCTCGGCAGCCGGCGGCTCAGCTCGGTGTGCAATGCCTGCTCGTCCCACGGCGCACCGCCGTCGGTGTCCTCCAGGAAGCCGACCAGCCGGGGCCCGCCCGCGGCAGCACGGTCCAGGACGACGGCGCAGGACCGGCCGCCGAGCGCGGCAGAGGCGGCGGCCTCCACCTCCTCCAGTTCGATGCGGTAGCCGCGCAGTTTGATCTGGTGGTCCCGTCGCCCCAGGAAGTACAGCAGACCGTCGCGGCCGCGGTAGCCGAGGTCGCCCGTGAGGTAGACCCGCTCACCGCCCAGGGCCTCGACGCCGATGAACCGGGCGGCGGTGGTCTCCGGGTTGCCGACGTAGCCCTCGGCCAATCCGGCCCCGGCGATGGCAAGTTCACCGACCGCGCCGTCCGGCAGCGGCCGGTGGTGTGCGTCCAGGACGTGGATCCGCTCGCCGGGCAGCTCGGTGCCGAGCGGGATCTCCGCACCGTCGGCGAGAGTGTCCCGGGTGATCTCGTGGACGGTGGAGCTGATGGCGGCTTCGGTGACGCCGTAGACGTTGAGCACGGTGGTGTCGGTGTCGGCCAGGTACGCACGCATCACGTCCGCCGGGAGGCGTTCACCACCGAGCACCAGCAGCCGTGGCGCCCAGTGCCCGTCGCGCAGCACGGGACGCATCTCCTCGCGGGTGGCGAGGAAGTAACTGGTCGGCAGATTGGCCACGGTGACCCGGGCGGCGACCAGCAGCGCGGCCAGCTCGGCGCCGGTCGGCACCTCGCGCTCGGGGGCGACCAGGCACGCCCCGGCGTACAGCGACGGCAGCACCTCTTCGAGGGCCACGTCGAACGACGGCTGCGCGAACAGCAGCACCCGGTCACCCGACCCCAGGCCGAACCGGTCGGCGGCGCCGGTCAGATGGTTCTCCAGCGCCGCCCGGCCGACGGCTACGGGCTTGGGGACACCCGTCGAGCCGGAGGTGTGGATGATGTAGGCGGCACCGGGGACCGCCTCGGCCGCTCGCGCCGGCGGCAGGACCGGGGCGTCGAGCGTGGCCGTCGGCAGCCCGCCGGGAAGGGTGACGGCGGCGTCCGCGGAGGTCAGTACCAGCGCCGGACCCAGCCGGCCCAGCAGCAGCTCCAGGCGGGCCGGCGGGTCGGACGGCGAGAGCGGGCAGTACACCGCACGGCTCCGCAGACAGGCCAGCAGCGCCACGACCGAGTCGGCGCCGCGGGGCAGTACGGCGGCCACCGGCTGCCCCGCGGTCACTCCCGCCGCCTGCATGCGCCGGACCAGCGAGGTGACCCGGTCATCGAGGTCGCCGTAGGTGATCCGGCGGGCGCCGACGAGCAGCGCGGGCAGGGACGGGTCGTGGGCGGTGGCGGGGTCCAGCGGATCGTGTGCCGGTGCCGGTGGCGCGGCGGCCGGGAGGGCCTGCGGCAGAGCCGGCGGCGCCAGGTCCGCCAGCGCGGCGCCGGGAGTGTCGAGGTACGCCCGCAGCAGGTCCAGGAACCGCCCGGCGAGCAGCTTCGCCACGTCCTCGCCGAACATATCGGCGTCGTAGTCCCAGACCAGGGTCATCCCCGGTGCGCCGTGCCGGGGGCCGACCCCGCGCCGGTCGTCCGGCAGCAGCACCACGTCCAGGTCGAAGCGTGTGGTACCGGTGTTGAACCCCTCGAACAGGGTGATGTCCAGACCGGGGACGTCGATCTCGGGCAGCTCGGCGTCGTGTGCGCTGAACATGACGCTGAACAGCGGGTTGTCGGCGCCCGAGGTGTGCAGGCCGAGCGCGCGGGTCAGCTCCTGGATCGGCACCTCCTGGTGCGGCAGCGCACGGATGAGGGTGTCGGTCACCTCGTCCATGGACTCCTCGGCCGGGGCGGCGGGGTCCAGCCGGAGCGCGAGCGGGATGGTGTTGACGAACATGCCCACCGATCCCTCGAAACCGCGCGGGCGGTTGCCGACCGCGGTCCCGATCACCATCTGCGAGCGGCCGCTGTGCCGGCGCAGCAGTTCGGCGAAGAGCCCCAGGAGGGTGGCGAACGGCGTCAGACCGCGCTCCCGGGCATGGCCGCGCAGCGCTTGTGCCAGATCCGCACCGATCGACTGCCGCAGCTGGCCGCCGTGGTGCCGGCGCCGGGAGCCGGGCCGGGTCAGACCGGGCAGCGGCATGTCGTAGGACAGCTCGCGCAGTTCACCGGCCCAGAACTCCAGACCGTCCCGTCGCTCCCCGGTCTCCTCGTCCCGGGCGCGGGCCCGGATGTGGTCGGCGTACGAAGGCGCGGGCGGCAGCTCCACCGGCTCACCCAGGACGTGGCCCCGGTAGACGGTGAACACGTCCCGCAGCAGGATCGCGAACGAGTGGCCGTCGTGGATCAGATGGTGTTCGACATGGACGAGCCGGTGCCGGCCCTCCGCGAGCCGTACCAGCGTCCAGCGCAGCAGCGGTGCCTCGAAGGTGTCGAGCGGCGTCTCCGCCTCGGTGCGCAGCAGCTCCTGGAACGCGCTCTCCGGGTCCGCCTCCCCGCTCAGATCCACCGTGTGCAGCCGCGGCACACAGGCCTCGGCGACCCGCTGCCCCGGCATCGCCCCGGCGACGGCGACGAGTTCCAGCCGCAGACCGGGGTGCCGGTCGAGTGCGGCGGCGAGTCCACGGCGCAGCGCGTCGGTGTCGAGGGTGCCCCACAGGTCGAGTGCGGCGGTGAAGTTGTAGGCGCGGCTGCCCGGTTGCACCTGTTCGTGCAGCCAGACGATCTCCTGCGAGGAGGAGAGCGGAAGCATGGGCGGTCCCTGAGGTTGTCGGGGCGGGTTTCTCCGGCCGGGGCGTGGTCGGGCCCGGCCTGGGGGTGCAGACCGGCCGCGGATCGCGCGGCCGGGTCTGGCGGTGTCGGTAAGCGAAGGCGGGGCGGGGCCCCGGGAAGGGTCAGCCGGCCGTCGGTGCCGGGGTTCGCAGTGCGCCGGCGAGCGCGGTGAAGGCGCTCTCGGCGGTGTCGTCGGGGAGGATCGCGCGGTCCCACACCATGCGTAGCTGCAGCTCGGGGCCCTGGGTGACGGAGACCGCGAAGGGGCCGCGCACGGCCCTGCCGTCGATATGGATCTCACGGCCCGTCACCCCGCCCAACCGCAGCGGGGGGTGCCGCCGGGCGTCGTCGACGGTCAGCATGCCGTCGAGCCGGCCGGTCCAGCCGGAGCCGGCCGCGCGGGCGGCGTGCACCACGGCGTCGAACGGGGTGGCGGCATGGTCCAGGTCGTCCCACCAGGCTTCGGCCGTAGCGGAGGCCTCGGGGGCGTCCCCGGTGGCGGTCGGGAAGACCACGGTGTTGAGGAAGCAGCCGAGCACCGGAGCGGCACCGGGCGGCCGGCCGCCCCACGGGTAGCCGAGCGGCACCACCCGGCCTGCCCCGAACAGCGTCGCTGCGGCCGCCCGGCAGGCGTTGAGCAGCTCGGGGAAGGGCACCCCGGCCGGCGGCGCGGGCATCCGCAGCGCGGCCGCACCGCTCGGCGCCGTCCCGGGGGAGAGGGGCCGGGGCCGTGGCGCGGGGGCCTGTTCGCGCACCGCGCGGAGCCGTTCGCCCCAGTACGCCATCGCCGCCGGTGCGCCCGCGCGCTCCTCCGCGTCGAGCTGGAGCAGCACGGCGTCCCGGTAGGCGGCCAGCTCGGCCGCGATCTCGACGGCGGAGGGCCGCTCGGCGCCGGCGCCTTCGTCGTAGGCCGCGCCGAGTTCTTCGACGATCCTGGCCAGCGACTGGCCGTCGCATGCGGCGTGGTCCAGGACGACGGCGAGCACCTCTTCCGCCCCCTGCGGGCCGTCCTGCACCAGGAACAGCCGCAGCGGCGAACCCTGCGGGGCCCAGCTGCCCAGGGCGCGACGCAGCACGGTGGCCGCATCCTCACCGGACGCGCAGGCCAGGCGGGTCACGGGTACCTGCGGCTCTTCCGGGCGGAGCGCGGGGGTGCCGCGCAGCACGGTGAGCCGGGCGCGCAGCACGGGGTGCAGTGCGGCGAGCCGGTTCGCGGCCGCCGCGAGGCGTACGGGATCCAGCGTGCCGCGCGGAAAGGCGAAGAACATCGGCACGAGATCCGGCCGCCCGGCGGGGTCCATGGCACGCACCAGTGCAAAGCGACGCTGGGCGCCCGTGACGGGCAGCAGGACCGGGGCCCCGTCGCCGGCGTCGAGCCGCCGGTAGCGGGCCAGGTACTGGCTCGTGATGCTGAGCACGTGATCCTCTCTGACATGGCTGAGCTGCATCGCCCGGGGCGATGCGGGTGGGAAGGCCGTGCGCGGGGGCAGGCAGGAGGGGTGAGGCCGGGCGCGGGGGCCGGCCGTCAGCCGAGGGAGGCGGGTTCGGCCGGGCCGGCCGAACCGGACGGGGCGGCATCCGGGTCCTCGGCAGGCCCCGTGGCAGGCAGGTCACGCATCCGCCGCAGCGGGGAGAGCAGCAGCGGCAGCGGTACGGCCAGGAATCCGGCCGCACACCACACCAGCGCCATCCGGGCCCCGAAAGCATCGGCCAGCGCACCGCCGGCCAGGGCACCGAGCGGCAGCGTGCCCCACATCAGGAACCGCAGTGTGGCGTTCATCCGGCCGAGCAGCCGGGGCGGGCACAGGGTCTGGCGGAAGCTCACCTGTGCGACGTTGTAGACCACGGCGCCGAAGAAGACCACACCGGAGCCGAGGGCGAACAGCGCTGCCCCGGCGCCGCGCCCGGAGAGCGGCCACAGCACCGCGAACGGGCCGGTGACCAGCGAGGACAGCCAGATGAGCCGGGCCTGGCCGAGCCGGGCGGCCAGGCGGCCCGCGCACAGCGCGCCGGCCAGTCCGCCCAGGGCCGAGGCGGCCAGCACCAGGCCGACCACTCCGGGTGCCAGGCCCAGCACCCGGACCAGGAAGACGGACTGAGTGGCCATCAGCACCGCGGCGAAGAAGTTGCCCAGACCGGTCGTCACGGCGATCACGCGCAGCAGGCGGTGCCCGCACACAAAGCGCAGCCCCTCGCCGATGTCCCGGCGCAGCGAGGCGTCCGGACGGCGTTCGGGCAGGCTCTCGGGCTGCTTGATGCGCCACAGGAACAGCGCGGAGAGTGCATAACCGGCCGCGTCGGTGACGATGGCCAGAGCGGCCCCCAGCAACTGGACGAGACCGCCACCGATGCCGGGGCCCGCGACCTGCGCCGAGGAACGGATCGTCTCCAGCGCCCCGTTGCCCGAGACCAGCTGGTCCTTGGGCAGCAGCTGCGGCAGGAAGCTCTGGTGGGCGACGTCGAAGAAGACCGTCGCCACCCCGGTGACCAGGGCGACGACGTACAACTGCGCCATCGTCAGCACACCGGCGACGGCGGCCAGCGGGATGCTTGCCATCGTCAGAGCCCGCACCACATCGGCGCGGATCATCAGCGGCAGCTTGCGCATCCGGTCGACCCAGGCCCCGGCCGGCAGCCCGACCAGCAAGAACGCGGCGGTCTCCGCGGCGGTGAGCAATCCCACCTGGAAGGCGGGGGCGTCGAGTTCGAGCACCGCGACAAGCGGCAGGGCGACCAGGGTGACCTGGGCGCCGAGCTGTCCGGCCGCGGCACCGGCGAGCAGAAGACGGAAGTCGCGCAGGCGCAGCGGGCCGCTGGCCGCGGGTCGGGGTATGACGGGCATGTGGTGGACGATCGCCGAACGACCGATCGGGGGTCAAAACCCGATGCACACTTTCGGTCGCCTTTCTTCACCATTTACTCACCAGAACAGAAAATTCTTCGCCAGATCCCGGCAATCACCGCATGACTGCCACATGGCGCCCCTGCGCGCGAGAAGGGGATTCCGCGGCGGCTGCGCAGTGTGACCGGGCGGTCGTATACAGAGCGTCACGTACCGGAATCCGACCGAAAACAGCCGTCGATGTCCTCTTATTGACCGAAGCGCTTCTTTCCTCCGCTATGGCGCCACACCATGAAGAAGAGCCCGGCCCCGCAGGCCGTGGGGGCCGCGGGGCCGGGCAGGCCGAACGGAGTCGCCCCCGGCCCGGCCGGAATCCCCCTCGCCGGGCCGGAGCCCACCCGGCCGGCCCTAGCCCGGCCGGAGTTCCGCCTCGACGGCGCCACGGATCAGCTCGTGCGCCCGCCGGAGCGAGGTGGTACCGCTCAGCCAGCGCTCGCTCACGCCCTCGACCAGGGCGGTGAGCCGCTCGGCCGCCGCGTGCGGGTCGGTCCCGGCGAGCGCCGGATCGGCAGCCTGGGCCCGGAGTATCAGATCGGCGAGGTCGTCGTTCCACTCGCGGGTCGCGGTGGCCAGCAGCTCCCGCAGGTCCGGGTCGAAGACGGCGGTGGCGCGCAGCTCGCCCCACGCCGCGCTGTTCTCCCTGACGTGGGGGTCGTCCTGCAGTTCCCGCAGCAGGATCTCGGTGAGCTGCGTACGGGGATCGTCGGAGAGGTCGAGGGCGGCGTCGGTGTAGCGGACCGCACGCTGGTTGATGAACTCCAGCGTGCGGCGCAGCAGTCCGGTGCGGTCCTTGAAGTGGTAATAGATCAGCGCGGTCGAGACGCCGGCCTCCGCGGACACCTCCTCGACGCGCAGCCCGCGGACGCCGCGCCGGGCGATCAGCCGGGCGGCGGCTTCGAGGATCTGGGTGGGCCTGTCCGGCATCGCATGCTCCCGCGGTCCGAGGAATCAAGGTGGCTCGACTCCGATCATGCCCTACCATCGTCCTGACCAAAATTTCAGTCAGGGAGCTGAGCATGGACATATCCCGACGTCAGACACTGCAAGCGGCGGTCGTCGCCGCCATGGGCGGGGCCTTGGGCGCCTGCGGTACCGAGGACGGCGGCCGGCCGGCGCCGCGCGGTGAGCGGGCCGTCCCCGCAGGCGCGAAGTCGGCCGGCGGATGGCGGCTGCCCGACGAGGCTCATCCGCACGAAGGGACCTACATGGCGTGGCCCACCCGCCGGATCTGGGGGCCGGACGTCACCGGCGTACGCGAGGACATCGCCCGTATCGCCCGGACGATCGCCGAGTTCGAGCCGGTATACCTCCTGGCCAACGAGCGGGAGGCGCAGGCGGCCCGGCGGGCGTGCGGGTCCGGCGTGGAGGTCGTCCCGGTCCCGGTGGACGACCTGTGGATGCGGGACAGCGGGCCGGTCTTCGTCCTCGGGCCCGACGGCATCGCCGGCGTCGACCTCAACTTCAACGGCTGGGGCAACAAGCAGGCCCACGGCCGCGACAGCCGGGTCGCCCGCGCGATCCTGGACGACGAGCGCATCACCAGGATCAAGGCACCGATCACCGCTGAGGGCGGGGCCGTGGAGGGCGACGGGCACGGGACCCTGCTGGTGGCCGAGAGCTCGCTGGTCAACAGCAACCGCAACCCCGGCAAGTCCCGCCAGGACATCGAGCGGGCGCTCAAGGGCCTGTTCGGTGCCACCACGGTGATCTGGGTGAAGGGCGTCAAGGGCAAGGACATCACGGACTATCACATCGATGCGCTGGCACGCTTCTCCGAACCCGGCGTCGTGGTCCTGAGCACCCCGCCGCCCCACGCCCCCCGGAACGACTTCACCGGCGCCTACGAACAGGCCCGCACGGTCCTGGAGCACGCCGTCGACGCCCGGGGGAAGCGGCTCGAAGTCGTCGAGCTGTTCGAGCCGGCCGATATCGGGCGACGGGGTGAGGGGTTCCTGGCCTGCTATGCGAACTACTACGTGGCCAACGGGGCGGTCATCATGCCCCGTTTCGGCGACCGGAAGGCCGACGGCAAGGCCGCAGCCACCCTGAGGGACCTGTACCCGGGGCGGGAGGTGGTGCCAGTGCCCGTCGACCACCTCGGCGAGGGCGGCGGCGGTATCCACTGCTCCACCCAGCAACTCCCCAAGGCCCGCTGAACGTCACCACCCGGGACGGCGGTGCGCAACCGTTTCCCGGGGCCGGGCGCGGCAGCGGTCAGGGCTCCGCGCCCGGTCGGCTGCGCCGGTCGCAGGCGGCCTCCGCGGTCTTCCATCCCCAAGCGGTGAGCATCCCGGGGGAGAGAGCGGCGCACCGGGGCGAGGACAGCTCGTGCACCGCCCGCTCGATCTGCGCCTCGTCCACCCGCCCCGTCGCCAGCATGGCGCCCCGCGTCCGGCCCCACGTATCGGCCCAGAAGCGGCTGATCGCGCTGTCCGGCACCAACGGGGGAACGTGGATCTCGGCGGCCACGTGATACAGCCCCTCCTCGTGCAGGAGCTGCGGGTAATCCGGCACCCAGGAGATATCCGTGCCGATGGTCTCCCGGAGTGCCTGCCACATCGCCCGCGTGACCGTGGTGTACGGGGTGCCCGGCGCGGTGGCGCTCGTCAGGTCCACGGCGTCGCTGAGCACCAGCACACCGTCGGGCGCGACCAGCGAAACCAGCTTGGCGATGATGCGGCGCCACGAGCGCAGATGCATCAGGACGAACCGCGCATGCACCAGCCGGAACCGGCCGGGATCGAAGTCCGGGGCGGTGATGTCGGCGTTCAGCGTCGTCAGGCCCGGTGTCCCGTCGGCGGCCAGGAACCGGGTGTCACGGTCCACCGCGAGGACCGTCGTGACACCGGCCGACTCCAGCAGCCACCGCGCGAGGGTGCCGGTTCCCGCGCCCACGTCCAGGCAGTTCCAGCCGGGACCGGCTCCCAACGCCGTCAGCCGGGCGGCGCTCACCTCGTCGTAGGCGAGCGCTCCCAGATCGATACGACCGGCCTCGCCGGTCTCCTCCGGGCGGAACATACCTTCGCCGTAGCGCCCGGTATCCGTACCCCGCACGTCCCCAGTATGACGGTGCGGCTCAGGGGTTTCCTGCTGTGGTGACCAGCTCCGGAACCGGCTCCGCAGGCGGCTGCTTCCGCGGCCGTCCCGGGGCACGCCGCAGCACCAGCTGCAGGACCAGCATCACCACCCCGGTAGCCACCGCGCTGTGCCACAGCAGGGCGTCCAGCCGGCCCACGGAGAGATAGGCGCCCGCGGCCACGGCCGCCAGTGCGCACACGGCCCGGTCCACGATGCTCTCGACGGACAGCAGGGTGGCACGTGGCGCACCCGCCGGAATCGCGTCGTTCACCAGCTTGCGCTGGAGCGGATAGGCGAATCCGGTGACCGCGGCGAACACGCACAGCAGGGCGACCACGGTCCAGGGCCCGCCGAGAGTGCTGCCCGCCAGCGCGGCCGCCATCGCGAGGCTGAGCAGCGAGACCCACGCCACCGGTGGCAGCCGCGAGCCGAGCCACTGCGGACGGGCCGAGGCCACCGCCTCCGCGACGGTCATGGCGGCCAGCACCCCGCCGTGCGATCCCTCCGGGATGCCGTGATCCAGCAGCACCGGCTGGAAGAGGTTCACCTGGCAGATCCGCGAGAGGGTGAAGACCGCCACGCCCTGCACCATCAGCAGGGCGAGCCAGGGCGTGGCCCACACACAGCGCAGCGCCGTGGTGGCCTCGCGCAAAAACGCGAGGCCACCACGCGAGGTCTCCCCGGCCCGGCCCCGGCCGGCGGGCGCGGCCTGCCGCGGCAGTACCACGGCGCAGACGAGCGAGCCCGCCGCGCTCACGGCGCTCAGCACATACGGTGTGGGGTGCGCGAGGGCCATCAACGGGCCGACCAGCGGCCAGCACAGCACCTTCGCGGCCAGCCCCAGCGCCCGTGCCTGCCCCTCGGCCTTCAGATAGTGCTCTCCCGCGCCCTCGGCCGCCAGGCCGTCGTAGAGATAGGCGCTGGCGGCGCCGGAGGTCAGCGAGCGGCCCGCGGCGATGGCCAGGAAGTGCACCAGGAATCCGGTGTAGCTGGGGGCGAGGACCGGGGCCAGGTTCGCCGCGGTCATCACGACGGCACCGGCTCGCAGGCAGTTGCGGGCACCGATCCGGTCGGCCACGATCCCGGTCGGGATCTCGAAGAGACAGAACGCGATGTAGTAGATGCTCTGGATGCCGAAGATCTGCCCGTCGGAGAGCCCCGCCTCCCGCTGGTAGGCGTAGAAGACCGGCATCCACCACAACAGGTTGAACAGCAGCTGGAAGCCGTTGTTGAGCCTGATGATCCGGCGGGCCCGGGGCGTCAGGGACACCCCGGCGGCCCGGGGGCCACGGGCCGTCCGCAGGCCGGCGAACGGGCGGATCACAGCGCGTAGGGGCGGATCTGGACCAGGCGGAAGTCCCCCTGATCGGTCATCAGCCACTCGATGTCGAGCGGATGGTCCACATCGCCGTCGCTGAAGTGCGACTGGAGCAGCCGCCCGGTCAGGGCCAGCCGGGCCAGCTTGTCGCGGGTGACGACGGGCAGGTCCTTGCCGGACGAGCCGAGTGCGACGGTGCGGCCGCCGCCCTCGACCGTGTTGTACAGGTACTGCAGCGGCAGCGTCGTTCCGTCGACGACAGTCTCGGGCGAGCCGGGCGAGCAGTTGACGTAGACATTGCGGAAGTCCGTGCGCCGGGTCGGGTTGCAGGTCACCAGGACCCCGCCGAGCTCCGCCGGCACATACCGCTGGATGATCACGCCCATGTAGGTGTCGTCCAGGGAGATACCCGCCTGATGGCGCAGCCGGACGCTGCGCGGCGACAGCAGGGAGGCCCACACCTGGCGTACCGCGTCGAGGAGTTCGTCGGCGCCGTGGACGGTGCTGACCGATTCGTAGACCCCGGCCGCGGAGAACCCGGGGAGGTCCTCGGCATTGGAGGAAGAGCGCACCACGAGACGGCCCCCGCCGTCCGGACCGTCCGGCAGCGACTGGGTGATCTGCCGGGTCACCTCGTCGGGCATGGGGGTGTTGCGGATGAGCTGCTGCAGATGCAGGCAGAGCGCGTCCAGGACGTCGAGGGCGTCGAGTTCGAGGGCCATCTTGAGCTTGCCCAGGCCCTGCTGAACGGCCGGCGAGGACGTCAGGAAGCGGTGCTGCAGGGCGAAGGGAAGGGCGATGCCGTCGGGCGCGGCGACGGTACCGGCCACGAAGTCGGCGGCCAGGTCGCGCAGTTCGGCGGCCGTCGCGTCCGGGGCGCCCAGGCGGGCCGCGAGGTGGCCGTAGAGGTCGGCGCGGGGCGGCCTCGGCTGCCCGTAGACGGTGGTGAGGTCGGCGGAGCGGCTGTCGAGGACGTGATGGAGCTCCCCCAGGTTGGCCGCCTTGGTGCCGTACCGGTACTGGTCGGCGCGGCGCAGCCGGTGCAGGAACAGCGCGGGCACGTCCTCCAGCAGGGGCGGCTCCATACGGATCCGCTGCTGGTGCCAGGCCGGGGCCTCCAGGGCCGGGGCATGGCCCAGCGGGACGAGGGTGATCTCGTCGTCCTGCACCCGGTAGCGGATCCATGCGCCGTCCAGGCCGTCCGCCTCGACGAGGCGGTCCAGGTCGCGGACGATCGCGTTGGGGATGCCCCAGCCGGAGGCGAGGACATTGGTGTGCGAAAGCGGTGTACCGGGCGCCGTGTTGAGGAAGCCCGCCACCCGCGGCACATCGTCCGGCAGCGACGCCATGGCCACGATGTCGGACCAGCCGAGCCCGTCGGCCGCGGCCGCGTACTCCTCCGGCGTCCGGAAGTAGCGCAGCCGCCCGACGGCCTCGCCGGGGTTGAGCGGGGTACGGGTGCGGTTGCCGAAGAGCTCATGGCCCAGGATCCGGGGCACATGGACATCGCTGATCGCGGCGAGCTCGTGCTCCTGGCCGTGGTTCGCCGGCTTCAGCAGCAGCGGCAGCCGGCCGTCGACCCGGTGCCGGACGAAGGTGTAGAACTCCTCCAGCAGCCCGCCGTTCATGGTGTCGGCCTCGGTCGTCTCCAGGACGAGGAAGGGCCGGTCCCGGCCCTCGGTGTCCTCGTCGGTGTGCAGCGAGAGCACACCCAGCAGGAAGCGCCGCTCGGGATCCATGTAGACCGAGGCGTTGAACGCGTCCAGGCAGGAGTCCAGATCGGCGAGCTCCATGCCGAGCACGCGGGTGGCGATGTAGTTGACGTGGAACGGGTGGGCCGCGGTGTCGAGCAGGTGCCAGGTGTTCTCGATGCGGTCCACCACGACCTTGAGGTAGGGGTGGCCGGCCAGGACGCCGGAGAGGGTGCGGAAGAGCGGCAGGGAGAGGTTCTCGCCGACGACGGTGCGGTCGGTGACCGGGCCCGGCGCGCCGGAGGGCAGGAGGGTGGTGGTCATGACTGCGCCTCCGTGGTGCCGTGGGGGAGGACCTTGGGAAGGGCGTCCACCAGGGTCCAGAAGTCGCGGATCACGGTCTCCGGGTCGGCGGCGGACAGCAGGCACAGCGCCGCCATGGTGTTGGCGCCCGCGGCCGGGTCGTACACCGGCACCGGGGTCCCGTCCGGGAGCGAGTTCTCGTCCACCACGGACAGCCGGCTGCCCGCGCTGACGGGCACCGCCTCGCGCACGGTGGGGAAGTCCCAGATGCGCCGGTCCGGCCAGGCGTCCCCCTCGCCGTCGACGGCCAGGACGACCAGGGATCCGGCCGCGCCGTCCGCCTCCTGCGGGGTGCGGGCCTCGGCGGGCCAGGAGACCGGGCGCCCCAGCAGGTGGTCGGTGAGCATGCCGATCAGGTCCAGGCCGAAGACCTCCTCGATCTGCGGGACGGTCATCGCCCCGCCGAACCGGGCGGCGGTCTCGATCACCCACATCCGCCCGTCGGCACCGAGCTTGATCTCGGTGTGCGTACCGCAGTTGCGCAGCCCCAGCGCGTCGACGGCATCGCGTGCGAGGGCCACGATGCGCCGCTGGGCGTCGTGCGGCAGCGCGGCGGGGGTGATCCCGGCCCGCTCGGTGAACGGCTCCACCGTCGGCATCCGCCCGCTGAGGCACACCGGGCGGAAGTCGCCGTCCACGACGACGCCTTCGACGCTGACGTAGTCGCCCCAGCCCTCCTGGTCGAACCACTCCGACGCGGTGCCCTGCACGATCTCCTCCACGAGGAAGTCCGCCCCGGCACCGGCCACATGGAGCTCGGCATAACCCAGTTGCGCGGATTCCGCCATCACCTCCCGGGCCCGCTCCCAGGCCGCCGGTACCTCGTCGGCGCGGCGGATGATCCGGTGGGCGGTGGAGCCGGCGCTCCAGGCGGCCTTGAGCAGCAGGGGGAAACGGAGCGTGGCGGCCGCGTCGTGCAGATCCTGCTCGGTGGCGACGGGACGGAACCGGGGCTGGGATATGCCCTGGTCCTGCCAGGTGCGCCGCATCATCCGCTTGTCGCGGGCGAGGGCGCAGGAGCCGCCCGCCCCGGCGAGGCCGAGCTTCTCGCAGGCCTCCGCGACCGCGACGACCGCGTACTCGGAGAAGGTGACGACCGCGTCCGCGCCGACCGCCTGGGCCCGGGAGACGATCAAAGACACCAGGTCTTGCCGTTCGGCTTCGGAAGGGCTCAGCACCGAAGCGCACAGCCGGTCTGCGGACGCGGCCACGGTGGGCGGGAGCGCGCTGAGCGCCAGCAGGTGCACTGCCGACCGTGCGGCGACCCGTGACAGGGCGTACCCCAGGGGCGGACCGCCCTTGGCATACACGAACAGCACCTTGCTCACTGGAATCCGACTCCTCTTCATACGGGTATGGGCCTTCGAAACGGCCGAGGACGCCGGACTCTCACATCCGGACGCCATGCTTCAAGCGAAGCAGCCGTGCGGCACACGGTTCCCCGCATCGGCCCGCAACCGCTCAGGCAAATGCCAGAGTTGTGGATACCGTCGATCACCAGTGAAGGTTCCGTGATGCCGTATGGCGTCCGCGGCGGCGTGGAGGTCCGCAGACGCAGCAGATCGGCCGAGAACCGGGCATGTCGTGCAGCGCTGGGGGATACCTATGGCCATGGCGCGCCGTCCAAAACCATTGAACTCTTCACCACAAAGGGGCCCGTCGTGGACGAGACCAGTTTGAAGTCGCTGCTCGAACACCTTCCGGTGTCCTGGTGGGAGGCCGATCGTGAGCTGCGCGTGATCGACAGCGGTGGTGGTGCCTTCGACGACACGATGACGGCCCAGCGGTTTCTCGACACCGTGCGAAGAGCGCTCCCCGAGCCCGCCGCGGCACCCGAAACCAGCCATTGGCAAGCCCAGTTCGACGGTCGTGTCTTCGATGTGAACTGGCCCCTCGGCATACCCCGGCAGGGCCGCTCCCGTGGCCTGGCGGTGGAGGTCGCCACGCGGGCCCCCGGCGTCCGCCGCTACGACGCCTTCGCGGACCTCGCCCCCGCCGCGGCCTTCATTCGGGACGCGGACGGCCGCTACCTCTGGGCCAACCACGCCTATGCCCATCTGTACGGGACCACCCCGGAGCACATCATCGGCGCATCCGTCGCGGACGTCGACGGCCCCGCCGACTCCCCGCAGGTCCTCGCCCTGGACCGGGAGGTACTCGCCCGCGGCAAACCCGTGCGGCACACCCTCACCTACCACCGCTCCGACGGCACCAGCGGGCAGGCGGCCGGCCACCGCTTCCCGGTCAGGGAAGGGGGCCAGACCTGTGTCGCGGGCATCTATGTCGACATCAGCGACTACACCCGCGCCCTGCGTCAGCGCCGGGAGGCCGAGGAGAACCTGCACGCGCTGCGCGATCACAGCGGACTGGCCTGTGCCCTGATCTCCGCGGGCGGGCGGATCCAGCAGGCGAGCGCCGCGGCCGCCGAGTTGCTGCAGACCCGGCTGTCGGACCTCGTCGGCCGCCGTGCACACACCGTGCTGGTGCCCGCCCCGGAGTTAGGGGCACTGCGGCGCAGTTGGCACGATCTGATAGCCCGCCGCAGCCGGCGCATCCAGACCTCCGCCGTGTTCCAGGACGCCCGTGGCCGGCAGCGCCGCGCCCGGCTGCATCTCACCACGGTCGGCCGGAGTGCGGACCGTGCCACGAGCGTCTGGGCGGTCGTCACCCACCAGGGACTCGCGCATGAAGCGCATCCGCAACTGACGGCAAGTCAGGTCCGCATCCTGTCCCTGCTGGCCGCCGGCCGCAGCAACGCGGAGATCGCCACCTCCCTGCATCTCTCCCGGCAGACCGTCGACTACCACCTCAGCCGCCTGCGCGACCTCCTGGACGCCCCGACCCGGCCCGCCCTCGTCGCCCGCGCCTATGTCCTGGGCATCCTCGACCCCCAGACCTGGCCGCCCCGCTCGGCCACGGCCTGCCATCCGCACAGCACCTGCTGAAGGGGCGGGGCGAGCCGCGCCACCGCTCCGCGGAGCGGGCACCGCACGGCAGGCCGAGTCCGAGAGCCCCCTCCCCGGGGCGGCCGGCAGCCAATTGTTGGGCCACCCGGCTGATTGTGGCCGACGGGCGTTTCACTCCCCGCGGGTTGAACGACGGTGCGGGACGGCAGCGGCAGCACGATACGTCTGGCAGCAGAAGGACGAAGCGGCGAGGAGCGACGTGAGAAGAATGATGCGGGCGGGAAGTGTGGTCGGCGCGTGCGGGCTGGTGCTGTTCGGCGGCGCCGGAGCTGCCCAGGCGGTGAGCATCCCGGACTCCCTGCTCTCGGCAGTGGCGGACGCCGATGTCGGCACCGTGACCGGCATGGTCGAAGGGGTGGTCTGCAACAACCGCCTCGGCCAGGTCCACCACAAGTCGCCGGTGATCAGGTCGCCTCATGCCTGCATCAACGGGCCGGTGCACAGCGGAAACAGCCTCAACAGCGGCAACTTCATCAACCACGGAAACCCGAACAACAGCGGCAATCTCTCCAACACCAACGGCACCACCAACGGCGCCAACTCCGTCACGGGTGCTTCCACGGGGAGCTCCAACAACGTGCAGCGGATCCTCGGACTCCTGGTCCACTGATCCGGACAAGGCACTGACGGACCCGGCACGACCCGGGGTGCCACACGATCGCCCGGCGGACATCCGCCGGGCGATCGTCGTTTCCGCTTCCGGTATCCCCGTCGGCCCGGAAGCCCGGGAACCGGCGAGGATCAGTGTGCCGTCACAGCTTCTGGGTGCCGTAGGAGCCGATGGCCTGCTGGTTGTTGCTGGACTTCTTCGCGGCGCCGGTGGTGCCGCCGCTGTCGTCGTTGGTGTTTCCCTGGGAGGTCTTCGGGCTGCCGCTGTTGCTGTTGGAGCCGGAAACATGGACGTTCTGCGACTGCCTGGGGTTTCCGCTGAGCACCGGGCCGTTGACACAGAACCTGGTCCGGTGCCCGCAGTGGGTCCGGGCGTCGAAGCGGGCAATGGTGTCGCTGTTGGAGACCCCGTCGCCACCGGACGATTCGGCCCACGCCAGGGTGGGCGCGGCTCCGCCTGCGGCCAGGAGCAGGCCGCAAGCTCCTGCCATCACAAAGTTGACGCGTGCCATGTTCTTCACAGTGTGCTCCTGCACCTCATTGTCGGCCCCCGGGTTGTTGCTATCCCGGATGCCCGCAACGACCAAGCAGGAGCAACGGCCTGCCCCACATATTCACCCTGTCCGATTATGGGGATTCACCAGGACGGCCCTCGACAGCACGCTCCTACGCGCGCCCGTCGAGCGCCTCGGCGAAGGCGAGGATCCGGCGGGCGTCCTCGACATGCAGGTTCTCGATCAGCCGGCCGTCGACGGTGACGACCCCGCGTCCCTCGCGGGTGGCCTCGTCGAACGCATCGATGATCTTGCGGGAGCGGGCGATCTGTTCCGGCGACGGGGCGAACACCCGGTTGCACGGTTCGACCTGCGACGGATGGATGAGCGTCTTCCCGTCGAAGCCGAACTGCCGCCCCTGAACGCACTCCGCCTCGAACCCCTCGGGGTTCTTCACGTCGTTGTAGACACCGTCCAGGATCACCTTGCCGCTCTCGCGCGCCGCCAGCAGCGCCAGCGACAGCCCGGTCAGCAGCGGGGCCCGGCCGGGGACGTGCTCGGCGTGCAGCTCCTTGGCCAGGTCATTGGTGCCCATCACCAGCACCGTGAGCCGCTCGCCGGCCGCGGCCACCGCACGGGCGTCCAGCATCGCGCGCGGCGTCTCGACCATGGCCCACAGGGCGGTGTGGTCCGGAGCGCCGGCGGCCTCCAGTGCACGCTCGACCTCCCGCACGGTCTCGGCGGAGTCCACCTTGGGCACCACCACCGCATCCGGACCGGCCTCGGCGGCGGCCCGGAGGTCGTCGGCATGCCAGGCGGTGCCCGGCCCGTTGACCCGGATCGCCACCTCGCGGTAGCCGTACTCGCCGGAGGCCGCGGCGGCCGCGACCCGCATCCGGGCGTCGGCCTTGGCGTCGGGGGCGACGGCGTCCTCCAGATCGAGGATGAGGGCGTCGGCGGGGAGGGACTTGGCCTTCTCCAGGGCGCGTTCGTTGGCACCGGGCATGTAGAGCACGGAGCGGCGCGGGCGCAGGATCGCGTCGGACACGGGACTTACTCCTTTTCGGCCGCGGCGTAGGCGTCGCGCAGCTCGGGGTCGCGGGCGGCGAGGGCGTCGGCGAGTTCGGCGACCACCTGGCACTGCTTGTAGGTGGCGTCGTCCTGCATCTTGCCGTCGATCATCACCGCGCCGGTGCCGTCCCCCATCGCCTCGATGACCCGACGGGCCCAGGCGACATCGGCGGGAGCGGGCGAGAAGACCTTCTTGGCGATGCCGATCTGCACCGGGTGCAGGCTCCATGCACCGACGCAGCCGAGCAGGAAGGCGTTGCGGAACTGGTCCTCGCAGGCGGTGGTGTCCTTGATGTCGCCGAACGGGCCGTAGTACGGCAGGATGCCGTGCGCCGCACAGGCGTCGACCATCCGCGCGAGGGTGTAGTGCCACAGGTCCTGCTGGAAGGTGGCCCGCGGCGCGGCGCCGTCCGCACCGTGCGGGTCCTCCCGGACCAGGTATCCGGGGTGACCCCCGCCCACCCGGGTCGTCTTCATCCGGCGGCTGGCGGCAAGGTCGGCGGGGCCGAGCGAGATGCCCTGCATCCGGGGGCTGGCGCCGGCGATCTCCTCGACGTTGGCGACGCCGGTGGCGGTCTCCAGGATGGCGTGTACCAGGATCGGCCGCCGGATCTGTGCCTTCGCCTCCAGCTGGGCCAGCAGCCGGTCGACGTAGTGGATGTCCTCGGCGCCCTCGACCTTGGGCACCATGATCACGTCCAGCTTGTCGCCGATCTCGGTGACCAGCGTCAGCAGATCGTCCAGCGCCCACGGCGAGTCCAGGCTGTTGATGCGCGTCCACAGCTGCGTGTCGCCGAACTCCGTGGCCTTGGCGATCTTCACCAGACCGGACCTGGCCGCTTCCTTGCGGTCGGCGGCGACCGCGTCCTCCAGGTTGCCGAGCAGCACATCCACGGTGGGCGCGATGGACGGCACCTTCGCGGCCATTTTCTCGTTGCCCGGATCGAAGAAATGGATCATCCGGGACGGCCGGAACGGTACCTCGTGTACCGGGGTCGGCGCCCCGACGGCCAGCGGGCGGAAGAAGTCCTTCGGAGAGCGCATGCAGTCTCCCTGGTCGGCTCGGAGGGCGGGCCGCCGCCGGGTGCCCGGCGGCGCCATTCGGCCCTCACTCTAGGCCCGCGCCGGGAGAACGCTACTGGCCAGTATGTGTGCTGTTGATCACCGTCGGCAGCGGGGTGCCGGCCGTACGGGCCGCTCGCCGCGCCCGCCGCCCGCCACCACCGCCGGCCCGCTCAGGACCCCAGGCAGTCGACGAACGACACCCGGTCGCCCGCGCCCTTGATGAAGTCCTGCTGGGAGTGATTGCGCAAGCGGCACATGTCGTAGCGGGCCCGGGCCCCGGACCCGCCGCTGTCCGCCTCGTAAGCATGCTGCCCGGACAACTGGCACGAGTCGTAGCGCACGAGCGGACCCTGGGCGCCGATGCGATAGCGGTGCGGACTGCTGTCCTTCGCAAAGGACTTGAACGCGTTCGCGGTGTCGTCGCAGTCGTTGAAGTGCACCGTTCCGCTGTCCCAGGCGCAGTCGATCACGACGGTGTCCGGGTCGCGCACCTCGAAGCGGATGTCCTCGGCGTGGAAGCGCTGTACGGAGTCGTGGTGCGGTCCGCGCGGAAAGCGGAAGAAGGTGCTGGTGTGCCCGTAGTCGCCGGAGTCCTCGGGGCGGCGTCCGGTGACGATGTAGGAGCCACCGCGGCAGGTGATGGAACCGCCGTAGGGGAACTCCAGGAAGTTGCCCCAGGCGTACTCCACCTTCATGTCGTTGAACCAGTAGTTGAGGAACTGGTCCTGCTGGGGGTGGCTCAGTGACTTCTGGGACAGCCCGGAGTACAGGAACGCCTTGCGGTAGGCGCCGCCCACCCGGCAGGCGTCCCAGCGCATCTCCGAGTTGGTGTTGCTGCCGTCGAGGGCGAGTCCGTAGGTCCATTCGCCGGTCCACTCGCACTCGGTGAAGCGGTAGTCCTGCGCCTGTCCGGTCGAGTAGGAGTAGAAGAACGAGGCGCCGGGGGTGACGGCGGCGAAGCCGATCTGCTCGAACATCACATTCGCCCAGCTGTCCTCGTTGCGGCACAGATAGGTGTTCTCGGCCTGCCGCGGCGCGAAGAGCAACTGGGTCATGCGCTTGCCGGCCCCGCGGAACCGTAAGCCGTTGGCCTTGAGCTTTCCCCCCTGGGCGTCGAGCAGGGCGTTGGGGGAGCGGATCAGGTAGGTCCCGGCCGGCACATCGATCACGGTCCGGCCTATGTGGTCCCACACCCGGCCCGCCGCGTACGCGTACGCGCGGGCGAACGCCCGGCTGTCGTCGGTGCGGCCGTCGCCCTTGGCGCCGAAATCCGCCACCACGTCGATGACGTCCTTTCCCTTGGGCTTGTGACCGGTGACCGCGGGCACCTTGGCGTCGTCGGACGACTGCCGGGTGGCGGGGGGCGGCGGGGAGCCGTCACACCCGGTGAGGGCCGCTGCCAGCGCGGCGGCCGATCCCGCCAGCACGGACCGGCGGGTGGCACCACCGGTTGACGGGGAGGTTCTGCCTGCCATGATGTTGCTCCTTCGGGGGGTCCATTCATCAGGTGGGGGACATGAGCCAGTTCGGATATGCGATCAGACAGCTGTCGGCCGCCCAGAAATCCTCGAAGGGAGTGTCCCTGTACTCGCGTTATGTGAACCGCCCGGCCGGGCGGGTGCTGGCTGCCGCGGGCTACACACTGAAATTGACACCCAATCAAATAACCTTGATCAGTGCGGTGTTCACCTTCACCGGCGTGGCCATGATTGCGACATTGCGTCCCTCTCCCGCCGTGGCGGCCGGTATCTTCGCGGCCCTGGTCATCGGCTTCGCCCTCGACTCCGCCGACGGGCAACTCGCCCGGCTGACCCGGACCGGCAGCGCCGCGGGGGAGTGGCTGGACCATGTGGTCGACTGCGCGAAGATGCTGGCGCTCCACATGGCCGTGCTGCTCTCCTTCTACCGCTACTTCGGTTTCTCCGACCCTCGCTGTCTGCTCATTCCCGTCGCCTTCCAGTTTGCCGCGGTGGTGGTCTTCTTCGGCGGCATCCTCACGGAGCAACTCAAGCGCGCCGAACGGCAAAAGAGCGGCGCGGCCGGGCCGGCACCCGCGGCACCGGCCTCCATGCTGCGCTCCGTCGCACTGCTTCCGGTCGACTATGGCGTCTTCTGCGCGATATTCCTGCTGTTCGGCAGCCGGGACCTGTTCATGACGCTGTACTGCTGCCTGCTCGTCGCCCATCTGCTCTTCATGGTGGCGTTCCTGGTCAAGTGGTACCGCGAATTGTCCGCCCCCACCCCTGCCCCCGCCCCCGTCCCCGGCCGCTGACGGGCCGGGGACGGGACAAGGCACCCGGGCGTGCTGCCCGGGTGCGGCGGGGGTCAATTCAGCGGGTTCACGCCGGATGCGCGAGTCCGTCGAGCACCTTGCGCAACAAGGAACTCGACGTGTGCACGGTGTAGGGGAAATAGATCACATCGACCCCGACCGTCGCGAAATCCCGCTCGAGCTTGTCGCCCTTGCTCGTCCCCCGCCAGTCGTCGCCCTTGAAAAGGACGTCGAACCGCACCTGCTGCCAGGTCTCCAATTTGTCGGGCACCGTCTCGACGAACGCCGCGTCCACGAACCGGACACTGCGCACGATCTCCAGCCGCTCGGTGAGCGGAATAACCGGTGCCTTCCCCTTGGCCTGCGTCGCCATTTCGTCCGACACGACACCGGCCACCAGATAGTCGCACTGGCTCCTGGCGTGCCGGAGAATGTTCAGGTGCCCGACGTGGAAAAGGTCGTAGACCCCGGGTGCATAACCTACTCGGTGCGTCATTTACCCCCCACTTGCCCTTACCCCCACTTGCCCTGCGGTCAGTCCCTGGCGGTCACATAGACCGGGCCATTGCGCCCCGAGACATTGGTGCCGTCGGTGACCTCGATCGAGTAACGGTGCCGGGACCCGGGCTCCACGGTGTCCGTGAAGCTCATGTTGGGCCGGTTCCAGTAGCGCGAGTCCTGGTTGAGCGAGGTCAGGTACGCGCCGTCACGGTAGATCTTGTAGGTCAGGACCCCGTTGTCCCGGTCCCAGGATGCCTTCCAGTTCAGCGTGATCTTGCCGCGCGCGCCGCTCGACCCGCTGAGCAGCGGCACCTGCGGCGCCCCGGTGTCCGGCGCCGCCGCGAACCGGGTCAGGCCCTGCTGCGGTGCGTCGTTGACGGTGGTGAACTCGCCCCCCGCCCACAGGATGCCGTCCGCCATGGTCAGCGCCCGCGGGCCGATCTGCTCGCCGATCCCGTCGTTGGTGTCCGGGAACCACGGCAGGATCGTCTTGTCGGAGATCGACTGCGCCAGGAAGTGCTGGCGGTTGTTGATGTCCGTGAAGCCGCCCGGGGTGTCCGAGCAGTCGTGCGCGTGCGACCCGCTGTAGAGCACACCCTTGTACGGCAGCACCGCCTGGGTGGCGCCCAGGCAGGTGTCCTTCCACAACTGCGAGCCGTCGGACAGCCGGCCGGCCGCCCGGCCGTCGAAGACCCCGCCGCCGGTACCCTCGGCGCCCAGATAGAAGTTGGTGCCGTCGTTGGCGAGCGTCTTGACGGCCGACCGGTTGGGGATCCACCCGGTGAAGGAGTTGACGACCTTGCCGGTGGTCGCGTCCAGTCCGGCCAGCGCGTGCACGCCCAACAGGCTCCCGTTCACCGAGGTGAACCGGCCGCCGATGATGACCTTGTCGAGCTTGGGGGCGACCGTGAGGGCGTTGACCGACGGGGTGGGATCGTTGCCGACCGAGGAACCCCGGATCGTGGCCTTGAACGGCAGCAGCGTGCTGTCGGGCCGCAGGGCGGCGATCCGCTCGCGGGTCTGTCCCTGCACGGTGCCGAAGCCACCGCCGAGGTAGACGGCGTCGTCGGTGACGTCGATGGCCCGTACGGTCGAGCTGACCGTCGGCTTCCAGGCCGCCCCGATCGTGCAGTCGGCGGTGTTGAGGGCGGCCGTGTTGGACCGCCCCACCGGGCCGGCCTTCCCGAACGAGCCCCCGATGTAGATCATCGAGCCGTCGGGCGAGGCCTTCATGGCCCGGATCGTGCCCGTGCCGCCGGTGAAGGCCGGCGCACACGGCAACGGCTGACCGGTCTTGGCGTCGAAGGCCGCGAAGTTCGTGCGGGCGACCTCACCGGTGCCCGGGGCCGCGCCCGGCGGCCGGATGTGGCTGAATGTGCCTCCTACGTACACGATGCCCTTGGCGTAGGCCATGGCCCACACGACGCCGTCGGTCTGCCAGGTGCCCAGCGGATCGGCGGTCAGTGTGGTTTCACCGGTGGCCTGAGCGGGACCGGCGGTCAGTGCCGTGGACGCGGTACCCAGTACCGCGGCCGCGAGCACGAGATGGATGGTTCTGCTTCTTTGGCGCACAGGTCCCCCCTGGAAGCATGGCGCGATGGGAATTGTCGGGATAGGAAGCGGGAACGAGACGATTTCTGTGCGGAAATGAGTCCGGTGTTCACCGCGAGTTTTCCGAACCACGCTTGCGTAGCGCCCCGAAGAACTCCCCTACCCCCAGCGGCAAACGATAGCGCCAGACGGCGGCCCCGAAAGCCCCAATCGACAAAACCATTCCCAAGAAAATGCCAGGAACGCTGTCGCCGAAAAATGTCCGCATGGCGAACACCGGGAGTGCCACCGACCCGAGGCCGACCAACGCGGCGCACACATAGCCGCGGTCGACGGTGCGAAAGCCCAGCCGGTAACGGGCCAGCAGCGCCGAGGCGCCGTTGTCCACCACGATCGCCAGGCCCCAGGAGACCGCCGCCCCCGGCACCCCGTACCGCGGAACCAGCCATACGGCACTGCCCAGTTGGACCACGAACGCGGCGCCCGCGACAGCCAGATTCCAGACACTCCGTCCGGCCATGAGGATGACCGTCTGCGCATTGCCCACGCCGACGTTCACCAGACAGGCGGCCGCCAGCACCACCAGGCCCGCCGCTCCACCGGAGAAGCCGGGCCCGAAGAGCGACAGCACGGTCCGGGGGTAGGCGGCGAGGACCAGGAACACGGGCCAGGAGAAGAGCGCGATCCAGCGCGTCGACAGCCGGTGCAGCTGCTGGGCGCCCGGTGCGTCGCCGCCCGCGAGCAGCCGGCTGATCTGCGGAGCCACCGCCAGCCGGATCGCCAGTTGGAGCAGCGTCCCCGCGGTGACCAGACGTCCGATGGCGGTGTAGACACCGGCCTCGGCGGCGGTGCCCAGTGCCGACAACAGGATCACTCCGGTCCACACCGCGGTGATGTCGAACACCGAGGAGAGGGCCCGCGGACCGGCGAAGGCCCAGAACTCCCGTGTCTGCGGCGGCGGTCGGCGGGTGCCCGGATGCGTACGGCGGGACCTGCGCAGCGAAAGGCAGGCCGCCACCGCACCCAGCACCCCCGGCACCAGCCACGCCGCGGAGAGCGCGGCCACACTCGGCGTGAGCAGGACCAGCGGCACCGCAAGGAGGACGCGCAGGGCGGGCTTGCCGATCTGCTCCACGCCCACGAAGGGGACCACCGAGCCGTACCCCCGGGTGGCCCCGAGCAGCACCAACGCCACCGTCGTCACCGGGAGGAACACCGCGAACAGCCGGATCAGCGCGGCGGCCTGCCCCGGTTCCAGATCGGGCAGCAGCAGGCCGGCGAGCCCCGGGGAGAACAGCAGTGCCGCCGCCCCCGCGGTGCTCGCCAGCAGCGTCGGCAGCACCGAGATGCGCAGGAGCGCCGGTACCCCGCCCCCGCCGCTGAGTTCGAGGTCCCGGGAGACGAAGCGGACCAGGGCGGTATCGGCCCCCAGCTTGAGGGCATTGCTCAGGATGGTGAAGGCCGCGACGCCGGTGAAGACCGCGCCGGCCCCACGGGCCCCCAGCCCATGGGTGACCACGGCGACGAGGACGAACCCGAACAGCGCGTTCGCCGCCGAGCCCGCCAGGCCGAAGAGACTGCCGCGGGCGGTCGTGGCGACCCCGCGCCCGCCGCCCGCGGCCGGCCCGGGGGCCGTCGGCGCGGGCCGGCCGGAGTCCGCCGGGCGGATGGCCGTCACCTGCGCAGCGAGGTGGTGTCGGCGTCGAGGGAGGCTCCGCCCACCGGGGCGGGGCCGGTGCGGGGCGGCGGCGGGCCGGGCGGCTGAGGCGGTGCCACCACGGCGGCGCGGCCACGGCTCCGGCCGCGCTTGCGGTGGGTGGGCCCGCCGTCCGTCAGCCGACGCAGCGACGGCCCGTGGCTGCCCTTGTCCAGGACGGCACCCAGGATGTGCCCGCCGGCCCCGGTGATCAGCTCCCACACCCGGTCCAGGTCGTCCCGGCGGACCTCGTTCATATCGCAGACCACCACGACGCCCGCGGCCTGCTTGGCGACGGCCAGCCCGTCCGCATGCGACAGCAGCGGCCCCGTGATGACCACGACATTCTCGTTCGGCCCCGACGGTGTGTTGAGCAGCCGGGCGAACTGCGGTGAGGACAGGGTGCGCGCAGGGTTGGGGACCTCCCGGCCGGGCAGCAGATCGAAGCGCCCGTCGACGCCCGCGTCCACCGCGAGCCGCTCGCCGTCCGCCCAGCTGCCCGGCACCGGCCGGCCGTGGCCGGGGTGCAACGGGAGCCGCTGGGCGAGGCGGGGGGTGCGCAGATCGGCCTCGACCAGCAGGATGTCGTTGCCGATCTCGGCGAACGCACCGGCCAGGTTGACCGCGACCGACACGGCGTCCGCGTTCTCCCGGGGAGCGACGATCAGCAGACTGCCCCGTCCGGCGAACCGCTGGTCGTGCACCAGCCGGAAGGCGATCGTGCGGTAGGCCTCCGCGCGGTTGCCGCGGCCGCTCCGGCCGACCTCCAGCAGCTCCGTTCCCCCCTGCCGGCGCGGCAGGATGCCGAGCACCGGCGCCCGCAGGTTGTCCTGCACATCCGCCACCGACCGGACCCGCGGTTCCAGCACCGAGCGGACCCAGGCCGCCAGGATGCCCAGCACCAGCCCGATCACGGCGCCGGCCAGCAGCAGCACGGCGAGACCGGGACTGGATGGGAAGGCGGGCGGATCGCCCTTGCGGACGATGTCGCCGGGCGTCGTGTCGAGGGACTTCAGGCTGGAGATCCGTCCCTGCAGATCCGCTATCTCCGACACCAGATTGCTGCGCTCGGACTCGTCGGTGGCCCGCCCCGACCCGCTCGCGCCCGCGATCCGCCGGTCCAGCACCTTGCGCTGCTCCTGAAGGGGCTTCAGTTCCGCGCCGAGCTTGCTGACGGTCTTGTCGATCCGCTGCGTCGCGGCGTCCTGGCGGTAGTCGAGGTACGCATGCACAAAGGCGTTGACGAGCGCGGACGCCCGGTCGGCGGAGTCCGCGCTGTACTCGAACATCAGGGTCTGGGTCTCGGGCGGATTGCTCACCCGCAGATCGCGCTGGAGCGTGGCCGGGTCGGCGTCCAGCTTGAGGGCCTTGGCCGCACCGGCCGCGACCGAGGCGCTCTGGGCGATCTGCCGTTCGGTGCCCATGCTGATCTGCTTGTCCACCGAGACACCGCCGGCCTCGAAGGGCGCCGTACTGATCGCATGCACCACGACCTCACCCGTCGCCGTGTACGTCGAGCCGCCCAGCAGGGACACGGCGGCGCCGCCGAGCAGGCCCAGCACCAGCCCGAGTACCAGCAAAGCGCGATAGCGGAGGAGCTGGCGCAGCTGGTCGCGGATCTGGTCCGGCTCCTCCGCGGGCTCGTCGAAGACGCTCACGTACGTGCTCCTCCTGTGGGTTGAGGTGAGGTGACGCGGTGCGCCGGGGATGCCGGTGCGCACGCGGACTCCGGCGCGGACGGCGGCAGGGCCCGCCGTCCCGCTTTACGGGTGATCAGTAGGGGGATGCACACCAGCAGCGCCAGCGGGCCGACGATGGCCATCAGACTGCCGCGCAGCAACACCAGCTGGTAGAAGCCGAATGCGGGCACCAGCAGTGCCGCGAGGGTGCCCCGGCGCCGCCGCAGCCGGTGCCGGAGGGTGTCGATTCGCCGCCCCACCGCGCCGACCAGGCCGAAGACGGCGATAACCGACGGGAAACCGGCCCACATATACGTCTCGACCCACAGCGGCGCGGACAGATTGGTGAAGGTGTAGCCCGCGTGCCGGGCGAGCAGGATGCCCGCATCATCGGGCTTGCCGGACCATGCGGCGCGCGGCACGAAGAACAGCGGCGGACCCAGCGCCGCCGTCGGGGTGAAGCCATGGGTACGGACGTAGTCCACACCCGTCTCGATCTGCTGGAACGCGTCATAGTCGCCGTTGGAGGTGAACTGCTCGGCGAGCGAGACCACCTGGACCGGTTCCCGCTTGTCGTAGCGGAAGTAGTCGCTGTACGGGAAGACCACCAGCACCACCGCCGCCACGGCCGCCGCGCCGAAGCGGAAGGCGCGCGGCCCCCGCAGCCAGGACGCGCTGAAGACCAGCGCCAGCAGGACCGTCCCGGCCCAGAAACGCGGCTGGCTGATGGGGTTGTTGACCACGACGTTCACCGCGATCAGCAGCGGCAGCAGCAGCCACCGTAAGCCGCGCAGGGTCCGGTCGCCCTCGGCGAACCGCGGCACGTGCACCAGCGCCACCAGCGCCCAGAATGCCGGTACCGAAAGGGCCCAGGCCGCCATCGCCCGGTCCGCCGACCCGGCGGGCTCCGCATGCGCCGCCGCCTCGTTGGCGGCCTGCCGGCTGAGGAAGAACGCCGACAGTCCGCCCTGACCGGGAATCAGCACGACGGCCAGCAGCAGCGCCAGGCCGCACAGCAGCAGCACCCGGCTCGGCGACAGTCGTCGGGCCAGCAGCGGTTCGAGGAATGTGGAGGTACGCGCCGAGCGCCATGACGCCAGCGCCGAGCCCGCGCTGTAGGCCAGAAGTCCCGTCTCCACCACGGCCGTTGTCACAAACGCGGTGTTCGCGTCGACCACGAACCCCCGCGGATAGGCGTCCGTCGCGAGCATGGCCAACGGCGCAAGCCCCAGCCAGACATAGGAGAAGAGCCAGAAGCCGAAGGCGATCACCCGGGCCCGGACATCGGTCAGCACCCGGGCCAGCGCCGCACCGGTGTGCAGCACCACCACGCACTGCATGGCGAGCGCGGCACCGAGACGGGCGTCCAGCGACTGCAGGATCAGCACCGGCAGCAGCACCACCAGCAACAGCGCCCAGCAGCACAGTGCGGCGATGCCACGCACCGGCGCCGCGGCGCCGGACTGCTTCCCCTGCCTCATCGGCTCACCTCCCCCCAACTCCCCACCAGCGACCACAATCTAAGGGACATCGGGAAACATGGTCGCCTTCGGGACACAATCGCAACCCAATTCACAGCCCGTGGGCCCCGGCGGGCTCCTACGATGTCCGCACATCCTGAGGGGGGCCAGTCTTGGAAGACTCGTTTGCGGGCCGGTGTGTGCTGGTGGTCTCGACCAACTACGCGCCCGAACACACCGGCATAGGGCCGTACTCGACACAGATAGCCGAGCACCTGGCCGCATCCGGTGCCGACACCCATGTCCTCGCGGGCATGCCGCACTACCCGGCCTGGCGGGTGGCGGAGGGGTACCGCGGCCGGTGGCGGGCACGTGAGCGCCGCGGCGGGGTCACGGTGCACCGGCGGCGGCACACCGTACCGCCGCGTCAGACCGCCCTGCGCCGCGCGCTGTTCGAGGCGAGCATCCTGGCGCACGGCGCCGTGGCACCACCGCGTATCCGCCCCGACGTGGTGCTCACCCAGATGCCCAGCCTGGCCGGGGGTGTGCTGGGCGGGCGTCTCGCGCGACAGGCCGGGGTGCCGCATGTCGTGGTCGTGCAGGACCTGATGGGGGCCGCCGCCGCACAGAGCGGCATCCAGGGCGGTGGCCGGGCCGCCGCCCTGGCCGGAGCGGTGGAGGCCAGGGTCCTGCGCGGGGCGGCCGTCGTCGGCGTGGTGCACGAGTCGTTCGTGGACCGGGTCACGGCGATGGGCGTCCCGCCCGCACGGGTGCACGTGGTACCCAACTGGACCCATGTGGCGGGCCCGAGCGGCGACCGGGAACGGACCCGGGCACGGCTGGGCTGGTCCGGCAAGGAGACCGTGGTGCTGCACGCCGGCAACATGGGCCTCAAGCAGGGACTGGAGGTACTGGTCGAGGCCGCCCGGCTCGCCGACCAGGAAGCCGCGCCCGTACGGTTCGTGCTGATGGGCGACGGCAACCAGCGCGCACATCTGCAACGGCTCGCCACCGGCATCTCGTCGCTGTCCTTTCTGCCGCCCGCCGACACCGCGGAGTTCCCCGAGGTGCTCGCCGCCGCCGATGTGCTCGCGGTGACCCAGAAGGCTTCCGTGCTGGACATGAGCCTGCCGTCCAAGCTCACCTCGTACTTCATGACGGGCCGGCCGGTGATCGCGTCGGTGGCCGCCGAAGGGGGCACCGCCCAGGAGGTGCTGCGCTCGGGCGCCGGGTCGGTGATCGCACCGGAGGACCCGAAGGCGCTGCTCGCGGAGGTCCGGGCGCTCGCCGACGACCCCGGGCGGGCGGCCCGGCTCGGAGCCCGCGGTCCGGAGTACGTCGAGCAGCGGCTGAGCAGCCGGGCCGGTCTGGAGCGGATCACGGCTCTGCTGCGGACCGCGAAGGCCGGGCGGTAGCCGCGCGGGCGGCGGGGCGGTGTCCTCCCCGCCGCCCCGGATCACCCGGCGCCGGGCCGGGCGAGGGAGCCGTACAGCTCCTCCAGCCGGTCGGCCACGGCCGCCAGGGAGAACTCCGCCTCGACGGCCGCACGGCCCGCGCGGGTGACGCGCTCCCGCAGCGGGTGGTCCTCCAGGAGTCGCAGCACCGCATCCGCCAGCTGTTCCGGCGAACCGTCGGTCACCAGAGCGGCCCCGCTCCGCTGGAGGGCTGCGGCGATACCGCAGCTGTCCGTGCACACCACCGGCGTGCCCACCGCCAAGGACTCCAGCACACTCATCGGGAAGGGTTCGTCGACGCTGGGCAGGACGTACACGGTGGCCCGCGCGGTCCGGCGCACGGCGGCGTCGTGATCGAGGGCCCCGCCATACGTCACCACCTCACCGAGTCCCTCGTCGGCGATCAGCCGCCGGACCTCCGCGAGCCGCCCCTCGTCCGAACCGTGCAGGGTGAACGACACCTCGGGCCGCTTACGGTGCACCAGCCCCGCCATCCGGACGAAGGCCTCGGGCCGTTTGCGGCTCTGCAAGCGGGCGAGGAACAGCACATCGGCCGCGCTGCGGTCCGTTTCGTCGGGCCGGGCGCGGACTCCGTTGGGGAGCCTGACCAGGCGCGGGCCGTGCGGCCCCAGCACCTGCCGCAGCCCGGCCTCTTCCTCGTCGGTGAGTACCAGTGCCGCCGCCGCCCGGCGCAGCAGCGGGACATACACCCGGTCGAAGAGCCGGGCCACCGCCGAGCGGCGCGGCTGGACCATGCCGTGTGTCTGCACCACGAAGGGGCGGCGGCGCACCACGGCCACCGCGAGCGCGGCCAGCGACACCAGATCGCGCCCGGCGTGCAGATGCAAGGCGCCGGACCGGCCGGCACTCCGCCAGAGCACCGGCAGCAGCCCCGGGTGGAACAGGCCGAGGAACCCCTGCCCCGGTATCAGCGTGCGGGCCGGACGGGCGCGGAGCGGGACTCCGTCCACGGACCGCGGGGGCGCCCCACGCCCCCGCCACAGCGAGACCAGCTCCACCCCGTGGCCGCGCGAGGCAAGTTCGCCCAATTGGCCGGTGGCCACGCTCACCGGGCCGCCGTACGCCCCGTCGTCGCTGACCAGGGTCACGACATGGGTGACCCTCATACCGCACCCCCGGTGGTGTGCACGGCCCCCGGGGGCACGTCGCGGTGGGCCACCGCGCCGGCGCCGACCACCGCACCCGCCCCGACGGTGACGCCGCGCAGCACCATGGCGCGGGCGGCCACCCAGGACCCCTCCGCCAGATGAATCGGCGCATTGTCGAACTCGAAGGTGGGCGAGCGCCGTTGATGGCTTCCGGTGCACAGCACGGCGCCCTGGGACACACAGACGTCGCCGGCGATGCTGATCGGCTCCAGGTTGATCAGCCAGGAGTCCTCACCGAGCCAGACGTCGTCGCCGACCGTCAGCTTCCACGGCCACTGCACCCGCACCCGGTGCCGTATCAGCACCCGTTCACCGACGCGGGCGCCGAAGGCCCGCAGCAGCGGGGGCCGCAGCCGCGGCGGGAACCACCATTTCATGAACACCAGATTCAGCACGGCGAACCAGGCGGCCTGCATCAGCAGCCCCCGGCCCTTGTCGTAACCGGCGCCGGTGAAACCGCGCAGCCGGCGGGCGGTGGCGGTAGAGGTCATCGGTCCACCCGCACCCGGTGGCCGGAGAGTTCGTCCGCCAGCTGCCGTACGTCCGACTCGACCATGATCCGGGCGAGTTCGTCGAACTGCACCTTCGCCGACCAGTCCAGCAGGCTCTTGGCCTTGGACGCGTCGCCGATGAGCGCATCCACTTCGGAGGGGCGCTCATACTTCGGGTCGAAGCGCACATAGCGCTCCCAGTCCAGCTCCACCGTGGCGAAGGCGGCCTGCAGGAAGTCGCGCACGGTCGCGGCCACGCCGGTCGCCACCACATAGTCGTCGGGCTCGTCCCGCTGGAGCATCAGCCACATGGCCTCCACGTACTCCGGGGCGTAACCCCAGTCGCGGACGGCGTCGAGGTTGCCCAGATAGAGATGTTCCTGCAGGCCCGCCTGGATGCGGGCCACCGCGCGGGTGATCTTGCGGGTGACGAAGGTTTCGCCCCGCCGGGGGCTCTCGTGGTTGAAGAGGATGCCGTTCACGCCGAACAGCCCGTACGCCTCGCGGTAGTTGACCGTGGACCAGTACGCCATCACCTTGGCGCAGCCGTACGGGCTGCGCGGGTGGAAGGGCGTCGCCTCGTTCTGCGGCGGCGGGGTGGCGCCGAACATCTCCGAGGACGAGGCCTGGTAGAGCCGGGTCTGCACCCCGCTGGCGCGGATGGCCTCCAGCAGTCGTACGGCGCCCAGCCCGGTCACGTCGCCGGTGTACAGCGGAGCGTCGAAGGAGACCCGGACATGGGACTGGGCCCCGAGGTTGTAGACCTCGTCGGGCTGCACATCACGCAGCAGGTTCACCAGGGCGACCCCGTCCGAGAGGTCGCAGTGGTGCAGCAGCAGTCTGCGGTCCGGGGTGTGCGGGTCCTGGTAGATGTGGTCGATGCGCTCGGTGTTGAAGCTCGACGACCGTCTCATCAGCCCGTGCACCTCATAGCCCTTACCGAGCAGCAATTCGGCCAGATAGGAACCGTCCTGTCCGGTGATACCGGTGATGACCGCGGTTTTAGGCATGGCTTCCCCCCACGAGAAGTGATGTACATCGGGATCGTTCGATGGAATTCCCACGCGCGGCGGACCGCGGGGCGTGGACGCTACCCGCTCCCTGGCGGGTGGTCGAGAGCGGAGTGCGGCAGATATTTCCTGAAATAGCCGGTAGGCGTATCGGGTTCACTGACACAATCCGGCCCATGGATGACTTGCTGCCCACACCCGCCCGTGTCTTTGTCGCAGGCCACAGAGGTCTGGTGGGATCCGCCGTGGCCCGGCGGCTGAGCGCCCAGGGCTATGACGTACTGACCCGCACGCACGCGGAGCTCGACCTGCGTGATGCCGACGCCACCGCGGCATTTCTGCGCGCGGCCCGGCCCGATGCCGTCGTCCTGGCGGCCGCCAAAGTCGGCGGAATCATGGCCAACAGCACCTACCCCGTGCAGTTCCTGGAGGACAACCTGAGCATCCAGCTCAGCGTCATCGCCGGTGCGCACCACGCCGGGGTCCGCCGCCTGCTGTTCCTCGGTTCGAGCTGCATCTACCCCAAGCACGCCGCGCAGCCCATCACCGAAGACGCCCTGCTGAGCGGGCCGTTGGAGCCCACCAACGAGGCGTATGCGATCGCCAAGATCGCCGGACTGGTCCAGGTCCGGTCCTACCGCCGGCAGTACGGAGCCTCCTTCATCTCCGCCATGCCGACGAACCTCTACGGGCCCGGCGACAATTTCGACCTGGAGACCTCGCACGTCCTGCCGGCGCTCATCCGCCGCTTCCACGAGGCGAAGGAGAAGGGACTGGCGGAGCTCACGCTGTGGGGCACCGGCACCCCGCTGCGCGAGTTCCTGCACGTCGACGACCTGGCCGCGGCCTGCGAGGTGCTGCTGCGCCGCTATGACGGCGACGACACCGTCAACGTCGGATGCGGCGAGGACCTGACCATCGCCGACCTCGCGTCCTGCGTCGCCTCCGCGGTGGGCTACGAGGGTCGGATCGCCTTCGACCCGACCCGCCCCGACGGCACCCCGCGCAAGCTGCTCGACATCAGCAGGATGCGTGCACTGGGCTGGTCGCCCACCATCCCGCTGGCCGAGGGCATCGCCCGCACCTACCGGGCGTGGCAGGCGGAGCCGGCCCGGGTGTGATCGGACCCGCCCCGTGGTGTGCGGCCGGCGCCCGCCCCTTCGCGAGGAGCCGGCCGCACACCGGGGCCCTATGTGGCTAGTAGGCACCGCGCCCGTCCACCACGGCGCGCACGGTCCGGACCAGCACACCGATGTCCCTGCCGTAGGACCAGTTGTCCACATAGCTCAGATCCAGTGCGACGGTCTCGTCCCAGGAGAGGTCGGACCGCCCGCTGACCTGCCACAGACCGGTCAGCCCCGGCTTGACGGATAACCGGCGGAGCTCGGTCCCGTCGTACCGCTCGACCTCCTCGGGAAGCGGCGGCCGCGGCCCGACCAAGGACATATGGCCGGCCAGGACATTGAACAGCTGGGGCAGTTCGTCCAGCGAGAAGCGCCGCAGCAGACGGCCCACCCGGGTCACCCGGGGATCCCGCCGGATCTTGAACATCGCCCCGTCGTGCTCGTTCGCCGGCTCCAGCGCGCCCCGCATCCGGTCGGCGGCGACGACCATCGTGCGGAACTTCCACATCCGGAACGGCATCAGATCCCGGCCGATGCGGATCTGCCAGTAGAACACCGGGCCCGCGGTGGTGAGCCTTATGGCCGCGGCCACGGCGGCGAAGACGGGGGAGAGCAGCACGAGCAGCAGCAGGGCCCCCAGCCGGTCGGTGACCTGCTTCAGCAGCACCGGAAGCACCCGCTGGCCCGCCGGTTCGATGTGCATCACCGTCAGGCCCGCCGCCTTGGCGAGCCGGACCCGGTGCTGTGACACATCGAGAAGGCCCGGAAGTATGGCCAGATTCCGCCCCCCATCGTGCAGTGCCCAGGCCAGTCGGCGCACCCGTGCAGCGGAGAGCTGACGCCCCGGCGCCACAAAGACCAGATCGGCATCGAGTTGCGCGGCGCACCTGAGGACGGTCTCGCCGTCCGGCGCCCCCTCGGGTGCCACCCCGTCGGAAGCGAGCCGAGCGGCGACGGGCAGCGCCGAGTCGGTGCCTTCCTCCCCGACGAGACAGCTGCCGACGACGACGTATTCGTGGTCGGTACGGTGCGCCAGCTCCGCGAGCACCACATCGACGGCGCCCGCTTCCCCGACGACCAGGACGCGTCGCAGCGCCTGCGCACGACGGCGCATGGCCAGCAGATACCGGTGGACGAGTCTGCGCCGGACCATGCCCAGCCCCAGGCAGGGCAGCAGCGCGAGCACACAGACCCCGAGCTCGACCTCGATCCGTGCCCCGACACAGATGACGGCCAGCACGCCCAGCATGGTCAGCCAGTCCCGCACGACCGGCAGCACCGTGTTGCCGTTGCTCAGCTCATCTCTGCTGTAACGATTCTTTGTTGTGCCGACGGCCAGCCACGACAGACCGGCCAGCACCGCCGTGAGCCACGGCTGCGGTTGCCGCGTCACGGCACAGAGCATGCCGACCGGCACCAGGGCGCCCAAGGCGTCCACGGCCCACGCCAGCCGCACAAGCCAGCGCTCCATCGGTTTGTGCCTACCTGACTCGGTGCGCTGCGGCGCACGATCCACCTTGGCTGTTCCGGAAGGTGATTCGATCACCCGTGGTCCGGCAGCTTCGAACAACCCCATGGCCCCCCACTTGGTCGTCCCCTCATTCCGGCGCGGCTGGAGCCCCCCGGCCACACAACCGCCTCCGTGTCGGACGTGACGCTAGAGCACGGTGCGCCCGACTGCTGTGGTTTACCTATTTTGAGTGTTCTTGTGTCCGATTGTTTACAAGCCAACGGTCACGTGATCCGATTTCGGCCGTTGTCCCGGGACCCGGACCGGGTGGGCGGCACCGCTCGTGCACGGCTGCCGGACTTTCCGGTGTGCCCTGACCGCACCCCGCTTAGCATGCAGGCCATGAACAGCGATCTTTTCTCTGCCGAGAACATGGCCACGCCCGCCACCGCGCCCGGGATGACCCAGCAGAACGCAAAGTCGATCAAGTACGCCCTGGACGGTGAGTGTTATGCGCGACAGGGCTCGATGATCGCCTACCGCGGTGATCTGCAGTTCGAGAAGCAGGGGCAGGGCTTCGGCAAGTTCCTCAAGCGCGCGGTCACCGGCGAGGGGCTGGCGCTGATGGCCGTACGGGGCCGAGGCGAGGTGTGGTTTGCGCACGAAGCCGCCAACTGCTTCGTCATCGACCTCGCCCCCGGCGACGGCATCACCGTCAACGGCCGCAATGTGCTGTGCTTCGACCCGTCCCTCTCCTACGAGATCAAGGTCGTCAAGGGTGCCGGCATGGTCGGCGGCGGGCTCTTCAACTCCGTCTTCAGCGGGCAGGGCAAACTGGCGGTGATGTGCGAGGGCAATCCCCTCGTCATACCCGTGTCCCCGCAGTCCCCGGTCTTCGTCGACACCGACGCCGTGGTCGGCTGGAGCAGCAGCCTGCAGACCACGCTGCACCGTTCGCAGAGCCTCGGCTCGATGCTCCGCGGCGGCTCCGGCGAGGCCGTTCAACTCCGTCTCGACGGCGAGGGCTTTGTGATCGTACGGCCCAGTGAACTCCGCCCGGAGAAGGAAGCCGGCAACTGATCCGGGTCATCGGCCGGCCACCGGTCCAGGCCGTCGGTGCGCCGCCCGGCGTGGGCGGCGCGGCACACGGTCGGGGTACCGAAGCGCACCCCTCCGCGCGGCGGGACCGGCAACGCAGGCGAGGGCCGGTCCGGGCAGCGGCGTAGGCGACTTCGCCCCGCGCGTCACCGGCTGGCATGATCGCGCCCATGGCTGAACGCGTGATCGCCGCATGTGACGGCGCGTCGAAAGGAAACCCCGGGCCCGCGGGCTGGGCCTGGGTCATCGCCGACGGTGAGGGAGCCGTCGTGCGGTGGGAGGCCGGGCCGCTGGGCACCGCAACGAACAATGTCGCCGAACTCACGGCCCTGGAACGCCTGCTGGCAGCCACCGGGCCGGCCGTTCCCCTGGAGATCCGGATGGACTCCCAGTACGCCATGAAGGCCGTCACCACCTGGCTGCCCGGCTGGAAACGCAAGGGGTGGAAGACCGCCGCGGGCAAGCCCGTCGCCAACCAGGAACTCGTGATGCGCATCGACGCGCTGCTCACGGACCGCTCCGTGGAGTTCCGGTATGTACCGGCGCACCAGGTGGACGGCGATCCGCTCAACGATTTCGCCGACCGGGCCGCCAGTCAGGCAGCGATCGTCCAGGAGGCCGCCGGCAGCGAGCTCGGCTCCCCGCAGCCACCGCCGGCCTCCGGCGCCGTCCGGCCCGCCGGCCCGCGCCGGGGAGCCTCCGGCGCGGCAGCGAAGACGGCGTCCGCGAAGACGGCGTCCTCGCCCAAGCGGCGCACCTCGGGGAATGCGACGCGGACACTCAACGCCAAGTTCCCCGGACGCTGCCGCTGCGGGCGCTCCTATGCGGCAGGCGAGCCCATCACCAAGAACCCGGACGGCTGGGGGCACCCCGCGTGCCGCTCGGACGCCGGCAGCGCCGACTGAAGCGCCTCGGCCGGCGCCTCACGGAGGTGGCCGGTACCGGCCGGGGGAAGTCCTGCCAGCCACGACGTGCCGGGGAGTCCCGCGGGCCACGACCGGCCGGCGGGCCCGCCCTGGGCCCGCCGCATGCCCTGATCTGTGACTCTGCCCCTTGATCGACCATCGGCCCCGGCGATGTCGATGTCGATGTCCGGACAGTACGGTGACTGGACATCGCCGGCGGGCATTGCAGGAGGCCGGGGCGTCGATCGAGGATGTGCACCCGGGCCTGCTGAGGCAAGGCCGCCAAAGCCCGGCAACGCCAGGGCCCGGCCATCCGGGTCACCCACGAGCCGCTGCGGCATCGGCTGCTCCGCTCGCCTGCTGTCCTGAGTCGGGCTTGCCTCCCTTGGGGCTCGCCACCGGTACGCCGAGCGGGCGGGCGATGCCCACCACACCCTCGTCGAGGCGCTGGAGGTGCCGCAGCACGCGGAAGGTGACCGTGCCCGAACGCAGTGCCCCGGAACCTGCGGCATCCAGCATCGCCGCGATACTGACGCCGGATTCCACCTCGCCCTCGGTGCTCTCCTCCAGCACGCGCGCGACGATGAGATCGATGTTCTGCGCGATCCGGCGGCCGGCTCGCTCCAGGCGCGGGTCGGCCGCGACGGTCTTGCTGTACGGCACGAGTTCCGCCGTCGCCGCCAGGGAACGGGCGTGGTAGGCGGCGGTCTCCAGCAGCGCGACCAGGTATCGGGCGGTCTGCCGCCGCACCCGCAGCGGGGTGATCGGATGGGTCAAGGGCTGGGTGGAGGCACGGAGATCGTCCAGCGCCGTGTCCAGGTCGCGGGCCTTGCCCAGCAGGTCCACGGCCGGCCCGCCACTGAGCTGTTCCACCGCGGCGGAGACGACATCCCGCAGCCGGACCAGCACCGTGCCCAGTTGCTCGTCCGTACGGCGGTCCGTGTGTATGGGCAGCACCAGTACGGCGGCGATGATCCCGCAAGCGGCGCCCAGCGCCGTCTCCTCGATGCGCAGCACCAGCACGGTCAGGCTGTAGGTGTTGAGCAGGGTGTAGAGCAGACCGAGCATCGCGGTGACGAAGAAGGACATCAGCGCATACGACAGCGGTGCGGTGAAGTACATCCCGAAGATGCAGAGCAGCACGAGGGCGAATGCGGGCCAGGTGTGGTCGCCGACCAGCCCGGCGAGAGCGACACCGGCGACCACCCCGAGGACCGTGCCCACCAGCCGGCGGTAGCCCTTGACCAGGATCTCGCCCGTGGAGGCGGTGTTGAGGAAGACGACCCAGCAGGTCAGCACCGCCCAGTACCAGCGCTGGCTGGACAGGAACTCACCGCCGATGATGGCCAGTGTCGAGCCCACCGCGACCTGGTACGCGGCACGGGTGGTCGGCCTTTGGAGCCCGGTGCGGTCCTCCTCCGTCTCTTCGGCCTCCTCGGCCCCGACGATCGCGAGATCCTCGGCGTCGAACTCTTCGCGTGAGCGTGTGGTGGCCGGAGTGTCGTCCGACTCGTCCTGCGGCCCGTCCAGCGCCAGCCGCAGACCCAGCACGGCACGCGCCGTTTCACCGAGCCCGCGGAAGACGTCCTGGACGACGGACGAGGCGCGCGGCAGGTTGTCCTCGTCGCGGTAGCCGAGCAGCCTGTTGCGTACATGGGCCAGCGCGGTGCCGCGGTCGTCGGCCGCGCGCCGGGCGACCAGCAGGAGCAGAGAGTTCAGATCCCGGCGCAGCGTGACGGTCGCATCGTCCTCGGCCGGTGTACGGGTCGCCGTGGCCGGCACGGGGGCGTGCGGCAGATGCATGGTGAGCGTGTCCGCCCGCTCGGCGCTGCGGGCGTTGAGGATCAGCATGCCCAGCCGTTCGGCGGCGATCTCGGCATCCGCGACGCGGCGTTGCACCAGTCCCGCCGCGGCGGCACTCTGCGTGCCCTCCTCCAGGAGGCCCTGGATCATCAAGGCCGCTTCGTGCAGCCGGGCGGTGTGCCGTCGCAGATCGTCGAGGACCTTGTCCAGTTCCTCGGGGCCGGCGTCCAGCAACTCCAGCTGGGTGGCCAGCAGCTGGGCGAGACGCGCCCGGAAGGCCTCGCGCAGCCGGCCCAGGGTGCGCTGGGGTGTCTCCGGGACGACGGCGAACCGTACGACCGCGCTGCATGCGAAGGCGATGCCCAGGGTCAGATACAGCTCGGGGAGGGTGGGGACGGTGGCGTGTACGAACAGCGAGACGAAGTAGACCTGGAAGCCGATCAGGCCGAGGGCGGTGCCGCGGTCACCGAACCGCCGGGAGTAGACGGCACCGAAGATCAGGAGGACGAAGAACACATCACCGGCGATGACCAGGGCGTGCAGCAGTGCCGCCAGCGACATGGCGGCCAGCGCGACGGGCAGGCCCAGCGCCAGCGTGATCGCCTGGCCGCGTACCTCCTTCTCCCTGATCGCGAAGGTGGCGACCATGGCCGCCATGGCGCCCGCGACCATGAGGGTGACACCGGTGCCGAACAGGGCGAGGACGACGAGCGTGAGCACGATCGCCCCGACCGTCCGCAGCCCCGCCTTCAGCCGCAGCAGCCCTGGGTCGGATGCCGCGAAGCGGTCCCAGGTTCTCGTCCCAGTCCGCCGTATCGCTGCCATCACGGTGCCGTACACTCCCACTTCTTGCCATGATCCGGGTTGCTCCAGCATCGCACGCCTGATCGGAACGACTTCATCCGCATCGTCTCCCGCGCCGTCGTGTGGCACGTGCGGGTCCGCGGGTCCTCGTACCCCCACGAAGTCCGCCCCGCCCCGCCGCGCGAACGCTCCCCGCCTCGCGAACTCCCACACCGCGCTCCTCCCCGCGGCCCGCGCACTCTTCCGCCTTCCCGGCGCCCGCTGGTTTTCCGGGTGTTAGCCAGGCGTTAGCCGATCATCAGTGGTGGCACCCAGGGTGAGTGCCACGAACGAACGAGCACCCATCGACCGGTCCCGCGGTCGGCTCTCCCGTTCGCGTCACCCTTCGCGGGGGCTGGGGAGGGCCGGGCGGGCCGGACGCCGGGTGTGAACCGAGGTCTCTCCGGGTTCCGGGGAAAAGGGAGTTGATGACTGATGACCATCCGTGGTCTGCGTACCGCCGCCACCGTCACCGCCGCTGTCGCCCTTGCCGTGGGAGCGAGCGCCGGCATGGCTTCCGCGGCCGGTGCGGCATCCGGCGCGGCCGGCGCGTGCGGGCCGGGGGCGCTGAAGGTCACGACCACCAGCGCGGGTTCGAGCCAGGCCGGAATGAATCACGAGGGCACCTACCTGAAGGTGACCAACACCGGCACGAGCGCGTGCGCGATAGGCGGTTACCCGGGGCTGGCGCTGGAGGGTGCCGGTCACACGGCCCTGAAGACCACTGCGCACCACGGTGACACCTACTTCGCCAAGGACCCGGGTGCGCACGGGATCACCCTGAAGCCGGGCAAGAGCGCCTTCGCCGATCTGGTCTGGACGCACGCCGGTCCGTCCTCCGCGCAGGCCAAGTACCTGCAGGTGTCCCCGACGGGCAGCAACTCGCACGGCGTCGTGGCGTTCGACAAGGCCGTCGACGGCGGGGAGCTGTCCGTGACCGCCTGGTCGGCGACGCCGCCCAGCGCTTCCTGACCGCTTCAGGCATGCCGGAGGCCCGACCCACCGCGCGTCGGGCCTCCGGCATGCCGCGGCCGGGTCAGCGCCGGGCGTCGGCCAGCAGTGCGCGGTACCAGTCGACGGTGGCGTCGAGGGTGGCACCCAGCGGCGTCGGGTGGACGCCGAAGGTCCGCGTGAAGGCCGCGGAGTCCACGATCTGCGGCTCGGTGTGCTGGTAGAACATCTCCGCGTACTCGTCCATGAATGCCGCGTCGAACGGCCCGAAGGGGCGCGGCTCGGGAAGGACCACGCGCTGCACCGGGCGGCCCACCCGCTCCTCGATCATCGAGTGGATCTCGCGGGTGGTGGCGGCGGGCGCGGTGGGCAGATGCCAGACCCTGCCGTCGCCTTCCGGGTGCTCGCCGAGGGTGGCGAGGCCGGTCGCCACATCGCGGATGTCCGTGTAGCTGTGCGGCAGGTCGATATCGCCCATACCGAGGACCTCGCCTCCGGTCAGCGCGCCGGGGAAGACCGCTCCGCCGAGCGTGGAGTTGAGTACGCCGGGGCCGACGAAGTCCGCCGACCGCCCGAGGACGACCCGGGCGCGGCCCGCCCGGTGGGCAGCGAGATAGCGCTCGTCCAGTTCGGCCCGCATCCGCCCCTTGCGGCTGGTCGCCCGCCATGGGGTGTCCTCCGTCATCACCTCGCCGTGCGTCGGGCCGTACGGGTACAGCGTGTCCAGGACGACCAGGCGGGCCCCCGTGGTCTCGACGGCGGCCAGCACCGCGCGCTGGACCTGCGGCATCACCTCGGTCTGGCGGTGATAGTCGACATTCACGCAGTGGTACACGACGGCGGCGCCCTCGACGGCGGCCAGCGCCCCCTCGGGCGTGCTCACATCGGCGGCGTACCGCTCGATGCCCTCGACGGCGCTGTCCGGTGCCGAGCGGCTGACCAGCCGTACGGCGTGACCGCGGCGGACGAGTTCGCCGGCGAGCGCGGTGCCCGCCGGCCCGGCGCCCAGCACTGCATGGAGGGGGAGTTCTGCGGCAGACATGGTGATTCCTTCTCTACGGGCCGGTGGCCGGCGGGTGGGAGCGAGGGGCGATGACCGAGGAGCTGGAAAGCGGGGAGAGGAGCTCCGTGCTTCTCTCTCGCTTCTGTTATAGACCATAACTCTAGCGATGGCCTATCGCAATAGGGTGGCTCACTATCATTGCTATGGGCTGCTCCCGCATGCTGGATGCCATCGCGAACGCAGGAGGAGAACTTGGCCGCCGAGGCACGGAGCCCCCGGGCCCGCTACCGCGAACAGAACCGCGCAGAGATCAAGGCGGCCGCGCTGCAGCAGCTCGCCGAAGGGGGAGTCCAAGCCGTGGCGCTCACCCGTATCGCCAAGGACATGGGATTGTCCGGCCCCGCCCTCTACCGCTACTTCGCCGGCCGGGACGACCTGCTGGGCGAGCTGATCCGGGACGCCTATGACGAGGTGGCGCGCACCATCGAAGGCGTCGACGCGGAACCCGCCGACGGCGGGCGAGCCACCCTGCACGCGCTCGCCGACGCCTACCGGAGCTGGGCCGTCGCGCAGCCGCACCGCTATCAGCTGATCCAGGGAACCCCGGTACCCGGCTACGCGGCTCCGCCCGACACCTTGCTCCGCGCGCGGGCCGTTCTGGGCCCGTTCCTGAAGGTGTTCGCCGCGGGCGTCGCCGGTGCGGCACTGCGGCCGGTCGTCGACGAGATGGACGCCTGGGTCCGCAGGGACGACGGCGTTGCCGACTGGCTGGCACGGCACACCGGGCTCGCTCCGCACGACGAGGCAGCGGGGACCGCCCTCGCCGGTACGGTGCTCACCTGGTCGCAACTGCACGGCACCGTCAGCCTGGAGGTGTCCGGCCAGTACACCGGGATGGGGCACCGGGCGCAGACTCTGCTCGCCACCCAGATCGACGCCTTGGCCGATTCCTTCCAGCTGTAACGGTCACGGGCGGAATAGGCGGCCGGGTGTGGCATGCGAAGCGGACCGGCCGCAGACCACGGAACCGTAGGAATGGCAGAGGACGGTGATCCGGGCGGCCGGACGAAGGGCCGCCACCGCGGACGAATGCGCGGAGCAGGGGAACGGCCTGCTCGGCGAGGCCCGGTGTCACGGCCCGGGTGCTCACCGTGGCCGGCGTCTCGTATCCGAGCCAGGCAATAACGGCGGAGCGGTCGCCCGGCTCCTGCCGGAGCGCCGTCGCACCGGCCCTCAGTCGTCCGTACCTGTCGAGGTTGGTGTCCGAGCCCGGCACCAGTACGGCGAGCCGGTCGGCCCGTGCCAGATCGCCGAAGACCTCGACGGTGCGGCCCCCTTCGCGGCCGTCGAAGGACAGGAACTGCCGTGCCGGGCCGGCCATGAGGCGCAGTGCGTCGGCCCGCGCCCGGTCGCCGTGGCCCTCGGCCATCCGCTCCGCCGTGCGGATGCTGTCGCGGTTGACGGCGTACCGCTCCGGGAGGGCAGCGGGGCCGGCGTCCCGCCATGGAGCGCATTTCCCGCGTGGCTCTCAGGTAGGGGGAGGGGGCGGCGGGCAGGGCGGCGGGCGGGGTGCGGGCTGCGCCGGTCGCGGACTCACACCTTGCGGACGGTGCGGGGCCGTGCCGGTCGCGGAATCACACCTTGCGGACGGTCACCTCCGCCGCGGCCAGTGCCCGGGTCTCCTCGTCCGGCGCGGTCTCCTCCGTGACGACGGCATCCAGCGCCGCCACCTCCATGACGTGGGCAAGAGCGGTGCGGGTGAACTTGGCTGCTTCGGCGACGGCGATGACACGGCGCGCCGAGGCGATCGCCGCGCGCTTGACCGCGGCGTCGGCCAGGTCGTAGGCGGTCAGCCCGTTCGCGGTGTTCAGGCCGCAGCAGCCGATGACGGCGGTGTCGAAGCGCAGCGCAGCCAGCGAGGCCTCGGTCAAGGGGCCGGTGAGGGCGAGTTCGACGGGACGCGGTTCGCCGCCGGGCAGCAGGAGTTTCAACTGGGGCCCGCCGGTGAGTGCGTTGGCGGCGTGCAGGGACAGCGGCATGACGGTGAGGCGGCGGTGCGCAAGGGCACGGGCCACTTCGAGACAGGTGGTGCCGCTGTCGATGACGACCGACTCCCCGTCGGCGATCAGCTCCGCGACCTCGGCGGCGATGCGGCCCTTGACCTCCCGTCCCTCGTGCGCGCGCAGGGTGAAGGGGGGTTCCTCCCCGCGCAGCAGCAGGCTTCTCGCCCCGCCCCGGTAACGCTCCAGGAAGCCCTGGCCGGAGAGGAGTTCCAGGTCGCGACGGATGGTCATTTCCGAAGCGCCGGTGAGGCCGGCCAGTTCCGCGACGCTCAGCTGCCCGGCCTCGCGCACGGCATCGGTGATCTGCCCCAGTCGATCTGTGGTCGCCATAGGCTTATCGAACACTATAGCTGCGCAAAACTCCACCTTACGAACATGAAGAGTGATTGCTGCGTTCCCTTGCCTGGAGAGATCATTGCGAGGCGGGGCCGATTGGCCACCTTCACCTTCTTCGGCCTCAACGGCTGGCGGCGGGCACTGCTGGGTTCGCGATGGAGGGCGTCGAGCTTTACCTCCCCGGGGTCCGCGCCGCCGGAGGGCAGTTCCCACCGTTCCCACCGTTCCCACAGGCCTCCCGTGAAGTCGTCGGCGGCACGGTGCATGAGCAGCACGTGGCCGTCGCGGTCGGGGATCACAAGCACCGACGACGTGCTTGGTGGTGGCGTCCCGGCCGGCGGTCGGCGGTCGGGGGTCGGGGGTCGGCGGTCGGTGGCCGTCAAGAGGTCGTTGATCAGCTCAGCGTGGACAGGCGGAGTCACCGCAGGTCCTTGTGGTGGAGGGCGACCTTGGTGGTGGCCGCGACGTAAGAGTTCGCGAGGGTGATGGTCGTGATTCCAGCCGTGTCTGCCGTGGCTGCTGAGTGAACTCGGGCGGGTACTGCGGGCCGCGCCGAGAATTTTGATGCGGCACTCCAGCGCCCGGGCCTCTGAGCCGTTCGGGTCCGTTCCCGGCATTTCGCCACGTCGGCTCTCTGCTCTCGCGGTTTGCTGTCGTGGTGCGGGGATCCAGTGCCGATGTTCCCAGACCGCTTGTGTACGCGGTCGCACGGTCGAGGAGCGCCGAGGACAGGCGAGAACGGGGCCCAGGATGCATGGCGACAAGCTCGGGATCTACCTGAATGACCACCTGGCCGGTGCCACCTTCGGCGTCCGGCTTTCGCAGCGCATCGCCCACCAGCACCGCCACTCGGCGCGCAGCGCCGACCTGCAGCGCATCGCGGACGAGATCGCTCAGGACCGGCAGACCCTGCTCGACATCATGGACGCACTCGGCGTCGCAGCACGCCGCTACAAGATCTCCGGTGGCTGGGCGGCCGAGAGGCTGGGGCGCCTGAAGCCCAACGGCGCCCTGTACCGGCGCTCCGGGCTGAGCACGTTGATCGAGCTGGAGACCCTGCGGCTGGGAGTCGAGGGGAAGACCCTGATCTGGCGCACGCTGCTCGTGGTGGCCGCGGGGGAGCCCCGCCTGGACGAATCCCAGCTGCACCATCTGCTGGACCGGGCGCGGAGCCAGATCGACACGCTGGAGACACTGCGCCTCGCGGCAGTGGCGGCGATCTTCTCTCCCGGGGCGCGCAGCGTAACTCCTGACAGCACGTGAGACTGCGGCGATGTCCTCGACGGTGTGGTCGACAGGCATGCCGATGAAGCCGTCCGGCACCGAGGGCCGTTCCGCTCTGTTCGGACGGCTGCGTCAGGTGATCCGGCATTCGCCGGTCGGGCGCGGATGGAGACGGGGCCGTGAGCTGGAGCTGGGGTCGCGGTCACTGGGCTTCGCGGCGCTCGGGTTACTGACGCTGGTGCCACTGCTGATCGTGGTCTCCGCGGCTGATCCGACGCACGGGCGGGGGTTCGCGCAGTGGTTGGGGGACGGGATCGGCGTGGCGACGACTTCCAGGGCGCACATCGGGCAGCTCTTCACCCGGCCCGGCCAGGCAGCACGGACCACGACCGCGTTCGGCGTTGCCACCCTTGCCGTCTTCGGTCTGTCGTTGGGGGCGGCGGTGCAGACCGGTTACGAGAGGGTCTGGGAGCTCTCCCCAGCGCGTTGGCATGCCCGGTGGCGGCATGTGCTGTGGCTCGTCGTACTCGTCGGGTACCTCTTCATGTCCGCCACCACCACGCTGTGGCGACAGTCCTCGGCTCTCACATCGGCCGCACTGCTGAGTGCTGTGCTGTTCTTCTGGTGGTCGCAGCGGATGCTGCTCGGTGGGCGGGTCGGCTGGGGCGCCCTGCTGCCCGGTGCGGTGGCTACGGTGATCGGGCTGATCGGTCTCAGGGTGTTCTCCCGGCTCGTCTTCTCCCCGTTGATCGCGTCCAGCGCCGTCAGCTACGGCGCCATCGGAACCGTCCTGGTCGTCCAGTCCTGGCTGGTCGGTGTGGGCGTGGTGGTGTTCGGCGGTGCGCTGGTCGGCCGGCTGCTGCTGCAGCGCCGACACCGCTGAACAGCCCGGCCGGACGGATGCGCGCATGATCTCGCTGGCCCAGCTGCGCAACTCGGCGGAGACTGCGATCTTCCCCCTCGCGCTCGTCCCGCATCAGCTGCGACCTACTCGGGTGCCGTAACCGTGAGGTGACTTGCGACAACCGGAGCCGCGCCTGTTCTTCGGGCAGGCCCAGCAGGCGTGCAACCTGGGGGAGCGGCTGGTCCGGCACGAACGTCATGACGAAGAGGGTTGCCTCGGTTCCGTCGACGGTGTCCAGGACCTCCCCGATGAGGCCGGCGCGGTCGTGAAGCGGTTCCGCGAGGCACGGGACGGAGTCCGCGGCAGCTGCTGGAGTTCTCCGCAGACGTTGATGTTGGGCGGTGGACCTGCGGGTTCGTGACGAAGTCGCGGGGGCGGTCGCCAGGAACGCGCGGGCGGAGTGCGCGTAGCGGGTCGCGGTCTTCTCGGCAGCGGAACCCGATCACGCCACCGCGTTTTTGCTGAACTGCGCGGGGCGCAAGGGCTGAAGTCCCCGACCGGCATCCCCCGTCCAGCCGGGGACTTCTCTGCAACGGCACCGAGAGACCGTTGCGTGAGAGGCTCCGGGGGAGCGTGGTCGGCCCTCGGTCCTCGGTCCTCGGCCGTCGGTCGTTGAGGCGGCGCTGGGGGGTGCCCCGTATGGCGACACAGCGGCGGGCCGGGGCGCTCTTCAGGATGGCGTGTTCTGTGTGTCGTCGGTCCTGGGGCCGGTGTAGGGGGAGTCGGGGGCGGGCCAGTCCAGACACAGAACGGTGGCGTCGTCGCGTGGGTCGTGGTTCGAGAGTTCCAGGACGGTTTCGGTGAAGAGACGTACGGCGTCGCGCGGGTGCCAGTCGCCGGTCTGCCGGATCAGGTCGCTCAGGTCGGCCTCCGTCCCGTGGGGCTCCAGCATGCCGTCGGTGAGCAGGAGCAGCCGGTCGCCCTGGCGCAGGTCGAGGGTCTGGAGGCGGTAGCCCGGATTCGGGGTGACGCCGAAAGGCAGGTCGACCAGGGGAGTGATCTCCTCGACCTGCCCCTCGCGCAGGCGCAACGGCCAGACGTGGCCGGCGTTGACGAAGGTGGTCCGGCCGGTGTCGAGACTGACGCGCAGCAGTTGACCGGTGGCCATGACCTGGCCACCGTGCCGGATGATGGCTTGCTGTACCTGTTCCGAATGGTCAGTGAACGCCTGATGCGCTCGGTCTGCGTAGTCCGCGACGGCCTGGTGGGCATCCTGGGCCTGGTCGAGGAGGCTGCCGCCCGCCCGGCGGGCGTTACGCAGCGCTCCCACCACCATGGTCGCCACCAGGGCCGCCTGTACGTCGTGCCCCATCGCGTCGGTGAGGGACAGGTGCAGGGCATGGCGGTCGAGCGTGTAGTCGAACGTATCCCCGCCGATGTCGGCAGCCGGCTCCAGTGCGCCCGCGACGATGAACCGGCCGCTCTCGCAGGTGAAGGAGTCGGGGAGCAGACGGTGCTGGATCTCGGCGGCCAGCGACAGCCGTGTGGTGCGCCGGCCCCACTCGTACAGATCGGTGAAGCGCCGGTTGGTGATCACCACATAGGCGAGCGCATGGGCGGCCTCGACAATGAGTTGCATCGTCCGGCGGTCGGGGCGGGCGGGCACCGTCAGCTCCAGCAGACCGATCGCATCCCCGCGGTCGGACACCGGCGCGATGACCCGGACCAGATCCGGCCCGGCCGCTCCCTCCGGCTCGCCGCTCGCCACGTGTGCTTGCTGGGAGCGGACCACTCGCTCGTAGACCGAACCGCGCAACTGGATCCGCCGCGGCTGCTCCGGCGCGCCCTCCGCAGCGGCCCCGGTCAGCCGCACGACGGCCTTGCCGCCGAGGTCGGTGATCAGAAAGGACACCTCGGTCGCGGCAAGCCTTCTCGCCAGCAGCTGGGCCAGCACGGAGACGGCCGCCTCCGGGGGCGCCGACTCCACTGATGTCAACAACTCGCCCAACCACGCCCGCTCATCTGCCACGCGGCGCACCTCCTCGGCGACCTCAACCGACCAGTCGACCGGTCCCCGGCCAGGGACCGTCCGGGACGATACATCCATCACCAATCGATGGTATTTGCCCCGATATGCGGAGAGTATCTTCTTCGTGATGATGGTGGCCGCAGCACGGCGGCCTTGAGTCGGCCAGGACCGACGGACGATTCGAGGTGCCGGCCAGGCCCGGTAGGACTTGGTCAGGTCGGTGCGACGGTGGGGATGTCGCGGTGGCGGGTGGGGGAGGCGCAGGTCCAGGTGCGAGCAGGATCTGTAGGCACGTCGGGGCATCGCCGTCCGTGAGGAAGCCGGTGTCATCGAAGACCACCGCAGCAGGCCGGATCACCGCTTCCATCTTCCAGACCAACCGGGCTCGGATGTGGGAAGGATCCCACGGGCCGGCGGCGACGAAATGTGCCCGGGCCTGCCGGTTCCCGTCCTCACCCGGCCGGGCCGCCATCGGCTCGACCGACTTGCGTGTGCCGTCGGTGAGCAGTCGTCGCACGTAGACCTGCCCCCAACGGGGCTGATCGTTCCGCGCGAACGACTCGAACACCTCCCCCGCGAAGGCCTCCAACTCACCACGCACAGCAGCAACCTCGTCCGGAGCCACACCCTCGTCCACGCATACCGAATCCGAACGACACGCCACACCGCAATCGTCCTGACCAAGCACTTGCTAGTGCCGCGACAGGCAACGTTCGCCCTGTGCCGCGGGGCTGGGGCGAACGGGTGAGTGCCGTTGCGGAGTGCGTAGTCTCGCGGCATGCATGCACCTCGTCGTTTCGAGAACCCTCCTGCTCTGTCTCACGACGTGGTCATGGAAACGTTGGAGCGGGCGTTGCGGGACCGGGTGCACGAGCCCGCGGCGGCGAGTGTGTTGGTCGGGACCGCTTTGAACGACGAAGAGCAGACGTTCGTCGAGCACTGGTGCGTTGAGGTCGGGACGCGGGCCGCGCCGGGCAGCCCTCTGCTCGGGCTGACTGGCCTGTGCCTGGGACATACTGCGCGGCGCTTCGGCCGTCTCAGCGATGAGGCTTTGGCCCTGGCGGAATCGTTGGCGGCGCGGGCTGAAGCGGACCCGACGGACGTGGACGGGCGGGCACTCGACGGCTTTGACGACGTCCGGAGCTTCCTGCACCGCTGGTGAGTCTGGCAGCTGCAGCCGGGCTCAGGCGACGTTTGCGCTGGCTACGAGGGCGTTGAGGTGCTTGTCCGTGACGTGCTTGTTCCGCCGGATGATGTAGCGGCGGATCATGCTGCCCCGGGCCTTGTGGCCGGGGCGATCGGTGCCGTCGAGGGCGAAGTAGCGCAGGGCGGTGAACTGGGCCTCGATGCGGTTGAGCCGGAAGTTGTTGGTCGGGGTGTAGGCGATCTCGACGTTGTTGGCCTCGGCCCGGTCCGCGACCTGTCGGCACCGCTTGGTGGTCAGGTGCGGGGAGTAGTTGTCGCAGATGATCGCGATGCGTATGTCGGCCGGGTGCAGCGAGCGCAGGTAGCGGCAGAACTCCAGGGCAACAAGGCAAACGTTGCCTGATGCGGCACTAGTTCTTAGCCTGCGGTCTTGGTTTTGATCAACGGTGCGCCCCGCGAGAGCTCCCGGAACCCGAGGCCGTAGTACAGCCCGCGCGCCGCGGGATGCCCCGGCGCACCCAGGCAGACAACCGTCGCATGAGCGGCCCCGGCCGCCCGCGCCAGATGCATCCCCTGCAGAAGCAACGCCCTTGCCAGCCCGAGCCGCCGGTAGTGCGGATGCGTTCCGACCGGCTCGAACTCGACGGTCTTGTTCGCCTTGTCGAACCACATGATCGTCGAGGATGCCATTGTTCCGTCCGGCGCCTCCACCAGAACGTGCAGGTCGCCACGGTAGGCCGCCGTCTGCCGGACATCCTCGTAGCCTTCGGCCGTGTACGCCGAGGGAGCCCAGGCGTCCACATGGGCCCGGACCGCGGCCTCCGGTCCGGCCTCCTCAGCGGTACGGAACCGGAAACCGGCCGGCAGCACCGGCTGCTCCACATCGGTGAGGTCCCGCTCGTTGAGCTGGGTCCAGCCGCCGGTGTCGCCGAGCGACTCCACGTCGGTCTCATAGCCGTGCGCCGCCCATCGCGTCAGGGCGAACTCCTCGGCGGCCGTCGGCACCACCGTGCGTTCGAGGCCGGCCGCCACACCGTCGTACCACTCGATCACTTCGGCGACCAGTTCGGGGCGGTCGGGATGGACCTGATAAGTCAGAGAGGCGCCGGTGACGTCCGTAACCGACCCGTCATTGCGCCTCACCTGGCGCGGAAGAAAGGCCCAGCCCCACGCCACCAATGCGTCACCGGAGAACCACAGTCGACGCGGCCAGGTTGCGCCGTGAGCGGCGCGCCCCTGCCCCCAGACCCAGGCCAGCTCCCCGTACGAAGCGCCGTCGCTGATCAGGTCCGGGCGGGTGGCAGTGACCCGCTGCGCCAGCTCCTGCATGAGCGGTATGTCCGCGCTGGTCAAGAGGTCGAAGTCCGTCATGGTGCGCCACTGTGCCAGGACTCCGCAAAGCCGTCGAACCGTTTTCCGGGGCCGTCGACCGCAGCAGCCAACAGTGCAACGCGCGAAGCGGGTGCGGCAATGCCGCGATGGCCTGGACCGCCGTACGGCGCGACGAGCGGCTCACGTACCGTCATTGTGACGATCACTCACCCCTCCATCTCCATCCCCAAGGAGCTCCACTGTGAAGGTCCTGCTCTGGCTGCTGTTCCTGGCCGCCTTCCTCTTCAACCTCCTCTCCTACGCTCTCTGGGACGGCTCGTTCCAGGCCCTGATGAGCGTCGGCTCCGGCCTGATCTGCCTGGCCGCGGCCGGAGGGCTCTGGCTCTTCCGCCGCCGAAGCGCGGAGGCCCGCTCCTGAGGTTGCATGGTGAAATGATCTCGTGTGGTGGATCATCGTTGGACGCTACCTCGCCATGAACTGCCCGACACCGAAGGGGAATTCGTCCGTCCTCTGCTGTCCCGGCCGACCGGAGCGCGGCCGGAAGCAGCTGGACGACCGGAAGGTTCTCTCCAGGGCTGTGAGGAAGTTCCGGACCGGTTGGTGCGGCTTGGCGGGATGTGCCCGAGCGGGTGCTCCGCATCGGTCCGGGGCGGCCCTGCGTGCGCCCCGCTCACGTCTCGGGCGGCACGGGCTGCAGCTCCAAGGTTGTCCGGATGTGGTTGCGGCGGCGGGGCATCGGCCGCACCATCCCCGAGCGGGCCGCTGAGGTCCGCAACAGGCTCCGGCGCGGCGGCCGCGGTGGGCGGCTGCCGGCCTTCGACGAGCAGTCCTACAAGCGGCGCAATAGCGCGGAACGCTGCTTCAGCCGCTTAAAGCAGTGTCACGGCATCGCGACCCGATACGAGAAGACCGCCGAGTCCTGGAAGGCGGCCATCACACGCGCATCGCTGGAGATGTGCCGGGCCGCGCGGCGTCCCCCTCGGTCGTGGCGACGGAGATGTGCTTCAGCGCGACCTTCGCGGCCAGGAGCCCGCCCGGGCGCGCGGCGATGGCCAGAGCGAGAGTGCGGCGCAGCATCGGCGGCCACCCCGGAGTTCCAGCAGCTCGCTGTTGCGGATGCCGCTGAGCGGTATGCCCGTGCTCGCCGTGCACCGCCATCGAACACCATGCATGCTTGAGAAGCCATCTTTCGAACATGAATAGTGTTTGCTACGTTCGCTCGCATGGAGAGATCACTACGAGCCGGCCGACTGGCCACCTTCACCTTCTTCGGCCTCAACGGCTTCGTCATGGGGATGTGGATCGTGCACATCCCGTCCGTGGAGCACCGCGCGGGCATTGGCCATGCCGTGCTCGGCTGGCTGCTGCTGCTCCTCGGGGGCGGCGCCTTCGCCGGAATGCAGCTGGTGGGCCGGCTCACCGACCGTTTCGGTGCGCGACGCGTCGTACCGGCGAGCGCGGCGCTGTGCAGCGTGGCCGTGGCCCTCCCGGGGACGGCCACCGACGGCTGGACCCTGGGCGCGGCCCTACTGGTGCTCGGCTTCGGCAACGGCTGTCTGGACGTCAGCATGAACACCCACGCCGTGCAGGTCGAACGCCGCTACCGGCGTCCCGTGATGTCCGCCTTCCACGCCGTCTTTTCGATAGGCGGTGTCTTCGCGGCCCTGGTCGGTGCCCGCACCCTCAGCCTCCACTGGAGCGCGGGGGCGACCCTCGCCGGGACCAGCCTGTTCGGACTGGTCGTCAGCGCGCTCGCCGCCCCCGCACTGCTGCCGCCCGAGCCCCCCGGCGCCGGGACGTCCACGGCGGAGGGCGGCCCGGCCCGGCGCACACCCCCGCGCATCTGGGCGCTGGCGGCGCTCGCGATGATGCTCATGCTCTGCGAAGGGGTGGCCAACGACTGGAGCGTGCTGGACCTGCGGGAGGTCCTCGACGCGCCCGCCGGCACGGCCGCTTTCGCCTATGGCGCCTTCGCCACCGCCATGACCGTCGGACGCCTGCTCACCGACCGGGTGGCCGCGCGCATCGGCCCGGTTGCCATCCTCCGCTACGGTGCGTCCCTGGCCGCAGTGGGCCTGACGGCGGTCGCGCTCTCGCCATGGATTCCCCTCGCCCTGTTCGGCTGGGCCGTCTTCGGGGCCGGGCTCTCCGGCTGCATTCCCCAGCTGTTCAGCGCGGCGGGGCACGCCGACCAGGACGCCGCCGGGGCCAACGTCTCCCGCGTGGCCGGTCTCGGCTACCTCGGCATGCTCGCCGGGCCCACCGTCATCGGCCCGCTGACCCACCTGGTCCCGCTCAACCTCACCTTTCTCCTGCCCGTGGCCTTCTGCGCCATCGCCGCCGGTACGGCCGGGATGCTCGAACCCGGAGGCAGAGTGACGGCAGGAGGGAGCGCGGACCACCACCGGAGCGCCGGCCCTGTGCACCGGGAGCTCGAAGGCGACCCCGACAGCCGCTGAAGCGGAGTCCGCATCGGGGCAGGTGCGCAAGCTGCCGCCGTTGGTGTCAGAGGAAGGCGGTGCCGTGCGTGGTGTGTGGAGTGCGGGGGCGGGGGAGTGCAGGGTCGGCGTGGGTATCGGTCTTGTGCCCGGCCGGACGGCTCCCGGGGCCGCCGGCCGGTGGTGGTGCCGGGACGGCCCCGACGCCACGGCGGAACGCCGCCCCGTTCGGGGCGCTTTGCGCGGCAAGGGCGGAGCCTGGACCAGTGGAGCGCGAGGCGAAGGGCGTATGTCATGGGTGTCGGTTTCACGGAAGAGTCGACGTCGGTGACGGTCGCGGCATCGGCGGTGCCGCAGCGCGTGCTGCTCGACGCCCGTCCGCAGGCGGCGCTGCGTTTGTATTGTGTGCCGCCCGCCGGGGCCGGTCCGGACTGCTATCTGCGGTGGGCGCCGCTGCTGCCGTCCTGGATCGAGCCGTGTTCCGTGGCGCTGCCCGGCCGGGGAGCCCGCTCCGCGGAACCGTCGCTGACCGACCCCGCGTACCTCAGCGCCCGCCTGGCCGCGGTGCTGGACGACTGGGCCGACCCCCGCCCGTTCGCGGTCTTCGGACACAGCGCGGGCGCTCTCCTGGCCTACGAGGCGATCCGGCATCTGCGGCGCACCCACGGCCGCCTCCCGTCGCTGCTGGCGGTGTCCTCGCTGTCGGCGCCGCAGATCGATGCCTACAGCGCCGGGCTGCCGCCGCGTCTGACGGCCGGCCTGGAGGGGATCCGCGAACTCGTCGGCCCGATTCCCGAGCAACTGCTCGCCGATGCACGTCTGATGGCCGCGGCCTGCACCCCGCTGCTGGCCGACTGCTTGCTGCTGCTGCACTACCGGCACCGGCCCGGGCCGCCGCTCGACGTACCGCTGGCCCTCTACGGCGGCGAGCGGGACCCCGTCACCCCCGTGCAGGAACTCCAGGCCTGGAACGACCTGTTCCACACACCCGTATGCCCCCGGCTCTTCCCCGGCGGGCACACCTACCTGCACACGGGGACGAAGGCATTGGTGGACCACCTCACCGGGGCGCTCGACACCGTCATCCACCGCCCCGTGGCGACGGTATGACGGCCGCTGCGCCGGCCGGCGGACCGGCCGGACCTGCGCGGCGCATGGGAGCGGCCGCCGTGGTGTGCCTCGGCCTGTTCATGCTCGGCCTGGATCTGACGGTGCTCAATGTCGCCGTCCCCGATCTGCAGGGCGACCTGGACACCTCCACCGCGCAGGTGCAGTGGATCGTGGACGGCTACGCCCTGGTGCTGGGCGGAACGGTACTGGCGGTGGGGGCTTTCACCGATGCCTGGGGCCGGCGGCGTTCCTTCGTCTGCGGGGTGGCGGTCTGCGGGGGCGCCTCGCTCGGCGGCGCGCTGGCCGGCCACCCGTGGCAGGTGATCGCCGCGCGCTGCTGCATGGGCGCCGGGGCGGCCTTGCTGATGCCGGCGACGCTGGCGGTCCTCCACCAGCTGTTCCCCGAAGCCCGCCTGCGCAGCCGGGCGATCGCCGCATGGGCCGCGGTCGGCGGTATGGGCGGCCTGTGCGGTCCGGTCATCGGCGGCTGGCTGGTGGAGCACTCCTCCTGGCGCGCCGCCTTCTGGATCAATCTGCCGCCGGCCGCCGTCATCATCGTCCTGGCACTTGCGCTGGTACCCGAGTCCCGTGCCCGGCGGCGCGCCCGCTTCGATGTGCCCGGTGCCGCGCTGTCGGCCGCGGGACTGCTGGCCCTGGTGTGGTCCATCACCGAGAGCCCGCACCGCGGCTGGACCAGCCCGGCCGCACTCACCGGATTCACCGTGGCCGCACTGCTGCTGGCCGCCTTCGTCGGCCGGCAACTGCGCACGCCCGCCCCCATGCTCCCGTTGTACCTGCTGCGGGTGCCGGGCATCGGAGTGGCCGCCGCGGCTCTCGCCCTGATGTCCTTCGCCATGTTCGGGGCGCTGTTCGTCCTGACCCTGTACCTCCAGGGGGTGCTCGGCTTCAGCCCCTGGCAGGCCGGTGTGCGGACGCTGCCGCTGCCGGCCGGGCTCGCACTCGGCGCGGTGTGCGCCGTGCCCGTGCGGGCACGGCTGGGCGGCAGGATCCCCGTCGTCGGCGGCCTGATGCTGGTGACGGCCGGGTTTGCCATCCTGGCGACCACCACCCCCGATTCCGGCTACCCGCACTGCGCGGCGTTCCAGCTGGTTGCGGGGGTGGGCGCCGGGCTGGTCGCGGCAGCGGCCACCGAATCGGTGATGGGCTCGGTCGCCACCGAACGAGCCGGGCTCGGCTCGGCCATCAACGACGCCACCCGCCAGGTCGGCTCCGCCCTCGGGGTGGCCGTCCAAGGCTCCCTGCTCGCGGCCGTCTTCACCTCCCGGCTCACCACCTCCCTCACCGATCTGCACGCCCCCGCACTCGTGACGGAGGCGGCCGAGCACAGCATGCTGTCCGTCCCCGTACAGGCGATGCGCCTCCCCGGCCCGCTGCGCGCCGGTGTGCTGGCCGCCGCGCGCCAAGCCTTCACGGACGCGATGACGCTCACCGCCCTCGTCGCCGGAGCCGTCACGCTCGTCACCGCCGCCGCGGCCGCACGCTGGCTCGGCCGGCCGGCCGGTCCGCACCACGTCCGCCTGCCCGGTGACGGCCGTGCAGCGCCGGCCGCGGCCCGGCCCGGGGACGACCTGCATCCGGCCCGATAGAGCGATAAGTCACTCGTTCAGAGGTGCCTTCAAGCCCGTTGCCCGAGCACCGGGTCGGAGAAAGTAGGGAGCGCGAGACCGCCCTGCACACCGGCCTCCGGTGTACCCACCGCCGCCCGCCCGCCTGGAGCCGCGATGAACAGCCCCGCCCGCACCGGCGCGTTCCGTGGTGCCCCGGGCTGCTGCTGAACGGACGGGCAGTGCCGGTCCGCACCGGCGTACGCGCCGGACGGCACCGGCGCCCGGGGCCATCGCGGCACCGCCTCACCCACCGAAGGAGTCACCCGTGCCCACCAGTACCGAGCTGATCACCAGCACCCTCACCGAAACCTTCGATCTCGACCCGGCCCAGGTCACCCCCGAGCGCACCTTCGAGGACCTGGGGCTGGACTCGCTCGCGCTGGTCGAGATGGGGCTGATGCTGCAGGAACGCACCGGGATCTCGCTGGAGGACGTTCCCCTGCAGACGACCATCGAGGAGCTGGCGGCTCTCATGGACGCCCGGGACGCCGACACGGCTCTGACCGCGGCGCCCAACAGCGGGGCCTGATGCCCGGTCAGTGCCGGGAGGTCGCCGTCACCGGCCTCGGAGTCATCAGCCCGGCCGGGATCGGCGCCCGGGCCACCTGGGACGGCCTGCTCACGGGCCGGTCCACCGCCGCCCGGGACCCGGAGCTCGCGGGTCTGCCGGTGGACATCTCCTGCCGGGTGCCGGACTTCGACACCGCCGCCATGGTCGGCCGGAAAGCCGCCTGGCGGCTGGACCGCTTCGTCGCCATGGCGATCCTCGCCGCCCGGCACGCCGTCGCCGACGCCGGTCTCGGTGGCCCGGCCGATTGGGACACCGCACGCGTCGGGGTGGTCATGGGGGCGGGCACGGGCAGCATGGAACGCTATGTCGGCGAGTTCGCCAAGCTCGCGGCCGGCCGCCCGCTGGACATCTCGCCGCTCGCCATCACCCGCAGCGTGCCCAACATGGCAGCCGCCGAAATCGCGCTCGACCTGGCGGTCACGGGACCCAACTTCGCCGTCTCCACCGCGTGCGCCTCCGGCAGCAGCGCCCTGGGCATCGCCCGTGATCTGCTGCGCGCCGGAACCTGCGACATCGTCCTGGCCGGCGGGGCGGAATCCGCACGCCACGCCATCCCCGCGGCCTGTTTCCACCGCATGGGAGCCCTCTCCCGACGGCGGGAGGACCCCGCGGGCGCCTGCCGCCCCTTCGACGCCCGACGCGACGGCTTCGTGCTCTCCGAAGGCGCAGCCGTCCTGGTGCTGGAGCGCCCGGCCCACGCGCAGGCCCGCGGTGCCCGCCCGCGCGCGCAGCTGGCCGGTTACGGGGCGAGCTGCGATGCCTACCACTACGCCGCCCCCGACCCTGACGGCCGGGGAGCCGCGGCGGCCCTCACCGCCGCCCTGGCGGACGCCGGCGCGGCGCCCGGGGACATCGACCACATCAACGCGCACGGCACCGGCACCCGGCGCAACGACCTGGCCGAAGCCAAGGCGCTGCGCAGCGTCTTCCCCGAGCCCCCCGCCGTCACCTCCCTCAAGGGCGCGCTCGGGCACGCCATCGGAGCGGCGGGCGCCATCGAAGCGGCCGTCACCGTCATGAGTCTGCAACGGGACACCATCCCTCCCACCGCCAACCACGAAGACACCGACCTCGACATCGCCCTGGACGTCGTGGCCAAAGTCCCCCGCACCACGGCCCAGTCCGCCGCCGCCAGCCTTTCCATGGGCTTCGGCGGCCAGAACGCCGCACTGGTCTTCCGGTCCGTCTGACGTGCACGCGGGGCGGACAACGGCCCATGGAACGGCCACGGGACGGTCCACGGAGCGGCCCATGGAACGGCCACGGAGCGGCCCATGGAACGGCCATGGAACGGTCCACGGAAACGGCCCACGGAGCGGCCCACGGTCTGCGCCGGGCCTCCCCCGGCCCGACGAGAGGAACCAGATGCGCCGTCGTACCGGGGCACCGGCACACCCCGTGGTGCGCGGGGACGAGTCGCGCGAGGCCGGCCCGCCGCCCACCGTCCGTCCGGCCGGGAAGGCGTCCGCGCGCACGGCCGAAGGGGGCGGTTCATGAGAACCGTCAAGGGCCCCACCGACCACGTGGTGGTGGTCGGTGCCGGTCTCTCCGGACTGTCCGCCACGCTGCATCTGCTCGGCGCCGGCCGGCGGGTGACGGTCGTCGAACGCGAGGCGCTGCCCGGCGGCCGGGCCGGCCTGATCGACAGTCACGGCTACCGCATCGACACCGGACCGACCGTACTGACCATGCCGGACCTCATCGACGAGGCGTTCGCCGCGGTCGGCGAACGCCTCACCGACCGGATGGAACTGCGGGCCCTGCACCCGGCCTACCGCGCCCGGTTCGCCGACGGCAGCGAGCTGGACGTGCACTCCGATGCCCAGGCCATGGAGGCCGAGGTCGAACGGTTCGCCGGCGCCCGGGCGGCCGACGGCTACCGACGGCTGCGGCACTGGCTCCAGCAGCTGTACGCGGTCCAGCGGCACCGCTTCATCGACGCCAACTTCGACTCTCCGCTGCAGTTGCTGCACCCGGACCTGGTCCGCCTTGCCGCGCTCGGCGGCTTCGGCCGGCTCGACGACCGGATCGGCCGCTTCCTGCCGGACCCGCGGTTGCGCCGGGTCTTCTCCTTCCAGGCGCTGTACGCCGGTGTGCCGCCCGCGCGCGCCCTGGCCGCCTACGCCGTCATCGCCTACATGGACACCGTCGCCGGGGTGTACTTCCCCCGTGGCGGGATGCACGCCCTGCCCCGGGCCATGGCGGCCGCGGCCGCGGACGCCGGTGCCGCCTTCCGCTACGGCCACCCGGTCACACGCCTGGAACGCAGCGGCGACCGGATCACGGCCGTGGTCACCGCGCACGAGCGCATCCCCTGCGACGCGGTGGTCCTCACCCCCGACCTCCCGGTCGTTCACCGGCTGCTCGGCCGGCGCCCCCGCCGCCCGCTCGCGCTCCGCCACGCGCCCTCCGCCGTGGTCCTGCACGCCGGCACCGACCGGACGTGGCCGCGGCTGGCACACCACACGCTCTCCTTCGGCGCCGCGTGGGAGCGGACCTTCGACGAACTCACCCGCACCGGCCGGCTGATGAGCGACCCCTCGCTGCTGATCACCCGCCCCACCGCCACCGATCCCCGACTTGCCCCGCCCGGACGCCACTTGCACTACATCCTGGCGCCCTGCCCCAACACCGAGACCGGCCCCGGCGCCGGGGACTGGCACGACCTGGCCCCCCGGTACCGCGACAGCCTGCTCCGCGTACTGGAGCGCCGGGGACTCACCGGCATCGGTGCCGCCACCGAGGTGCACCACCTGGTCACTCCCGCCGACTGGGCCGCGCAGGGGCTCTCCGCCGGAACGCCGTTCTCCGCCGCCCACACCCTGGCGCAGACCGGCCCCTTCCGCCCCCGCAACCTGGTACGCGGCACCCGCAATGCCGTGCTGGCGGGCTGCGGCACCACCCCGGGCGTCGGCGTGCCCACCGTCCTGATCTCCGGCAAGCTCGCCGCGGCCCGGATCACCGGCCTGCGGCCCGTTCGTTCCCCCGCAGGCGCGCCCCGCCCCATCCCGAGAGGCATCCCGGCATGACCGCTCGCGAGCTGGACGCCGCAGGCATCACCGACCCCCTCCTGCGCGACGCCTACGCGCACTGCCGCCGGCTCAACGCCCGGCACGGCACGACCTACTTCCTCGCCACCCGGCTGCTGCCCGTGGCACGGCGGCCGGCCGTACACGCCCTGTACGGCTTCGCCCGCCGGGCCGACGACCTCGTCGACGAACCCGGGCCCGGCCGCTCCACCGCCGACTGCGCCCAGGCGCTCGGCGCCCTCCAGCGCTGCCTGGAAGAGGGCCTGCGCGGGGGAGCGAGCAGGGAACCGGTGGTGCGTGCGGTGGCGCACACCGCGACCGTGTACGGCATCGACCACCGGCACTTCACGGACTTCATGGCGTCGATGCGCAGCGATCTGACGGTGACGGACTACCCGACGTACGAGGACCTGCGGCGCTATGTGCACGGCTCGGCCGCGGTGATGGGGCTGGAGATGCTGCCGGTGCTCGGCACGGTCGTGCCGCAGGAGGAAGCCGCACCGCACGCCGCCGCCCTCGGTATCGCCTTCCAGCTCACCAACTTCCTGCGCGATGTCGGCGAGGACCTCGACCGGGGCCGGATCTATCTGCCCGCGGACCTGCTGGCGGCGCACGGCGTCGACCGCACACTGCTGCGGTGGAGCCGGGACACCGGCCACCGCGACCCGCGGATCACCGCGGCCATGGCGGCGGCCGCCGAGCTCACCCGCGGCGTCTACCGCGAGGCGGAGCCCGGCCTCGCCCTGCTCGATCCGGTGTCCCGCCCGTGCATCCGCACCGCGTTCGTCCTCTACCGCGCCATCCTCGATGCCGTGCGCGACGACGGGTACGCCGTGCTGCACCGCCGCTCGGTGGTCTCCCGCAGACGCCGCGCGGCCACCGCTATTGGCGGGCTGGCCCGGGTTGCCGCCGCCCGCACCGCCGCCCGCCGCCCTGCCGTGCGGCGTGCCGGGGCGCCACACCGCCCGCAGGAGGAGACCTCATGACCCGACAGGCCCGCCGGCCTCCGCGGCTCCCGGTCCGGCTGCGGCCGAGGCCCGTGCCGTGGGAAGCGCAGCGTCCGACCTGGCGCGACGCACCACCCGCGCGTATCGCCGACGCAGTCAAGGCCGCCCTCGCCCGCCCGTCCGGCAACTGGTTCGTCCTCGGCGCGACCGGCGACATCGGCGCCCACCGCGCCTTCGGCCGCACCGTCGCCGGTGTCGAGGTCGTCGCCTGGCGCGATGCGGCCGGCCGGCTGATGGCAGGGCCGGGGGCCTGTCCGCACCTCGGCGCGCCGCTGGACCAAAGCCCCGTGCACTGTGGCATCCTCCGCTGCCGTTGGCACGGACTGGCCCTGGACGGCGCTCCGTTCGCGGGCTGGGAGCCGTTCCCCGCGCACGACGACGGGCTGCTGGCCTGGGTCCGCCTCGACGAGGCCGGCGGCGAGCAGCCGCTGCCCGAGCCGGTCCTCCCCGCCCGGCCGCGGACGGCGGGTGCCGTCACCGCGGTCCACACCGTCACCGGCCGATGCGATCCCGAGGACGTGATCGCCAACCGTCTCGACCCGTGGCACGGCGCATGGTTCCACCCCTACTCCTTCGTCGACCTCACCGTGGCCGGCACCCCCTCGGGGAGTGGCGGGGAGCGGTCCGACGGCATCGCCGTCGAGGTCTCCTTCAAAGTCGCCGGGCGCGCCGTGGTGCCGGTCACGGCCCTCTTCACCGCCCCCGAGCCCCGGACGGTGGCGATGCACATCGTGGCCGGCGAGGGCCGGGGCTCCGTGGTGGAGACCCACGCCACTCCGCTGGGCCCGGACGACCGGGGGCGCCCGCGCACCGCGGTCACCGAGGCGGTCGTCGCCACGTCCCGGCGCCCCGGATTCGCCCTCGCGCGCGCGGCCGCGCCCGCCCTGCGCCCGCTGCTGCGCGCCGCCTCGCGACGGCTGTGGCGGGACGACCTGGCCTACGCCGAGCGCCGCTGGGAACTGCGCAGCAGCGGACGCCTCCCGGGCTGACACCGGCCGACGGCCCCGAGCCCCGCCGCCTCGACGGACCGGGAGCACACCCCGGTCACCGCTCCGCCCACCGCGCCGCCCACCGCAGCGCCGCGGAGCGTCCCCTGCCCGGCACGGTCCACAAGGTCTGGCCGCGCACACCCCAGCGCCTCAGCAGCGCATTGGCCGCGAGGAACCCGGTCGTCGCCGCGCGCTCCATCAGCGCCACCGGGAACGCGGTGCGCACCGCATCGCCCGCGACCACCACCCGAGGGTCGGGCGTGTGCACGGTCGGCCGGTCGCCGAAGCCGCCCACCGGGAACAGCGGGCAGTCCGCGCGCCACTCGTGCCGCCGGTCGACGATCCGGACACCGCGGGTCTCCGGGTAGACGGAGTGCAACTGCTCGACCAGGCGCCGCTGTTCGCCTGCCCGGTCGGCTCCCGGGGCGACGGCATAGGCGTGCAGTTCCAGCACCGAGCCGCCGGTGCGGGCCGCCCAGCGGGCCGCCTCCCCCTCCCAGCGCTCCAGCACGCTGACATTGTCCAGCGAGCCGAAGCCGCTGGTGCCCAGGAAACCGGGCCGGTCGGCGCGCACCCGCCGCTCCAGCCACAACCGCGACACCAGGAAGGGCGGCGCGGTCCGCAGCCGCCCGATCCGCGCCCGCCATGCGGCGTCCCCCAACCCGTCCGACGCGGCGACGAGTTGCCGCAGCCCGCCGGGGTCCAGCGCCAGCACCACCGCGTCGAACCGGCGCGCCTCGCCCTGCGCGACGACGTGCACCCCGCCGCCCGCCGCCGGCCCGACCCGCGTCACCGCCGTGTCCGTACACAGCCGTACCCCGTGCCCCGTCAGGTACCGGCCGAGGGGATGCCACAACGCCTGCGGGAAGGGCTCGGCGGGCACGTCGAACAGCAGCCCTTCGCTGGAGCCGAGAAAGTAGATGTGGAACATCAACACCAGTTCCGCGGCGGAGAGCTCTTGAGGGTCCGCGAAGAAGCTCCGGGAGAACACCTCGAACGCGAGGTGACGCGCGGCATCGGGAAAGCGGATCCGGGAGAGGAAGTCCCCGGCGCTGATGCCGTCCAGACGCTCGTAGACCTGCGGCACCCGTACGTCGAGCAGCGGCAGGGCCGCACCCGGACGCATCCGCGCCAGATCCCGCCAGGTGAACGTGGGACTGAGCGCCACAAAACCCAGTGCGCTCCACGGCGGTGTCCGGGGCACCCGCGCAAAACTGTCCCGCGGGCCCGCACGGTGGCGCAGCGGGTAGTCGGGCAGCCGTCTGAGGATGTCCAGTCCCGGGTCGACCCGGCGCAGCAGCCCCCGCAGGTTGTAGTACTGCGGGAAGAAGGCATGGAAGCCACGGCTCATCGTCGCCGTCGAGCCGTCGGCCAGCCGCACGGGCCAGCCCGCCAGCCGGCCACCGAGGTCCCCTGCGCGTTCGTACAGCGTCACCCGCACCCCCCGCTCGGCCAGCGCGGTCGCGGCGGAGAGGCCCGCGATACCCCCGCCCACCACCGCCACACCGGGTCCGTCGGGCGCGGCCCGCTCCCGCCCCGGCGGCCCCGGCACCCGTTGCGCCCGGCGGTCGCGTCCGTGCCGCAAGGCACCGCCCCGCTCACGTCCGCAGATCACGATCTCTCCCGCAGGGCGCGCCCCGTGGACGGTTCGCCCTGGTGCGGCAGTGTCATGGCTGACTCTCCTCCGGTCTTCGGGGACGTGCGACGGGCCGGTTCACCGCACCGTGGTCCGACGGGGCAGCAGCGGAAGTTCGGCGGCGGTGCGGAGCATGGGCGGCACCGGGGTGTGCAGGCCGATGGTGAGGTCCTCCCACAGGCGGGAGCGGCCGTCGAGAAACCGCAGCAGCCGCTCCATCGGCACCGTGCGGAACAGCCCGGTGAAGAACTCGGCTCCGTCCACCCGGCCGCAGTCCAGTGCACGCAGCAGCACGGCGTCCATCGCCCGGTGCCAGGCGGTGTGCGCAGGAGGGGGGAGCGGGGTCCGGCCTGCCAGGAGGGCGGCCGCGATGTGCGCGGACTGCCGTTGTACGGCGGCAAAGGTGTATCCGGTCGACGCACGGGTGGCGCCGCCCGCGGTCCCGATGCGGAACACCGAGCGGCCCGCCCGCCGCGGAAACCGGCCGTCGGTCATCGGGATCGCGCCCTGCTCGGTGGCGGTCACCCGGAACCCGTCCAGCCGCAGGACCTGCGCGGTGTACCGGCGCAACGCCCGCTCGTAGGCGGCGGTGTTGCCGATCCGGCGGGAGAACTCCGTGTACTCCACCAGCGCGGTGCGCTCGCTCAGCGGCAGGACATACCCGAAGGACAGGCCGTGAGCGGGCTGCGGGGTGCGGAAGTCCATCAGATCCGCGGTCCCGGGATCGAACGCCGGCCGCCCGGTGCGGACGAACCAGCCCCGGAAGTGCTGCTGGAGAGTGGTACGGGCCGGCGGGAGCCGGACGCCCGGACGGGAGTCGAAGGCCCAGCGCGCCCGGAAGACCACCGGCCGCCCGGCCTCGTCGTGCCCCCGTACCTCCGCGCCCTCGGCGGCGTCCCGCACGGACTCCACGGTCGCGGTGGCCCGGACGACGGTGCTCCGGCCGGAGAGGCGGGCGCCGACGAGGGCCTCGAAGTCGCGCGAGCGCAGCATCTTGTACCGGAAGGGTGCGGGCCGTCCTTCCGTCGCCGCCCCGTCGGGGCCGTGCACCCGAAGCCGCTCCCACGAAGCGGTCAGCGCGGCGTCGAACGCGCCGTCCGGCGCTTCCCAGTAACACCAGGTCCGTTCCTGCGGGGTGCGCGGCCCGTGCGGGGCGTCGACGAGCAGCACCCTTGGCTGCCGGTCGCCCGCCGCGGATGCGCACAGCCGGTAGGCGAGCGACAGCCCGGCCGCTCCCGCGCCGACGATGACGGCATCCGCGTCCCGCACGCCCGGTCCTCCCTGCGCCTCGATGAGCCCGACGGTGATCCTTCCGCAGCCAGGGGCCGGGAGGCGGTGTCCGACGCGCGGGAAACCGGTGGGCCGATCGACGCCCGGGCCCCGTGGCCACTTTGACTACCGGCCAGGAGCCCAGGAGCACAGGAGCACAGGAGCGCACGGTGGCGGGCCGGCACCGTGGTGGCCGGGCCCGCCCGCGGCGCCCGCCGCGGCATAGGCCAGAATCCTTTCCGACCAATCCAGGTGTCGCCCGGCGCCGAATCACTGGTGACCCTGTCACAGTCCGGAGGTGTCCATGCCCGTCGCAGCCCGCGGCGACCGATCCTCAGCGCCGCATTCCGGTGCCCTGGAATCACTGCTCGACCGCGTCTCCCGCGGTGACCAGCAAGCGTTCGAGAGTCTCTACACAGCAGTGGCCGGTGCCGTTCTGGGTCTGGTGCGCCGGGTGGTACGCGATCCCGCCCAGTCCGAGGAGGTGGCACAGGAGGTGCTGATCGAGGTGTGGCGGTCCGCGGCCCGCTACGACGCGCGGCAGGGCAGCGCCATGGCCTGGATCATGACCTTGACCCACCGGCGCGCGGTGGACCGGGTGCGCTCGGCCCAGGCGGCGGCCGACCGCGACCACCGGGCCGGGGTGCACGGCTACACCGCGGCCTTCGACGAGGTCAGCGAACAGGTCGAACGGCGGTTGGAGCGTGAGCAGGTGCGCCGCTGTCTGGGGCAGCTCACCGAACTCCAACGGGAGTCGGTGACGCTTGCCTACTACCGCGGGTACACCTACCGGGAGACCGCCGATCTGCTGGGCACGGCGCTGGGCACGGTCAAGACCCGGCTGCGTGACGGACTGATCCGGCTCCGCGACTGCCTGGGGGTGTCGGCATGAACACCGTCGATCTGCACACGCTCACCGGTGCCTACGCCCTGGGTGCGCTGTCCGGGCAGGAGGCGGCGGAGTTCGCCCGCCACCTCGCCCAGTGCGAGGCCTGCGCCCGGGAAGTGCGGGAGCTGCAGGAAACCGCGGCCCGGCTCGCCCTGGCGGTCGCCGAAGTGCCCCCGGCGGACCTCCGGATGCGGGTGATGGCGGCCCTTCCCGAGGTCCGGCAGCTTCCCCCGATCCAGCGCGAGGCCACGGTGGTCCCGCTGCGCCGACGGGCGCGGCATCGCCTGCCCTACCTCGCGGCCGCCGCCTGCCTGGCCGTCGCCGCGGTCGCCGGCGCACTGGCCGTCGATGCCCGCTACGACGCCGACCAGCAGCGCGACCGTACCGCGCGCGCCGAGGCACAGGCGGCCGAGGTCAGTGCCCTGATGACCGCGCCGGACGCCACCTTCCACACCACGGCCTTCAAGGGCGGGGGCAGCGGGACCGTGGTGGCCTCCAAGCGGATGGGACGGACCGCCTTCCTCTACCACGGCCTGCCGGCACTGCCGGGACAGCGGGTGTACGAACTCTGGTACAGCCGCAACGGCACGATGGTGCCCGCCGGACTCGTCGAGCCCGGCCGCTCCTCGGGCACGATGCTGCTGACCGGCGGACCGCAGGGCGCGGACGGAGTCGGCGTCACGGCCGAGCCCCCGGGCGGCTCCAGCAGTCCCACCAGTCCGCCGCTGGGTCTCCTGCGGGTGTGAGCTGAAGGAAACGACGGGTGACACCGGCGGCCGGCCGTCCCAGGGCCGGCCGCCGGTGTCTTTCGGGTGTCCCATGGCCGGTCGTGGGGCAGCCGGCCCCCGGCCCGTCGGCCGCCCCACGGCCGGCCGCCCGTCCTGTCGAACGTCCCCCGGCCGGCCGGCAGGCACCCCCGCCCTCTCCGAGCGACCTGCCCGACCCCGACCCACCGCGCGCCACGGACTCCGGCTCATCGCCGTGGCCCGGCACATCACGACCAATCCACCCCGCCCCCGGCACCGAATCCCTCGGTGAGCGGGCCGCCGCACCCCGGACGCGGCCCCGCCCCGACATGAGGAGGCACCTGCTGTGGAGCGCCGACGGATAGCTGTGGTGGGCGGCGGGGTGGCGGGACTCACCGCCGCGTATGTGCTGCAGCAAGGCGGCTGTGAGGTATCGCTGTACGAGGCGGACGACCGTCTCGGCGGTCACGCCCACACCCACGAGACGGCCTCGTCGGACGGCCGGGTGGTACGCGTCGACACCGGCTTCATCGTCCACAACGAACGCACCTACCCGCTGCTGCTGCGGCTGTTCGGCGAACTCGGGGTGGCCACCCAGGACTCCGAGATGAGCATGTCCGTACGGTGCGAGGGCTGCGGCCTGGAGTACGCCGGCGCCCGCGGTGCTGCCGGGCTGTTCGCCCAGCCGCGCAGCGCCCTGCGCGGGCGCTATCTGCGGATGCTGACCGAGATCCGGGCCTTCCACCGCGCGGCGCGCACCGCGCTCGCCGCAGAGCGCGGGGACACGCCGACCCTCGGAAGATTCCTGAGCAATTGCGGCTTCTCACGGTATTTCGTCACCCACTTCGTCACCCCGCTGGTCTCCGCGGTGTGGTCCTGCGCGCCCACGACCGCCGTGCAGTACCCGGCCGTCTACCTGTTCCGTTTCCTCGAACACCACGGGCTGTTGTCCGTCGGCGGCTCCCCGCAGTGGAAAACGGTGACCGGCGGCTCGGTGGAGTACGTCGGCCGGGTCGCCAAGCAGCTCACGGCGGTCCGCACCGGCACTCCGGTGCGGGCGGTGCACCGCGGCCACGACCGGGCCGGGATCGTGACCGAGGACGGCACGGAACGCCCGTACGACGCGGTGGTGGTGGCCGTCCACCCCGACCAGGCCCTGCGGCTGCTCGCCGACCCCACCGACGACGAACGGCGGGTCCTGGGCGCGTTCTCCTACTCGCGCAACACCACCCTGCTCCACCGTGACACCTCGCTGCTGCCCCGCGCACGCGCGGCCCGGGCCTCGTGGAACTACCTGATGGACTCCTGCGCCACCCCCGCGGACAAGGTGCAGGTCAGCTACCACATGAACCGATTGCAGCGGCTGGACACCCCGGAGGACTACCTCGTCACTCTCAACGCCACCGACCGGGTCGGGGCCGACCGGGTCCTGGCGCGGATGGTCTACGAACACCCCCTCTACACACCGGAGTCGGTCGCCGCCCAGCAGAGCCTGCCGCAGCTGAACACGGCGGTCACCGCCTTCGCGGGCGCCTACCACGGCTGGGGCTTCCACGAGGACGGCTGCCGCTCCGGGGTCCAGGCCGCCGCGGCCCTGGGGGTGCGCTGGTGACACCCCGAACGGCCGCCCCGGCCACCGTCCCCGCCACCGGAGTCCGCACACCCGCGCTCTACGAGTGCCTGGTCTCCCACGCCCGCACGGCCCCGGTGCACCACTCCCTGCGCCACCACACCTACCTGTGGCTGGTCGATCTCGACCGTCCGCCGCGGCTCCCGCCCGCCCTGCGCCCGCTGGCCCGGTTCGACCCCCGGGATCACTTCGCCGGCACCGCACCGACCATCCGGGCCGGTCTGGAACGGTTCCTGACGAGCCGTGGGGTACGGCTGGACGGCGGGCGGGTGCTGATGCTCGCGCACGCCAGGGTCCTGGGCCATGTCTTCAATCCGCTGACGCTGTACTGGTGCCACGACGCCGGCGGCGCGCCGGTCTGCGTCGTGGCCGAGGTGCACAACACGTACGGCGAGCGCCACTGCTACCTGCTGCACACCGACGAGCAGGGCCGGGCGGACGTGGCCAAGGACTTCTACGTCTCACCGTTCTTCCCGGTCGACGGTGCCTACCGGATGCGCCTGCCCGAACCGGCCGGCCGGCTCGATCTGACCGTACAACTGCGGCGTGGTGACACCAGGCCGTTCACCGCGACCGTGCGCGGCACCCGGCGGCCCGCGACCCCGGGGCACCTGCTGGCCACGGTGCTGCGCCACCCCTGGTCGACGGCCGCGGTCACCGCCGGGATCCGCCGCCACGGCATCGCCCTGCTCCTGCGAGGTCTGCCCGTCCGGACCCGCCCCCGTCACCGTATCCAGGAAGGTATGCAGTGAAGACTTCCGTCCCGGACCGCACCGAAGCCGGTGCCGCCCTCGCTCCGGCCGCCGCACCCACCACGGCCCGGGAGCGGGTGGACCCTGCCAAGTGGCCGGATGTGGCGCGCCGTCCGCGCGGCGCGGCCGCCCGTACCGCCGTGACCCGGCTCCTCGTCCGACGGGCCCTCGCCTCCCTGCCGCTGCGGGTCGCACTCGGCGACGACCCCGTCACGGGCGTCGAGGGGCCCCTGCTGCGGGTGCACGACCCGGACGCGTTCTTCCGCCGGATCGGTGCCGACGGGCTGATCGGCTTCGGCGAGTCCTATATGGCGGGGGAGTGGGACACGGACGAGCTGGTCGGCGCGCTGACCGTCCTCGCGTCCCACCTCACCTCACTGGTGCCCCGCCCCCTGCAGCGGCTGCGCGGCGCCTGGGCGCACCGCCGGCCGAGCGCACAGCGCAACACACCGGAGGGCGCACGGGAGAACATCCACCGTCACTACGACCTGTCCAACGACCTGTTCGCGCTCTTCCTGGACCGGACGATGACGTACTCCTCGGCCCTCTTCCCCCGGCGCCCCGCCGCATGGAGCGATCTGGCCGACGCCCAGCACCGCAAGATCGACCGGCTGCTGGACCTGGCCGGCGTCGGTGAGGGCACGCGGCTGCTGGAGATCGGCACCGGCTGGGGAGAGCTGGCCCTGCGCGCCGCCGCCCGCGGCGCCCGCGTGCTCTCCGTGACCCTGTCACAGGAGCAGCGCGCGCTCGCCCTGGCGCGTATCGCGCAGGCCGGTTACGCGGACCGGGTCTCGGTCGAACTGTGTGACTACCGGCAGGTGACCGGGGTCCACGACGCCGTGGTGAGCGTGGAGATGATCGAGGCGGTCGGCGAGGACTACTGGCCCGTCTACTTCGAGACCCTCGAACGCCTGCTGGTGCCCGGTGGCCGGATCGCGCTCCAGGCGATCACCATGCCGCACGACCGGATGCGCGCCACCCGCACCACCTACACCTGGATCCACAAGTACATCTTCCCCGGCGGCCTGATCCCCTCCGTCCAGGCCATCGAGGAGTGCGCCGCACCCGCCGGCCTACGGGTCCAGGAGAACGACGGATTCGGCGGCCACTACGCCGAGACGCTGCGGCTGTGGCGCGAGCGCTTCACCGCACAGCCCGCCACGGTCGGCGCACTGGGCTTCGACGGGGTGTTCCGCCGGATGTGGGAGTTCTATCTGGCCTACAGCGAGGCCGGATTCCGCGCCGGCTACCTGGACGTACGCCAGCTGCTCCTGACCAAGGCCGCTGCGACGGCGCAGCAGGGAGGCCTGTGATGAGGCAGGTCGCGCCCCGTCTGGCCGCGCTGCTCGCGGGCCACTTCGCGGGAAATCCGCCGGTGCGGCTGCGCGCCTGGGACGGCAGCGAAGCCGGGCCGAAGGCGGCGCCGGTCGTGGTGCTGCGCTCACCCCGGGCGCTGCGCCGTCTGCTGTGGCAGCCCGGTGAACTCGGCCTGGCGCAGGCGTACATCGCCGGTGATCTGGACATCGAGGGCGACCTCGCCGACGGTCTGAGCAGAGTGTGGCGCTCGGTGCGGGAACACGGCCCGGCGCCCACCGCTCCCGGCCCCGGGCAACTGGCCAGGACGGCCCTGACCGCACTGCGGCTCGGCGCACTGGGCCCGCGCCCGCCCGCGCCCGGGGCCCCGCGGGCACGGCTGCGGGGCGCTCTGCACAGCACCGCCCGCGACCGGGCCGCCATCAGCCATCACTACGACCTGTCCAACGACTGGTACGCCCTGCTGCTGGACGAGACCATGACCTACTCCTGCGGCTACTGGAAACGCCCCGCCGACCCGTCCTACGGCCCGGCCGACGCCCAGCGCGACAAACTGGAGCTGGTCTGCCGCAAGCTGGGCCTTCGCCCCGGTGCCCGCCTCCTGGACATCGGCTGCGGCTGGGGCAGCCTCGCGCTCCACGCGGCGCGGGAGCACCACGCACAGGTCACCGCGGTCACGCTCTCGCGAGAGCAGCACGAATTCGTGACCGCCCGCGTGCGGGAGCTGGGGCTGACCGAGCGGGTCGACGTCGAACTCCGGCACTACCGGTACATCACGATGGACGGCTACGACGCGGTGTGCGCGATCGAGATGGGCGAGCATGTGGGCGACGCCGAGTACCCGGGTTTCGCCGCCCGGTTGCACGCCCTGGTGCGCCCCGGAGGGCGGGTGCTGATCCAGCAGATGTCCCGTGGCGCCGCCGCACCCGGAGGCGGTGCCTTCATCGAGTCCTACATCGCCCCCGATATGCATATGCGCCCCCTGGGCGAGACCGTGGGCCTGCTGGAGGCCGGCGGGCTGGAGGTGCGCTCGGTCGAGTCGCTGCGGGAACACTACGCACGGACCATCGCCGCCTGGCACCACACGCTGGAGACCCGCTGGGAGGAGTTCATCGCGCTGGCAGGGGAACCGACCGCCCGGGTGTGGCGGCTCTATCTGGCCGGTGCCGGCCTGGCGTTCACCGAGCGCCGCATGGGCGTCGACCAGATCCTCGCCGTACGCACCGCACCGGACGGGGAGGCCGGTATGCCGGCGACGCCTTACGGCTGGTATGCGCGGGAAACACGGCAATGACCGGATTGCCCTGGGCGGCCTTTGCCGTCAACCTCGCCGTGGCGGCCGGTGCCGCGCTCGCCGTCATGCTCACCACGTTCGCCGTCGCCCGGGCCAAGGGGGCGCACCGGCTGGCGGACATCGCCTGGGGCGCGGCGTTCACGGCGGTGGCGCTGACGACGGGTGTCCTGTCCGCCGGTTACGGGGACGACGGCCGGCGGGTCCTGGTCACGGTCGCCACGGCGGTGTGGGGGCTGCGGCTGTCCGTCCATATCGCCCGGCGCGGGCGCGGGCACGGCGAGGACCCCCGCTACGAGCGGCTGCTGGCCAAGGCCCCCGGCAGCCGCGACGCTTACGCCCTGCGCACGGTGTACCTGTTGCAGGGCGGGCTGGTGTGGCTGATCTCGCTCCCGGTGCAGGTGGCTCAGTACGTTGCGGTGCCGCTGGGGCCGAGCGCCGTCGCCGGCGGGGTGGTGTGGGCGACCGGCTTCGTCTTCGAGAGCATCGGCGATTTCCAGCTCGGCCGGTTCAGAGCCAACCCCGGCAACCGGGGCCGCGTCATGGACCGCGGCCTGTGGGCCTGGACCCGGCACCCCAACTACTTCGGCGACTTCCTCGTCTGGTGGGGGCTGTTCCTGCCGGCCTGCGGCACCCCGCAGAGCGCCGCGGTCGCCGTGGTCTCGCCACTGGTGATGTCCTACCTCCTGATCTACGGCAGCGGTAAGAGACTGCTGGAGAACCACCTGGGCGACCGCCCCGGATACGCTGCCTACACGGCCCGCACCAGCGGTTTCTTCCCCCTGCCACCGCGCCGGCACCCCCACCCGGAGGACACCCGCCCATGACCACAGGCCCCCAACGGCGCACGGACCCCGGCGACGGCGATGGCGACGGCAACGGCGACGGCAACGGCGATGACAGCGGTATGAACCTGGGCATGGGCATGGGCATGGGCACTGGCGGCGACGGCGGCGACGGCGGCAGCGGCGGCGGGCGCCGGGGCCCGCACCGGCCGCTGCTCGTCCATCGCCATCCGGATCCGCCACGGGCCGCGGTGCTGCTGCTGCACGGGGGCCGGGCGGACGGCCGCACTCCGCCGCCGCGGCTCAACCTTCCCGCACTGCGGATGCGGCCCTTCGGATCCGCGATGTCCCGGGCACCGGGCGGGCGGAAGCTGCTGCTCGCCTCCGTGCGCTACCGCTGCCGCGGCTGGAACGGCCCGCAGGCGGACGCCGCCCAGGACGCCCGCCGGGCGCTCGACGAGCTGGCCGCGCTCGCCGCTGACGTCCCGGTCGTGCTCGTCGGCCACTCCATGGGCGGCCGGGCCGCCCTGCACACCGGCGGGCATCCGGCGGTCCGCGGCATCGTCGCGCTCGCGCCGTGGTGCCCGCCCGGGGAACCCGTCTCCCATCTGCGCGACCGGACCGTCGTCCTGCTGCACGACAACCGCGACCGGATCACCGACGCCGAGGGCTCCCGGCTCTTCGCCGACCGCGCCCGGCAGTCGGGGGCCCGGGCGCACTCGGTCGCCATGCCGCGCGGCGGCCACACCATGCTCCGCGGCGCCCGTGAGTGGCACCGGCTGACTGTGAGGCTCGTCACTGCCATCCTGGACGGTGCGCCGTTGCAGGTGCCGGCCGCAGAGAGTTCGCCTCCCGGGTAGCGGCCCGTATCCCGCACACCAGCCCCGTACGGCACACCTCTTTGCACGCGTCCCGTCAGTCGCAGACGAGGCGGGTACGGAGGGGAAGGTGCACCCGATCCGGCGCGCGGTTACGCGCCTCCTGGATTGCCGTGCCGGGGCCCTTCCGCGTGCTCAAGTCCCGTGTGGGGAAGTCTTCTTCAGGGTGGGCAATCGGTGTGCGCGCTTCCCCGAACGGGCCGTCAGGGCGTGCCTCGACGGCGGTACTTGGCAAGGCCGGCGAGTACGTGATCGTCGCATTTGCGTCAAGAGGATCGCCGGAAACGAGCAAATGAGGCAACTTACTGACCAGATTGTCGCGTCTTCCGTGCAGAGTCATCAAACGGGGCCTTGAAGTGTGCCCCGTGCCAAGGGCTCAGAAACCGGGCTTCGAAGGAGAAGGTATGCGACCGTTTGCGTTGAGCTACGCCCGTCCGGCGGTGAAATCACCGACCACCACCCCTTATAGCTATGACGCCACGCGGCAACTCAACGTCCTCCCGGACGGGCGCCCGGCTACCTGTAGCCGGGCGGTGCTGCTGGCAACCGGCACCACCGCCTCCACCGCCGGTTCCAAGACCCACTTCGACGACTGAGCGCCGATGACCGTCCTGGTCCTCACCTGCGAGGAAGACTTGACGGCGGATATCGTGGTGTCCACGCTGCAGGACCTCGGTGTCCCGCTCGTCCGCCTCGACCCCGCCGACCTGCCCGGAAGGGTCGCCCTATCGGCGGAGTACGCCGGGGACGACTTCCACGGATATCTCAAAGCGGGCACACGCATGGTGAGCCTCAGCAGCCTGCGCTCGGTATGGGTCCGCCGCCCCGGCACCCCCGGGGCGCGCGCCCCGGAACAGTCCGCCTGGATCACGGCGGAATCCGAGCAGGCGCTGTACGGCATGCTCTCCTGCACCCCGGCGCGCTGGATGAACCACCCCGTCGCGTCCGTGCAGGCACGCAACAAGCCCTGGCAGCTCCATATCGCCCATCGCAGCGGTTTCCTCGTGCCCCCCACGCTGATCACCACATTCCCGGCGGTCGCCCGGCAGTTCGCCGCCGCCCACCAGGACCTCGTGGTGAAGTCCGTCAGCGGAAAGCACCCCGGCGACCCACCACTCGTGCTGCCCACCACGCGCATCAGCCCGGACGCGGACTTCAGCGGGGTCGCGGCGGGCCCCACCCTGCTCCAGCAGCACATCCATAAGGAGGCCGATATCCGGCTGACCTGCGTCGGCGAGGAACTCTTCGCCGCCCGCAAGAAAGCCGATCCCGACGAGGTGGACAGCCGTTTCACCCAGCACGGCACCTGGGAGCCTGTCGAGGTACCGGACTCCGTCCACCGGGCGGTGAGCACCTATATGACCACCGCCCACCTTGCCTATGGCGCCTTTGACTTCGCCGAAGACCCGGACGGGACATGGTGGTTCCTCGAATGCAACCAGGGCGGCCAGTTCGGCTTCGTCCAGTTGGAGACCGACCAGCCCATTGCCCAGGCCATCGCCACCTGGCTGGCGGTGGAACCCCTCCCCTGATTCCCCGGAGGCGGCCGTCCGCGGGACCGCGGTGCCGCGAGGGCGGGGGCGAGGCCGTCTCGTTGCCCCTCGCCCTCGCGGTCCCGGCGGGCCGGCGTCCGAGGGCGGCCCGCCCCTGGGCGGCCACCGCCGTCCCCTACTTGCTCAAGACGTTCGCCACCACGATGAACAGCCCGATCAGCACATCGACGCCACCGACCCGGAAGGACCCCGCCCAGCCCCGGCCCGCCACCCGGGCCGCCCACACCCCCCAGCCGAACAGCGCCACCATATTGAAGCCCAGGGCGACGTCGATCGCGCTCGCTTCGCCCCACCACCTCGCCTGGGCGCCGAGCAGCACCGCGATCGTCGGCACCATCGCGGCCACCAGCGGCCATTCGGTCAGCATCGAACGCACCGCGCCGGCGGTGACCTGGGTGTCCTCGTCCGTCCGGTGCGCGATGGAGTGGGCGTAGCCGTGCGCCGCGGCCGACGCCACCGCCGACAGCGCCACCCACAACGCGTCGTACCCGGGATCCGCCGGGGTGCCTTCATGGCCCAGCGCGGCCGCCAGCGCGCTGGCGAGCACCGAGCCGTACACCCCGCCGAACAGCAACCGCTGCAGGGGCTCCCCCCGTCTGGCGGGCGGCAGGGAATCGTTGCGCATCACGGACACGGCGCCACCTCACAGGACCGACGGGGCTGCCCCCGCTCGGGGAGGCCCCCACGAGATGTAGCAGCCCGGGGCGCGGATACGTCCGAAGCTGCGCCGACCGTTCCGGGCGAATTGCCCCTTGTCGCGACGGCGGGGTCCCGCGTATCGCGCGGAACCCCGGACTCCGCCCGATCGGCGGCAGCTTCGTCAGGCGCGCAAGGTCAAGGCCGGATGCGTACCGTTCAGATAGTGGTCGCCGATGTCGCGGAGACTGTGGGTGGGGGAGGCCTGCGCCGTCAGGAGGCGAGCGTTGCGCCAGAACCTGTCGAATCCCAGGACCCGGGCAGGGGAGTCGGCGCCCTGGGTGAGTTCCAGCACGCGGGTCGTGATGTCCATCGCCGACCTGCTGGTGACGGCCTCGGCCGCGGCCACGAGGACCGCGATGTCCGCGCGCTCGTCCACACCGAGTTCCTGCCCCGCGAGGAGACCTCGCGCCAGTGCCTCGGTCGCCGATTCGACCACCGCCGCGGCGGTGTGGGCGGCGGTCACCAACTCCCCGTAGGCGAGCAGCAGGTAGGGATCCGCACCCGCCCGGTCCGGGTACGCATCCGGGTACGCACCGCCGTCCGGACCCGTGGCCGGCCGGCAGCGCGACGCGGCCCGGTCGATGTCCCGGGCCTCGGCGAGTGCTCCTTCGGCGGTCCCCAGGCTGACGTGGACAAGGGCGAGCCGGAGCGCCAGCGGGGCGAGCGTGGCGAAGGGGGAGATGGCGTGTTCATCGTGGGGGACGGCGCCGAGGACCTGGTCGGCGGGGACGGGGACACCGTCGAAGCCGATGCGTCCGGCGCCCGTGAGCCGCTGGCCGAGACGGTCGTTCTCGGGATCGGCCACCGCCCCCGGGTGGGCCGGGTCGACGCATACGATCAGTGACTCACCGCTCGCGGTGCACACCGCGCCGAGCATCAGCCGGTCGGCGACCTGGACGCCCGCGGCGAGCGCCTTGCACCCGTGGAGGACGTACCCGCCGTCGACCGGGGTGAGTGTCAGGTCGGGGCCCGCCGTCGGCTCCAGGTCCGGGATATCGGTACTGCCGCCCCAGAGCCACTGCTCCGCCGCCGACCGGAGTTCGAGCCCGTCGGCCCGTTCCGGGGTGCTGAAGAACCGCGCGCTCCACGACAGCACATAGTGCCGGGCCAGCAGTTCGCCGATGGAGCTGTCGGCCGCCGCGATCTCCCGGATGACCGCGCAGGCGGTACGCCAGTCGGTGCCGCGCCGGGCCGGACCGGGTGGTGTCAGGAGGGCGGGCAGACCCGCTTCGCGCAGCCGTGCGGCCTCGTCGAACGGAGGCTTGCCCGCACGGTCGCGGCTGAGTGCGTCGACGGCGAGATCATCCGCGATCTCCCGGGTGACGCGGAGCCGGATCCCTTCATCGGCAAGGGGGCGGGCCTCCGTGAAGGCGGGGTGTGCAGCGGATTTCTTCGGCATGGCGCCGTTCACCGTCCTGTCGGGTGTCTCCGGCGCGGGCGGGGAGACCAGGCCGCCGGCCGGCGGATCGGTACGTACCGGTGTCCGCACGCCCACTTCTCCCACCCCGGCTTCCCTAGTTTTCCCACTGGATTGATAGGGAATAGAATGCTTCCGGACTGCGGGCGGATCAAGGGGTGTTCAAGGGGCGGACAGGCCGGTCTTGCCATCCGGACCCTCGTGTGGAGGCGCCCTGAGGGAGCCTTAAGGGAGCCCTGAGGGAGCCCTGAGGGAGTCCTGAGGGAGCCCCTAAGGGTTGGCCCAGGACGCCGGGTCCTCGGTCAGGGCGGATACCGGGTCCGGCAGTTCCGCCGAGGCGACATCGGCCAGAGAGACGCCGTCGAGGATCTGGCGGACATTGGCCCGCAGCGCAATCCACAGCGGCAGCAGTGACTCGGCGGGTCCCGTGTAGGACAACTCCGGTGGGCGGACTCCGCGTACCGACACCAGCGGGCCGTCCACGACGCGGATGACATCCGCGATGCTGATCGCCTCCGCGGGCTTGGCCAGCCGGTAGCCGCCGTTGCCACCGCGCTGGCTGTGGACGAGTCCGCCCCGGCGCATGTCGTTCAGGATGCCTTCGAGGAATTTATGCGGAATGTCCTGCGCTTGGGCAATGGCCTCCGCCTTGAGCGGCCCCGCGTCCCGGGCAGCGGCGAGTTGCAGCGCCGCCCGCACGGCATAGTCCGCTCTGGCTGAAATCCGCATGCTGCGCATTATCCCGTAAGGGGCGCGGTCCGGGACCTCCGGGTGCACCCACGCCCGCCCCCCGGAACCCCTTTCGTCACACCCTTCGCCACCCCCTTCGTCACACCCTTCGTCCGGTTGCGAGCCCGCACGACCGGACGGAGGCTCGACGTAGGGCACCGACTCCGAGGTGAGTGTCGTGGCACACAAAGGCGCGTCAACGTCCGTCGCCGAGTCCTCGGCCAGGGAAACGCGAGGGCCCGACAGCGTGGAAATGGCCCTGGTCGTCAACGGCGTCTCCCGCGTCCTGGACCTGGAACCCCGCGTCAGCCTGCTGGACGCGCTGCGTGAACACCTGGCTCTCACCGGTTCCAAAAAGGGCTGTGACCAGGGAACCTGCGGGGCGTGCACGGTCTGGGTCGACGGGCGCAGAGTGCTGGCCTGTCTGACGCTGGCCGTCACCTGCGAAGGCCGGGACGTGACCACCATCGAAGGCCTCGCCGAGGGCGATGAACTGCACCCGATGCAACGCGCCTTCCTCGAACACGACGCCTTCCAGTGCGGGTACTGCACCCCCGGCCAGATCATGTCGGCCGTCGCCGTGCTCAACGAGGGGCATGCCGGCTCCGACAGCGAGATCGCCGAGTGGATGAGCGGCAACATCTGCCGCTGCGCGGCCTATCCCCATATCCGCTCCGCCATCCGCGAGGTGCGTGGCCAAAAGACAGGACAGTGATGTGCGTGCCATCAGCTACACCCGTGCGACGGATGTGACCGGTGCGGTCCAGGCGGTGACGAGGGATCCCGGAAGCTCCTACCTGGCGGGCGGCACCACGGAGGTCGACCTGCTCCGCCTCGATGTGCTGCGCCCCCATCGGCTGGTGGACATCAACCGACTGCCGCTGGCCGGGATCGAGGACCGTGCCGACGGGGGACTGCTCATCGGCGCGCTGGCGCGGATGAGCGAGGTGGCCGAGGCACCGCCAGTCGTGCAGCGCTTCCCGATGCTCTCCCAGGCACTGCTTCTCGGGGCCTCCGCCCAGCTGCGGAACATGGCCTCCATGGGCGGAAACCTGATGCAGCGTGTGCGGTGCGCCTACTACCGGGACCCCGAATCCGCATGCAACAAGCGCGTTCCGGGCAGCGGCTGTTCCGCCCTGGAGGGGGCCCATCGCGGCCACGCGATCCTCGGCACCAGCGACCACTGCATTGCCACCCACCCCTCGGACATGGCGGTCGCGCTCGTCGCCCTGGACGCCGTCGTACACGTGGAGGGAGCCCATGGCTCCCGCAGCATCCCGGTCGACGACTTCTTCCTGCTCCCGGAGGACACACCCGAGCGGGAGCACCCCCTCACGCCCGGTGAACTGATCACCGCGATCGAGGTGCCCCCGGCCGCCGTGGCGCGCAGGTCGCTCTACCTCAAGGTGCGCGACCGCGAGTCCTACGAGTTCGCCCTCGCCTCGGCAGCCGCGGCGCTGGCGCTGGAGGACGGGGTGATCCGTGAGGCCCGGCTCGCCCTCGGCGGCGTGGCGACCAAGCCGTGGCGCGCTCACCGGGCCGAGGACGTCCTCGTGGGGCGGCGCGCCGATGCGGACCTCTTCGCACGGGCCGCGGCCGCGGAGCTGGCCCCCGCCGTCACCCGCCCGATGAACGCGTTCAAGGCGGAACTCGCCCGGCGGACCGTCGTCCGTGCCCTGCAGACCGCTGCCGCGCAAGGAGGCGGGACGGTATGACCACGGGCGCCACCCTCAGGGCCGTCGGCCGGCCTCTCGCTCGCGTCGACGGCCGGGCCAAAGTCACCGGAAGCGGCCGCTACGCAGCGGAGTACACCCTGCCCGGCACCGTATATGCCGCCCTCGTCGGGGCCCGCACCGCCTGCGGCCGGGTCACCGGCATCGACACCGGCGCCGCGGAGAACGCCGGCGGTGTGCTCGCCGTACTGACGCACCGGAACCTGCCGAAAGTCGCCGGCCGCCCCCAGCTGCTGCCGTCGCTGGCCGGTCACGCCGCCCCCGGGGAGAGCTTCTTCCCGATGCAGGACGATGCCGTGCACTACTTCGGGCAGCCCGTGGCCATGGTGATCGCCGACTCGTACGAACGCGCCGGGTTCGCGGCCCGGCAGGTCCATGTCGATTATGAGCGCAGCGCCTCGGTCACCACCCTCGAAGAGGGCCGGGACCAGGCTTATGAACCCGAGGCGATCTTCGCGGGATTCCTCCCCGCACGCAGTGTGCGCGGAGACGTCGAGGCCGGTTTCCGGGCGGCGACCCAACGCCTCGATGCGACCTACCACTTCGCGGCAAACCATCACAATCCCATCGAGCCCTCGGCCACCACAGCGGTCTGGGACGGCGACCGGCTCACCCTCTACGACGCCACCCAGGGAATCGTGGCAAGCCAGAGCACCGTGGCGGCGCTGCTGGGCATCCCCCCGTCGAACGTGCGGGTCCGTGCGCCGTTCGTCGGTGGGGGATTCGGCTGCAAGGCCATGATCTGGCCGCATGTCACCCTGGCCGCCATGGCCGCACGCCATGTGCGGCGCCCCGTCAAGCTGGCACTCACCCGCGAGCAGATGTTCACCTCCTGCGGCCACCGCGAGGAGCAGGAGCAGCGCATCGAACTCGGCGCCACGGACGAGGGCCGGCTCACCGCTCTGCGCCACCACAAGCTCTCGCTGACCTCACCCTTCGACGAGTGGGCCGAACCCTCGCTCAGCATCGCCTCGCAGGCGTACGCCTGCCCCAACTACGAGGGCGTCTACCGGCTGATCCGCAGCAACACCATGACACCCACCTTCACCCGCGGGCCCGGCGAGACCACCGGCATGTACGCCATGGAATGCCTGATGGACGAGCTCGCCCACCGCATCGGCGTCGACCCGGTGCAACTCCGGCTGCGCAACCACGCCCAGTCCGACCCCCGGACCGGCCATCCGTGGTCGAGCGACGGCGCGGAGGAGTGCTACCGCCGCGGCGCGGCCCGCTTCGACTGGCACTCCCGCAACCCCGAACCCCGCTCCCAGCGGGACGGCAACTGGCTGATCGGCAAAGGCATGGCCACCGCCGGATATCCGGTGTTCTTCCCCATGCAGCCGCAACGTGCCCGGGCCCGCCTCTACGCCGACGGCTTCGCCGTGGTGCAGGCCGGCACGCAGGAGTTCGGTACCGGATCGGCCACCGCGATGACCCAGGTCGCCGCCGACGGCCTGGGGATCTCCGTGGAGAAGGTCCGCTTCGAGTACGGCGACACCGACCTGCCGAACGTCGCGGCGACGGTCGGCTCGGCAGGTGCAGGCATGATCAGCGCCGCGGTGCACACCGCGGCCACCACGCTCCGCGACCAGCTGATCGAGCAGGCGATCGCCGACCCCGGCTCCCCACTGCACCAGACGGACCCGGCCGCCGTCGTCGTCCGTGACGGGCGGATGGAGCTACCGGACCGGCCCGGCAGCGGTGAGTCCTACCGCGACCTGATGCAACGCCACTTCATGACCGATATGGACGCCCTCGGCAGCTGGAGCCCGCCGCCCCCGGACCTGCCGTACGGGCTCGCCACCTTCGGTGCGCAGTTCGCCGAGGTCGCCGTCGATCCGGACCTCGGTGTGGTCCGGGTACGCCGGATGGTCGGCGCCTTCGCCCCGGGCCGGATCCTCAACGCCAGGACCGCGCGCAGCCAGGTCATGGGCGGCATGCTCTGGGGAATCGGCCAGGCGCTGTTGGAGGGCACGGTGGTCGACACCCGCGACGGCCGCTGGGCGAACGCAAGCCTGGGGGAGTACTTGGTACCGGTCAACGCCGACGCCCCCGACGTCGACATCGAGTTCGTGGAAGTACCGGACACGGTCGTGAACCCGCTGGGCGTCAAGGGCCTCGGAGAAATCGGCATGGTCGGCGCCGCGGCAGCCATCGCCAACGCCGTCTTCCACGCGACCGGATACCGAGCCCGGGAACTGCCGATCAGGATCGAACACCTGCTGTAGGGCCGGCCGCGCCAGGACGGCCAGGCCGCCTCCCGGACCGTGGCTGCGGGCCCCCGGAGCCCGCCCCGGAGCCCGTGACGGATGATTTCGTCAGGCGGCGGTCGTCACGGAGGCAAGCATGTACGGACAAAGCGGTGCCGGTCGGGTCCTGCTGGTGGACGATGACGCGGCGATCCGGCGGTCGCTCGGCCGCGGGCTGCGGCTGAACGGCTTCACCGTGGGGCTGGCGGACGGCGGCCGGGCCGCGCTGGAGCGGATGGCCGAGGCGCCGCCGGACGTGATGGTCCTCGATATCTCGATGCCCGACCTCGACGGCATCACGGTCTGCCGGCAGCTCCGGGAGAACGGCAGTGACCTACCCGTGCTGATGCTCTCCGCGCTCGACGAGGTCACCGACCGGGTCGCCGGACTGCAAGCCGGCGGGGACGACTACCTCGTCAAACCGTTTGCCCTGGACGAACTGGTACTGCGCCTGCATGCGCTGCTGCGGCGCCGCCCGCCCGCCCCCACCGACGGCGTACGCGTCGGCGGTCTGGCGCTCGACACGGCGGCACACCGCGCACGACTCGACGACCGGGAGGTGGAGCTGACCCGACGCGAGTTCGCCCTGCTGGACGTCCTGGCCCGCAACGCCGGGCAGGTGCTGACCCGCGACCAGCTGCTGGAACGTGTGTGGGGCTACGACTTCGAGGTGCGCACCGACGCGGTGGACACCTTCGTCAGCTATCTGCGGCGCAAGCTGGAAGCGGACGGGCGGAGCCGGATCGTGCACACGGTCCGGGGCGTCGGCTTTGTGCTGCGGGACGACGAGAGCGGGTCCGCGCGATGAGACTGTCCACCCGGATCGCGCTGGTCGTCGGGATGGTGGTGCCGCTGCTGGTGGTGGTGTCCGGCTGGCTCCTGGTGCAGCTGGTGGGCAAGGATCTGCGCATCCAGGCGGACCAGCGTCTCGCCGAACGTGCGCAGAGCGTGGCGGTGGCGGCGCGCGGCCTCTTGCGCGCCAGCTCCCACGACCGGCCCCGCGCCGCACAGGCCCGCCAGCGGAAGCTGTTCACCGCGGCCCTGGACGTCGGCGTCCGGCTGTCCGGCCCCGGCACCACTGTCATGGACGGCCCGCAACCCGCCGCCTCGGTTCCGCTGCCCGCGGGAACACGGCATCCGTCCACCGTGCGGTCACAGGGCAGGAGCTGGCGGGTGCTGGCCGTGCCGGTCACCGACGGCGGCACCGGGGTGCACGGGATGCTGTGGCTGTTCTCCCCGGACACGGCGCGCGAGGCACAGCTCGGGATGGTGCGGCGGAGGGTGATCATGGTGGCGCTGCTCGCGGCCCCGCCGGCCGGTGCCGCGGCCTGGCTGCTCGCCGCCCGCGCGGCCCGGCCGCTGCGGCGTCTGCAACAGGCGGCCGGCGGACTCGACCCGCACACCAGCGCCGCTCGGCTGGATCACGCCCCGACCCACATCACCGAGGTCGACGACCTTGCCCGGACGCTGCAGACCTTCCTGACCCGGTACGACGAACAAGCCGCCCGCACCGCCGAGGCGCTGGCCTCGGCACGCTCGTTCTCCGCCGCCGCGTCCCACGAGCTGCGCACACCGCTGATGAGCATGCAGACCAACCTCGACATCCTCGAGGCGTTCCAGGACCTCGATGCCGCCGACCGAGCGGAGACGGTGGACGATCTGCGGCATGAACACGCCCGTCTGCTGGGCCTCTTGGTGATGTTGCGGGCACTTGCCCAAGGCGATCTGGTCGAGGCGGACTCGTTCGCCGTCATCGACATGGCCGATCTCGCCGACGAGGCCGCCGCTGATGCCCGGCGTCGGCACCCCGGGGCAGAGGTGGTGGTCCACAGCAGCCCGGGGCTGACGATCCACGGATGGCAGCCCGGACTGCGTTCGATGCTGGACAACCTGCTGACGAACGCGCTGGTCCACGGCCGGTCCGCCGAGGCCGGCGCCCATGTCGCGCTCTCCCTCCACACCGGTGAGGACAGCGGCTCCCCCTGCGTCGTCCTCGGTGTCGAGGACCGCGGCCCGGGTGTGCCGCACCAGCGCCGGGAGGCGGTCTTCCAGCGTTTCCAGCGCCGTCCGGACAGCCCGGGTTCCGGCCTCGGTCTCACCCTGGTCGCCCAGCAGGCCGCCCTGCACCGGGCGGGGCTGCGGCTGCTGGACGGCCCCGGCGGCCGGGGAGCCCGCTTCGAGGTCGTCTTCCCCGCCGCACCCGCCCACCGTCCTCAGCACACGGCACTGCCGGCACACCGGGACTGGCTGGCGGACGCCGCGGACCGCCCACAAGGTTTCCACAAAGAACATCCCTAGCTTCTCCTCGTGGACGGGCACCGTGCCCGTCCCGCTCATGAGGAGGACCTTCATGCGTACCCGGAGCATCGCCCTCTCTTCGGTGGCTGTCGCGACAGCCCTGCTCGGTGTCGCGGGCACCGCCGCCGCGGACAGCACCCCGGCACCGTCCGCCTCCGCCAAGACCCGTACCGGAGACGGCGCACAGGCCCTGTGCAAGCGCGCCCCGAAGATCGAGAAGCGCCTCCACCGGGCACTTCACCGTCTGCAGGGCAAGGCCGGGGTCCGTGGATCCGTCGCCCGCCTGGAGCAGCGCGTGGAGAAGGCGAAGGCCGCCGGGCACACCGAGATCGAGACCTTCCTCAACCACAAGCTCGCCCACCGCAAGTCCCTGGTCCCCACGCTCCAGCAGCGGCAGAAGGACCTCGCCAAGGTCGCCACCTGGTGCGGGGCCCACCGCAACACGACCTCGTCGTGACCCGGACCGGACAGGCCGGGGTGCTCGCGGCGACCACCCTGCTGTGCGGACTGCTCGTCGCCGGATGCGGAAACGGGGTGCGTGCCGAGGGCGATGCCCCGCACGCGACACCCTCGCCCTCCGCACCCACACCCGCGCCCACCGGCCTGGCGGACATGCGCAAACTGCTGGACGGCGCCGAGAGCGCGGCGGCTGCCGCGGACTCCGACGCGGCCGCGGACCGCTAGGGCTTGTCTTCAACGTCCCGTCGTTCGCCCGTAGGGCGGGCCTCGCGTGAAGACGGGCCCTGGACCGCACCGGGACGGCGCCCCGCGCACGGGGCGCCGCCCTATCCCGCCGCTTCCTCGCCCCTCGTCTCTCGCCCTTCGCCCCTTGTCCCTCGCCTGAGCGTGCCGGCCCGGCGCGCTCGGGCGAGGCGGCTCAGTCCTCCGCCCGCTGGGTGACGGGAGCCTCTGTACGGTCGCCCGGGAACTCGTACCAACGGCGTTGCAGACAGACATAGCGCGCATCGGCCTCGACCAGATGGAGGAAGGCCGTCACGGTCTCCCGCAGGCGCTCCTGCAGCGCGGGATCGGTCAGCTGTCCGTCCTCGGTGAAGCCCTGATGCGCCGAGGCAAGACTGAACATATCGGGGTAGACACGGGTGCCCAGATGCTCCAGCGGAACCCTGAGTGCCCACAGCCCCCGGTTGCCGCCGACCAGGGACGGGGAGGCGGAGACCAGCAGCGCATGTTTGGTCTTGAACGGCTGCGGCCGGACCCGCGAGACCCAGTCGATCGCATTCTTCACGACCCCTGGCAGGGAAGCGTTGTACTCGGGGGAGGCGAGCACAAAGGCATCGCAGCGCTCCAGCCGGTCACGCAGCGCCAGAGCACCGTCCGGCAGGCCCCTTTCGGCCTCGACATCACCGTCGTACAGCGGCATGTCGAATTCCCGCATCGTGGCGAGATCCACCACGGCGCCGGCCTCGGTCATCATGCGTCCGACAAGGGAAGCCAGCCGGGCATTGGTCGACCCTGCCCGCAGCGCGGCGCCGAGAACAAGGACGTGCAGCGGTCCGGGGTGCGCATTCGTGGGCATGGTGACGTCCTTCCGGCACAGCAGAGCGTGTGCCCGTTGCCGCACACACGGTCACTGCCTGGGGGTGACGAAAGCGTACAGGCGCACAAGCGGCGCACCCGGTACCGACCGCGCCATGTCCCGACCTGCGCCGCAGTCACCGGAACGCGCCGATCCCGTGGGTACCCCGGTGCCGGTGCCGGTGCCGGTGCCGACGCCGAAGTCGGCGCGTGCGCCCCCTACACGGAGGCGCTGCGCGCCCGGTTCCGGGCGGCCCGGCGCCGCATGGCGCGCCGCTCGTCCTCGCTCATCCCGCCCCAGACACCCGCATCCTGACGGGATTCGAGCGCCCACTGCAGGCACTGCCCCATCACCGGGCAGCGGCGGCACACGACCTTGGCCTCCTCGATCTGCAGGAGGGCGGGGCCGGTGTTGCCGACGGGAAAGAAAATCTCCGGGTCCACTTCGCGGCACACCGCATCGTGACGCCAGTCCATGGCTACCTCCGTTCTCCGCGGCCGAGCGCGGTCGGGTCCCTCACTTCGAGGCGCCGGGGCTGTCTGCGCATTTCCTCAACTGCCATGCCCGGCCCCCTTGTTGTCCTTGCTGTCTTGCTGTCCTTGTTGTTCCCGTTGTCCTCGTGTGCCCGCTCCTGTGTCCACAATGCGCCGCCCTCACCCATCGCCCTCGCCATTGCCATGGGACATCGCCAACGGGCAATCCGGTCCGGCGCGGCACAACGACCGTTGTTACGGCTGTCGCGCCGCCTACCCGCGCCTCGCCGTGACACTCCTCCACCGCGCAGGGTGGCGCGAGTGCACTGCGCGGCCCGATGGCGGTGGGCACCCCCTCTCGCCTGGAACCACTTCACCTACCGCCACAACATCCGCGTCTGTACGATCCTCAGCGGCGCCATCCACGGCAACGTCGCACGGCAACGTCGTCCGCAATGCCGACGGTAACGACGACCGTAACGACGACCAGGGGCGGCGCCCGGAATACGACGGCGGCGCTCTCAAGACCGGCGGAAGCCCCGGCAGGTCCGCATCACCGTCGTCGTCCGTTACACCGCTCCACCAAGGACAAGAAGTACGACGCAGGCAAGGGACACAAAGACCGGCGTCGTGAACGCCTTCTGCCGCAACCGGCCCGACAACGAGCGCCCCACATGGATGAACCAGTGACCCACCCCGAAGACCGGCAGCAGCAGGCGACCATCAGCCGCCTGCTGCTGGACTACCTGAACGCACCCATCGCCGAAGGCTGCTGCCTGCGCGGCGTCCTGCCCGCCCCCGGCGCCGTACGGATCGCCGTCCACGCCAGAGACGACCAGACCATCCTCTACGAGATCCCCCACGACACCGTGGCCCCCGCCTACCTCCCCGGCATCCTGCGCACCGCCCTCACCGGGACCCAGATCTACAGCAGCGACGACGTCGGCGACGCCATGGGGATGACCCTCATCCGCCTCCACCCGGAGAAGATCACCCCCGACCCCGACCCCGAGCCCGAACGGGCCCAGGCGCTCAGCGTGCTGCGCGCCCTGTCCGACCCCGGCGACGACGAGGACCCTTTCCTGATCGGCTTCCTGTGGAAAGGCGACAGCCGGATGCGCCTGTACGTGCAGCCTCCCGGCCACACCGGCCTCATCGGCGCCGACATCCGCCTGACCGACATGCTCACCGCGCTGATCTCCTCACTCCCCTCCCTCATCGAGGAGGAGCCCCACCAGCCGGCCCCGGACGATCCGCACTGCGATCTCCTTGTGGACCTGACCGGCTGGTAGGGCGCACTCGCCCTTGCGGCGCTTCCCAGGACCACCCGCGGATCGTTCACCGAACGAAACACGCAGGGGGCGACGGTCGCCGCCACGGCTCGGCGTAACGTCGGCCCTACCGCTGTGATCAGGAGGTTGAAACGGATGCTGGTACTTGGGCGTTCGCAGGTCGAGGCACTGCTCGACCTGGATTCGCTGATCGACGCCCTGGCGTCGGCGATGACGGACCTGAGCGCCGGCCGCGCTTCCTCGCCGGACCGCGTCGCCGCCCTGGTGCCGGAACGGGACGGATTCTTGGCAGCCATGCCGGGCTTTGTACCGTCGGCCGGGGTGCTCATGAGCAAGCTGGTCTCCGTCTTCCCGCACAACGGGGGCACCCCCGTGCCGACCCACCAGGCACTGATCGCCGTCTTCGATCCGCACACCGGAGAACCGGCAGCCCTGCTGGACGGCACGGCCATCACCGCGGCGCGGACCGCTGCCTGTTCGGCGCTCTCGGCACGCCTGCTGGCTCGCGAGGACGCCTCGGTGCTGGCGGTCCTGGGCACCGGAGCGCAGGCCCGGTCGCATGCCGAGGCGATGTGCCGGGTCCGCCCGATCCGGCACATCCGTGTGGCGGGCCGCGACCAGGCGAAGGCGGTCGCCCTGGCCGGCCTCCTGTCATCCACACTCGGCATCCCCACCGAGGCGAGCGCCACCTACGCCGAGGCCCTCGATGGTGCGGAGATCGCCGCCGCGACCACCCACTCCGTCGCCCCCGTGATCCGCCGCCCCTGGCTGACCCCGGGCGTGCACGTGACCTCGGTGGGATTCAACCCGGAGGGCCGCGAGATCGACGACGCCACGGTGGCCGAAGCACTGGTATGCGTCGAGTCACGGCAGGCGGCGCTGGCGCCCTTCCCCGCGGGCAGCAACGACCTGCTGATCCCTCTTCGCGAGGGCGTCATCACGGAAGCACAGGTGCACGCCGAGCTGGGTGAACTCCTCGCAGGCAGCAAACCGGGCCGCTCCTCACCGGACCAGATCACCCTCTACAAATCCGTCGGAGTGGCAGTGCAGGACGCGGCGGCCGCAGCCCTTGTCGTCGCCGCGGCCCGTAAACAGTCGGCAGGGACGGACATCCGGCTGGACTGACGGCTGGAGTGCCCCACACTCATCCGGCTGGAGTGACCCGCGCTGCCTGCCGGGCCACATCCGGTTGGAGTGACCCACGCTGCCTGCCCGGCCACATCCGGTTGGAGTGACTCGCGCTGCCTGCCCGGCTGGACGGCCGGTCCGGCGTGAGAATGATGCGCAGAAGCCACCCGGGAAGTGCAGACGCCGGATGGTGAGAAGCGAAGGAGTCGAGATGCCCCAAGAGCCCAGAAAATCAGCCGCGTCGGCCCTACTGCGTGACGGTGATGCGGACACCTTTCCTCACGGACGCATCATTTTCCTGAACGGCACATCGAGCTCCGGCAAGTCGAGTATTGCCAAGGAACTGCTTCTGGCCCTGGACGAGCCGTACTTCCATCTGCCCGTGGACGCCTTCCACGCCATGAGGTCAAGCAACGAGCTGTCCCCGGAAGAGCTGCCTGCCGTCCTCCATCGCACATGGAGGGGCTTCCATCGAGCGGTCGCCGGTATGGCTGCGGGCGGCAACAACGTGGTGGTGGACCATGTGCTGAGCGAGCCATGGCGTCTGCTGGACTGTCTTGAGCTGTTTCCCCCCCAGGGAAGTTGTCCTGGTCGGTGTGCGCTGTCCGCTCCAGGAACTGGAACGCCGAGAGATCCAGCGAGGCGACCGTCCGGTGGGCCTCGCGGCCCGCCAGTTGGATCAGGTCCACGCCCATGGTCTGTACGACATCGAGTGCGACACCGCCACGGCCGACGCGGAGAAATGTGCGCGGCAGATCAGGGATTTCCTGCCGCAGCGACCGCTCCCCACCGCCTTCGAGCAGCTGAGGGCGAAGCTCCGCCCTGAGCTGCCGGCCGCTGGTTGATCCGGAACCCGACGGCGGCGGCTGCGCTGCGGCGATCCGGACGAGGCGGGTGGCCTCCCCTGGCGCACGCGCCACTTCAGCGTCCGTACGTCCGGTGGCACAACCGCACAAGATCCGAACGGACGTGACCGGACGCCATCCGGCACACCACGCCGGCGTCCATGGTCGGCCGAGGCCGCGAGGTCCGCGGGAGCTGTCGCGGAGCCGGGACCGGAGCCGGGGCCGGGGGGCGCCGATGCCGGGGCACGGCTCGTACCGGCTCCGGACGTGGCCTCGGCGGCGCGGCGTGAGCGGGGTGGGGCAGGGTCCGTCCCACGAGCCGTTGCCGTCGGTTCCCCGGCACGGTATGCCGGGGAGCGGCATCTCCCTTGTGTATCTTCGAGGGCCGTTTCGCCTTCCGCCCCACGGACGCCACCTCCACCAACTGCTCATGCGACGATCCGCGCGTGGGCAGTAGCAACGGGGACGGCCGGGCCGGAGCGACCGTGCGTCCGCCCGGTGCGCGACCGGGACCGTGCAACGGTCCGCCGGCCGGAAGGGACACACAGCTGCTGGTGGCCAGGAGGACGGCCGCCGCTGCGGCGAGGCGAAGGAGTAGAGGGCGCACGTCCTCACGGTGTCGGAGGCCCGGGGGCTGTCCAAACGACGCGCCGAGCGGCCACGCGGACGAAGGACAAAACCGAACTCTCGTGGGGCCCCCGAGCTGACGGGGAAGAGGCGGTGGCGAGAAGCAGCGTTGCCCGTCACCTCAGGGGGCCGATCACATCGGGAGGGACCGCAGACGAACCGGCCCCACGGGCCACTGTGCCCCGTCGCGCAGGGGCACCCACATGGTCCGCAGCGGCATGACCACGGGCCCGTCCGGCTGGTCGACCTGGACGTCCTCCTGCAGCGTCCGCCAGCCGAGGCGTCGGTAGAGGGAGACGAGGTGCGGCCGGCAGAAGAGGAGTCCGTACTGCGGCCCCATCGTGCGGGCGTGTTCCAGAGCGGAGGTGACAACCAGCCGTGCCAGCCCGTGTCCCCGAAGGTCAGGAGCGACGACCACCCCGCCGAAGCCCACCACCTGTGTCTCGACCTGGCCGGCCGAAAGGGGAAGCCTCACCAGACCCGTGTGCGCCACGAGGCGGCCGTCCCATCGGATGCCGAAGTGCTCCTGTTTGGGCAGCCAGGCCAGCCCGGCCTCGGAAACGCCGAAGGGGTCATCGTCGTCCCCGACGATCTCCTTCAGTTCCGTAGTCGCATACCGCGCCAGCCGGACCACGGCGGGCGACACTGAAGTCGGTTTCGTTGTCATTCTCCGCATCATGCTGTCCGTGCCGGCCGCAGGCAACGCCGGCCCACGCACCGGCCGCCACCACCGCCAACCTCTCCCGCCATAAGGTGAGTTGTCACCGCTCACCCATGTACGGCCCGCACGGCCATCGGTCGATAGGGTGCGCGTATGACCGAGCACTGGAGCGCATCGGACCCAGGAGTCCTACGCTTTCCTTCAGGCGCCCTGGTGCGTGGCCGGGGCCTGCGCCACCCCCTTCCCGCAGGACTCACGCCCACCTTCGCGATCTATCTCCTCGGCAAGCAGCCTCCACCGGCCGAGTGGGACGCCCGGTGGCTGCGCTGGCCTGATTTCCGGCTGCCCAAGGACCGCCGCCAGGCTCGTCTCGTGTTCAAGGAGGCGCTGACCCGGGCACCGAACGAACGCGTCGAGGTGGCCTGCGGCGGCGGATGCGGGCGGACGGGAACAGCACTGGCATGTATGGCTGTTCTTGACGGGGTGCCGGCGGACCGAGCCGTCGCCTACGTCCGCCGCCACTACGACCACCGCGCCGTGGAAACCCCATGGCAACGACGCTTCGTACTGAGCTTCGCAGACGACGCGTAGCGGGAGCCCGCCGAGCCGGACGCGTCGCCACGGCCCCGCGGGGGCGGCAGCGACCATCGGCGACGGTCTTCCATGGCCCGAATCTCACAGGGGCTGGTCGACGACACGGTGACGCGGCCCCTGCACGCTCCCGAGTAGTTGATAGTGCTGCGGATCGTGCACATGAACGCCCCTCAGGTAGCCGGCATGTGGTGGTCCCAGCCGTCCTTGGGTGCCGTCCGTGATCGAGAAAGCATGTGTCGCGCCTCCCAGGGGTGGAGACCGATCATCCGACCTCAACCGAAGTTGAGGTCAAGTCGTGGGGTCGGCCTGCACAGCCGGCGGCGAGAGTTGAGCCGGCGGCCGCATGCACCACCGCCGGCGTCGTGCCACACAACGGCGATCGCGGGCAGGCTCGATGGCATCGTTTCTGATGACTTCCCGGGGCCCTGTGGACGCGGCTCAGCGGACCATGAAGCGGTCGAGCTCGCGTGCCTTCTGGCGCAGGGCGGCTGCCCATACCTCCTGATCGGGAGCCGGAGGTGCTGGTACCTGGACGTCCCTGAAGTCGTCGCCCGTGGTGCACTTGCCCGCCTTCCAGCCGACCTCGATGCCGGCCCTCTGCGCGAGGACCAGCACCGTGGCGACGAACCCTTCGGACAGGGCGATCATGACGCCATGGCCGGTATTGCGGTGTCGCGCCAGCAGTGCATCGACGAACGCTGTGAAATCGCTGGGGTCGATCTGACACTCGTCGGCATCCATCGGTCCGACGCCGGATGACAGAGCCAGTTCGGCTTCATAGAGAGCGACTTGGCGCAGGAACAGCCGAGAGACGCCGTTGGACGGGTTCCACAGGGTCTGGTCGCCCATGTCGTAGTACTGGCTCACCGGGACGCCTCTCTGCTGGTCATGGTGACAGCGTAATCAGGCGTTCCTGGCTGGTGCTGTGACCGTATGGTTCTCCGGGTTGCTGGTCGGGACACGGAGTGACGGGTTCGCGAGTGACGATTGCGGCAGGATGACGAGATGATCTCCAGCTCGCCCGTGCCAGCAGTCGTTCCCGCAGGCCGGATGGCCAACATGAACCAGCCGGTGTTCGGCCTTCCCGACGGTCTGGAGCTGCGTCCCTGGCGCCTCTCCGACGCCGACGTCTTGGTGACCGCCGGCCAGGATCCCGGGGTTCGCCAGTGGAACCGCCTGCTGGTCGAGACGCCGGAAGACGCACGCCGACGGATTGACCGCATGCACGAGCGGTGGCGAGCCGAGCTGAGCGCGATCTGGGCCATCGCGCGACCGGACGGCGAAGCCACTGCCCGCAGCGGTCGCCTCGTCCATCGAGTTCGCCTGCCCCGCCTCACCCGAACCAGCACCCCCGGAGTTCGAGGACTTCCTGGCCCAGGGCGTGCTGCGGGAACTGTCCGCCACGGACACCGACGACCCCCGAAGCCCGCCGAGGCGCCCCGGTGAACGCCCGGGTCATCGTGCGCGCCATGTCCTGGCACCCTGTCGACACCTGCGAGCTGGTGTTCGTCCGCCTCGGAGCCCTGGCAGTCCGAGAAGCGCTGCGCTGCGTGGCAGAGGACCGTGTACCGCAGCTGATCGATACAAGGGTCAGGCTGGTCTTGTGATCCCCGGCCGGAGCATGGCCGAACGGCAGCATTCGACGCTTCGCCCGGAGCGCATCTGACCAGGTCGGAGGTGTTTGGCGCTCAGAGCCCGAGATCCGGGCCGAAGACCTCGTAGTGCAGGCGCGAGGCCGGGACGCCGGACGCCAGGAGCTGGGCGCGGACATTCTTCATGAAGGGCACCGGCCCGCAGAGGTAAGCGGTGGTGCCGGCCGGAATGGTGATCTGTGTCAGATCCATCAGCCCGGTGCGCACGGTCACCGGGTCCGTCGTACCGCCTGCCTGCTGCTCCGCTCGCTCTTCCCCGTTCGGCAGCCCGTCCCCGAATCGGAGGCCCTCTTCGTACCAGAGGTCCGCTGTCGCGTCGGTGAGCTTGCCGGTGAGCCGGTGGAGATCCGTACGGAAGGGATGGGTGGCCGGTGACCGGTCGGCGTGGGCGGCGATGATACGGCGTCGGGAGCCGGTGGCCGCGAGGTGCGAGAGCATGCCGATCATCGGCGTACAACCGATGCCCGCGGAGGCGAAGAGCAGGGGCCCCTGGCCGTCGTCGTCACCGAGCACCACGTCACCGAATGGCGGGCTCAGGTGCAGGGTCTCGCCGCCGTGGACGTGCGCGTGCAGATACCCGGAGACCTCGCCCGCGGGGTCGTCGGACGGGGCGCCGGGCCGTCTGGCGCCCACCGCCCGCTTCACGGAGATCTGCAGCCCGTTGTCCGGCTGCCCGGACAAGCTGTACTGGCGTATCTGCCGTGCGCCGTCCGGGAGTTGCACCTGTACGGAGACATACTGGCCGGGGCGGGACGGAGGAACGGGCGCGCCATCGGCCGGCCGCAGGATGAAGGTCGCGACCTCGTCGGTCTCCTCGATGCGGGCGGCCACGCGGTAGGGACGCCACACCCCGCCGTCGGGGACGCCCGCCTCGGTCAAGAGCCGCTTCTCGACGGCGATCAGGGCATGGGCCATCAGCCAGTACACCTCGTCCCAGGCCCGTACCACCTCGTCGGTCACCCCATCGCCGAGCACCTCGGCGATGGCCGCGAAGAGGTGTTCCCGCACGATCGGGTACTGGTCCGGACGCACCCCGAGAGAGGCGTGTTTGTGTGCGATACGCGTGAGCATGGCATCCGGATGGTCGAGGAGACGGCGCGCGAACGCGGCGACGGCGCCGGCGAGAGCCTGCTGCTGAACGCCGTTGGCCTGGTTGCCGCGGTGGAAGAGGTGGCGCTGCCACTCGGGGTGGGCGGTGAAGAGCTTCTCGTAGAAGAGCGTCGTGATCTCGCCGAGGGCTTCGCTGACGGCGGGGAGGGTGGCGCGTACGGTCTCGGTGGACTTCGGCGACAGCATCGACAACTCCGGACTCTTGGGGGGAGGAGAGGGGGAGGGGAGGGGGGATGAAGCCTGTAAAACTTGCATATTGGATTCGTATTTTTATGCTGGGGTGGGGTGGGTGAGGTACGGGGCGTGGGGGTGAGGTGGGGTGGAGTGCGGCGACGTGCGTGTGCGGGGTGTGGCGGGGTGGGTCCGCCGTGCGGTGGGTGCGGGGCGACCGGGTGTCCTGGTCCGCGCCGACGTACTCAGTCCGTGGGGCGTGGGGTCAGGCTGAGCAGGAGCGGGCCGGTCGGGGTTTCGGTCAGGTCGGCGATCGAGAGCGGATCGAGCGAGGCGTAGAACGCTTCCTGTGCCGTCCGTAGTGCGAGGCGCAGGCGGCAGCCGCCGCGCAACGGGCACGGTGGGTCGTCCTCGCAGCCCACGACGTCATCGACCCCCTCCAGTTCGCGCACTAGCCGCCCCAGTGAGCCCGTACGTCCGGTGGCTGTCAGCGTCAGCCCTCCGCCTCGTCCGCGTCGTGCCTCCACCGCGCCGAGGTGCTGGAGCTTGCTCACCACCTTGGCGGCGTGGGTGTAGGGCACTTCGACGGCGCTCGCCACCTCGCGGGTGGTGGGCGCATCGTCCGTATCGCCGAGTACCGCGAGGCGCATGGCGATACGCAGGGCGATGTCGGTGCTCTTGGTGAGTCGCACCCCTGCAGTTTATAGGGCATCCAGTATGCCAATTTATCTTGGGGTCGGTCGGTGCGGGAAGAGCGCCGTGTCCCGGTCGGCGGGCGGAACCGACGTTCAGTGGTGGCCGGAGGCCTGCTGCTGGAGGTGGGCGGCGACATCGGCCACATCGTTGCCGATGGCCAGGACGCCGTTGATGGCGGCGTTGGGGGTCGAGGCGCCGTTCACTCCGGCGAAGAACACATCGAAGTGGCCCGGGCGCGTCTCCAGGTAGCCGGCCGCGGTCTCCGCGCCCACGGCCAGCCGGTCGTTGAGGGCGTCACCGCCGGCCGCGGTGCCGGTCTTGGCGAAGACCTTGCCGCGTGACGGGCAGCTGCGGCAGGAATCCGCCAGGGTCCCGTCGACGCCCAGGACCGGTAGCGAGGTGCGGAAGCGCCGTGCCTCGGCGGTGTGTTGCCAGAACGTCAGGATCTGGGCGAGGGCGCGTGGTGTGGTCCGGTCGGCCGGGTTGCCGCCGCGGCCGTCGGCGAGCTGCACGGCCTTGCGTTCCACCCGTGCACGGTCCAGGAATGTGGCCAGTACGGGGAAGCCGTCCTCGCAGTGGGTGCTTCCCGTGCCGGTGGCCATCAGGCAGATCCCGAGGTTCGCCCCGAGGTTGTGGCTCACCTTGAGGATGAGCTTGGCGTACTCGGCGTACACGGGCGAGGTGTACCGGGCCACCGTTGGCACGCCCTGGTAGGACTTGGGCACGTGCCCGGCCGGGTTGGGCCCGATCGCTTTTGCGCGGACCTCGACCCCGGCCCGTTTCAGTGCCTCGATCAGCGCGGTCCGGCCGAAGGCGTTCGGATCCTTGATGGCGGACACCCGGAGGACGGGAGCCGATCCGGCGGCGATGGTGCCGGACAGCCGGATCCGGGTGCCGTCGGTGGAGCTGCTCACGGTGATGTCGGCCGGTTTGCCCGCCGCGACGGTGCGGACGGAGGACGTGACGTGGTAGGGCGCGACCTTCGGGCGCCAGTCCAGGCCGGCCGGGGTGCCCGCTTCGGCACCGGGGGAGGTCAGCAGATCGATGACGTTGTCATTGATGATCAGTGGTGTGGGGGTCGGGGCGAGGGCGGGATCCGGCCGGAACAGGCGCGCGTCGATGGCCACGTCGCCGTCGACCCGGCGGATCCCCGAATGGCGTACCTGCCGGGCCAGTTGGTCGATGCCGGCCAGCGGATCCTGTGGGGTGAGGGTGGCCCCCGGGACAGCGTTGGCGTAAGTGTGGTCGACGGCGGTGAAGGCGACGGTACCGTTCTTGCGCGTCCGGCCGCCGAGGGTCAGGTCGCCCTGTGCGACCAAGTACAGATTGCCCTTGAGCGTCGTGTTGCGGCGCTGCCCGACGGCGTGGACCGGCGTGACGAAGCGGTGGTCGCCGCCCAGGGTGTGCCAGGTGCCGCTGACGCTGAAGAGTTTGGCCGTTGACCCGGGGATGAAGAACTGGTCGGCGTAGCGGGACTGCGTCAGCTTGCCGGTCTCCGGGTTCCGCTGGAACAGCCCCCACCGGGCATACCGGTAGTCCGGTTTCCGCATGATCGAAGTGATCCGCGGGTCGAGTGCGTGGGGCGTGGGGGAGGGGGAGGGGGAGGGGGAGGGGGAGGGGGCGACCTGGACGAGACCGGTGATGGCGATGCCGACGGCCAGCAGAACGCCCAGGGGTCTGGCGATGCTCCTGCGGGAGGTCCGAGGGGTGACGGAGGGGGGCATGCAGACTCCACCGATGGTGTTGATCTGTCGCGTTTCTACCGCTATATCCCCCTGAAGGTACTGCTCACCGTCACCAGGGGGACGCAGGCGTCGGCCAGGGTCCCCCGGACGCTCCAGCACACCGGCCCGTCAGACCCTTCAAGCCCGTCAGACCCTTCAAGCCCGTCAGATCCGTCAGGCCCGTCAGGCCCGTCACAGGCGAGGAGAGCCGCTGCCGCTCCGCACAGCGCTCCAGGACGGCCACCCGGCGGAAGCCGGCGGAGGCGCCGCGGGGGCCCGGCCCATCGGGGGTGGTCCTGGTGCCACCCCGGAAACGGGCACCAGTGTGATCGAAACCGGGCCCCTGCCCCGCGAAGATCCCTTTCATGGCAGCGCACCCTGCGCGCCGACGGGAGGATCGATGTCCGCGTTCAGAAAACCCTGGTGGCCGGTGGCCGGCCTGTCCGGAACGGTGGCCGCCGCGCTGATATCGGCGGTGCTGCCCACCGCGCCACCGGCCCGGGCGGCGGACCGGCCGGGGCCGCCGGTACCGGCGCGCTACGCCCACCAGCGGCTGCACTGGCAGCCGTGCGTGGCGAAACCCTCAGTGGCGAAACCCGCACTGGAGTGCGCGAGCATGACCGTGCCGCGTGACTGGCACCGTCCGGGAACCGGGGCCGACCTCACCGTCGAGGTGTCCCGGCACCGTGCGGCCGGCCCCGCCCGGCGGCGAGGGGTGCTGATGATGGCGGCGGGCGGGCCCGGGGCTTCGGGACTTGCCCGGCCCGCGGACTTCGTCGCGCGCTCGCCCGCGGTGGGGGCCGCGTACGACGTGGTCGGCTTCGACCAGCGCGGCGTCGGCCGCAGCACGCCCGCGCAATGCCAGACCGACGCCGAGTTCCGGGACTTCTATGCCCACGACTTCCGCGATCGCTCGCCCGCGGCCCTCCGCGGTGTCCTGGCCCGGTCGCGGCAGCTCGTCGCCGGCTGCCTGCGGCACAGCGGCGATCTGGTCCCCTGGCTGACCACCGGCCAAGCCGTGCGCGACATGGACCTGTTCCGCGCCCTGCTGGGCGTGCGCAAGATCTCCTATTACGGCCCCTCGTACGCCACCTGGCTCGGTGCCTACTACGCGACGGAATTCCCGCAGCGTATCGAGCGCGCGGTACTGGACAGCAACGAGGACTTCAGCGGCACGTGGCAGAACGCCCAAGGCGGCCTGCCGAAGAGCTTCCAGCGACGCTTCGAGCAGGACTTCCTGCCCTGGATCACACGCTATGACACGATCTACCACTACGGACGCACGGCGGCCGACGCCAAGGCGAGATGGGAGGCGCGCCGTCGCGCACTCCGCGAGCGTCCCCTCACCGTCGGCACGCTGACGATCGGGCCCAACCAGCTCGACAACGCCACGATTCAGAGCATGTACAACGCGCGGCAGTTCCCGCGGCTGGCGGCCGCGCTCGGGGCCCTCGACCACTGGCCGTCCACCACCCCGGCCGAGCGCGCACGGGTCGCCAAGCTCTTCACGAGCTATCTGTCCCCGGGATTCGCCGCCGTGTACTTTTCGGTGCTCTGCAACGACACCCCATGGCGTCGTGACCTGGGCTACTGGCTCGACCGCAGCGCCAAGGACACCGCCGCTCACCCGCTCGTCGGAGCGCGCGAGCTGGCCTACGCGGCGACCTGCGCGGCCTGGCCGGTCTCCGACGCGCCACGGGTCCGGGTCACCGGCCGGGGCCTGCCCACCACGCTGATGCTCAACTCGGTTCACGACCCTGCCACTTACTACGAGGGCGCCCGCGCGGCACACCGTGCGCTGCGCGGTTCACGGCTGGTCACGGTGACGGGCGGCGGCGATCATGGTCAGTACCAGAACGGCAATGCGTGCGTGGACGGCATCGTGAACGCCTATCTCCTCGACGGAGCCGCTCCGGACCATGACGTGGCCTGCGCGGCGGGCCCGCTGCCCGTGCCGTCGGAACGCCGCGGATAAGGGCGAACGGGCGGGATCGGCAGGGCCGGTGGGGCCGGTGGGGCTGGTGGGGCTGGTGGGGGCCGCGAGGCAATCGGCAGGATCGGTGGGGTCGGTGGGGTCGGTGTGGGCCGGTATGGACCGGTGGAGGCCGGCCCGCAGTGGCTCCCGTCTCACGCCCGGCGGACGAGGAGTTCGGTGTTGCGGTCCGCCGCGGTGCCCGCCATTTTCTCGTGGACGCCGTCGGTAAGGCCCGCGGCGAGGCCGGGAGCGTTGTAGGACAGCTCGCGGTAGAGCGAGGCGAGGCCGACCGCTGAAAGGTCGTCGAAGTCCGTGTGGTGCGGGGCGGCGGATTCGATGAGGGTGGTGAACAGGGACAGCGTCCCGTCGTGGTTGTCCACGAGTTCGATGAGCCGTGCGTGCTGTGGATAGTCCACATGCGAGGCGGTGTTGACCTCCCAGAAGGAGCGGGCGGCCGTCGGATGGGCATGCGGCGTGATGTGGTTGATGTGGCTGTGACCGTTGATCCATGCCACCACGTTCGGGAACCGGCTCAGCAAGGCGATGACCTCTTCGCCGTCGTGCCGCTTCTCCTCCGAGCGGGCGGCGTCGGGGCGCCGGGTCATGCTCGGGCTGTGGTGATGGCTGAACACCAGGACGTGCGCGTCATCGGCACCGGTGTTGCGCACCAGCCGTCCGTCCGCGTCGTAATGGCGGGAACTGTGAGCGGCCAAGGTCTGCTCCAGCCACCGCAGTTGCTCGGTGCCCAGCGACCCTTCGAAGTGGCCGCTGCGGTAGGTGGTGTCGATGCTGATGCCGATGACACCCTCGGCGATGGTGAAGGAGTAGTACATCCGGTCACCGTCGAGGTGGTTGTCGGTGTAGCCGTGCCCGACCGGCCCCGCTCCGGCGAAGGCCGGGTTCAGATGTGCCCGCAGGTAGTCGTGGGGTGTGAACATCCGGCGGCGCTCGTCGGCGGTCACGGTGCGTGCACCGGCGGCGTTATGGCGGAGGATGTCCTTGAGCACGGTGCTCTTGGGGTCGTCGCCGCTGTCCATCACCTTGCGGAAGGCGGCCACATCGGCATCCGGTACGGAGAACAGCTTGCGCGCCCCGGTGACGTAGTCCGTCAGCACGGGGTCCTGCGGGGCCAGACAGCCACCCGGCAGATCGTCGTGGTTGCCGGGTGTCGAGTACCAGGGAAGCCGCAGGCCGGGACTGACGACCGGGCGCATCGCGGCTTCGAGATAGCCGGGTATCGACGGCAGGCCGCGTCTCTTGTCCTGGTCGCGCAGGCTGTTGTCCGGGTGCCAGTACAGCGAGAGGCCGGAATTCTGTACGCCCTCGTACGACGCCGGGTCGCCGGTGTTGGGTGTGATGCGGCCACCGCTCATGAGGGTCAGGAACCACTCCAGCTCCACCATGGAGTGGTTGTCGATGTTGTCACCCGTGGACATGACGAAGGCCGGCGGCCGACCGGTGTGCGGTCCACTGCGGACCGCGTTGGCCTGCTCCACCAGCGACACCGCACCGGCCACCGACAGTGCCTCCTGCGACCGCCACGATCCCGGCGATCCGGCGCGCAGGTACTCGGTACGCAAGGGGCTCTGGACGTCGGCCACATGAAGGTCGGTGAACTGGACGAAGCACGCCAGGGGGGTCCGCCGGTCCTGGCGCCCGGCCGCGGCGGAGGCGAGCTCACCCCGGACGACCAGGGGCCATCCGGGACCTGAGGTGATCCGGCGGTAGCCGCCGCTGCCGACCAGGCGGGCCGTGGTGTCGAGGGTGGTGGTCCCGAACGGGGCCGCGCGTCGCCCACCGGGGCGGGCCGGCGACGTACGGGTGAGGGGCTGTGCGTGTGCGGTGCCCGGGGCCCCGCTGCTGCTGTGCCGGCTCGGCAGTGCCCATGCGGCACCGGCTCCGGCGACGGCGGCACCGGAGCTGAGGAGGAAGTGACGACGGTTGGTGGGGATGTGGGTTTCAATACCGGCCATGAGGCCCTCCGTGCCGTGGCCGGTGGTGTGCCTGACCACAGCGGTGTCACCAAGCGGAATGTCTCATTCCAGATCCTGGGCGGTGTGCGTGACCAGAACTTGAACGGGCCCGGAACTGGGCACACCCATTGCCCATCGGTAGGGTCCGCCCCCTCTGTGGCGCCCCGGTAGCGTCCCGGTGGTGCCCCGATGACGCGCGGTGGGCCGGTGCGACCGGTGTGCTGCCCCGGCCCTTCCTTCTCTCCGTCCGCTGTTGTCTCCGGGCGGTCCGGTAGTGGAGAGGTCTGTCACGAGCCCGAGCCCGAGCCCGAGCCCGAGCCCGAGCCCGAGGCTGAGGCTGAGACGCTTCGACGGGTCGGACGACGTCATGTCGTATCCACCTGCTGTAGTGAGATCCGCAGTCCGCAGTCCGCAGTCCGCAGTCCGCAGTCCGCAGTCCGCAGTCCGCGCCCGCAGTCCGCTGGCGGCGATGCGGCGCACGGGAACGGGGCCCCCGACTCGTGAGGGCCCCCTCTCCCCATAGCAGGAGAGGCCGTGCCCATTAGCGTCGCCGTGGTCCGGATCAGGTCCTACGGCGCTCGCTGGGGTGCCCCGCCTCGCCATGACATCGGCGCTCTCGTGCTGGACGTCCGTTTTCGGACGGGGGACCCTCTCACACCGCGGTCACCGTGCCGCCCGCGCCAACGACCGGCTCAGGGAAGTCGAAGGACTCCAGGCCGGCCTCGATGCCGAGACGGCCACGCTCCGCAGCCGCAAGCTCCCGCTGACTTCACTCGGCCCGAGTCGAGGTTGCCCGGGCCCTGCCATGGTCGGGGCTGTCCGCCGCGCTGATCCGTCCGGACGGCTATATCGCCCGCGCCTGGACCGCCGCCGACGTCGAGGATGTGGCCGCGGTGCTCCGCTCCTGGACGACACCTTCGCAGGCCCCGGCCCCGGCCCCGGCCCTGAGTCCCGAGCCCTGAGCGCTGGCCCTGAGCCCTGAGCGCTGACGGGCAGACGCGGTGTGGTGGTGCCGCCGTCGACGGCGGCCGGGCCGCCGGGCCGCCGGGTGGCCGGGCCGAAAACGGCCGCAGAGGTATGGCCCCGCCGGGCACTCGTCGGTAGTTTGTCGGTGCCCCGCCGGCGGTGCGCCTGCCGCGGGGCTGCCCGACGGGCACCCCCGACGGGCGCCCCCGACGAAGCAGGCGGATGACGTGCAGCCTCTCTTAGGCTCGGCATGCGGTGCCGTGGCGCTGTGCCTCGCTCTCGCCCTCACGGGCAGCGGTGCCCCCGGCGCGGCCGCTGCCCCTGTCGGGCCGGACGCTTCCGCTGCCGGCGCGTCGGCCGGGCGCACACCCGCTGCGGCGTCGGCCGGGCGCACACCCGCCGCGGCGTCAGTCGAGCACACACCCGCCGCCACCTGGACGGCACCGCTGTCCACCAGAGGCCGCTATATCGTCGACGCCGAGGGCAAGCGGTTCCGGCTGAAGTCGGGCAACTGGGACGGCGCGCAGGGCTCGTGGAACGGTTCGGGCGACATCAACGACGACGCCGCACACCACAGCGGTCAGAACTCCCACGGCATACCGCTCGGCCTCGACCGCGTGGGTATCGCCTCGCTGCTGCACGACTTCCGCGCCCTGGGCCTCAACAGCATCCGGCTGCCGTTCTCCAACGAGATGATCCACTCCGACGCCCCGGTGCCGGATGCCGCGGTCGCCGCCAACCCGCAGCTACGCGGCAGAACACCGCTGCAGATCTTTGACGCCGTGGTCGCGGCACTGACCGCGGACGGCTTCGCCGTCATCCTCAACAACCACACGAACACCACCCGATGGTGCTGCGGCCTCGACGGCAACGAGCGCTGGAACAGCCACCAGAGCACTCGTCAATGGGCCGACGACTGGGTCTTCCTGGCCCGCCGCTACCAGGACAACAGCCGTGTCGTGGGAGCTGACCTCTACAACGAAGTGCGCCGTGACATCTGGGACGATCCCAACTGGGGCCTGGGCGACCAACACGACTGGCAGGCGGCCGCTCAGGAAGCGGCAGACCGGATCCAGACCGAGGCCAACCCCCGGCTTCTCCTCATTATCGAAGGCATCAACTGGACCGGGCTGCCGGTGGACGGTCTGCCGCACGGCCGCCCCACCCTCACCCCGGTCCGTACGCTCTCGCACACCCTCGTCCGCTCCGGGAAACTCGTCTACTCGGCCCACTTCTACGGCTACACCGGCCCGCACCACAGCGGCGCCACCGGCGTGGGGGAGACCAGCGACCCCCGCTATCAGGACCTGACCCGCGACCAGCTGCGCGCCGTACTGCACGATCAGGCGTTCTTCGTCTCCGCCGAGTCCGGACAGCATTTCACCGCACCCTTGTGGATCAGTGAATTCGGCATCGGTTCGGACGAGTCGGGCACCGCGGCCCGCGCCTGGTTCGCCAACCTGACGGATGTCCTCGCCGCCAACGACACGGATTTCGCCTACTGGCCGCTCGTCGGCTGGAGCACCGACGCCCAGGGTCGCCCTGCCGGGGACAGCTGGGCCATGCTGCGTTACGACGGCGCCGGGCGCCGCAGCGGAATCCTGGACGGCAACGACTGGCGTACAACGGCGTGGAACCGGCTGCTGACGGCACCACAACGGACCGGCCCTGTGCCACCGATCCCGGCCTGGCACCAACTCGCCCTCGACCACCGTGATGTCATCCAGTCCCTGAGCACCCGAGCCCTGGGCGACTGGGACGGCGGAGCCCGCAAAGCAGCCTGCCCCGACGGAGAACGGCTGATCGGCATCAGCCACACCCAAGGCCGCGGCCTGTGCACCGACGCCCCCGCGGCCCGGGATCTGCGCGCCCCCGGCAGCACACCCGAGGTCGTACGCGACGAGCGGTACGTCCCTGCCGGTGGTGACTGGGCACCCGGCTACCGCAAACTGCAGTGCCCCACCGATCACTTCCTCACCGGATACAGCCTGCGCGGGGAGACGGTCTCCGCCGCACTGTGCATGCCCGCCCGCACCTCCCTGGGCACAGCAGGGCAAGCCCTCTGGTTCGACCGCGGTGACCACCGCCCGCCCGGTGACCCCGGCGGCGACTTCGCCTACGGCCACTACAAAGGCCAGTGCCCCTCCGACTCCTATGCGGCAGGTATCGCCCACACCAGCCGCCCCGGACACCGGGGCAGCCCCGATGCCCTGCTCTGCCGGCCCCTTTCCTGACCGCAGCAGGGGCACATCGTCTCGACGGCCGTGGTGGGTCCGTCGGCCTTCCGGACAAGGGCGGCCTGAAGACTGTCAGGAAGACATCCGCTGTGCGGCCATGGTCAGAGTTCCTCTCATCAGGACCATCCGACCTCAGTCCTCTTCCTCCGCTCCGTCCGTGTCTCGGGGGAACCTCGAACAGCTGGCTGTGATCAGCGCGGTCATGCCCAGCAGGTGTCCTTGACTGCGGCCCACTCGCGCTCGCGCCGCGCCTCCGGATCCACTGTCAAGATGGCCCTGACGGAACTGGCCAGCTCATCGCCGGCCGGTGAGCTGGTGACGAAGTCCCCCGCTGGACGCCACCGGTCCCGCTCCCACCGCTGCTACCAGCCGTCTCCCCCCGGCCGTCAGCTGCCCCTGGGTGGGCGGGACGTCCTGACCACCGGTCACACGAGGCAGGTTGGACCACACCGTTCACTCTGGCCAATCTGGCAACGGCGTTCCCGTGACCAGCGGATCTTCCGCATCCCCCGGGTGCGTGGTGAGCAAATTGAGCCGTATCGCAGCCTGTCTTGATCACAATCTCGGCTGATCATTGATCCTTGAGGCCATCTGGCTGCGCGTGTAGCGTCTCCCCGGTCGACTGATGAACATCATTTTCGGGCCGCAAGATGGTCGACATTCGGACTGTTCACAGCGTTTATCGGCACCGACTATCAGCCGTGGTCGCCGGCATGACTTCCATGCCGGTGATCTCTTCTCTCCTGCCGGTCGGCTACCGAGCATGACCAATGACGAGTGTATCCAGCCAATTTCTCCGCACTCGCTTCTGAATATTTCGGTTTGTCTCACATCAGAGAAGGGACGCACGGTGCACGCACCTCACGGGGGACACTTTCCGCTGCTCCCAGCACAGTTAAGAACCTGGAATGCACAGATCGGCGACCTCACCGACCCCGTCTTCTTCATCTGTGACTACTTGGAAATCCGCGGCCGTGTGGACCCCGATCTCCTGCGTGCCGCGCATCTGCAGGTCGAGCGCGAAGCCGACGCGCTGCGTCTGGAGATCATCACGGTGGAAGGCGAGCACCGCCAATTCGTGCACCCGGACCCTACTCCCTTGCAATGGGTCGACCTGAGTGCACGGAGCGATCCGGCTGCGGCGGCTGCGGCGTGGATGGCGGAGGACGTCCACCGGCCGGTGGATCCGCTGAGGCTGTGCGGTGCTGCCGTTATCAAAACGGCGGACGACCGTTTCCTGCTGTACTGGAAGGTCCACCACGCCGTCGTCGACGGCTGGAGCCTCGCGCTGATCTTCAACCGCATGGCGGCCGTCTACAGCGCCCTGTCGGAGGGGCGGAGTGACGAGAAGGGGATGCTCCAGCCCTTCGAGCGGCTGCGGGAGAACGAGGCCGCGTATCGGCAGGGGAAACGTTTCCTCGCAGATCAAGCACACTGGCACAGCAAACTGGCGGACCGCCCGGAGCCCGTCGGGCCGTCCCGTCGCCGGGCCCAAGTCGCCGCAAGCCGGCGGCTTCGGCACGAGCTGGCGCCCGACCGGGTCGCCCGCCTGGGGGAGGTGGCGGACGGCCTGGGCGTGACCTGGTCCGATCTGGCCATCAGTGTGATGGCCGCGTACGTGGGCAGCACGGTCCAGGCGCCCGAAGTGCTCCTCGGGCTTCCGACAGCCGGCCGGCTGAGTCCGCAGGTGCGCAACGCCGTCGGCATGGCGACGAACATCATGCCGCTGCGGGTCCCCTTTGACGACGGATCCTCCCTCGCCGGTCACGCACAACGCGTCTCGCGCGAAGTGCGTGAACTTCTGTTGCACTCGCGCTATCCCACCGCCGAATTGTCGCGGGAGATCACCGAACGGGGCGGCAGCGGACGGCTGTGGGCCGCAATGGTCAACGTCATGCTGTTCGACCACCGGCTGGACTTCGCGGGAGTCCCGGCGATCCAGCACACGGTTTCGATCCCCCTCACCGTCGACATGACGCTGTACCTGATCCAGATCGCGTCCGACGGGACCATGGAACTCATCCTCGACACCCACCCCGACCTCTACAGCGTGCCGGAGACCGAGGCGCATCTGGCGGGGCTGCTGTCCATGTTCGACGCGATCGAAAAGGCCGGTCCGCACACGCCGCTCCACGCGCTGTGCCCCGGGCCCGAGCGGTCCCGTGCGTCGACGGGCTGACCACGCCCCGACCCGAGCAGAGCCGAACGGCGAACCAGGCCTGGCCAGATCCGGACCGGGCCAGGTCGAGGGCGGTGTGCCACGAACACACCCTGCCCGCACGTGCCTTCAGCTCTGCACACCTTGCGTCGTGATCGGAAAGGAGGCAGGAGCGTGGACACGTCCGCAGGCGAGACGGTAGTCCCCCGTTCATCCCGGCAGCAGGAGGCCGTTGATCTCAAAGCAACGCTGAAACACCTGCGCACCCAGCCCCGGGGCTGGGTGTTCTCTCTCAAACTGACCCTGTGCGCCGTCCTCACCGGGGCGGGTGTCGCAGTGGCGCTGCAGCCGGTGCTCTGGTGCCGGATCGTCGGAGTGGCCCTGACCGGCGCCATGTTCGCGCACGCCGCGGAGCTCCAACACGAGACGCTGCACAATCTGGCCTATCGCAGCCGACGGGCGAATACCGTCGCCGGCATCGTCCTCGGGCTGCCGATGCTCATCTCCTTCGCCGCCTACCGGGCCACCCACATGCGCCACCACCGCGATCTGGGAACCCCGATGAACCGTGAGTTCTTCGACTACGGCGACCAGTACGGCGCCAAAGGGGACCGGTCGCGACTGGCCATCGGTCTCGACTGGGCCGTTCGTTTCTCCATGGCCCACCACTACGTGTTCTTCGTCGCGAATCTCGGCCGCTCGCTGCTGGGCCGGGATTTCCCCGATGAGAACGCCCTGGTATCCCGCAGGATCCGGCGGGACCATTTTCTTGCGGCGGCCGGCATTGCCGGATTGGGCGCACTGACCTGGTGGACGGGGTATGCCGTCATCGTCTGGGTGTGGCTGCTGCCGCTTCTGCTCGTCGCCGCTCCGGTGCACGCGGTCATCGAACTGCCCGAGCACTACCGGTGCGAGACCCTCAATCGGGACCCGTTCGCCAATACACGGACGATACGTTCCAACCGGATCGCCATGTGGTTCACCAACGGCAACAACTACCACGTCGAGCACCACTTGATGCCGAATCTTCCGATCGAGCGACTGCCCGCTCTCCACACCGAAGTCCGAGACCGGATCCGCTATTTCCACAGCGGATATCTCGACTTTTTCGTGAAGCTGCTCCGCAAGTGATCTCAAAGGGGTGAAGGTCGTGGATGTTACTTATCGAATAGCCCGGACCGAGGCCGAGCGAGCCGATGTGATCCTGCTGCGCGACGCCGTCTACGTGCAGGACCAGGGCCGGCTCGCCGACACGGCCGACACGGCAGCCACCTTCGACCGCTTCGACGGGACGGCCGAATACATCGTCGGCTACCTCGACGGCGCGCCGGTGGGCACCGTCAAGGTCGTTCCGGACTCACCGTCGGGGCTGCCCTGCGACGACACCGTCGACCTTTCCCTGCTGCGGCCGGGAAACCGACTGGTGGAGTTCGGCCACCTGATGACCCTGCCGAAGCTTCGGCACCAGGAGATCGGCATGGCGCTCATGCGCCAGGCGCTGGTCCACAGCGTCCGTACGCACGGGGCGACGCACATCATCGGCGACTTCTTCGTCGACGACTCGGGCGGCCTGCGCAGCTTCTACCAGGACATCGGCTTCGTGGCGCTCGGCAAGCCGTACGCGGACGAACGCTTCCAGGGCGCGCCGCTCAGCCTGGTGGCGACCCTGGACGTGTCCGGAGCCGCACAGGCGGCGCGCGATGACGTACACCGCGGCAATCGGCTGCTGCAGTACTTCTTCGGCGACTACGACACCTACACGTCCGCCGATCCGAAGGAGGCCGTATATGCGCACTCGACGCCAGCGGCTGGCTGAACTGAAGGCGGCACACAACCACCCCACCTACGCCAAGATGGCGTTCGTCATGGGCTGCAAGGTCCAGGACAGGGGGGAGGGCAGCCGCGTCAGCGACGACGAGGGACGGTCGTTCCTCGCGATGTTCGACCAGTACGGCAACCAGTCCTTCGGCTACTCCCATCCGCGGATCGTCGCGGCCGTACGGGAACAGCTCGACACCGGGGTGCTCAACAGCACCAAGATCATGTTCGAGGAGGTGCAGATACGGCTCTCCGAGCGGCTCGCGCAGCTCACCGGGCAGCGTCTGCCGTACTCGTACCTGGCCAACGGCGGCGGGGAGACGATCGACAACGCGCTGAAACTGGCCCGCGCCGCGACCGGCCGCCCCGGTGTCATCAGCGCCCGCGGCTGCTTCCACGGCAAGACCTTCGCCACCCTCAGTGCCTCCGACCGCCCCGAACACCGCGCGCATCTCGCCCCGTTCATGGAGCACTTCCGGCAGGTGACCTTCGGTGACACGGCCGAGCTCGCCGCCGCGCTGGACGACTCGGTCGGCGCGGTTCTGCTGGAACCCGTACAGGCGGAGGCCGGGGTGATCGTGCCGCCGCCCGACTACCTGCGGGAGGTGCGCAGGCTGTGCACCGAGGCAGGGGCCCTCCTCATCCTCGACGAGATGCAGACGGCCTTCGGACGGTGCGGGACCTTCTTCGCTCACGAGCAGTTCGGCATCGTCCCCGACCTGGTGTGCGTGGGCAAGGCGTTCGGTGGCGGTGTGCTGCCCGTCTCGGCGGTGCTGGGCACCGAGGAGGTGTGGGGAGTGCTGCGGGAACTGCCCTCGACATTCGGGTCGAGTCTGGGCGGCAACCCGCTGTCGTGCCGGGTCGGTCTGGAGAGTGTCGCCATCGCCTCGGACCCCCTTTTCCTCGACGGAGTGCGGGAAAGGGCGCGGACGATCGGGCAGCGGCTGGCCGCGGCTGCGGGGCGGCACCCCGGCGTGGTCGCCGCGCACCGCGGTGTGGGCATGATGCACGGCCTGGAATTCCACGACCAGGCCCTGGCCGGTCTCGTCCTGGGACGGCTGCTGGAAGAGGGCATCACGTCCACGTATTCGCTGTACAACCCGAGGGTGCTGCGGGTCCAACCCCCCATGGTCATCACCGTGGACGAGCTCGACCACTGCCTGTCGGTCCTCGACACCCTCCTGGCGGAGGCCGACGCGCATCTACGTGCTGCCGACGAGGGACGTGCCGACGGCTCCGGCACCGAACTGTCCCCGCTCACCCGCACCGTGTCGCTGCCGCACCCGGTCCACGAGGTGCTGGAAATCCTGCACGCCCGGCCCCGCATCCTGGATCCCTTCGCCACGGCCGACACCGGGCCGAAGGGGTACGACGCGGAGTTCGCCGGACGGCTCGGTGCGGACACCGTGGTCTGGGCCGACCGTACGGAGACCACCGCCCAGGGTGTCCGGCTGAGCGCCGAGGCCGGGTGGCTGTGGCGCACCCTCTGCCGCGAGGCGACGGTCACGCCCGCCGCCGACGGCGGCAGCCTCCTGCACCTGTGCATCACCTGGGACACCGACAGCGGCTCGTACGAGGAACTGCTCGGCGGCCGCATCGGCTTCCTGGCCGGCCGGGCGCTGACCGAGTGCGTCGCGGCGCTGCGGTCCGCGCTCGGATCCGTGCGGGAGACCGTGTGAGCCGCGCGCAGCCCCCTGCGGGCAGCCCTGCGAACGCCCCGAACGACGAGACGGCAACAGCGGCAACAGCGGCAACAGCGGTAACGAAAGGCGAACCCGAAGTGAGCATGACCCTGCACGACCTCACGAACCGGTACGGCGGCCACACGGACGCCCGCGTGGTGGAGATCGACGTCTCGGGCAGTCGCCGGGAGATGACGCACAGCGATCTGCACGCCCTGGCCTCCGACCGCGCCGGGCAGTTGACCGCCGCGGGCGTGCGGCGGGGGCACCTCATCGGGATCAAGGCGGGCAACAGCCTCGACTGGCTGGCCTGGGACCTCGCGGCACTGGCCACCGGCGCCCTGCTCAAGGCGTTCCCGGACTCCATGGAGGTGGCCGACCCCGCGGAGTTCGTCGCCCGGCACGACCTGGCACTGCTGATCGCGGACGACTCCGTACCGCTCACGGCACCCACCGTGATCCGGCCCGACGGCGTCCCCGGGGAGAACGTGGTGCCGCCGAGTGCCGAGGTGTACGACCGCGAGGACGTGCACAGCCTGGTCTACTCCTCGGGCACATCGGGCCGGCTCAAGGGGCTTCAGATCAGCGGAAGCGGCACCGACTATGTCATCAACCGCTTCATCGACAGCTTCCGTCTGACCGCCGCCGACCGGCACCTGATCTTCCTGCCGCTCTCCAACTACCAGCAGCGGCTGTCCGTCTACTGCTGCCTGTGGCTCGGGGCGGATCTGGTGCTCGCCCCCTACCAGCGCGTTTTCCAGGCCCTGCGCAAGGAACAGCCGACCTTCCTGATAGGCCCACCCGTCTTCTACGACACCGCGCTGCAGCTCTGTGCCTCAAGCGGCGCGGACATCACCCTGGGCGACTTCCTCGGTGGGCGCATACGCTTCCTGATCACGGGGATGGCGCCGATCCGGCGTGAAACCCTCGAAGGGTACTGGGAACAGGATGTCCGACTCCTTGAGGCCTACGGGCTGACAGAGACCGGCATGGTCGCCTGGAACACCCAGGACGCCTACCGCCTCGGCTCCGTCGGCAAGCTGATCGACCCGGACGCGGTGACCTTCCTGGACGACGGGGAGGTGGTCATCAACCGCCCGGCGCCGCTGAGCCGGGGCTACTTCGAGACCGACGACGGCTCGACGCCCGAAGACTGCTTCCGTCCCGACGGCTCCATCCTGACCGGTGATTACGGGCGGCTGGACGAGGACGGGTACCTCACCCTGATCGGCCGCAAGAAGGACGTCATCGTGCTCGGCAGCGGGCGCAAGGTGCACCCCGCCGAGATCGAGAGTGCGTTCGTCGCCGTCGAGGGCCTCAGCGAGATCATCGTGGTGCCGACTGCGCAATCGGCCAGGCTCGGCGCGATCATCACCCCGACCGACTCCAGGGACGCCGCCCTGCGCACGCAGCTCCGCAAGCGCGTCGAGGAGGTCAACGGGTCGCTCCCGGCCCACCAGCGCGTGATGTCGGTGGTCTTCTCCGAGCGGCCGCTGCGCTCCGACCCCGCCTTCCTGACCGGCAATCTCAAGCTGAGCAGGGCCCGTGCGGCGGAGCACTTCACCGCCATGCTCTCCGCCGCGCCGGCAGCGGACCCCGCAGTGGACGAGGGGGCCCGGTGAGCGAGTCGGCCGGCCCTATAACGGCCGGAAGAACTGCCGGCAACGGTACGGGGGCCGGGAGTTCCGACCGGCCGCTCGTCGTCGACGCGCAGGTACAGCTCGGCAGCGAACTGGCCATCCCGCGCGCCTTCTTGGAGTACCAGGCAGCCAACGCCCATCACCGGCTGGCCTCCTACGGCCACCGGGTGCGACCCTCGCGCACCCTGGAGCACGTACTCGCCCTCCACCAGGACGACGAGGCCGACAAGCTGGTCGCCGAGATGGACGAGGCGGGTGTCGACCAGGCGTTCCTGGTCGTCCCCGACTTCTCCCAGGTGGCGCGGTGCCGCCTGTCCCGTCCCGAACTCGCGGCCTGGCACGACCGGGTCGCCCGTCGCCACCCGGGCCGCTTCCACGTCTTCTGGGGCGTCGACCCGAGAGCCGGCCAGGACGGCATCGACCTCTTCGAACAGTGCGTGACGGAGTACGGCTTCGCCGGGCTGAAGCTGTATCCGCTGTGCGGCTACTCGCCCAGCGACGCGCGGTTGGACCCGTACTTCGAGAGGTGCGCGCACTACGGACTGCCCGTCCTCACCCACACGGGTCCCGGCTGGGGGCCCTTGGACTTCTCCTACGGCAGTCCGCTCCTGCTGGACCGCGCGGCCCGCGACTTCCCCCAGGTCGACTTCATCCTGGGGCACGGCGGGGTCACCCACGTCGACGAGGCGACCTATCTGTGCGCCCACCGGCCCAACGTGCACCTGGACATCAGCCAGTTCCACTCGGTCCTGGCCGCGGACGGCTGGCAGGCGCACCTGAACCGGCTCCTCCGCACGGGGATCAGCCACAAGATCCTCTTCGGTACCTGCTGGCCCTCCTACCGGCTGTCGGAGTCGCTCAGCGGCCTGGTCGGTGCCTTCGCCCAGGGTTCCCCCGCCGTCGCCGGTCTGCGGGAGCCCGACCGGCGACTGCTGATGAGCGGCAACAGCCTGCGCCTGATCGGCCGCAGGAAGTCCACGGGAACCGCTCCCGGGGAGCCGCACCGCACACCACCACACGATGCCGAAACGACGCACAGGAGTGGCCTGATATGAAGCAGGACAGCGCGGAACTGGAAAAGTCCCTGATCGCATGGGTGGAGGACTGGAACGCCGGGGAGACGCAGACCGTCGTCGACGCGGACACCAACCTCAGCCACACCGGTCTGCTCGACTCCATGGCGGTCGTCGGCCTGATCGCTCACCTGGAGGAACAGATCGACACCACCTTCGACTTCGCCACCTTCGACCACAGTGACGGCGTCACCGTCCGGGGCATCGTCCAGCACTGCATCGGATGACCACCATCTACGACGGCCACTGCCATGTGGCCTCCACGCGCTTCATCCCCCCGGCGTTCGTCGAGGACGTCGCGGGCAACGTCCACAGCAAGCTCTCCGCGAGGGGCGCGTCCCCGTCGGTCGCCCGCATCGCCCGCGGCTACGCCGACCAGCACCAGGACCACCTGGCCGACGGGCTGGTCGCCGAGATGGACGCCGCCGGGATCGCACGGGCGGTGCTGCTGGTACCGGACTTCAGCCTGCGCATGCCCGGAAGCGTGCCGCCCTCCGAGGCGGCCCGGCTCCACCACGAGATCCGGCAGCGCCACCCGGATCGCTTCTGGGTCTACATCGGGGTCGATCCGCGGCGCGGCCCCGAAGGGGTGCGAGCCTTCGGGCAGATGGTGGACGAGTACGCCCTGGACGGGGTGAAGCTGTATCCGCCCTGCGGCTATTCGCCTTCCGACCCGGATCTCTACCCGTACTACGAGATCTGCGCGGCCCTGTCGCTGCCCGTGTTCGTACACACCGGACCCACGGCCGCGAGCCTGGACTACGAGCCCGCGGACCCGATCAGGATCGACCGGGCGGCCCGCGACTTCCCGCAGGTCGACTTCGTCCTGGGGCACGCAGGGCTGACCCACGTGGACACCGGTGGCTACCTCGCGGCATACCGGCCCAACGTGTACCTGGACATCGGCGGGTTCGCCAGCACCCCGACCCTTCGGGACTGGCCGGAGCATCTCAACCAGCTCTTCCGGGCGGGTATCAACCACAAGATCATCTTTGGGACGGACTGGCCGCTGGGCCGCATGGGCGGCGGGCTGAAACGCCTGACCGACGAAATCCTGCACGGGCCGACCGTCTTCTCCGGGGTCTCCCGCACCGACCGACGACTCATCCTGTGCGACAACCTGCTGCGCGTCCTGGCGCCCGGCAGCCGCCCCGCTCCGCACCCGGCGGCCGCACCGCGAAACGGGGCCGCCGACGTCGCTGGCTGACGACACGACGGACCTGGACACCCCGCCCGCCGCAACCTGGAACAGACCGGCCGCCTACCTGGAACAGAGACCTGGAACGGACCGGCCGCGGGATCCGCCGGACGAACGAGTGAGGAGCTGAGCCATGGCAATCACCGGGTCAAAAAGCGTACCGGCGTGCCACCGGCACGCGGCCGACGGTACGGCCCTGACAGACCTCTTCGAGGCTCAGGCGCTGCGCCATCCCCGCCGCACGGCCGTCAACTACGGTGGCGACAGCCTCGACTACGCCGCACTCGACGCACGCGCCAACCGGCTGGCACGCGTCCTGATCCAGCGCGGGGCGGGACCCGAACAGCTCATCGCCCTCGCCCTGCCGCGCTCGATCGACCTCGTCGTGGCCGTTCTCGCGGTCCTCAAGTCCGGCGCCGCCTACCTCCCGCTGGACCTGCACCACCCCGAGGAACGGCTGGAGAGCATCGTGCAGGACGCCCGCCCGCTGCTCCTGCTCAGCCTCGACCCCCTTGACCTGCACGCCGCGACGCCACGACTGGTGCTCTCCGCCCCGCAGACCGCCGCGGAGCTGGCGGAACAGGACGCGACCGCCCCCACCGACGCGGACCGCACCGCCCCCGTGGGCCCGGACACGGCCGCGTACGTCATCTACACCTCGGGATCCACCGGCCGGCCCAAGGGGGTCGTGGTCAGCCATCGGAACGTGGTCCGCCTCTTCACCCACAGCGCGTCCCACTTCCACTTCACCGAACAGGACGTGTGGAGCCTCTTCCACTCCTACGCCTTCGACGTGTCGGTCTGGGAGATGTGGGGTGCCCTCCTGCACGGCGGAAGACTGGTCGTCGTCCCCTACGACATCAGCCGCACACCCGACCGCTTCCTCACCCTGCTCGCCGAAGAACGCGTCACGGTCCTCAGCCAGACCCCGTCGGCCTTCTATCCCCTGATCCAGGCCGACCGGGACCGGCCCGCACAAGGAGACCGGCTCGCCCTGCGCGCCGTCGTGTTCGGCGGCGAGCCACTCGACTTCGGGAAGCTGGCCGCCTGGTACGAGCGCCACGCCGACGATGCACCGGTCCTGGTCAACATGTACGGCATCACCGAGACCACCGTCCACGTCACCTACACGGCGCTCACCCGGGACGACACCCTCGGCCGGCCCGCCAGCAGGATCGGCACCCCACTCACCGACCTGTCCACCTACGTCCTCGACGAGGCCCTGCGCCCCGTGCCGGCCGGAGTCCCCGGCGAGCTGTACGTCGCCGGGCCCGGCGTCGCACGCTGCTACCTGAACCGGCCCGCCCTCACCGCGGGACGCTTCGTCGCCGACCCCTTCGGGCCGCCGGGCAGCCGCATGTACCGCAGCGGGGACGTGGCGCGCCGGAACGCCCAAGGCACACTGGAGTTCCTCGGCCGCGCGGACCGGCAGGTCAAGATCCGCGGCTTCCGCATCGAGCCGGGCGAGATCGAGTCGGTCCTCACCACCCACCCCGCCGTGAGCCAGGCAGCCGTCGTCGTCCGCGAGGACCGCCCCGGCGACCCCCGCCTGACCGCCTACGCCGTCACCGCCCCCCGGACCGGCGAGGCACCCGATGACACGGCCGCCGAGCAGGTCGGCGACTGGGCGAAGGTGTTCGACTCCCAGTACGCGCGCACGCGCTCCGCCCCTACCCCCGCCTTCGGCGAGGACTTCTCCGGCTGGCACGACAGCTACCTCGACGGTGCATCCCTGCCCGCACCCCACCTGCGGGAATGGCGCGAGGAAACCGTCCGCCGCATTCGCGCCCTGCACCCCGACCGCGTTCTGGAGATCGGCGTCGGCACCGGCCTGCTGCTGTCGCAGCTGGCTCCCGGCTGCCAGGAGTACTGGGGCACGGACGTCTCCCGGCAAGCCGTGGACCTGCTGCGCCGCGAAGTGGCGGCGCGGCCCGCCCTGGCCCCGAGGATCCGGCTGAGCTGCCGGGCGGCCGACACCGTCGGCGAGCTGCCCGCCGGTCACTTCGACGTCGTCGTCCTCAACTCCGTCCTGCAGTACTTCCCGAACCCCGGCTATCTCCACGACGTACTGACGCAGGCCCTCGCGCTGCTCGCACCCGGCGGGGCCCTCTTCGTCGGCGACGTCCGCGACGCGCGCTCCCTGCGCTGCTTCACCACCGCCGTGCAGATGCACCGTGCCGCTGCGGACGACGACACGGCCAGGCTGCGCCGGGCCGTGGAACGCGCCCTGACGCTGGAGGAGGAACTGCTCCTGGCGCCCGACTACTTCCACGCCTTCGCCCGTCGGCAGCCGTCGGTCGCCGCGGTCGACATTCAGGTGCGCCGCGGCCGCCACCACAACGAGATGACCCGCTACCGCTACGACGCCGTGCTGCACAAGACGACGACACCGCCCGCAGCCGGCCAGGACGACGCGACCGTCCGGCTGCGTCGGCCCGACATCGAGGACACCCCGGCCGCCCTCACGAAGTACCTGCGCGAGCACCGTCCCGCGCACCTGCGGATGTCCGCGATCCCCAACCGGCGAACGACCCAGGAGGCCGCGGCCGCCCGGGCCCTCGACGAGGGAGCGACCCCGGCCGAGGCACGGAACCTCCTGTCGGCCGCACCGCACGGGGTCGAGCCCGACGAGCTGTACGCACTCGGTGCGGAACTCGGCTACCAGGTGGCGGTCGCACCGTCGCCGACGGACGTGGCCGCTGTCGACGTCCTCTTCTCCCGCGCCGACACCACCCTGCAGGCGTACGAGCCCGCCGACGACCTGGCCGCACCGGCCGCGTACGCCACCAGTCCGGCAGCGGCGCGCCACGGCACGCGACTGACCGCCGCACTGCGCGCGTACCTGCGCGAACAGCTGCCCGACTACATGGTGCCGACGGCGATCGTGTTCCTGGAGCGGCTGCCCCTGACGGTCAACGGCAAGCTCGACCGGGCGGCGCTGCCCGCCCCGGCCGTCGATACCGGCTCCGGCCGCCCCGCGCGCACGGACCTCGAACGCGAGCTGTGCGAGCTGTTCGGCGAGATCCTCGGCGTCGCGGACATCGGCATCGACGACGACTTCTTCGCCCTCGGCGGTCACTCCCTGCCGGCCACCCGCCTCGTGGCACGGGTACGTGCCGCGCGGGGTACCGAACTCCCCATCCGCGCACTCTTCGACAGCCCCACCGTCGCCCAGCTGGCCGACCGGATCCAGGACCGCGAGTTCGACACCGACACCCGCCCCGCGCTGCGGCGGGCCGACCGCCCCGGCACACTGCCGCTGTCCTTCGCCCAGCGCCGCCTGTGGTTCCTGCACCACCTGGAAGGACCGAGCCGGGCGTACCACGTGCCCTGGCTGCTCCGGCTGACCGGCGAACTGGACACCGGCGCGCTCCGCGCAGCCCTCCAGGACCTCATCGCCCGCCACGAAGTCCTGCGCACGGTCTTCCCCGACCAGGACGGCGAGCCCTGCCAGCGGATCCTCGACCCGGCGGACGCCCCCGCGGCCATGCCCGTACGGCGCATCACCGACGACGCGCTGACCTGCGCCCTCGACGAGGCGATCGACCAGCCCTTCGACCTTGCCGGTGACATTCCGCTGCGCGCCCACCTCTTCTCCCTCGGCACGGGCCGGCACGTACTGCTGCTCCTGATCCATCACATCGCCTGCGACGGCTGGTCCTTCGCCCCGTTGGCCGAGGACCTGATGGCGGCCTACGAGGTTCGCTCCGGGGCCGTGCCCGAGGCCGCTGCCACGCCCCCCGTCCCGGCCGGAACACCCGCCGACGCCCATGCCGCCGACGCCCATGCCGGCGAACGGCCCGGGCCGCCCGTGCAGTACGCCGACTACACGCTGTGGCAGCGCGACCTGCTCGGCGACCCCGGCGACCCGGCCGGCCGGCTGGCCCGCCAACTCGCCTACTGGCGGCAAGAACTCAGCGGTCTGCCCGCGGAACTGGACCTCCCCTCGGACCGCCCGCGCCCCGCGGACCCCACGTACCGGGGCGCGACGGTGCCGGTCGCCTGGGACGCGGAACTGCACCGCGCCCTGGCCGACCAGGCCCACCACAGCGGCAGCAGCCTCTTCATGGCGCTGCAGGCCGCCCTGGCCGCCCTGTTGACCCGGCTGGGTGCGGGACACGACATACCCATCGGCTCACCCGTCGCCGGACGTACCGACCAGGCCCTGGACCGGTCCGTCGGATTCTTCGTCAACACCCTCGTCCTGCGGGCGGACACCTCCGGCTCCCCGAGCTTCCGGGAACTGCTCCACCGCACACGCGACACCGCGTTGGGCGCGTACGCACACCAGGACGTGCCCTTCGAGTACCTCGTCGAGGACCTCAACCCGGCCCGCGCCATCGGCCGCCATCCGCTCTTCCAGGTGTCCCTGGCCCTGCAGAACGCCCCCGAACCCAGCTGGGCCACCCCCGGGCTGAAGATCGACAGCGAGCTCCTGCACCCCGGGGCGGCCCGCTTCGACCTGCTGCTCAACCTCACCGAGCAGCAGACGGCGGACGGCGAACCGGACGGGCTGACCGGATTCCTCGAGTACAGCACCGACCTGTTCGACCGGGACACCGTCCTCGGCCTGGTCGCCCGGCTGACCCTCCTGCTCACCAGGGCGGTGGCCGCCCCGGACACGCCCGTCGAGGCCCTGGACGTCCTGACCCCCGAGGAGCACCACCAGCTGCTGGCGGAACGCACGCGCACCGACCGCCCCCGGCCCGCCACCACCCTGCCCGCCCTCTTCCAGGACCAGGTCGTCCGCACCCCGGACGCGACGGCCGTGATCTGCGACGGCGACCGTCTCACCTACGCCCGGCTCGACGCCCGTGCAGACCGGCTCGCCAGGCGTCTGACCGCCGCCGGAGCGGGACCCGAGCGGCTCGTGGCCCTGGCCCTGCCCCGGTCGGCGGACATGGTGGTGGCCGTACTGGCCGTACTGAAGACCGGCGCCGCCTACCTTCCCCTGGACCCGCGCCACCCCGCAGGGCGCATCGCCCTGGTCCTGGACGACGCGGCCCCCGTCTGCGCGGTCGCCACCGACGAGACCACCGCACTGCTTCCCGGCGGCTCTCCCGACGGCCTTCCCGTTCTCCGCGTCGACGGCCTGGCGGATGACGGCCTGGCGGATGACGACCTCGCCGACGCACGCGTCGCCGACCACGGCCGGCCGCAGGCACCGCTCCCCGGCAACACCGCGTACGTGATCTACACATCCGGGACGAGCGGCCGCCCCAAGGGCGTGGCGGTCCCGCACTCCGCTGCAGTGAACCTCGCGCTCTGGGCCCGCGGCACCTTCGGGCGACAGGGGCTCTCCCATGTCCTGGCCGCCACCTCACTGACCTTCGACGTCTCCGTCTTCGAGATCCTGTGCCCCCTGCTGTGCGGCGGCAGCATCGAGATCGTCCGCGATGTGCTGGCGGTGGCGGAGCGCCCGGCAGGACGTTGGACGGGCAGTCTGATCAGCGGTGTGCCGTCGGCCGTGGCCAACCTCGTCGGTCACCACGACGTGGACCTCAAGGCGGAGACCGTGGTATTGGCGGGCGAAGCACTGCCCGCCCATGTCGTCGCGGAACTGCGGACCGCCGTCCCCGGCGCCCGAATCGCCAACATCTACGGGCCGACGGAAACGACCGTCTACGCCACGGCCTGGCTGGGTGAGGACTGCGGCCACCGCACTCCGCCGATCGGCCGCCCCCTCGACAACACACGCGTCCATGTGCTGAATCGGCACCTCCAGCCCGTTCCGCCCGGTGTGGCAGGTGACCTGTACATCGCGGGCGCCGGACTTGCACACGGATACCTCGGCCGCCCCGCGCTGACCGCGGAGCGCTTCGTCGCCGATCCCTTCGGCGGCCCGGGAGAGCGGATGTACCGCACCGGCGATCTGGTCCGTCGCCACCGGGACGGCTGCCTGGAGTTCATCGGGCGGACGGACGACCAGGTCAAGATCCGTGGATTCCGAATCGAACCGGAGGAAGTGGCGGCGGCCCTGACCGGCCACCCCGGCGTCGGCCAAGCGGCCGTGACCGTACGGGAGGACCGGCCGGGCGACAAGAAGCTGGTCGCGTACTACGTGCCCAGCCGCGGCACGCGGGACGCGGTGGCTCTCCGGTCGGGGCCCCAGCAGGAGGAACTGCGTACGCACCTGGAACGGACCCTGCCCGCGTACATGCTCCCCGCCGCCTTCGTCGAGCTCGACCAGCTGCCCCTGAACGCGAACGGCAAACTCGACCGCCGCGCCCTGCCCGCACCGGACACCGCGGGACACGGGGCGGGGCGGACCCCGCGCACGCCGGACGAGAAGGCACTGTGCGACCTGTTCGAGCAGGTTCTCGGGGTGCCCCGGGTCAGCATCGACGACAGCTTCTTCGATCTCGGTGGGCACTCCCTGCTCGCCACCAAACTGGTCGCTCGCATACGGGCCGACCTCGATGCGAGCATCCGCGTCCGGGCCCTCTTCGAAGCGCCCACCGTGGCCGGCCTCGCCGCGCGTCTGCACGCAGAGGCATAGACGCACAGACGCCACAGAGACAACAGACGCCCAGACGCGCCATTCCCGACTCCGGGAGACAAGGAGGCAGAACCGTGCCGAACCCTTTCGAGGACCCGACGGGATCGTTCCTTCCCCTGGCCAACCATGAGGGCCGGCACTCGCGGTGGCCTGCGTCCGCCGAGGTGCCGGCGGGCCGGCCCGCCGTGTTTGGCCCCGACAGCCGCGTGGCCACCCTGGAACACGTGGAGCGCACCTGGACCGACATCCGTCCCGTGTCCCTCCACAGTGACGGTCTGCCGTACGGGGAGCGGCAATGACCCAGCACGCCTCGTTCCCGGTCCTGACGACGCTGACCGACCCGGCGGACGTGGCAGCGGACATCGTGGTCATGCCGTTCGGTGGTGGCGGACTGTCGGTCTTTCTGCCGTGGGCACGGCGACTACCGGCGGCTTGGCGGCTTTCCGCCGTGTGCCTTCCCGGGCGTGGACCGCGCTTCGTGGAGCCCCCGCACACCGATGCGGCATCGGCCGCGCAGGAGGTGGCCGCCGCCGTGCGGTCCCGCCTGGGCGGTACCGGCCGCCCCCTGGTCTACCTCGGCCACGGTCTGGGTTCTCTGCTCGCCCTGGACGTCGCCGCCCTGGTCGAGCCCGACCTGCTGTGCGTGGCGGGCTGCTCCCCTCCGCACCCGAGCACACCCGTGGACCACGGTCGGCTCGACCCCGCCGAACCGGAGCGCACCACCCGGGCGTTCAGTACGTCCCTGGACCCGGCCGACCCGGCGCTGTTGGCGGAGATCATCGAGCTCACCACCCCGGTCCTGCGGGCCGACTTGGAGCCGTACGACGGCCATCTGCCGCCCACCGCACCCCTGTCCTGCGACATCGTCTCCTATTACGGGGACCAGGACGACGTGCCCGCACTCGCCTGGAAGCAACACACCACAGGACGGGCAGCAGTCGTACCGATGCCGGGCGACCACTACTTCGTCCAACGGTCGCCAGGCCCCTTGGTCGCAGATCTGGAACACCGGCTGAACTCTCTCCGATCCACCCGATCCACCCGGTCCACCCGATCCATCCGATCCATCCAATCCGCCCGGTCCCCGGGCTCCCGTCACGAGGTGGAGGCACCCGCATCATGAAGTACGCCAATTTGGGACGCTCGGGGCTCGTCGTCGGACGCCTCGGTCTGGGCACCATGAACTTCGGCCCCCACACACCGGAGCCCGAGGCGCACGCCATCATGAACTTGGCCCTGGACAAGGGCGTGAACCTCTTCGACACCGCCGACATCTACGGCGCGCAGATGGGCGAGGGGATCACGGAGCAGATCATCGGCAACTGGCTCACCGAGGATCCCGCACGTCGCGACCAGATCGTTCTGGCCACCAAGGTCTACGGAATGATGGGCCTCAAGCCCAACTCCGGCCGGCTGTCCGCCTTCCACATCAGGAAGGCGTGCGAGGACTCGCTGCGCCGGCTCCGGACCGACCATATCGACCTGCTGCAGGTGCACCACATCGACCGGACCACACCGTGGGAGGAGACCTGGCAGGCACTGGACCTGCTGGTCGCCCAGGGAAAGGTCACCTACGTCGGCACCTCCAACTTCGCCGGATGGCACCTGGCCAGGGCACAGGAGCACGCCCGGCAGCGCAACACACCCGGCCCGGTCAGCGAGCAGTCCGTCTACAACCTCCTGGAACGCACCGTCGAGCTGGAAGTGCTTCCCGCCTGCCGCGACTACGGCATCGGCCTGCTCCCCTACAGCCCGCTGCACGGCGGCCTGCTGGGCGGAGCGGTGCGCCGCGGCACTGCCGACGGCCGCGCGGCGGAGCCCAAATCGGGCAAGCAGCTGAAGCGGCACCACGATCGGATCGCGGCGTACGAGAAGTGGTGCGCCGACCTCGGTCTGCCGCCCGCCCAAGTGGCGCTGGCCTGGCTGTTGCACCAGCCGGGTGTCACCGCGCCGATCCTGGGTCCACGCGTGGCCGAGCAGCTCGACCAGGGTCTCGCAGCGCTGAAGATCTCCCTGGACAGGAGCCAGCTCAAGGAGCTCGATGCGCTCTTCCCCGGGCCCGGCGGGCCCGCACCGGAGGCCTACGCCTGGTGAGAGGGCCCGACGGGGCGTCGCCTGTCGGGGGCGTCGCCCGCCGGGGGGCGTCGCCCGTCGGTATCAGCGGTGCTCGGCGGGGCTGCTGTCCGCCGTCCGGCGGGATTCGGCCGGACGGCCCTGCTCCACGGGCGGCAGCATCCGCTCGGTGAGCAGTGCCGCGAACGCGGCGACGGTCAGCAGCCCGCCCACCAGGAACGTGGCCCGCACGTCCCAGGCGGGCAGGATGAGGCCGCCGAGCAGCGCCCCGCCCGCGACCCCGGCGTTGAAGGCACCGGAGTTGGCCGCCAGGGCGATTTCGGTACGGCCGGGAGCGAAGCGCAGCATCTGGTTCTGCGTGGCCATGAACACCGGGCCGAGCGAGCCGCCCAGCAGCACCAGGAACGCGACGGCTCCGGCCCGGTCGGTACCGAACGCGTACAGGCCCAGCATGCCGGCCGCCTGGGTGGCCACCGGAACGGCCAGCGTGCCGCGCGGGTAGCGGTCCAGGAGCGGCCCCGTGATCGTCACACCGACCACGCCCGCGATGCCGGAGACCATCAGCAGAGCGCTGACGGAGGTGTCGGAGAAACCGCTCACGTCACCCAGGAACTTCACGAGGTACGTATAGCCCGCGAACGCGCCCGTGACGGACAGGGCGGTGGTCGCCAGCACGATCGTGAACCGCCGCTTGTCGGGTGCCGAACCGTAGGCCGCGTGCCCCTCCTCCGGACGGGACGTCGGGAGCAGAACAGCGATCGTGACGAGGGAGACCAGCCCCAGCCCGGCCAGCACGACGAGCGGGACCTGCCACGCGCTCTGCTGGCCCAGCCACGTACCGAGCGGGACACCCAGCACCAGGGCCAGCGAACCGGCCACCGACAGCACCCCGATCACCCGCCCCCGGACAGCCGGTGCGAACAGGCCGACCGCCACCGGCCCCATCACCGCCCAGAACAGCGCCTGGGCGAGCGCGGTAACCAGCCGGGCGGCCATCAGCAGCCAGTAGCCGGCGCCCAGCGCCGAGATCAGGCTGGACAGGACGAGCGCGGCCAGCAGCACGGTGAGCACTTGGCGGCGCGGCATGGACCGGGTGGTGTGCGCGAGAGGCAGGGAGACCAGGGCGACGGTCAGCCCGTAGGCGGTGACCAGATAGCCCACCGCCGAGAGTGACACCTGCACGTCGGCCGAGATGAGCTTGAGCAGCCCGATCGGCAGGTTCTCCGTGGTGTTGAAAGTGAACGCGGCCAGCATCAGGGCCGCGAGCACGGCCAGCCTGTGCCAGCGTGCCGACGGTGCCGTTGCCATGCAGCCTCTTCCCGCTTGCCTACGTCGATCACACTCCCATTGAACATACACACAACTCATCTGCCTCGTTGGTCACTTGAGGCCACATTGGCCGAGAACGCCATGCTGCAGGGCGGGCAGGAGGGTCCGGGCTCGCGAAGGGTGGCTCGAATTCCCTCCCCGCCGCCAGGATCCAGGTGTATCGACCTGGCGCGTTGTTCACACGGCTGAGGGGTGACTTGCCGTCCGGTGCGGTTCGACGGTCCAGGGGCGGACACCGTCCACGCCGACTCCCCCTGCGCATTCGGAACACACTGCTCGACGTCCTCTGCCGGCCCGCTCCAGGGCCAGGGCAGCAGCTACGGGGAGATCAGCACCAAGACCGGCATCCCGAACACCTCCTTGCACCGTTACGACAGGGGTGGCCGAACCGGAGGCATTGAGGAGGCAAGGCCGGACTGCGCCGCCACCCGAGCCGGTGAGCCACGACGGCCCGCTCCGGTGGCTGCCACGGTGCGCCGCCTCGGGGCCAGTGCCGCGCGCAGCGCCGGTGTGAGCACGTGGCGGGCCTCGGACGGGGTGAGGGCGGCGGGGGTGGGGAGGGGGTTGAGGTAGCGGGTGTAGATGAGGCCGCCGAGGATCGTCACCACAGCCGTGGCGCGGGCGGTCGCGTCCCGGCCGCCGAGAAATTCAACAAGCCGGGTCAGCAGCTCGCGTTCCAGGTATTCGCGGATCACCTCGGCGGCCTCCTCGCCCCGGGTGGTCAGCTGCCGGAAGTCCGCGTCCTCCCACAGGTCCGTCACCGCGTCGATCAGGCGGTCGGGGAGGGTGGCCGGGTCTCCGCTGAGGACGGCGTCCACCGTCAGGGCGTTGGCGCACTGGAACTGCATCACGTCCGCGAACAGGCCCTTCTTCGACCCGAAGTGGTACGCGATCAGCGCCGGGTCGACCCCGGCGGCCCCGGCCACCCCGCGCACGGTGGTGCGCCGGTAGCCGTGCTCCAGGAACAGCGCACGGGCCGCGGAGACGATCGACTCGCGGGTCGGCGGGTTGCCGCGGGGACGGCCTCGGGGCCGGTTGGGTGCGGGGGCAGCGTTATTCATCAGTGGTGAGCCTGCGTTTCGTGATCGGCACAGTCAAGGGCATTCCGGAACCACAGGAAGGGATGCCCCGACACCATGCGTATCGCCCTCTTCGGCCCCAACGGACCGACCGGCCGCCGACTCACCGACCAGGCCCTCGCCGCCGGCCACCAGGTCGTCGCCGTAACCCGCCGCTCCGGCTCCGTCTCCGCACGGCCCGGCCGCACCGTCGCCGTCGCCGACGCCACCGACCCGGCGGCCGGCGCCACCGACCCGGCGGCCGTCGACGCCGCGATCGACGGCACGGACGCCGTCCTGTCCGCGCCGGGCGCCCGCTTCAGCAAGGAGCCCATCACCACCTACTCGGCGAGCGCCACGGCCATCACCCGGGCGATGGCCCGCCACGGCATCAAGCGACTGCTCGCCGTCGGCTCCGGCACCGCCGAGAGCAGCGCCGACGGCGTCTTCACCGCCCGCGCCGAACTCGCCGCCGGCATGCTGCACGAGACGGCGGAGCGGCGCTATGTCCGTACGGCCATGGGCCTCATCACCACGGCCGTGCAGCCGAATCTCGCCAAGCTGCTCTGGAACGAGGGCGTGAAGAAGAAGTGAGCCCGGCGCGCGCCGAACCCGCGGCCGCCGCACGGGAATTCCTCGCCCGCGCCCACACCGCCACCCTCACCACCCTCCGCCCCGACGGCACCCCGCATGTCACCCCCGTCCGCTTCAGCCTCGACCCGGCCTCGGGCCCCGGCCCGGGTGACCACCCGGGCCGGGGCCCGCAAGGCCCGGAACGTGGCGTCCGGGGGTCCGGCGGCCCGGGCCGCGCTCTGCCAGGCGGACGGCTTCCGCTGGATCACCCTCGAGGGCCTGGCCGTGGTCAGTGACGACCCCGAGCGCCTGGCCGAGGCCGTCCGCCGCTACACCGCCCGCTACCACGCGCCGCCGCCCGCCCCGCCCGACCTGGCCGTCATCGAGATCACCGTCGACCGTGTCCTGAGCCTCAACCTCTGCATCCCCGTACCGAAAGCGATGTGACACCACGATGCCCACGACCCCGGTCCTCGACTCCACCATCCACCACCGCGAGTGCGGCGACCACGACGGGCTGCCGTTCGTCTTCCTGCACGGCAACCCCACCTCCTCCCACCTGTGGCGGAACGTCCTGCCGGGCGTGGCCGCGCCCGGCCGCCGTCTGCTCGCCCCCGACCTGATCGGCATGGGCGACTCCGGCAAGCCCGACCTCGCCTACTCCTTCGACGACCACGCCCGTTACCTCGACGCCTGGTTCGACGCCCTCGGCCTCGACGAGGCAGTCCTCGTCGGCCACGACTGGGGCGGCGCCCTCGCCTTCGACCGGGCCGCCCGCCTCCCGGGCCGCGTCCGCGGACTCGCCTTCACCGAGACGATCGTCAAGCCGCTCTACGGCGATGAATTCCCCGAGGCAGGCCGGGAGTTGTTCACCCTGCTGCGTACCCCCGGCGTGGGCGAGGAGATGATCCTGGAGAAGTCGCTGTTCATCGAGGGGCTCCCGGACACCCTCGCCACGCCGCTCGCCACTGCCGACCTGGAGGTCTACCGCCGCCCCTTCCCGACCCCACGGAGCCGCCGCCCGGTGCTGGCGTGGACGCGCATGATGCCGCTGGACGCCGAGCCCGCCGACGTCGTGGCCCGTATCGAGCACTACGACGCCTGGCTGGCCGCCAGCCCCGACGTCCCCAAGCTGCTCGCTGCGTTCGAGCCGGGCCCGGGTGCCATGACCGACCGAGGGGCCGTGGCCTGGTGCGAGGAGAACATTGCGGGCCTGGAGGTCTCCCGCCACGGTGTCGCCGGTCACCACACCCCGGAGGACCGCCCCGAGGAGCTGGCCGCGGCGATCAACGCCTGGGCCGGCCGCCACGGGCTGGCGCGGCAGTAGGTGCCGTCGATCACGGCGGCCCGAGTCCGGTTGACCGCGCACGGCCGGCCGGTTTCGTTCCCTTCCTTGATCCTCGGCATCTGATGATCCTTGAGCCGGGACAGTGAACCCCGAGGTGACCGTTGCGCATGGTGATCGTTCTCCGGTGATGAACAGAATCGTCACTGCCTCGGTCCTTTCCCTCTGCTGCCTGGTTCCGGCCGTTCCGGCCCATGCCGACGGCCCCAGGACGATGCCGCAGGTGGCAGGCCAGGGGCTGGTCTCCGCCTACGAGGCTCTCCGCTACGACACCTCCGTTCAGCTCAAGGACGGGCGCGGCGCCGGCCGCCATGTGCTGTGGCCGGCGGGCTGGAAGGTCTGTGCGCAGGATCCGGCGGCGGGCACGGCTCTGCGGGGCCGGCGGGTCACGCTCACCGTGGTCAAGCGCACGGAGTCGTGCCGCTAGTGCGGCGCGGGTTCCGCCGGCCGTATCAGTCGCGTGGGATGCGCCCCTTGCTGTGCATGGCGGTGCGGACGCGGTCCTCGGCCAGGCGGCGGCCGGCGGCGTGCGGGGTGATGTGCTGCAGCCGGGCCTCGTCCAGGACGGTCATGGTGTTGGCGCGCAGCCGCGCGGAGACCGTCTCGACGATGGTGGACGTGTCGGGCCGGAACCCGGAGTAGCGGGCGTCCATCGCGAAGGCGGCTGCGACGACACCGCCGGCGTTCGCCACGAAGTCGGGGAGCACGGTGATGCCGCGCTCCGCGAGGATGCTCCGGGCTTCGGCAGAGGTGGGCAGATTGGCGCCCTCCACGACGAGCTTCGCCTTGATGTCGCGCGCGGTGGTGTGGTCGATGACGTCCTGCAGGGCGGCGGGCACCAAGATGTCGCAGTCCACGGTGAGTTCGCGGCCCGGAGCGAGCGCGGTGCCGGAGGAGTGGCGGGTGACGAAGTGGTCGCCGTGCTCGTCGCGCGCCGCCAGCAGAGCGTCGACGTCGAGACCGCTGGGGTCGTGCAGCGCCCCGTGGGCGGTGGACACCGCCACGACGGTGGCACCGAGGGCGGCGAAGCGGCGGGCGGCTGCGCTGCCGACCGCACCGAAGCCCTGCAGGGCCACCCGGGAGCCGGCCATCGGCAGTCCCTGGTGGCCTGCCGCGGCGTCGGCTGCCTCGGCAACGCCGTAGCCGGTGACTCCGAGCTTGTCGTAGGCCACGCCACCGAGGTGCGCGGGGGTGCCGACGGCGGCGCCGCGGTCGCCCAGTTCGTCCTGGATGATGGCGGCGTCATCTTCGGTCAGGCCCATGTCGAGGCCCATCACATACTCGCGGGGCACCTCGTTGGACAGCGCGCGGGCGAAGGCACGCAGCACCGCCTCCTTGTCGCGGGAGGCCGGATCGGCGACGATCCCGGCCTTGGCGCCGCCGTAGAAGAGGTCGACGGCGGCCCACTTCCAGGTCATGACGCGGGCCAGCCGGGACACCTCGTCGACGGTCACGCCGGGGCTCATCCGGGTGCCGCCCTTGCCGATGCCGCGAGCGGTGTTGTCGATCACCAGGACGCCCTTCATACCGGTGCGCCGGTGCGAGACGACGACGATCTTCTCGGGGCCCCACTCGTCGACGAGGGAGAGTGCATCAGTCACGGTGTGTTCCTTGTCGGTAGGAAGGGAGAGGGAGGAAGAAGAAGGGAGAAGAAGGGAGAGGAACGCGGGTCAGGCGGGGGTGTCGGTCGGGGGCAGTGCCTGGGCGATCAGTTCGGCGAGATGGGTGCCGCTGCGAGGCGTCTGCTGGGCGATCTGGGTGCGGCAGCTGAAACCGTCGGCCAGGATCCGGGTGTCGGCAGCGGCCGAGCGCACGGCGGGGAGCAGCACCTGTTCGCCCGCGGCGACCGAGACGTCGTAGTGGCCGCGCTCGAAACCGAAGTTGCCGGCGAGGCCGCAACAGCCGGAGTCGAGCGTGCTGTTGTCGATTCCCATACGGGCCAGCAGTGTGCTGTCGGCGTCGAAGCCGGACGTGGCGTGCTGGTGGCAGTGGGTCTGGCTGAGCGTGCTGCCCTCGATCCGCGGGGGCTGCCAGCCGGGCGTGTGGTGGACGAGGAGTTCGGCGAGGGTGAGGGTGGACCGGGAGAGGGCGCGGGCGTCTTCGTTGCCGTCGAGGAGTTCGGGGAGGTCGCTCTTGAGGGCCGCGGTGCAGCTCGGCTCCAGTCCGACGACGGGTACGCCGGCGCGGACCGCGGGAGCCAGCGCGGCGGTGGTGCGCCGGGCGATACGGCGGGCGATGCCGAGCTGCCCGGTGGTGATCCAGGTGAGCCCGCAGCACTGTGTGCCCTCGGGGACCTGCACCCGGAAGCCCGCGTCTTCCAGCACGGCCACGCCGGCTTGGAGGACTTCGGGACTGAAGTGGTTGTTGAAGGAGTCGACCCACAGCAGGACCGGGCCGCGCCGGCCGTCGCCCCGGGGCGTGCGGTGGCGGAACCACGTCAGGAAGGTCTGCGCGGCGAAGCGGGGGAGGTCCCGCTGCGGGGCGATGCCGCCCAGCCGTTTGAGGACCGGGGCCAGGCGGGAGGAGGTGAGTGCGTTGACCAGGCCGGGAATCCGGGCGGCGGCCCGGGAGAGCAGTGGCAGCCAGCCCATCGTGTAGTGCGAGGCGGGCCGGAGGCGTCCCCGGTAGTGGTGGTGGAGGAACTCCGACTTGTAGGTGGCCATGTCCACGCCGACGGGGCAGTCGGCGCTGCACCCCTTGCACGACAGGCACAGATCCAGGGCGTCGCGGACCTCGGTGGAACGCCAGCCGTCGGTGATCACTTCACCCTGGGTCATCTCGTACAGGAGTCGGGCGCGGCCGCGGGTGGAGTCCTTCTCGTCCCGCGTGACCCGGTAGCTGGGGCACATCACGTCGCCTCGGTGGGCGGCGGAGCGGCACTTGCCGACGCCCACGCAACGGCGGGTGGCCTTGGCGAAGTCGCCGTCGTCGGCGTGGAAGGGGAACACCGTGGCCAGGGGCAGGGGAGTGCGGTGCGGGCTGACGCGCAGGTTGCCGTCGACGGGCAGCGGCTGCACGATCATGCCGGGATTGAGGCCGTTGTCGGGGTCCCAGACGTTTTTGAATTCCTCGAACAGGGCGATGACGTCGGGTCCGTACATCAGGGGCAGGAGTGCGGAGCGGGCCTGGCCGTCGCCGTGTTCGCCGGAGAGCGAACCACCGTGTGCGGCGACCAGGCGGGCGGCGTCGGCAAGGAAGGTGCGGAAGACGGCGGTGCCCTGCTCGGTGGTGAAGTCGAAGTTGATCCGGACGTGCAGACAGCCCTCGCCGAAGTGCCCGTAGACGGCCCCCTGCAGGCCATGGCGGTCCAGCAGGGCGGTGAACTGGCGGAGATAGGAGCCCAGTTGATCGGGCGGGACGGCCGCGTCCTCCCAGCCGGGCCAGGCCTCGGCTCCGCTCTCGGCCCCGATGCCCGCGGGCAGGCGGGTGGCCAGGCCGGCACCGTCCTCGCGGATCCGCCACAGACTGCGGGCCCGCGCGGGATCGGTGACGATCTCGCTGCCGGTGAAGCCCGCGGCCCGCTGCGCCGTCCCCGCCAGCGCTTCGGCCTGCCGGGACAGCGTCTCCGCGGGGCCGCCGAGTTCCGCGAACAGCCAGGCCTGCGCGGTGGGCAGGGTGTCGATGGTGGTCCTGGTCGCGGGCCGGGTGACGATGTCGGTCAGTCCGCGATCGAGTCCTTCCAGGGCCAGCGGCTCGTGCCGGAGCAGTGCGGGAACCGCATCGGCCGCGGCACCGGCGTCCGAGAAGCCGAGGACGACCAGGGCCCGTGCGGGGGGAGGCGTCACGAGGCGGACGGTCGCCGAGAGGACGACGGCCAGCGTGCCCTCGCTGCCGACCAGGGCTCGGGCGAGGTGGAAGCGCCGCTCGGGCAGCAGCTGTTCCAGCGCATAGCCCGACACCTGCCGGGGGAACTGTCCCAGTTCGGTGCGGAGCGTCGCCAGATTGCGCTGGGCGAGCCGGTGCAGGGCGGCGATCAGCTCTCCGCGGTCGTCTCCCGCGGCAACGGCCGCGTCGATCTCCTCCCGGGTCATCTCGCCGAGCCGGACCACCGTGCCGCGGTAGGTGACCACTTCGAGTTCGACGATGTTGTCCGCGGTGCGTCCCCAGGCGAGCGAGTGGGAGCCGCACGCGTTGTTGCCGATCATTCCGCCCAGGGTGCAGCGGCTGTGCGTGGAGGGATCGGCGCCGAACAGCAGACCGTGCTCGGCGGCGGCGCTCTGCAGGTCGTCCAGGACGATACCGGGCTGCACGGTCGCGGTCCGGGCATCGGGATCCAGCGCCGTCAGCCGGTTGAAGTAGCGGGAGAAGTCGAGCACCACACCCGGCCCGACGGCCTGCCCGGACGTGCTGGTGCCCGCGCCGCGGGCGGTGACCGGCACTCCCAGGCGCCGGCACACCCCCAGCGCGTTGAGGACGTGCTGCCGCTCGCGGGGGAAGACCACGGCGAGCGGGATCTGGCGGTAGTTCGAGGCATCGGACGCGTACTGTGCCCGGTGACCGGCGTCGCCGGCGACCTTGCCGCAGTCTCCGTGGTCGAGCGCTTCGGCCACCGCTGCCGCGTCGAGACTGCCGACGCCCTGGGCTGTCGAGGTCACCCTGCTCGCTCCTTCGTGCTCACCGGTCGTGTGCCGCCTGGTCCCGTCCACGATGTGGGGCGCCCGGGGCCGGGGACAAGGCCCAGCAGGACGAAAGAATCGATGCTTGAGGGCAAGGAATGCTGGGGCTCGCGTTCCGGGGCGGTGGATGTTTATGCTCGCTTCCTGCGTCGTTGGGAGCCCGCGTTGCTGAAGCCACTGCATCTGCTCACCCTGAAGGCCGTCGTCCACAGCGCCTCGTTCGCCCTCGCGGCCCGCGATCTCGGGTACACCGCCTCCGCCATCTCACAGCAGATCTCCGCGCTGGAGAAGGAGACCGGCCTGGTGCTGTTCGAGCGGGAGGCGCACGGGATCCGCCCCACCGCCGCGGCCCACCGCCTGGTCTATCTCAGTACCCATGTGCTGGCGGCCATGGAGGATCTGGACCACCACGTCCAGGAACTCGCCACCGGCGCCACCGGCCGGCTGCGGCTGGGCAGCTTTCCCACGGCCGATGTGCGGCTGGTGCCCGCCGCCCTGTCCGCGCTCGTCGAAAGCCATCCGCGGGCACGGATCCAGCTGGAGGAGGGCGAGCCCGAAGAGCTCATCACCGCGCTCAGCCACGGCGATCTCGATGTCGCGCTCGTCTTCGAGTACGGGCTCAGCCCCCGCCAGTGGCCCGACGGCCTGACCTGCCATCAACTGCTGCGCGAGGACCTGGTGCTGCTCAGGGCCCGCGACAGCGGCCTCGGCGCCCAGCTGCCCCAGCTGGCCGGGGCCCGCTGGATCACCAGCCGGGAGGACACCGCCGGGGCCCGGTCCTTCGTCCGCCTCTGTGCGGCCGCGGGGTTCGAGGCCGCCGTCGCCTTTCGCAGCAACAACTACGCCGTGGTGCGGGAGCTGGTGTCCGCGGGCCTCGGCGTGGCCGTCGTCCCGGCGCTCGGCCATGTTCCCGGCGACGGGATCGAAGCGACCCGGGTCACCCAGCGCTCCGCACACCGCACGGTGATGGCGCTGCACCGCAGCGAGAACAGCAACCCGCTGCTCCCCGCCGTGATCCGCTGTCTGCGGCGCGCGGTACCCGACGGCGAGCCGTATGTGCACCCCGCGTGCGAGGAGTGACCGGCCGGGACGCGGGCGGGCTCCGCCGCTCCCGGTGCGGGGAGTGGCGGAGCTACCCGCGTGGGCGGCCGGCCGTCACCGGATGGGCGCGGGCTCGGCTGTGTCGGAGTCGGACATCTGGTCAAGGGCGTCGAGGTCCACCGAGCCTCCCGGCATGACCTTGCGGGTGCGGCGGTAGCCGTACGTGGCGTAGATGACCAGGCCGACGACCAGCCAGCCGCCGAGCCGCACCCAGGTCTCCCACTGCAGGAACGACATCAGCCAGACGGAGAAGGCCATCCCGAGGACGGGCACCACCGGCATTCCCGGGCAGCGGAAACCGCGCTTGAGGTGCGGTTTGCGGTAGCGCAGGACCAGCACGGAAGCGGAGACCACCACGAACGCCAGCAGCACTCCGATATTGGTGAGTTCCGCGACCGCGTTGATGGGCAGCAGCCCCGCCAGCACGGCGGACACGCCACCGATCAGCCAGGTGGCACGGTGCGGAACTTTGCGCCGGGGGTGGATGGCCCCGAACCAGGCCGGCATCAGCCCGTCGCGGCTGAGCGCGTACCACAGTCGGGAAGCGCCCATCATGAAGGAGAAGGTCACGGTGACGATGCCGATGACCGCGCCGACGGCGATCACGTTGGCCAGCCCGTTCAGCCCCACGCTCTGGAACGCGCTGGAAATGCCGCTGTTCGGGTTGAGCTCGCTGTAGTGCTGCATCCCGGTGAGCACGATGCAGACCAGCACGTACAACACCATGGAGACCGCCAGCGACAGCATCATCGCCTTGGGCAGCTTGCGCCGTGCCTCCATCGACTCCTCCGCTGCCGTGCTCAGCGCGTCATAGCCGAACACGGCGAAGAAGACCGTGGCGGCCCCGGTGAAGGCCCCGCCGAAACCGAACGGTGCAAAGGGATGGAGATTGCCGGTCTTGACCTTGGTGAAGCCCACCACGATCACCAGCAGCACGATGCCGATCTTGATGATGGTCAGCACCGTCTCCACCCGGGCCGAGGTGCGGGTGCCGCGGGTCAGCAGCCAGGCCACACCGAGGCAGATCGCCATCGCGAGCAGGTCCACCCGGTGGCCGGAGCCGGTGCCGGGGGCGCCCAGGGCCCAGACCGGCAGGTGGATGCCGACCGCCTGCAGCAGAAATCCCAGATAGCCCGACATCCCGATCGCCACGACGGCGACGATGGCGGTGTACTCCAGGAGCAGGTCCCAGCCCACGATCCAGCCGACGATCTCCCCCAGGACCGCGGCGCAGTAGGTGTAGGACGAGCCTGCCTTCGGCACCATCCCGGCGAACTCGGCATAGGCGAAGGCGGCACAGAGCGAGGCGGCCCCGGCCACCAGGAACGAGATCAGGACGGCGGGGCCGGCGACGTCCCGGGCGACGGCCGCGGCCAGGCTGAAGATCCCGGCCCCGATGATGGCGCCGATGCCGATCATTGTCAGCTGGGTGAGGCCGAGCGTGCGCACCATGCGCTCACCGGTGGGCTGTTCATGGGGAAGCGTTCGCCTGAAGATTCCCTGGGGGCCTCTTCCCAGCAACGCGCGAAGGGGAGATTTCGGGGTGTGATGGGGGGACATCGCTCGCTCCCTGTCAGGCAACGGCGGCACGACGGGCCACCGTCGTGGCGGGGGTCACCACTGGCCTGAACCCTCACTCACGATCCGCCCCGGCAAAAGGGACCCCAGCGCGACAACTTGCGTGGCTGAGGGCAAGCGGAACTGGTGGAGGTGCTCCGCAGGACGAGCAGCCCGGATTCTCGTGCACCGGGCACCTTGTTCCGGTGCAGCCCAACTCGTATAGGGGACAAGCCTGTTGACGGCGGGACGCGGTGCGACGGCGGCCGGGGCCGGTCTCACGGGTCGCGGCGGGCCGGGGTGCCGTGCCGGGCCCCGGACACCGCCCGCAGGACGTCGACCAGCGCGGCCACCGTGGGCCGGTGCTCGACGGAGGAACGGAACAGCACCACGATGTGCCGCTCGACCTTCTCCCGCAGCCGTACGACATCGAGACGGGACGCGCGCAGGCCGAGCATCAGATCCGTCACCGTGCTCACCCCGATACCCGCCTCGACGAGCGCCAGTGTGGCCGCGGTATCGGTGACCTCGTGCTGGACCCGGGGTTCGATGCCCGCGCGCCGGCAGGCCGTGCGCACCGCGCGGCCGTAGTAGCTGTCGGCCGACGGCAGGATCCACCCCAGCTCCTGCGTTTCGGCCAGGCCGACCACCTCCCGGCCGTCCATCGACCCGGCGGGCACCGCCAGCGAGAACCGCTCGCGGTACAGCTGCCGCACCTGCAGGGCGGCCTCGCGCGCAAGGGGCACATCCGGGTAGTCCAGCCCGAGCGCCAGGTCCACCGCTCCGGAGGCGACTGCGTCGTGCACCTCGTCCACGTCCATATCGCGGCTGTGTACCGCGAGCCGGGGATGGAGCTGCCGCACCTCCTGCAGGGCCGGCGGCAGGATCTCGGCGGCGGCCGTGGCGAACAGCCCTACGTGCAGTACCCCGGAGATCTCGTGCCGGGTGCGCTCCAGAGCCTCGACGGCCTCCGCCTCCGTCGACAGGATCCGCTCGGCGTGACACGCCAGCGTGCGGCCGGCATCGGTCAGCTCCACCCGTCGTCCGACCCGCCGCAGCAGCTCGGTGCCCGCGGCCTTCTCCAGCGCGGCGATCTGCTGGGAGACGCCACCGGGCGTGTATCCAAGGGCCTGGGCCGCCGCGGTGATCGTTCCGCGCCTGGTCAACTCCACCAGGGACCGCAGCTGGGCACTCGTCCAGTCCATATAGAGATCCTAATAGATCGGACGTACTAACTGTTCGTAGACGTCAAAGGTTGGAGTGCTGCACGATGACGGGCAGCTAGCTGATCAGCTCTTCTCGCCATGCACTGACAGCCCGCCACGCGCCGGACGGATGCCCCCGGCGCAGGCGCCGGCCTCTGGAAGGGATCGGCCTCTTGTCCATGTCATCCACCTCCCGCACCGTTCCGCCGACTGCCGACGTCGTGATCGTCGGCGGCGGTGTGATGGGCACCAGCATCGCGTTCCACCTGGCCGAGGCCGGGGTGTCCAACATCGTCGTCATCGAGCGCGGCGAGCTGGCCGGCGGCAGCTCGGGCAAGCCCATCGGCGGAGTGCGCGCGCAGTTCTCCGATCCGCTCAACATCGCCCTGGGCAGCAGGAGTCTGCGCGCCTGGCAGGACTTCGGACAGCGTCCCGGCGCCGACATCAGGCTGGACAGCGTCGGCTATCTCTTCCTGCTCACCAGCGACCAGCAGGCCGCGGACTTCGAGACCGCCGTCCGGATCCAGAACAGCCTCGGCGTCCCCAGCCGCATGATCGGCCCCCGCGAGGCACAGCAACTGTGCCCCTACGCCAGCACCGACGGGCTGGTGGCCGCCGCCTACTCCCCGACCGACGGCCACGCCCGGCCCCGACTCGCCGTCCAGGGCTATGCGCGCGCCGCCGCGAGCGCAGGCGTCGCGTTCGCCACGCACACCACCGTCACGGGCCTCGACACCACCGGTGACCGGGTCACGGCCGTCCACACCGATCACGGCCGGATCTCCTGCTCCACGGTCATCTGCACCGCGGGCGCCTGGTCCGCGCGGCTCGGCGAGATGGCGGGTGTCCACCTCCCGGTGCGTCCGGTACGCCGCCAGCTCGCCTTCACCGCGCCGCTCGCGCCGCCCGCCCCGCGCATCCCCTTCACCATCGACTTCGCCTCTACCGCCTACTTCCACAACAGCGACGACGGCCTGCTGTTCGGCCTCGCCGACCCCGGCCAGGCCGACGGCTTCGACACCACCTGGACCCCGGACTGGCTCACCCAGTTCCGCGACGCCGCACAGCGCAGGGCCCCCGCCCTCGCCGATATGGAGACCACCGGCGGCTGGGCCGGACTGTACGAGGTCACCCCGGACCACAATGCACTGATCGGGCGGGCCGGCGCGCCGCACAACTTCCTGTACGCCACCGGGTTCTCCGGCCATGGCTTCCTGCAGGCCCCCGCCGTCGGCGAAATCGTGCGCGACCTCTACCTGGAGCGCACACCGTTCGTCGATGTCGCCCCCTTCAGCGCCGACCGCTTCACGGCCGGTGCCGAGATCCGCCCCGAAATCCACGTGGTGTGAATCCCCCCGACGGAAGGACGACCTGCCGATGATCAGCCAGTGGCAACTGCGCGCCGCGTTCGCCGAGCGGCTCTCGGACATGTACGGGCGGGAGGTGCCCGCCTACACCACGCTGGTGGACGTCTCACGCGAGGTCAACCACGACGTGCTGCGGGCGCAGGGCGCCGACGCCGAGCGCCTGGGATCCATCGGCCGGGTGACCGCGGAGCGGCACGGCGCCATCCGCGTCGGCTCTCCGGAGGAACTCCGCCAGGTCGCCCGCATCTTCGGCGCCCTGGGGATGCACCCGGTCGGCTTCTACGATCTGCGGGAGGCCGCCGCCAGCGCGATCCCCGTCGTGTCGACCGCGTTCCGCCCCGTCGACGCCGGGGAACTGGCCCGTAACCCCTTCCGCGTCTTCACCTCCCTGCTCACCCCCGCCGACCCCCGGTTCTTCGACCCCGACCTGCGCACCCGCCTGGAGAACTTCCTCGCCGGCCGCCGGCTCTTCCCCCCGGAACTGCTCGCCCTCGCCGACCGCGCGGAAAGCGCCGGGGGGCTGCCCGAAGCGGACGCCGAACGGTTCCTCCACCTCGCCGTGCAGGCCTTCGAACTGTCCCCCGAGCCCGTCGACCAGGCGTGGTACGCCACCCTGGAACGGATCTCCGCCGTCGCCGCGGACATCGGGGGCGTGGGCAGCACCCATATCAACCACCTCACCCCCCGCGTCCTGGACATCGACGAGCTCTACCGGCGGATGACCGAGCGCGGTGTCGAGATGATCGACACCATTCAGGGACCTCCCCGCTGGAAGGGCCCCGACGTCCTGCTGCGCCAGACCTCCTTCCGGGCGCTGGCCGAGCCCCGCGCCCTGCGCACCCCGGACGGCAGCGTGATCAGCGGAGCCCTGCGGGTGCGCTTCGGTGAGGTCGAAGCCCGCGGTATCGCCCTCAGCCGCGAGGGCCGGGCCCGCTACGACCGGCTGCTCGCCCGCGTCGACGAGGAGGCCGCCGGCCTGCCCCGTGCCGACCGGGCCGAACTCGCCCGCCGCCTGTGGGCGGAGGAACTTCCCGACAGCGAGCAGGGACTCGCCGCGGCGGGCCTGGCGCACTTCACCTATCACGTCGCGCCCGACCGCCCACGGGATGGCAGCCGCCCGCCCACCGGGCTCCACGACCTGCTGGAACAGGGCTGGGTCCGGGCCGAACCGCTGGTCTACGAGGACTTCCTGCCGCGCTCCGCAGCCGGCATCTTCCAGTCCAACCTCAGCGAGGAGGGCTCCAGGAACAGCGACCGGCAGGGTGCCGCCTACGACAGCGCATGGCTCTCCGGCGTCCTCGGCCGCGAGGTCCTGGACCCGTTCGACCTCTACGAGGAGCAGCAGAACCGCTCCCTCGCACAGGTCGCCGGAGAACTCGGACTCGACGGTACGCCCGGCTGACCCCCGACCCGCCACCCCCACCCCATCGACACCCCTCAACACCCCAGAGGAGCATCATGACCAGCACCACCCTCCCCACCACCGAGGACCTGCGCACCCGTGCCCGCAGCAGCCTCGCCGCCCTCGGCGTCACCGTCCCGGAAGGCGACGACTTCTCGGCCCGCAGCCCCATCACCGGTGAGGACCTCTTCGGCCTGAGCGCGGCCACCGCCGCCGACACCGAGGACGCCATCGCCGCCACCCGGGAGGCGTTCCTCACCTGGCGCACCACACCGGCGCCCCGCCGTGGCGAACTCGTGCGCCGCCTGGGCGAGTTGCTGCGTGACCACAAGGGCGACCTGGCCGACCTGATCACCATCGAGGCGGGCAAGATCCGCTCCGAGGCGCTCGGCGAGGTCCAGGAAATGATCGACATCTGTGACTTCGCCGTCGGTCTGTCCCGCCAGCTCTACGGCCGCACCATCGCCTCCGAGCGGCCGGGCCACCGGCTCGCCGAGACCTGGCACCCGCTGGGCGTGGTGGGCGTCATCTCCGCGTTCAATTTCCCCGCCGCGGTGTGGTCGTGGAACACCGCCGTCGCGCTGGCCTGCGGTGACACCGTGATCTGGAAGCCCTCGGAATTCACCCCGCTGATCTCCCTGGCCTGCGACCGGCTGCTGGCGCAGGCCGCCGAGGACGTCGGCGCCCCACGCGAGGTGCACCGCCTGCTGCTGGGCGACCGCACCACCGGCGAAAAGCTCGTCGACGATCCCCGTATCGCGCTGATCAGCGCCACCGGCTCGACCCGTATGGGACGCGAGGTCGGCCCCCGCGTCGCCGCCCGCTTCGGGCGCAGCCTGCTCGAACTCGGCGGCAACAACGCGGCCGTGGTCGCGCCCTCCGCCGACCTCGACCTCGCCGTGCAGGGCATCGTCTTCGCCGCGGCCGGCACCGCGGGCCAGCGCTGCACCACCCTGCGCCGTCTCATCGTCCACCGGGACATCGCCGACACCCTCATCGCCCGGCTGACCGCCGCCTACCAGAAGCTCCCCATCGGCGACCCCTTCGACGAGGCCACCCTCGTCGGCCCCCTCATCTCCACCACCGCCCTGGACGCCATGCAGGACGCCCTCACCCGGGCCCAGGCCGAGGGCGGCAAGATCCTCGCGGGCGGCAACCGGCGCCTCGCCGACGCCGCGCCCCGGGCCGGTTACGCCGAGCCGGTCCTCGTCCGCGTCGACGAACAGACCGACGTCGTCCGCGAAGAGACCTTCGCCCCCATCCTGTACGTGCAGACCTACGACACCCTGGAGCAGGCCATCGCCCTGCACAACGACGTGCCGCAGGGCCTCTCGTCCAGCATCTTCACCCGCGATCAGCAGGAGGCCGAGCTCTTCCTGTCCGCGGAGGGCTCCGACTGCGGCATCGCCAATGTCAACATCGGCACCTCCGGCGCCGAGATCGGCGGAGCCTTCGGAGGGGAGAAGGAGACCGGCGGCGGTCGGGAATCCGGCTCCGACGCCTGGCGCGCCTACATGCGCTCCGCCACCAACACCATCAACTACTCCAGCCGGCTCGCCCTCGCCCAGAACGTCAGCTTCCTGTAGCCGCCGGACGGGCCCCGCACCCGCTTCAGCGCACTCGACCACCCCCGCCCTGCTCCGCGCAGAGCGGGGGTTCGTCCTGCCCGGGGCGTGAAAAACCGCTACCAGGACCCGGCCAGGTGCCCGGATATCGGGCGCCACCTGCTGTTTTTCGACAAACACGGCGCTGTGCGGGGACATCCGTTGACGCGGTGGGCGCCGCGGTGTGATGGTACGGCGGCCTGGGTCATGGACATGTCGTTCTCTCACCGCGCTGATGCCGCCCCACGTGGCCGAAGCCGGCCGGACGAGACGCCGCCACAGCCCGGTGCTCCACCAGAACCTCCGTCGGTAGAACTCCCTACCCCTCAAGGAGCCATGGTGTTACGAAGACTCGCGGTGGCCGGCGTCTCCCTCGCCGCCACCCTCCAAGCAGCCGTGCTGGCCCTCGCCCCCACCGCCGCGGCGACCTCGCAGACCGCCCCGCCACCCCACCCGGCGGGCGCCGCGATATCGGCCGTCGACCGGGCAGCACCCAGCGGTGCGGCCACGCCCGTCGAAGGCCCCGTCGCCGTCCGCACCCGGGCCGCCGACGTCCCCGACATCGATGTGGCAAAGGTCCAGGCGCATCTCACCGAACTGAACGACATCGCCACCCGCAACGGCGGCACCCGCAAATCCAGCGGCCAGGGCTACCGGGACTCGGTCGCCTACGCCAAGGCCAAGCTCCAGGCGGCCGGTTACACCGTCACCGAACAGCCCTGCACCTCCGGCTGCGCCACCGGGGCCGGGCCCAACCTGATCGCCGAATGGCCGCAGGGTGACGCCACCAAGGTGTACATGTTCGGCTCCCACCTCGACAGCGTCGGGGCAGGGCCGGGCATCAACGACAACGGCTCCGGCTCGGCCGCGCTGCTGGAGACGGCACTCACCCTCGCCCAGCAGCACCCCGCCATGGCGGCCCGCGTCCGGTTCGGCTGGTGGACCGACGAGGAACAGGGCCTCAACGGCTCCGACTTCTACGTCGGTTCGCTCCCCTCCGCCGAGCGGTCGAAGATCAAGGCGTACTACAACTTCGACATGATCGCCTCGCCCAACGGCGGTTACTTCATCAACCACCTGGCCTCCGCCGCCGCCCAGCCGATGAAGGCCTACTGGGACTCCCTGGGCCTCCAGCCCGAGGAGAACACCGAGGGCGCCGGCCGCTCCGACGACTACTCCTTCGAGCAGGCGGGCATCCCCACCTCCGGCTATGCGATGGGCGCCGGTGCGCGGAAGACCTCGGCGCAGGCGGCCAAGTGGGGCGGCACCGCCAACCGTGCCTACGACTCCTGCTACCACCAGTCCTGCGACACCACCGGCAACATCAACAGCACCGGACTGAACCGCAGCGTCGACGGCATCGCCGCCACCCTGTGGAAGCTCGCCGTCGCCGACACCACCCCGGCGAACGACTTCTCCCTGACCGCCGGCCCCGCCGCCGGCAGCGTCGACCCCGGCGCCTCGGCCACCAGCACCCTCTCCACGGCCACCACCAGCGGCTCCGCACAGACGGTGGCGCTGTCGGCCTCGGGCGCTCCGTCCGGGGTGACCGTCTCCTTCAGCCCCGCCTCGGTGACCTCCGGCGGCAGCTCCACCATGACCGTCGCCACGACGTCGAGCGCGGCGCCCGGCACCTACCCCCTCACCGTCACCGGCACCGGGTCCGTCACCCACACCACGCCCTACACCCTGACGATCAAGGGCGCCGGGGGCTGCACCGCCCAACAGCTGCTCGCCAACGGCGGATTCGAGAACGGCACCACCCCCTGGACGGGCGACACCGGGGCGATCGGCGCCCACGCCGGCCAGTCCGCCCACAGCGGCAGCAGGTTCGCCTGGCTCGGCGGCTACGGCTCCTCCGCCACCGACTCCCTCAACCAGTCGGTGACCGTGCCGGCCGGATGCGGCAAGGCCACCTTGGCCTACTGGCTGCACATCGACACCGATGAGACCGACCGCGTCGCCTACGACACCTTCAAGGTCAAGGTGGGCGGCACCACCTTGACGACGCTCTCCAACACCGCGGCGTCGAGCGGCTACACCCAGCGGACCCTGGACCTGACCCCCTATATCGGACAGCGGATCACCCTGACCTTCACCGCCACCGAGGACTCCAGCCTGCAGACCAGCTTCGTCATCGACGACGCGACCCTGCAGACCGGCTGACCGGCTGACCGGCTGACCTACGGCCCGGAGGGGCGGGGCGGATGTCCGGCTCGCCCCTCCGGCGCCACCTCACTCCGGTCGGCGCCCGGACCTTTGGCGCAACGTGCGAGGCCCGTTGCGCCGCCGCGAGGTGCCCGACACGTCAAGCAGTCGTCTCGTCCGTCGCGTAGCACGAGGCGGCGTAACGGCCTCGGTCACCGGTGGGCGTCCAGCCCCCGGTGCCCTGGCCGGGGTCGGCGAGGGTGAAGCCGCTGTCGCGCAGTTGCGCGCCGAGGGAGGCGGCGGGGAAGCCGCTGCCGTTCGGCGCTTCTTCGACGGGCCACAGCGTGACGAGCAGGGCTTCGGTGTCGCCGGTGTCGGGTTCACTGTCGAGGCTGGCGACTTCCAGGTGCCAGCGGCCGTTGCGCACAAAGGCCTCGGCGCGGTAGACGGCCCGTGCAGCCGGGGCATTCTGATGGGTCTCGGTCATCCGAAGGGAGCTCCTGTCGTGGGGTGGGAGTGCGTCGTGGGGTGGGAGTACCGGAATTGCGGTGATGATTCCGGGGACGGCGGGTGGGCCTCGCAGGTTCAGACGTCCCGCCAGCGGGCCATGGCGCACGAGAAGGCGCCGAACAGTGCCAGACCCACGGCGATCGCGGCCAGCAGCCAGGGACCGGCCGGGGTGTCGGCGAAGGAACGGAGCGTATCGTCCATGCCTTTGGCGCGGCCGGGGTCGTAGGTGACCGCGGCCTTGACGACGTAGCTGCCGGCGATCGTGAACACCCCACCGCGGGCGATGCCACCCGAGACGCCGAGCACATCGATACCGCGCCGGGCAGCCCGCGACATGCCCTTCCTGTCGAGGTGCCGGTGGAACGTGCGCAGGATGGCCCGCACCGCGATCCAGATTCCGGCCACGGCAACGCCCACCCCCGCGATGGCCACCAGCCAGGGGCCGCCGGGCAGGTCCAGCGCTTTCGCCGTCGCGTCCCGGGACTGCCGGTCGCTCGCCCCGCTTCCGCTGCCCTCCTTCCCCGCCGCGAAGGACAGCACGGAGAAGGACACCACGGCGTAGAAGACGCAACGGACGAGCGACAGCAGTCGCGTCCCGGCCTTGTGCCCGTCGGGCCCTGCCGCACCGAACGCCGCTTCGGACAGGCGCCACAGCGCCATCCCGGCCAGTCCCAGACCGAGCGCCCATATCAGCACGCTGCCGAACGGCCGGGCGGCGATTTCCGCCAGCGCTCCGCCCCGGTCGGCCTGCTCACCGGAGTCGCCGAACGCGATCCGCAGCGCCAGTACCCCCACGAGGAGGTAGATCACACCCCGGGCCGCGAACCCACCGCGTGCCGCGGCCCGGACCACCGGGCTGCGCGCGGCGCGGTGAGCGGTGCGTCGTCCGATGTGCGGTACCGCAAGAGTCGATGGCATGTGACCTCCAGAGGGCTTCTGCCCCGCCGTCGGGGGGGCACCCGGCCGGTCTCCGGAACCGACGAGAGCGGAATACTTCTGCCCCGCCGTCGGCGGCGCACTCCGGTAGCCGCTGCCGAGGGGCCCCGGTGCCGCTGCCGAGGAGCCCCCGGTGCCGCTGCCGAGGACATCCCCACCGGTCATCCACCCGCCTCGGGCAGGGGCCCGGTGGCCCCGGCGCATTGCGTGGCCCCGGCGCCTCGTGTGGCCCCGGGGCTTTAGAGGACGTCTCTGGTGGGTGTGCTCCAGGGGGCGGCCAGGGGTGTGTCGGTGGTGGAGTGTTCCGGGAGGCCGGCGAGGGCTTCGACCCGTGCGAGGCGGTAGGGGGTGGGGCCGTTCCACTCCAGCAGCAGGACCGTGGCATCGTCGTCGAGCCGGCCGTCGTGGTACGCCAGATGACGCCTGATCAGGCGCCGCAGGGTCTCCGGGACGGGCAGCCCGTCGGCGTGGTGCCGGATGAGGAAGTCGGTGAAGCCCGCCAGGCCGAATTCCTGGCCCGCGTGGTTACGGGCTTCGGTGATGCCGTCGGTGTAGAGCAGCAGGCGGTCGCCGGGCTCCAGCTGTTCCCGGACCAGGGTGGGCGGCAGGCCCAGGTCGGTGCCCATCGGAGGGGCGGGCGGGCAGGTCAGGCTCAGTGCGGTGCGTCCCTTGCGGATGATGACCGGCGTAGGGTGCCCGACGCTGGTCCAGGTGAGGAGCCCGGTGCCGGTATTCAGCTCGGCCAGAATGCCCGTGGCGTAGCGGCTGCAGCCGAACTGTTCCACCAGCGCGCGTTCCACGGCTTCGGCGATCTGCAGGATTCCGGGGCCCTGCCGGCGCCGGTTGCGGCTGGCGGCGACCGCGAGGTTCGCGGTCAGGCCGGCGGCCGTGTCGTGGCCCATGGCGTCGAAGAGCGCCAGATGCACGGTTTCCCCGGCGATGGCGTAGTCGAAGACATCGCCACTGACCTCATAGGCGGGCTCCATCACCGCACTGACCAGCACCCGGTCGGTGGCGAAGGTCCTCGGTGGCATGATGCGCCACTCCATCTCCGCGGCCACGTTCATCCTCCGGCGCCGCACCAGCCGGGCATAGGTGTCGCTCGCCCCCCGCTTACTGACGATCATCAGCGCAATCAGCCCGGCAAGGTTGCGCAGGTCCTGGGCCGCCTGGGAGTCCATCTCCGTACCAGGGGGGCCGGAGGCGCGCAGCACGCCCAGTCGCTCGGTGCCGTCGAGCAACGGGACCCACCACTGGTCCGCCTCGGGGGTGGGACCCCCGACGATGCCCCCGGTTTGAAACGCCCGCCCGGCGAGGGTGCCTTCCACCCGCACCACATCCGGCGGCGCCTCGGCGCCGCCGCCGGCCCCCGGCCCCTGACCGGCAAGCAGGCACAGCACTTCCTGCTGCAGATCGGCCAGGTAGATCAGCACCCCCGGCCAGCCGACCCGGGCCGCGTGCTTGACGACCAAGTCCGGCACCTGCTCCAGCGTGATCACGTGACTGGCGGCGATCAGGTCACCGAGCATCCGGGCCCGGGCGGCTGGACTGCTCATTCAGGCACCTCTCCTCGGTTTGCAGCTCGCCGAGCCTTCGCCCCGTGGGCTGTCCATGTCGTGGCACCGTCGGTCGCCCTTGCTCCCAGCGGCGATGCCTGTCTCTCTCGATGGTGACACCGAGAGGCAGCTTGCCGAGAGCGACACCGCGGTGCGCTCAGGGAGCCATGCGGGCAATCGCTCCGGTTTCCAGCGCCACGTAGAGGGCGCCGTCAGCTCCGAAGGCCAGGCCGTGCGGTTCCGATGAGGGACTCGGAAGGTCGTACTCCTCGATTTGGCCGTCGGGAGTGATGGACCCGATGCGGTTGGCTCCCCATTCGGTGAACCAGCAGTCACCGGCCGGGCCGGCGACGATCGCATGGGGCCGGGACGCCGGGTCCGGCAGCGGGAACTCGTCGATCCGACCGTCCGTGGTGATACGGCCGATCCGGCCGGCACCTATCTCGACGAACCAGAGCGCGCCGTCCGCCCCGCAGGTGATGCCGACCGGCGCGGCGTTCTCGGTCGGAAGCCGGTGGAGGGTGAGGTCGCCCTCGAAGCTGAGGCGACCGATCGCGTCCGCCTGGTTGAGGGTGAACCACAGGGCGTCGTCGGGGCCGGTCGTGATGGCTGAGGGGAAGGCACCGCGCAGCGGCAGCGGGAACTCAGTCACTCGGCCGTTCGTGTCGATACGCCCGATGCGGTCGGTGTGCAGCTGTGTGAACCACAGGGCTCCGTCGGTGGCGGCCACGATCCCGAAGGGGCCGCTGCCCGGGCTCGGGAGGGGGAACGAGGTCGCCTTCCCGTCCACGGTGATCCGTCCGATCCGATGGTCCTGGCTACGGGTGAACCACAACGCCCCATCGGATCCCGAGGTGATGAGGGAGGGACCGCAGGTGGCGGAGTCGAGCGGATAGCGGTCGAGTTGCCCGCCCGGTGCCAGCCGGGCGATCTGCCCGGCGTGAACCAGAGTGCACCACACTGCATCGTCGGGGCCCGTAGCGAGGGCGTAGGGGCCTGAGCTGGCGTCGGAGACCGGAATCTCCTCGAACAAAACGGTGCGGCGGGACATCGGCTGGTTCTTCCCCCGGGAGACTCTTACTGCTACGAATGTTGCGTTAAGAGAAGGGTGTCATGACGCCACCGCGCACGCAAGGGAATTTCGGCGCGATCTCCAGGTGTGACCCTCACGTCGTCGCGGCGTCGACCCCTCCTGCGGGTGCGCCCCGGCGCGGCAGACGCGTCGCGATGCCATCGATGAGGAACGCGAGGCTGAGCTCGAACTGCTCGTCCATGCCGGCCCCCGACGGGGCGGTCATCCACTCCGTGAGCAGCGGATGGCGCCCGCCCTCGGCCGCCAGGTCGCGGGCGGCGGTGATGGCCTCGCTGAGCTGCTGTGGCGAGTGGAGTCCATACCGGCGGCGCATGGCGAGCTCCTCCGCCTCCTGCTGTGCGCTGCCGAGGATGTGCCGGTCCAGGAGGGCCGCGTAGGTCATGGCCTCGCCGACCGTGAAGCCCTGCCGCACCAGTACCCCGAGGATGAACTCGGTGCGGCGCATCAAGTGCGGGCCCAGGGGCGGGCGCGTCGGCATGAGCTGGGCGTACCAGAGGTGGCGCTTGATCATCGCCCAGCTCTCCGAGGCCAGTGCGTGCAGGTCGGCGCGCCAGTCGGCGCCCGGCTCCTCGGGCACCGGGATCTCTGCCGTGACGCTGTCGAGCATCAGGTCGATCAGGCCGTCCTTGCTGAGCACATAGCGGTACAGCGCCATCGGCGTGTAGGGCCCGAGCCGCTTGGCGACCGCCGTCATCGTCAGTGCCTGCGCCCCGCCCTCGTCGGCGACCGCGACGGCGGCCTGCACGATGTCGTCCCGCTCCAGCGGGCTGCGGCGCCGCGAGGGTGAGGGCCGGGTCCAGATCAAGGGCGCGGGTGCGCTGCTCGGATTCTCCTTCATGGCGTGAGTTTATCTCGTCAAGGTAAGGTATATGTCATATACGCAAGCCCAGGGAGTTCAGGAGTCCACATGAACCAGTCCGTTGCCCCGGCCGGGGTCCGTCTGGGTGTCGTCAGGGGAATCAGCTACGGCATGTTCGGAGCTCCGGACAGCTTCGTGCCCGAGATGCGGAAGCTCGGCGGCACGCTGGTGCGTGTCTATGTCTACTGGGGCCAGGTCGAACCGGAGCCGGGACGCTATGACTGGACGGTCGTCGACGCGATCCTCGGCCAGCTGGATCCGGCCGACGAGGTATGGGTGACCGTGTGTTCCAGCTCCCCGTGGGCGACCCGGCACCCGACGGGCTTTCTGCCGTCGTCGCCCGCCCGCGACCCGCGGCACTACGAGCGCTTCGTCGGCGATCTGGTAACCCGCTGCCGGGGGCGTGTCCACTACTGGCAGTGCAACAACGAGCCCAGCAACACCGGCCTCCTGTGGGCGGGTACCGCGCCGGAGTACGTGGACCAGCTCACCGCCTTCCACCACTGTGTGCGCGGCGCGGACCCGGCAGCGAGGGTCGTCCTCGGGGGCTGCGGCTATGACGTGCTCTCCAGCCCGTCCGGCAGTCCGGCCCGGCAGTTCTTCGACCATGTCGTCGCGCACGGCCGGGATTTCTTCGACCTGTTCTCCGTCCATCTCTACGGCGATCCGCACCACATCCCCGAGCAGGTGGAATCCGTCCGCGAGATGATGCGCCGCCACGGCTATGAGCGGCCGGTGGTGGCGGGGGAGTACAACGGGCCGACGCTCTTCGAATTCCCCGAGGCCCAGGCCGTGTTCCAGCAGACGATGATGGCGGCCTTCGCGGGGCCGGCGCCTGCCACCCCCCGAGACGCAGCCCGCGGACGCGACCTCGGACGGAACGGGGGACGCGACCTTGGGCGAGACGTGGAAGGAGACCACGGACGAAACGGTGGACGCGGCCTCGGACACGGCCTCGGACACGGTCTCGGACGAGCACCCGGACGAGGCCTCCCGCGAGCCCCCTGACCGCACGGCCATGCGCACCCTCTACGCCCGCATGGCGCAACTGCCCCCGCAGTTACAGATGTTCATGGAGGGCTGCCCGCCCGAGCTCGCCGCGAAGCGGGACCGGATCAACTGCCGCCAGATCGTCACCCGTAACGTCCTCGCCCTCGCCGCCGGGGTGACCCGCACGGCATGCTGGGATCTGGCCCCCGAAATCCCGGGCTACCGCGACCGGCTGAACATGATGGGATTCCTCTTCGGCAGGCTCGCCCTGATGGACTACGACGGCACCGGCCTGACCCGGCGCCACCCGTCCGCCGATACCTTCGCCCTCGTCACCGCCTGCCTCGACGGCACCACGCAGGTCCGCCGCCTCCAGGCCGCAGCCCGACCGGAGTTGTACGCGTTCGAGGTGTCACGTGAGGGCCGCGGACCGCTGCACGTCCTGTGGATGGCCGGGGACGCCTTCACCGGAGAGGACGAACCCGGGACACCCGTCGACTGGCCGTGGCCCCACGCGACGGTCCACGCGCTCGACGCGTTCGGCACCCACGTGCCCGTCGAACGGAACGGCGCCACCGTGCACCTCTGTGCCTCGGTCACCCCGCTGTTCCTCTCCACCCGGCCGGAGGCGTCGGCACGGCCGTGAGACGTCCTGCCGGGCACGTCAGGTCAAAGCCGGGTCATCGGGAGCGCCGGCAGGCGGGCCGGACAAGGGAGGACGACCTGACATGCCTGCGGCAGCGGCGGGTAGGGGAGCAGGCGACGGGGGCTCAGCAACAGGCGGGAGCCAGCAGCATGAGCAGCAACAGCACCATGAACGCGGGAACGGAGTTGGCGACCACACCGCAGGAGTGTGCCGTGCCGGCCCCGACGGTGCTGCCGCAGATCCAGGTTCCGCTGCGCGTCGCTCCGTCCGACGCACGGGAGTTGTCGAAGCAGTTCCTGCTGCGGCTGCAGGAACTGGAGGAGGGGACCCCCGAGTACCAGTACGCGCGCAACACCCTCATCGAGATGAACCTCTCCCTGGTGCGCTACGTCGCCCGCCGCTTCTCCAGCCGCAAGGAGTCCGCGGAGGACGTCCTGCAGGTGGGGACGATCGGTCTGATCAAGGCGATCGACCGCTATGACCCTTCCCGCGACGTGGAGTTCACCACGCTGGCCGTCCCCTACATCCAGGGCGAGATCAAGCGGTTCTTCCGCGACACCACCTGGTCGGTGCGCGTGCCGCGGCGCCTGCAGGAACTCCGCATCGACATTGCCCGAGCCCGGGAAGAGCTGGAGAGCGAGGGCAGCCACGAGCCGTCCGTCGCCGACCTCGCGGCCCGCCTCGATCTGGCGGCGGACGAGGTGGCGGAGGGGCTCGTGGCCAGCAACGGCTACGACAGCGACTCCATAGACCGGCCCGTCCAAGCCGGCGGCGGCAAGCAGCAGACCGGTCTCGTCGCCGACCTCATCGGCGCCGAAGACCCCGCCCTCGCCCTGGCAGAAGACGTCCAGGCTCTCAAGCCGCACCTGGCCAAGCTCGATGACCGCGAACGCACCCTCCTCCGGCTGCGCTTCGGGGAGGAAATGACACAGTCCGAGATCGGTGAGGAGCTCGGCCTCTCCCAGATGCACGTCTCGCGTCTGCTGACCCGCGTGTGCACCACCCTGCGCAAGGGACTCCTGGCCGGGAGGTGACCGCGCCCGCCGGGACGACGGCTGGGCATCGGCCTTCGGCCGCCGGCCGAGGTGACCGTCGGCCGAGATGACCGTCGGCCGAGATGACCGCCGGGCATCCGCCCCCGGTGCGCGCGCCCCACCGCACAAGTGCGGGTGAGAGGCACGGCGTATGACCGCCGCCGTACCGCGGCACCGGGGAGGAGAGGGAGGGCCGCTCCGCGGCCGTCGTCAGCCCGGCTGGCTGCTGTCCTTCATGCTGCCCCAGCCGTGCCAGCGGTCGATCTCGATCCAGGCGCTGACCCGGCGGCGGTCCCGCTGTGGGTACGGCTTGCCGAGGTACTGCTGTGCCAGCCGGTCGATATCGGCGAGCCCTTCGTCGTCACGGAGTGCGGCGACGTGGCCGACGATGCTGAGGTGCGTGTACCAATTGCCCTCGTCCAGCACGGTCAGCGAGACGCGGGGGTCGTTGCGGACATGCTCCAGCCGTCTGCGGCCCTCATCCATATTGACCAGGACCCGGCCGTTGTCCCAGAGGTACCAGGTGGCCGTGGACACCGGCTGCCCATCCGGCCTCAGCGTCGTGATGACGGCCGGATTCGGCTTGCTCAACATGGTGGCTGCGGCATCGGGAAGCGGTGGTTTCGACATACGAGGCGCTCCTCAGTACGTGAGTACGGTGCTGTTGGCCGTTCGGGCCGGTAGGTGAGGGGCGATCAACTCGATCGACCGTACTCAGCTCACCACCGGTTCCCGCCTCCCGGTGCGCCGCCACACCGCACACCCCCCGGGTGCGCCGCCACACCGCACACCCCCCGGGTGCGGCGCTCCTATTCGGCGGCCACCGGAGGGCAGGGCCGCCGCCCGGCCGAGGGGGCAGGTGGGTTCGGGACCGCCGAGGGGGCGTCGGCCGTCTTCCGGAGAAGGAGCATGGCGGCGTCGTCGTGCAGCTCGCCGCCCACATGCGCGAGCAGGTCCTCGTGGAGCGCGGCGAGAGTGTGGGACGGCTCCTGCGACAGGTGCCGTGACAGCCGCTCCACGAGCGGGTAGAACTGCCGCTTGTGGTCCCGGGCCTCGGTCACGCCATCGGTGTAGAAGAGCAGCTGGTTCCCGTCGCGCAGGGCGATTTCCTGGAGGCCGGGGGCCTCGTCGGCCAGGGCCCGCAAACCGAGCGGCGGGGCCGGACGGGCGGGCTCGACGGGCAGTACGCCCGAGTCGTGGACCAGGAGCGGAGCGGCATGCCCGCAGTTGACCAGCTCCATACGGCCGGCCTCGGGATATCCGGCCAGCACGGCGGTGACGAAGTCGTCCGGACCGAGGTTGCGCGCCAGGCTGCGCTCGATCCTGTGGACCACATCGAGCAGATCCGGCTCGTCGTAGGCCGCTTCCCGGAACACTCCCAGGACCAGTGCGGCGATTCCCACCGCGGGGAGCCCCTTGCCGCGCACATCGCCCACGATCAGCCGGACCCCGTACGGCGTCGGCACCAGGGCGTAGAGGTCCCCGCCGATCCGGGCCTCGGCAGCGGCGGCGCTGTAGTGGACGGCCGTCTGGAAGGGCCCGACCGTCGCCGGCACGGGTTTGAGGAAGGCGTGCTGCGCCGCCTCGGCGACCGAGCGGACGGCGGCCAGCACCTGCTCGCGACGCCTGCGCAGGGCGCCGGCCAGACTGCTGGCCAACGTCACGGCGGACAGTGTCGACAGTACGATCGCCTGGTCGCTGCCCGGCGCACCGTCGTGCAGACCGAGCGCCGCACCCAGTGCCACCGCCAGGACACCCACGCGGAGCACTCCCCACGGCCCGTTGGTGGCGGCAGCCAGCGCGGGGCCCACGGCGAGCAGCGGCAGCCAGCTCATACCGGTTCCGCCGGAAAAGGCGAGGATCGCCACGGCCGCGATGATCAGAACCGGCAGGCAGGAGGTGTAGTGGCGGCGGGTGTCCGTCGCACGGGCCGGTGCCTCCCCCCGGGGCGGAGCGGGCCGGCGGGCCGCTGCCCGCAGAGTGGAGAACGGCTTGGGGAGCTGCCACCGCGGCAGGCGGTCGTGGTGATGGGTCCGGGTTTGGCGCATGTACTGGTCCGCGACTCGCTTCCCTGCTCAGAGCCCTGGGCTCAGGGCACTGGCACCTGAAATGTCCGTTTCATTAAGGAAAGCGGCATCTGCGGGGAAGTGGCAAGGGCTGGAATTTCACATAGTGAGTGAGAGTCCTCTGGTGACGCGGCTCGCCGTCGGAAGTAGTCGGCTGCGGACCTCGTCGATGCGCGAGATGCGGTCCGCCCGCAGCGATACGCCGAGGGATCCGAGCGTCTCGCCGCTGTAGACCGGCACCGCGACGCAGAACGTGCCGAGCGCGTACTCTTCCATGTCCATCACGAGCGGTGCCATGGGCAGAGTGTCGAGCTTGCGCAGCAGTTCGGCCCGTCCGGTGATGGTGCGGGGCGTGAGGTCGGCAAGAGGGTGCCGGGAGAGGTAGTCGTCACGGGCCTCGTCGTCCAGCTCGCGCAGCACACACTTCCCCAGTGCCGTGGCGTGCCCGGCGTCCTCGAAGCCCACCCAGAGGTCGACCCGGGGTGCCCGGGGGCCGTCGACGATCTCGGCCACCCGGATCTCGCCATCCTCGTAGAAGGTCAGGTAGGCGGCGGCCGAGAGGTCGTCGCGTAGTGCTGCGAGCGCGGGGCGGACCCGGTTGAGCAACGCCTGCCCCCGCCCTCCGGCGTGCAGGGTGTCCAGCTTGTCACCCAGGACGAAGCCGCCGTCCTCCAGTTTCCGGATGTACCCGTCGTGCGCCAGCGTACGCAGGAGGTGATAGGTGGTGGCCAGCGGCAGCTCTGTCTCGCGTGCCAGCTGTTTCGCCGGTGCGCCGCCCTCGTGGGCACCCACGGCCTCCATCAAGCGGAAGGCGCGCTGGACGGAAGTGATGAGCGTAGGGCCTTCTCCATTGCCCATGTATTCAGCCTGCCCCCGGTGTCCCGGGGAGGCAAGGCCGTCGCGTGGCGGCTGCCGCTTCCTCGCGAACGGTGCGTGTCGATGCGCGCCCGTGTGTGTCGGTGTGTGTCGGGGCGTGCCGAGCGTGCCGAGGCGTGTCGGTGCGGGGCCGGTGGCGCAGGGGGTGCCCATGCGTGACGGCCACACTACAGAACACTTATTCGAATAATGGGTACTCTGGAAGCATGGCCATGCACCTTCAGGGCTCGCTCTTCGACCAGGCCGACGAGGTCCGTCTCGGCCCGCTGCGCGGCGTGCGCAGGACCGAGCTCGGTGACGGGGCCTGGCTCGATCTGCTGCCCGGGTGGCTGAGCGGGGCCGACGCCCTGTTCGCGCAGCTCGCCGCCGAGGTGCCCTGGCAGGCCGAGCGTCGGCGGATGTACGAGCGGGTGGTGGATGTGCCACGGCTGCTCGCTTTCTACGAGGCCGGCGACCCCCTGCCGCACCCCGTGCTGGCCGAGGCGAGGGACGCGCTCTCCGCCCACTACGCCACCGAACTCGGTGAACCGTTCACCACGGCGGGGCTCTGCTACTACCGCGACGGCCGCGACAGTGTGGCCTGGCACGGCGACCGGATCGGCCGCGGCCGGCGCGCGGACACGATGGTCGCCATCCTGTCCGTGGGTACGCCGCGCGATCTGCTGCTCCGCCCGCGGCGCGGCGGCGGCACCGTACGGCGGCCGCTGGGGCACGGCGACCTGATCGTGATGGGCGGCTCCTGCCAGCGGACCTGGGAACATGCGATCCCCAAGACCACCCATGCGGCGGGGCCGCGGATCAGTATCCAGTTCCGGCCCCACGGTGTGCGCTGAAGCCGTACACGGGTGGGCCCCCGAGTCCGCGCCGGCTCGGGGGCCCTGCAACTACTGCGGGGGAGTGGTCAGTGGCGGTGGCAGACCAGGTGCTCCCGGTGCCAGGTGCGGGTCCAGTAGCCGGGGTGGCGCACGCCGTGCCGGTCACGCCAGGCCGGGTGCCAGGTGCGGGACCAGTGTCCGTGGACCATGTGACACCGGCCCCTGTCGACGTGTCGGGTGGCCGTGTGGTCTCCGTGGTGCGACGACGTGGCCGAGGCGACACCCACCGAGGAGAGGAGGGTGCCTCCGGCGAGAGCAACGGTGGCGGCGCCGAGAGCGAGGGCCCGCTTGAATCCGTCAGTCATGGATCGTGCCTTTCTGCATTGCCATGGCGCGAGGCCATGGTGCGAGATGCCCTGCCGATGGCCGGGCATCACTGACCATGCACCCGTTGCACCCTCTATATGCGGCTAACACCAAAGGTTTTACACAATGCAGACGGAGTGTGAAAGAAAGCAATAATCCGACTAATGGGTTGTGGGTGGGGGCGGGTGTGGCGTGGTGGCCATGACGGAGGACCGGCCGATGTGTGGCCGCGCGGGGAGCGCGTCAACTCCGGTGCGGTGCATGCCGACTGGAAGCGCCGTTACCGAAGGGGTCAGCTCACAAGCCGTCCCGATTCAGGCAACCCAGTGCGCTCGGCGGGTGGCGGACGACGGTGAAGGCCCATCGGCGAGGGCGGCGGCCATGCGGTGCACGGCCTCGCGCAGGGTCTCCGGCGACATGGTGTAGGGGATACGCAGGCGCTGTTCGAACAGGCCCGGATCGGTGCCGAAGTACGCACCGCCCTCGATCCGTACCCCGTAGTCCAGGGCCCGCTCGGACAGCGCCGAGGCGAGGGGTGCGCCGAGGTCGACCCACAGCGACAGTCCGCCGGGCGGCAGTTGCCAGGTCCACTGCGGCAGGTATTCGGCCAGGGCCGCGGCCAGGGCGGCGCGCTGTCGGCGCAGCTGTTCCAGGCGGGGCGGCAACAGCTCCCCGGCTCGGGCCAGGAGGGGGAGGGCCAGCAGCTGGTCCAGCACCGAGCCGCCCATGTCGGTGGCGACTCGCTGGCCGGCGAGTTCGGTGACGAGCCGCGCGGGGGCGCGCACCCAGCCCATGCGCAGACCGCCCCAGTGGGTCTTGCTCATCGAGCCGATGGTGATGACCTGGCCGGTCCCGCCGGGGGCGCGGGAGGCGAACGGCGGCGGGGCGGGGACGTCGAGGGCGAGGTCGGCCAGGGTCTCGTCGATGACCAGCCAGGCGCCGGAGCGCTCCGCGGCGCGCAGGATGCGGACGCGCTCCTCATCGGGCATGAGGCAGCCGGTCGGATTGTGGAAGTCGGGCAGCAGGTACGCCAGTTGGGGCACCGCCTGGCGGAAGGTCGATTCGATGATCTCGATGTCCCAGCCGGTGTCGGTCACCGGGACCGACAAGGTGCGCAGCCGGGCGCGGCGCATGGCCTCCAGGGCGTTCGGGTAGGACGGATTCTCGACCATGACCCGGTCACCGGGTCGGCACAGCAGCCCCAGGACGAGCGTGAGCGCGTGCTGGGCGCCGGCCGTCACCAGGATCTGTTCGGGCATGGTGGCCAGTCCCCGGCGGGTGAAGCGCTCGGCGACGGCGGCGCGCAGTTCCGGAAGGCCGTAGGGATGGTAGCCGGGGGTGTGCGCGTGCTCGGTCAGCCGAGGGGTGATCTGAGCAAGGGCGTCGAGGAGTGTCTGCTCCGGCAGTCCGGGGGCGGCACTGGCCAGGTCGATCGCGGTGTCCTGGGGCCCGAGGAGCCGTGCGATACCGCTGGGGGCCCGGCCCTCCGGCAGGGCCGTCCACGTACCGGAACCCTGGCGGCTGTGCGCGTAGCCGCTCTCGCGCAGCAGGTCGTACACGGCGGTGACGGTGGCCCTGCTGCTGTTGAGGGCCGTGGCCAGCTCCCGTTCGGCGGGGAGCCTGACGTGCAGCGCGATGCGTCCGTCCAATATCAGCCCACTGATCGCCCTGGCCAGATGGCGGTAGGCGGGCCGTGCTTCCGCCGGGTCGGGCAGCATCGCGGCGAGCTGCCGGCTCCCCAGGCCGCGGTCGGCGCGGTCCGTCCGGTCCGCGTGCGGGAACCGATGCCGGTCGGCCATGCCACTCTCCCAGGATCGGTTGTGCTCACCAGGCCAATCACTCTACAGAGACGGCAGGTTGGCCCTGAGGCACAGGGGCCGTGCAGGGTTCGTCCCTTTCGTCGCCTTGTCGTCTACGGTCCGCGATCGAACGGCCCACCGCATGTGACCACTCATGCGGGCGTTGCCCCGACCCGGGTGCGGTCTTCGTGCGGAGGTCGCTACAGGTTGACGCCGCCGGTGACGTCGATCTTGGTGCCGGTGATCCAGCGGGCGTCGTCGGAGGCCGGGAAGGCGACCGCGTCGGCGATGTCCGTGATCTGGCCGATCCGGCCGGGGGTGGTCACGGGCCGTCGGACGAACGGCAAGCTCAAGTCCTGTGCGGCTACCGGGGAACTGCCGGACGCACCCCCGAACGCGGCGGTGGCGCAGGGTCGTCCAGGGCGGCGTATCCCCGTGCCCGTGAACCTTGCCGACGAGCCTCAGTCCCGCGTGGCGTCCTGCAGGAGTGCGGCGATCAGGGCGTGTCCCGTTTCACCGTGCCACTGGGCTGCGCCCCGTCCGTTCGCTGAGCTGACCGTGATCTCGACCAGCTCCGTGCCCTCGGAACGGGGACTGCGCCGGACCTCGCACCTGCTGTCCGGGGCGGCGCCCGCTCTCTCCCGCAACTCGCTCTCGACGTCCCTGCCGCACCTTTCGCGGGCCATGTCCCCTGCCGTCCGGCCCCACGTATCGGTGAGACGGGGGTCGGCGCCGTGGCACAGCAGAGCCCGCACCACCGCAATCGATCCCCGCTCGGCCGCCGCCATCAACGGGGTCCGGCCGCGATGGCGCGCGTCCGGATCGGCATCCGCTTCGAGCAGGAGCCGGGCGGTCCGGTGGTGGCCGCCGGTGGCCGCCCACATCAAGGGGGAGTAGGAGCTGCCGTCATCCTCCCGCCGGTCGGGGTCGGCGCCGTGAGCGAGCAGTTCGCGTACCACCTCGAAGTGGTCCCAGCACGCCGCCGCACACAGCGGCAGACCCGAACTGCCCGGCTCTCCCCGGCTCTCCGCATCGGGTGCGGCGCCCGCTTCGAGGAGCAGTCGCACGATGTCCGTGTGTCCGCTCACCGAGGCAAGGTACAACGGGGTCTCCCCGTCGGCGCTCGCAGCGGACGGGGAAGCCCCCTGCTGCAAGAGTGCGTCCACCCGGCGCACCTGTCCCTTGTAGAGGGCGGTGATGAGTCGTTGGGTCAACGGCTCGGTCATGCGGATTCCTTTCCTGGGGGCGTCATCGGGACAGGCCCCGGCCCTTCGGCCGCTGCTCCCGCAGTGCTCCGGCATCGGCGAGGAACCACGTCTGCCGCCCGCGGTTGCCGTCGAGGACGACGTCCCGCAGGGTCGAACTGGCCGTTGCGGGGAGGGAGATGTCGCCGCGGACGGCGATCCGGACGGACACGTCATCCATGGTCGGCAGGGTGGTCATGGAGGCCGAGGCTAACTGCAGATGCCGGGGGAGTCGACGTAATTGTCCGGGCAGCGGCTCCGGTCGCCCGGCCGCTTCACCCACCGTCCGGGAAGAGCCGGTCCAGGTGGTGGCGGAGGACCGCTGCTGCGGCCTCCGGGGTGCGCTGGCCCACCAGGACGCTGGTGCCGAGGCCCGCAGACAGGGCGAGGAGGCTGATCGCCTCCGTGCGCACGTCCGTGCCGGGTGCGGTGAGGCCTGCTTCGCGCGCCCGCTCCAACTGGTCGGCCACCACGTCCTCGGCGGCATTGGGGCCGTCGATGAACGGCTGGGCGGCCAGTGCCTCATCCGTCACGGAGAGCACGGCGTAGGAGGTGTACACGAGGTGAAAGGTCCGGCTCTCCTCGTCGGTGGGGAGGGATTCGAGGAGGATGGCCTCGATCAACCCGCGCGGTCCCGGGGCGTTCCCGGCGGCCCGGACCCGGCCGGCGATACGGGCGCCGAGCCCGGTGGTCAGCTGCTGCAATCCGTGGAGCAGCAGCTTTTCCTTGGTCTCGAAGTAGTACTGCACCAGCCGCAGGGACACTCCTGCTTCGGCCGCCACGTCGCGCATCCCGATGGCGTGCAGGCCGCGCCGCCCGGCGACCCGGACCAGCGCCTCGGCGATCTGGGTGCGCCGCTCTTCGTGGTCCACGCGCTTCGGCATCAGCCCGTGCCCTCCGCCTCGTTCGTTCCGTCCGGCCTGCGGGATCGGCTACATGGTACCGCTGTACCACCTTGGTGATACGGTGGTACCACTAAACCTGCTGTCCCGGAGGTGGCCTGCTGTGCCCGACACCAAGACGCAAGACCACAACCCCGCCGTCGGCCGCTATGTGAACGAGGCGGTGCGCGACCGGTACTTCGCCGCGTGCGACGCCGTCTACGCCCTGGGGCCGGCCCCGGGCGGGGAGTGCGACGTCGAGACCCGCTTCGGGACCACACACGTCTACCGGTACGGGCCGACGGAGCCCGGCGCCGCCTCCCGCACCCCGGTGGTTTTGGTGCACGGCGCCGGAGGCAACTCGTCGCAGTGGTACCCGAACGTCGCCGCCCTGAGCGCACAGCGCCCGGTCCATGCGATCGACACTCCCGGCGACCCGGGACGCAGCGTGCAGCGCGAACCGATCCATCAGCCTGAACGTGCGGCACAGTGGCTCGACGAGGCGCTCGAAGGCCTCGGACTCGACCGGGTCCACCTCGTCGGGTCCTCCTACGGCGGATGGCTCGCCCTGAACCAGGCGCTGCACCGGCCCGGCCGACTGGCCTCGGTCACCCTGCTGGACCCGGGCGGCCTGGAGAAGGTGGGCCTCCGGTTCTTCGCCTGGGTCTTCGTCAGCCTCTTCGCGACCTGCGCGCCGAAGGCGCTGCGCCCACGCCTCGCTGCCTGGCTCGACCAGCCGGTCCTGGTGGTGCCGGAACTGCGCGCGATGGTGCGGCTCGGCGTGCGCGCCTACCGCATCCGCCGCCCCGCCCCGCGCCCTCTCGCCGAAGACGAGCTGCGCAGTATCCGCACTCCGCTCTACCTGCTGCTCGGGAAGCGGAGCCTGCTGGTGCATCCGCAACGGCAGCAGGAGCGCGTCCCGCGCCTGGTGCCCGGCGCCCGGGTCGAGATCGTCGCCGACACCGGCCATGGACCCCAGATCGACCATGCGGAGTCGGTCAACAGCCGCATGGTGAGCTTCTTCGACGCACGGGACGCACGGGCCGCACTGGACGCATTGGATTCACGGGACTCCGCTGACTGAGGTACACCGGCGTCCGGCCGAAGAGGGGGACGGAGGGGGGCGGCAGGTCAGGGTCCGGGCAGGTCAGGGCCGCAGCTCAAGGCTCGGCGGGTCGGCGGCCGTTCGCCGTGGTGCGTAGTGACATTCCGTCAGGCAAGCTCAACGGCCTGGATCTTGGTCCCCCCTGCGGTCTCCTCCCGCCCATCGCTCGACCGCCGTCAGCACCCGGCCGGCACCGTCCTCCGTGGCGAGCAACGCCGCTACCTGACGGGCGCGATGACGGTATCGGGGATCACGCACGGCTTTCCCCACGGCGGCCGCGAGATTCTCCGCAGTCAGCCGCTGGAAGGGGAGCTTTCCGGGACCGACTCCGAGCGACGTCAGACGTGACGCCCAGAAGGGCTGGTCCAGCATCATGGGAACGGGGACCGCCGGCACGCCCGCACGCAGGCCGGCCGCCGTGGTTCCGGCACCCGCATGGTGGACGACGGCTGCCATCTGCGGAAACAGCTGGGCGTGCGGGACCTCGCCCACCGTCAGGACATCGTCCCCCTCCACCGACAGACCCGCCCCGCTCGACTGGACGACACCGCGTACCCCGGCGAGCCGGAAGGCGCGTGCCAGGAGACGTCCGAGTCGCTCCGGGTCACTGGGCGCCATGCTGCCGAAGCCCACGAAGACCGGTGGTGGACCGGCCTGGAGGAAATCCGCCAGCCTGGATTCCGGTGTCCAGTCGGGGACTTCCGACGGCCACCAGTAGCCCGACACCTCCATGCCCGGCCGCCAGTCGGCGGGCCGGGGAACCACCGCCGGGCTGAATCCGTGGTGGACGGGCCACGTGGCCCGACGCCGCTCCAAGGCCTCCCGTGTCACGCCCAGCCGGCGCTGCAGATGGCGCACCCCGGGAGCAAAAGCCCGGGCCAGCAACGACTGTGCGCACTGTCCCAGCGCCCGGTTGGCGAGCGGTCCCCACGACGGCACGTCGAAGATGACCGGTGGGAACTCCCGGGTGGGCTCCAGGGGCTGCAAGAACACGCCGATGCCCGGCAGTTGCAGCCCCTCCGCCGCCACGAGCCCCAGGGGAGCCAGGCTGCTGGAGAACAAGAGGACCTCGGCACCCGAGGAACAGGCCTCGGTCACCGCGTCGGCCATCTCCGGCGCCAATTCCCTTGCCAGCCGTATTTGTTCGGCCTTGGAGAGGCCGGCGCCCTTCCCCGGACCGCGCCCCCGCGTGTCGTCCGCTTCGGACGTGGCGTACCGGTCGAGCGGAAGGGGGTGGAAGCCCAGGCCGCTGCGGCGCACCAGCTCGGCCGAGCGCGTATGGGTGGCCATCACCACCCGGTGTCCGGCGCGATGGAGCCGGGCTCCCAGACCGGTGTAAGGAGCGACGTCCCCGTGCGAGCCTGCGGTAGCGATCAGGATGTGCATGGTCGGCAGTGTCCCGTTTCGTCGGCTGCGATGATTCCGACTGCGACCGGCTTCACTCGGGCGGTGTAACCGCCGCATTCCTTCTGCAGCCGAACGTGCCGGAATCCCCGCGCAGTTGTGTGGTGGACGAGGGCCGGGTGACCTCTCCGCGGGCGTTTCCGCGGCATCCCGGCGCGGTGGTCAGTCGCGGCGTGCGATCACCCGGTAGGCGTTGGACAACCGGGTGCGCCGGGTGAAGGGCGCCAGCAGGAGGTCGAGCGCGATGAGGACGAGGAGCACGGGTGCGACGGCCAGCAGGGAAAGTCTGCGGATCCAGCGGCTGACCTGGCCCGGCCTCCGGGGCAGCCAGGGCAGATCTTCGCTCGGCAGGACGGATTTGAGCAGGTTCACCGCCGCGGAGGTCAGATCGGTGGGGACATGGGGCTCGTGCCGGTCGGTGGCCACGACGGTGAATCCCTGGTCGGCCAGTGCACTGCACAGGTTGTCCAGGGGGACGAAGTGCAGATGCTGCGGCTGGAGCCACGGTCCCCACCATTGGCCGAGCAGCCGGGCGGAGGCGGATTCCGGGTCGGGCACTTCCACCAGGAGGTGACCGCCGGGCCGCAGCGCGGTATGGGCGGCGGCCAGCTCCTGCCGTGGCGCCAGGGTGTGTTCCAGGTAGTGATGCATGCTCACCACGTCGTACTGACAGGCCAACTGACCTGCCAGCCCGACGAAGGAACCCCGAAAGGCCCGGGAGATACGGCCGTTGCGTGCGGCGAGCTCGACGCCCTCGCCCCAGTCGAGCCCGTGGAATCGGGTGTCCGGATGGATTCTTCGGGCTTCGGCACAGAAGTGGCCGTGACCGGTGCCCACATCCAGCCACCGTGACGGGCGGCCGAACGGGAGCAGCGCCCGGGCGCGGGCCCGGTAGAGCTTCACTGCGAGGGGGGAGCGGGCCAGCCGGGCCATCGTCGCCTCGCCCAGGCCGTCGTAACAGTCCCGGTAGTAGAAATCCAGCCCGTCCGCGCTCAGCCGGGGATTCTGGAACACGTGCCCGCAACTGCGGCACTGGTCGAGTACGAACGTCCCGGGCTTGTGCTGGGGATGGTCGGTGGTGCGCAGGCGCCCGCGCAGCCGGGAGGAGGTGCACCAAGGACACGTGGTGCGCCGTGGTTCGAAGAACCGCTCCAGCCCGTGTGCCAGCTCGTCTTGGTAACGGGGCCGGTGGGCGGCGATCTGCTCACTTCGCGTACTCGTCATGGGGGGCTTCTTTCCGATGTAGTCCTGAGGGGGAGCGCTGACACCGGTGCGGAGGGCGGCGGCCGAGGCACGCCGGGTCGCTCCGGGGGCCGGGCGGACCGCACGGACACCGGAACGCCCGGGTGCACTCACGGAGTGGTGGCGGCACGAGGGCGGGCACGGCGGGGTACGGAGAAGCGCCGCACACACGGCCGCTCCACCCCCGCATACAGCAGCCACGAGGTCAGCAGTACGACGGGAAGGCCGGCCAGAACCACGGAGAGGTTGCTCCATCCATGACCCGTCAACGACAGGTACATCACCCCCAGCACCGTGAAGTGGACGAGATACATGGCATAGGAGATCTCCCCGAGGAACACCAGGGCAGGTGCGCGCAGCAGCGATTTTCTGCCGCGCAGGTCCAGCTCGGCGGTCGCATAAACGAGCGTGGCGAGCGGGATCACGGTCGAGGCCGCGTACAGGAAGCTGTGCGGCAGGTACGCAGCGTTCACCACGATCGTGCTGATGACGCCCAGGGCGGCCGGGAGAACGCCGATGCGCGGAAGCCGCATTTCCGCCGAGGAGATACGGGCCAGCATCATGCCGAGGACGAATTCGGGCAGCCGCGTGATCGGCAGCATGTACAAGGACCAGTATCCGGGAAATGACGGTCCGCCCGGGTTGAGGACGAACTCGTAGAGCACCGGGCATGTCCAGACGAGGACGACGGCCCCTCCCGCGCCGATCAGCAGTCCACGACGTGACAGCCGCACGACCCACGGCAGGAGCAGGGGGAAGAGAAGATAGAAAAACCCTTCGGCGGCCAGCGACCAGGAAACCGGATTACCCGCGGAGACAAAGCGCTGACTGGGCACCCAGGTGTTCACCAGGAAGAGGCTGGAGAGGTTCGCCGGCCATCCGGAACCGTGTGTCGTCGTCGCCGCTCCGGCGCAGGCGAGCGCGGCCACGACCACGCACCAGGTCAGTACGTGATTGGGCAGAATCTTGGCGGCCCGCCGCCGCCAGAAGGCGCGTGCGGTGTCGGTCGGTCGGGCGGAATGCGTCAGCACATAGCCACTCAGAATAAAGAAAAGCGAAACCGAACTCGCCCCCACCCATACCTCGGGCCCAAGCGTCCGGGCGAGGTGAGGGTTGACCATCAGCGCACTGTGGGTGAAGACGACTCCGCCCGCAGCGGTGAAACGCAGACCGGTCAGAGAAGGCAACCGCCGGGGACGGCCGGATCGTGTGCCGCCCTTCGCCGACGGGTCCTCGGTGCCGATGTGGCCGACGACGCGGCCGACCGTTGCGGTGGGCCGGGACGACGGTCCGGGGAGATCGTGCACGAGTGGCCTCCTGCGAGAACGACCGGGCCCAAGACCACCACGCAGATGCACAAGGGTGCGCGGAGGGGGTCGCCGGGGGATCGATGGGAATGACTGATCCGGCCCGTGCGGAGGAATGGGCGGCCCGTCGCGCGGATACCTTGATTGACCCACCGCTCCACGCCCGTGCCTAGGGAGGGCGGCCCGATTTCACTCATACGGCCTAGGGCCTCGTAAGTCCCGTCCGCATCAATGACCGTATCCGGGCGGTGGCCGATGCGCGCCCCCGGCCGTACAGGTGATTCCTGCAGGCCTGTGGCCGGGCGGGTGGAGCGCGCAGCAGCCGCGGGAAAGAATGATGTCAATTCCGCGTGCCATGCACAGCGGCTGCCTGTGACGCCGATAACCCTCAAGGGCAGGGCATATGACGAGGCAATGCATTCCGGTGGACAGGGTGCTCGGTAACAGCGGTACCGCGATATAGGAGCGAACTGATGCGTCGCTGCGTGCGTGCGGCAAAAGCCCTGCGTGAAGGTCCGGGGGCGGCGCGGACACGGTTGCATCAAGGGGGAGGGAAAAGCCTGCCTCCGGCGGTCCCGGATATCCACCGTATTCCCCACTCCGACACCAGAGGTCTTGAGTTGAAGCACACAAGCGCACCTGACTCCCGCACCGTCCTCGGCAGTGCGGGGACCGTGGTTCTGATCGCCGCCGCACTCACCCTGCAGTGCGCACAGGCCGCCCCGGCCAAAGCCCCTGAGCCCCCGTCAGCCACCGCTGCCGCTCAGCGCGCCAGGACCATCAGCTCCGCCCTCGGAGCCAACGCGGCGGGCTTCTACTACGACGCGCCGCGCAACAAACTCATCGTCAATGTGACCACCGCGGCCTCCGTGGACAAGGTCCGTGGGGCCGGCGCCGAGGCCAAGATCGTCAAACACTCCCTCACCTCGCTGAATGCGGCTCGTGCGACCCTCAAGCAGAAAGCCACCATTCCCGGGACGTCCTGGGCGATGGACCCCAGGACCAACCAGGTGGTCGTCGTCGCCGACCGCACGGTCAAGGGCGATCGCCTGGAGCAGCTCAAGAAGGTCACCTCCTCGCTCGGCGACCGCGCCGTCCTCAGACAGTCGGCGGGCACACTCCGGCCGCTGATCGCCGGCGGCAACGCCGTCTGGGGCAGCGGCGCGCGCTGCTCACTCGGCTTCAACGTCATCAGGGACGGACAGCCGTACTTCCTGACCGCCGGCCATTGCACCAACGCGGTGCGCAACTGGTCCGCCTCACAAAAAGGCCCGGAGATCGCGGTGACGGAGGCCGGCGCCTTTCCCGGTGACGACTTCGGGATCGCGAAGTACACCGACGCCGCCATCGCCCACCCCAGCCGGGTGGACCTCTACAACGGCAGCATGCAGTCGATCGGCAAGGTGGGCGATGCCATCGTAGGCGAGCGGGTACAGCGCAGCGGCAGCAGTACGCATATCCGGAGCGGTGAGGTCATCGCCGTCGAGGTGACGGCCAACTACCAGGAAGGGCCGGTCGATGAGCTGGTCCAGGCCGGCATCTGTGCGGAATCCGGGGACAGCGGCGGCGCGCTCTTCGACGGAGACACCGCGCTGGGCCTGACCTCGGGCGGCAGGGGCAACTGCGTTCTGGGCGGCGAGTCCTTCTACCAGCCCGTACGCGAGGCCCTGGAGAAGACCGGATCGCACCTCGGCTGACCCGCCGGACCGGGCCGACAGGAGACCGGCGTCCCCGGGGTGCCGGTGGCGCCCAGCCGGGCGAGTGCGGTGGCGTAGTCGGTTCCACGGCCCTTCGGTGCGGGCGGGCCGGTCCGCCGGTGGAGCCGGAGAAAAGGGTGATCGACTCGCCGCCCCCCAGATGCGGCGATGCGGGATGCGGCCGTGCCATGTGTACGGCGCTGCGCACGACGAAACAGCGGGCCGGACCGGGCCCCGTCGGTACCACCGTCCGGACCGCGCCCCGTCATTACCACCGTCCCGACCGCGCCCCCGTCGGTACCACCGTCCCGACGGGGGACTCGGACGGTCCGGGGAGGAATGGCTACCAACCCGCCTCGCCGGCGGAGGAGACCGTCACCCAGGCCCCTCTGGAGGGACCCTGAGCGGGCCCTCGTCCGAGGTGCCCGCTGCGGGTATCAGGTCGTCCCCGCCGCCGAGAGCTCCGCGTAGCGCGTGGCTCGGCTCAGCCGATGGTGGCGCCGGTGGAGGTGGCGCCGGTGGTGCCGCCGGCTCCGCCGCCGATGGTGGCGCCGGTCGTGGTGGCGCCGGTGGTGCCGCCGGCTCCGCCGCCGATGGTGGCGCCGGTCGTGGTGGCGCCCGTGGTGCCGCCGCCCAGGCCGCCGCCGATGGTGGCGCCGGTGGTGGTGGCGCCGGTCGTGCCGCCGGTGCGTCCGCCGATGGTGGCGCCGGTGGTGGTGGCGCCGGTCGTGCCGCCGGTACGTCCGCCGATGGTCGCGCCGGTCGTGGTGGCGCCCGTGGTGCCGCCGCCTCCGAGCCTGCACCCTGCCGGTACCAGGACAACCCTGCCGTTGACGATACGGAACTGGCAGAGCACGCCGCCTCCGCCGCCGATGGTGGCGCCGGTGGTGGTGGCTCCTGTGGTGCCGCCCAGGCCGCCGCCGATGGTGGCGCCGGTGGTGGTGGCTCCTGTGGTGCCGCCTACGCCGCCGCCGATGGTGGCGCCGGTGGTGGTGGCGCCGGTCGTGCCGCCTACGCCGCCGCCGATGGTGGCGCCGGTGGTCGTGGCTCCTGTGGTGCCTCCTCCTCCGCCGCCGATGGTGGCGCCGGTCGTGGTGGCGCCCGTGGCCTGTTCGGTGCTGGTCGGGGCCGAAGCCTTCGTTGTCTGAGGCGCTTCACTGCTCATCGCGGTGATTGCGCCCACCGTTCCGGTGAGTGTCACGGCCAGGAAAGACGCACCGATCACGTGGGGAATGCGCTTCCGGATGTTTGTCGCCATGATGCCTCCTCTTGAGTGGACGGGCCGTCGATAGCCAGCGTGGGAGGTCGGCCATGACCGCGGTGTTGATCCGGCGTGGCCCTCGCGTGACGCGCTCGGTACCGGCCGGGCATCCGCCCCTTCCCACCGGCCGTTCCGTCCCTGGTGAGCTGTCCCGCCCATCGGACGGACCGGTCCGCGTTTGATCAGGCCGGCACCCGATCCGATCACTGAGGATGCCGAGATGGTCACTGGCCGTGCCGGCGGCACTGTCTCGCTGATCTTCACCTCGCGGATCCGATGCCCCTTGAGGGGGGCGAGCGCTTGGTGGCTCTTCCGCGGGTGAGGCGTAAGGCGCCGTTGTCGAGCTGGATGAGCGCCGTGCCGGTGCCCATGACGCCGCTGGAGGAGAAGGGGCCGAGCAGGACACCGCCGAACCGCACCCGGCCGAACCGCACCCGGCCCGGCCGGAGCCGGGTGGGCAACTGCCCTCGATCGGGCCGCGGCGCCACGGTGCCGGTGTCCGGGATCACGGCGGGAAGGGGCCGCGAGGTCACACGTCCGTTGCTGTCTCCGGCGTTGTGCCCCACGGCCGATGTGCGCTCTGCCATACGAGTGACGGGGCGTCAAGAACATTGCAGGCATGCTCACTCGGGTGGATTACTGAAGTCATCCAATCCGATGGGCCGCCTACCCTCTCGGGCGAGTGGCAGCCCGCCTGCCTCGACAACATCCCACATGAGGGCAGGCGGCGGTGCAGCACTGGCACCGCGACGGATGCCCTCCCACGCAGAGGCGTGAAGACACCGGGCATGTGCCGTTCGTCGGCATCGGCTGGTGCGGCGGCTCACATCACCTCTTCCTGGGGACGTCATGCGAACTGTCCGTACATTGCGCGCCATCCTCGGTGTCTGCGCCCTGACCGTGGCGCTGACCGCCGGGCTGGTCGCGGTCCCGAACGAGGCGCACGCCCAGACGCCTGTGCTGTGCAGTGAAACCTCGCTGGTCAACGCGATCACGGCGGCCAACGCGGCCGGCGGGGACACCCTGGCGCTGGTCCCGTTCTGCACCTACCAACTCACCAGCGCGCACGGCAGCGGACCCACCGGTCCGGTGGGGCTACCGCCCATCACCACGTCGATCACCCTGCTGGGAATGGGCGTCACCATCGCCCGTGCCCCGGGCGCACCGGCCTTCCGGGTCCTCCAGGTCCAGGGTGCCGCGAACGTGCCAGGAACCAAAGGGAAGTTGAGCCTGGTGGGGGTCACCGTACGCGGCGGCAGTGCCGTGCCTCCCTTTCCGGGAGGCGGCATCTCGAATCTGGGCGGCACGGTCTCTCTGCTCACCAGTGCCGTCACCGGCAACACCGCCGTTGCCGGTGGCGGGATCTACAACGACAACGGAGCCGTATCGCTGACCGCCAGTTCCGCCACCGGTAACACCGCCACCTCCAGCGGTGGCGGCATCTACGTCAACTCCGGGGGCGTGACCCTGCTGGGCACGGCCGTGAGCGGCAACACCCCCGACAACTGTGCTCCGTCAGGCAGCGTCATCGGCTGCACCTGACGGCCGGCCGGCGCATCGGCCGACGCACCAAGCAGCCCATCCCGACGCCGGCGGCGCACACAGCCGCCCGGTTTTGGCTGATCACTCCCACTCACACTCCACCGAAGGAGCATCACCATGCCCATCTCTCCCAGTCAGGGGTCGACCGGAGGCGGGACCACCGTCACATCCCCGGTACCAACCTCGGCGGCGCCACCACCGTGCACTTCGGCACCAAGACGGCCACCATCACCGGCAACACCCCCACATCGGTCACCGTCACCAGCCCGTCGGGCTCCGGTACGGTTCCCGTGACCGTGACCACCCCCGGAGGAACCAGCAATCCGCTGTCGTTCTTCTACGTAGGTGCGCCGTTCAAGTCCAGCATCTCCCCCGTATCCGGCGTCACCGCGGGCGGTAACACCGTCACCATCAACGGCACCGGCCTGACCACCGCCACCGCGGTGCACTTCGGTGCCGCCACGGTGACCCCGACCGTGGTCAACGACAGCCAGCTGACCGTCGCCGTACCGGCGGGCACGGGACCCGGAGCGGTGGGCGTCAGTGTCACCACCGCGGGCGGTACCAACAGCGGCCTGTCCTACACCTACGTCGACGCCCCGACCCTCACCACGCTGAACCCCGACTCCGGCCCGGCCAGCGGCGGAACCGTGGTGACCATCACCGGCACCAACCTCAGCAGCACCCAGTCGGTCGTCTTCGGCGCCACGCCCGCACCGTTCACGGTCATCAACGACACCACTGTTTCCGTCGTCACCCCGCCCACGCCCGACGGTGCCCCCGGTCCCGCCGACGTGACCGTGACCACCACGGGTGGCAGCGCCACGCTCGGCTTCACCTACCTGGCCGGCCGCGGTATCTGACCGGCACCCCGAGCCGCTGACGGCCTGGTCCCCCCGGACCAGGCACCCGAACCACCCGTCCGGACAGGGCGCGCCCTGCCCTGCCCGGCCCTCTCCCAGCTCACTTGACGAACCTCGGCCCGGAGCTCCCCTCGGCGGCCGGCCGGGGCTCACGCTCTCGAAGGACCATGGCCGTGAATCGCTCAGCAGAACCGCCAACCGCTTCCGACGCGCAGTCGTCGGCCGCAGCCACGCCCGCAGTCATTTCCGTCTCTCCCACCTCGGGTGCTTCCGCGGGTGGCACCACCGTGACGATCACCGGCACCGGCTTCACCGGTGCCATCGCCGTGCGCTTCGGTGCCACACCGTCGCCCTCGTTCACCGTCGTCTCCGACACCCAGATCACCGCCACCACCCCGCTCGGCACCGGCACGGTACAGGTCACCGTCACCACCCCCATCGGCATCAGCAACCAGTTCGTCACCTTCAGCTACGTCGCCACCCCCGCGCCGGTTCTGACCTCGGTGATTCCTGCTTCGGGTCCGTCGTCGGGTGGTACGTCGGTCACGTTGACGGGGTCGGGTTTTACGGGTGCGACGGTGGTGCGGTTCGGTGCGGTGTCGGCTGCGTTTGTGGTCAACTCCGGTACGCAGATCACGGCGACGGCGCCTGCGGGGTCGGGCACGGTGCAGGTCACCGTGGTGGGGCCCGGGGGTACGAGCAATGGTGTGCCGTTCACGTACACCACGGCTTCCGTACCGGTCCTGACGTCCGTGACCCCCGCTTCGGGCCCCGCTGCCGGGGGCACCACGGTCACTCTCACCGGTACGGGCCTGGCCGCCACCGGCTCCGTACGGTTCGGTACCACGGCGGCAACCTCCTTCACCGTCGTCTCCGACACCCATGTCACCGCCGTCGCCCCTGCCGGGACCGGCACGGTGCAGGTCACCGTCACCACCCCCGGCGGCACCAGCAACGGCGTCTCCTACACCTACTCCGTGACGCCCGCCCTGAGCGGCGTCAGCCCCAACCAAGGGCCCACGTCCGGCGGGAACACGGTCACACTCACCGGCGCCAACCTCACAGGAACCACCGCGGTCACCTTCGGCGCCACCCCCGCGACCTCCTTCACGGTCCTGTCCCCGACCCAGATCTCCGCCGTGGTCCCTGCGGCGACCGCGGGGCCGGCCGATATCACCGTGACCACCCCGGGCGGTACCAGCACCCTCCAGAGTGCCTACTTCTACGTCAGTACCCCGGTCCTCACCGGTGTCGCCCCGCCCTCGGGCCCGCTCTCGGGAGGGAACACCGTCACGCTTACCGGTGTCCACCTCGTCGAAGCCACCGCAGTGCGCTTCGGGACGACCGCAGCAACGGCATTCACCGTGGTCTCGGACACCCAGATCACCGCCGTGGTTCCGGCGGGAGCCGCCGGCCCGGTCGACGTCACCGTCAGCACCGCCGGGGGAACGAGCAACGGGATCCGCTACACCTACCTGGCGGCACCGGTGGTCACGACCGTGGTCCCGAATCAGGGGCCCACCGCCGGTGGTATCACCCTCACCCTCACCGGCACCGGCTTCGCCCAGGCAACCCAGGTGCTCATCGGCACCGACCCTGCGGGGTTCACCGTCGTCTCCGACAGTCACCTCGTCGTCGAAGCCCTGCCCGGAGCCGCCGGTCCGGTCGATGTCACCGTCACCAGCCCCGGCGGCACCAGCGCACCGAAGACCTACACGCGGGTCGCCTCACCCGGGATCTGAGGTGGCGGGTCGGCTCATGGCACGGAGGTGGCGGGCCGGTTCGGGCGTCGCGGGGAGCGGGAGGCATTCCTCTCGCCCGGAGACCCGGAGACCCGGAGACCCGGAGACCCGGGGACGAGGAGACCCGGAGACGCGGAAAGGAATGGTGCGCCCCCACACCGTAAAGTAAGGTGCCCTCTCGCGGAGCATCACTTACTTCTGGAGGGCTTGATGGTTCCGGAACTTGCCAGGAACTGGGCGTCCGGCTGGGCCGTTTCACGGCACACGCCCCGGCCGGTCGAGCATCCGTGGGGGCTCTATATCGAGGTGGGCCGGCCCGAGCAGGTGGGGCGACATGTACTGCTCCACGCCGATGAGTCCTCGGTACGCCAGGCCGCCGACGCTGTGACGGTGCCGCACACGTGGCTCAAGGTGCCCATGGAGCCGACGGACGTCGGGCACTGGCTGCCGCAGGGCTGGGTGGTGGACAAGGACGAGGCAGGACATCTGATGGCCGTGGACCTGCAGGTCACCGCTCCGGTGGTGCCCAAGGGCTACACCGCGGCCGTGGAGACCGGCGAGGGAGTCGTCCACGTCCGGGTACAGGATGCCGCGGGCGGCATAGCCGCTGCGGGGCAGATGGCCGTCCTCGGGCGGGCCGCGGTCGTCGACCGCGTCACGACCGAGGAGGGGCATCGCCGCCGCGGCCTGGGCAACTTCGTGATGCGTGCCCTCGCCGACCTTGCCCTGGCCGAGGGCGCGGACCTCGGCATTCTGGGGGCGACCGACGACGGGCGCGCGCTCTACGAAACGCTGGGCTGGAAGGTGCACGCACCGCTGGCGGCATGCATCTACCAGCCCCGGTAGGGGGTTTCGGCACTCCCGTCGGGCTCGTGTGACGACCTCGCTGCCCTCGCCCGGCTGTGGACCGCCAGGCGGCAAGGTGATGCGGGCGCAGTCGCCATCGCCTCACCTCATGGACGTCATCGCCTCACCGCATGGACGGCGACACCTCACCTCGTGGACGACTTCCCGGCGCAGCGGGCAGCCACCCGCTCGACGCGGGGCCGCCAGTGTTCCAGGCCTGCCACCCGAAGGCCCACGACCTTCCCCGCGTCATCGGCATGGCGCAGCGCGACGGCCGCGAGGAAGTCCGGTTGCGCCTCGAACGCGGCCTGCTCCTCCGGCGTCATCGGACCGCCCTGGAGGGCGAGGGTACGTGTGCTCTCCGGGGACAGTCCGGCCGTACGCTCCGCATCCGTCACCGCGAGGTATCGCTTGGCGGGGATGTGGAGCGCGACCAGCCGTGCGACCCGCGCGCCCAGCAGGCCTCCGACGGCCGCGGCGGCGTGTTCGCCGTGCCGCGCCTCGTCGCCGGGAACCAGGTGGTGGCCGAGGTCGTGCACCAGGCCCGCGACCTGAAGTTCCTCGTCGTGCGGGTGCCGCTGCGCCAGGACGGCAGCGACCTGAAGGCCGTGGTCGAGGATGTCCACCGGGTCGCCCGAACGGTCCGGTGTGTCCCAGACGTCCTCGCAGTCGGCCAGCATGGCCATCAGCCCGTCCACGGAGAGCAGGTGCTGATTCCTTCTGCCTGCGGGTTCGTTCATCGCCTCTTCCTCGCCCTGCCTGCTTGCTCGTGTGCATGCCTGCATGACTGCATGTCTCCGCAGCTCACGGCACCGGACTCTGCCGTATGCGGTTGTCCACGAGGTGTCCACGAGCCGTCCGGGCGGGTACCGGCCGCTTCTCCCCGGGCCGGTTGTCCGGATCTGCCCTATCGGCCTTGCGGAGTCGCCGGCCGGGCACCCTCCCGGCCTCAGACCCCGGCCGCGTACCGCCAGAAGTCCCGCATGAGAGCAGGCGGGGTCGGCCCGGCCAGTTCCAGCTGGGTGAGCAGGATGGCAACCACACCGGTGGACGGGGTGAGGTGGGCGGTCGTTCCCGTGCCGCCGACCCAGCCGTAACGTCCGGGCACGTTCCAGGGATCGATGGCCTCGATGTCCACCGAGCCGCCGAAACCCCAGCCCTGGCCCTCCAGGAACAGCCTCCCGGCATCGCGCTGGGCCCGGGTCAGATGGTCGGTGGTCAGCTGCCGCACCGACGCGGGCGACAGCAACGGGCGGCCGTCGGCGCTCCCGTCCGCGAGCAGCATCCCGGCGAAGGCGTGCCAGTCGTCGACGGTCGAGACCAGCCCGCCGGCGCCGGACGGGAACGCAGGCCGGCTGCTCCACTGCCCGTCGGGCGCGTCGACCAGCTCGCGATCGCCCGCCGGACCGAGCCGGCAGTAGCTGGTGAACCGGTCGAGCTTGCCGGCCGGTACCTCGAATCCGGTGTCGGTCATGCCCAGCGGCTCGAACAGCCGCTCGGCCAGGAACTCGGGCAGCGGACGTCCGGAAACCCTGGCGATCAGCACCCCCTGGATGTCCGAGCAGGTGTTGTACAGCCAGCCGTCGCCCGGCTGGTGCAGCAGCGGGATGCGGGACAGTGCCGCCATCCATGCGTCCGGCGCCGGGACGAGCTGCGGTTGCGGCGGGCCTTGCTTGAGATCGCTGAACAACGGTCCGACCGCCGGCAGCGAGAAGTCCGACGGGAAGCCGTAGCCGGCGCGGGAGGCGAGCAGATCGAACACGGTGATCGGTCCGGCGGCCGGGACCACGTCGTCGACCGGACCGTCCGGCGTGCGGACGACCGACGGTGACGCCAACTCCGGCAGCCACGTCGCGACCGGGTCGTCCAGCGCGATCCGGCCCTCGTCGACCAGCATCATGACCGCCGCGGCGACGACGGGCTTGGTGAGCGAGGCGATACGGAAGATCGAATCCCTGGCCATCGGGGAGCTGCCCTCCGCGTCGGCCGAGCCGGCGGCCTGCACCTCGACCCGGCCGCCGCGAGCCACCAGGGCCACCGCGCCCGGCACCGGCCCCTCGCCGATGTACGTCTCCATGATGTTGTGCAGGGTGGTCATCCGTCCGCCTTCCCGAGTCTTTGGTCAGAGGTAAGACTCCCGCCATGACGCGGAATCATCGGGCTGAAGCGTCGAATCCGACCCGATCAGCCCTCGGTGACGCCGCGGACTCCGGCGGTCACGGTCTGGTTCTCGTCGTGGGCCTGCGAAGAACTCGGGGCTCGGCCAAGCTCCGGCTTGGGGCGGACCAAGGAAACCCTGGGATTGACCTCCGAGGGGTCGCCCTCGATGATCAACACAGGGCCCAAGGGCGGCAACCGTGCCGCTCTCCACACCGGACAGGACCGTCCGCGGAGAGCACGGAGCAGGTGCCGACCCGCCACGCCCCGAGAGGAGCCCGACCCATGTCCGTGCCTCTTACCGCGACATCCCAGGCCATCGCGCTGCTCGGCGAGTTGGGTGCACAAACCCTCGATCACCCCGGGGGTACCCTCCTTGCGCACCTCTGCCGCGTACGGAAACAACTCGCCTCATGGGGCGCCCGCCCCGCCCTGCAGCTCGCGGGCCTGTGCCATGCGTTCTACGGCACCGACGGATTTCCGGTCCCCCTTCTGCCGCTCGATCGCCGCGCAGAACTGGCGGCGGTGATCGGCTCCGAGGCCGAGGCGACGGTGTACCTCTACGCCGGCTGCGACCGGCGCTTCTCCTATCCCACCCTCCAAGAACCCGACGCCGCCTTCCGCGACCGTTTCACCGGCCGCACCGTTGTGCCGGACCTCGGGCAGCGACGGGACTTCGCCGAACTGTCGGCCGCGAACGAACTCGACATCGCCCGCGTCGACCCCGCGTTCCGTGCGGCCTCGGGCGCGGCACTGCTCACCCTGTTCACCCGCCTGCGGCCGCTCTTGAGCGAGCCCGCGTGGCAGGACTGCCGCACGGTGCTCGCCGCCCCACCACGCTCCGATGGCGCCGCCCCACGCCCGTGAGCCGCCCCACTCCCCGTGATCAGCGGAGGCGCTCGGCCCGGGCGCTGTGGGACGATTCCGGGCGCAGCGCACGGGCGACGACGACACAGTGGCTCGTCCGGGCAGGCGAGCACAAAACAGGCTGACGGGGAAACGAGACGGGGAAGAAGCAGATGTTCGCGATGTCGCTGGGTGACGACGGTGCGGAGCTGCGGCCACTGGAGCCGTGGCAGGCCGGGGAGTATCTCGCGCATATGGACCGGGGCCGTGAGTACATCGGCCGCTCCATCGGGCTGGCGGACCGCGTCACCGATCTCGCGTCCGCCACGGCGTTCTTGCAGTTCTATGCGGACAAGGCGGCTGCCGACACCGGTCGGCTCTACGGAATCTGGGTGGACGGTGTGCTCGTCGGCGGCGTCCTGTTCAGGACGTTCGACACCGAGACCGGCAACTGCGAGGCCGGCTGCTGGCTGGAGGAGGCGGCCGTCGGGCGCGGGCTGATCACCCGCGCGATCCGGGTGATCATCGACTGGGCGGTCGAGCGGCGTGGGATGCACCGGGTGGAATGGATCGCGTCCTCCGCCAACACCGCGAGCATCGAGGTCGCCAAGCGGCTCGGCATGGTGCGGGAGGGAGTGCTGCGGGAGAGCCAACCGTACCGCGGTGTACGTCACGACATGGAGATCTGGTCGGTCCTGGCCCGAGACTGGCGCACGCAGCGCGCGTCCGGCCGGTGACCTCTGTCGGCCGGTGACCTCTTCCGGCCGGGGCCCCGGTGCCGGCGTTGCCGACCGGCGTTGCCGACCGGTGGGGCCGGTCGGCAATCCGGACGGACGGCAGGGTCAGGCGGCCTGCTGCAATCGGTGCAGCGATGCCACCAGCTTGTCCACCTCCTCGGATGTGTTGTAGAGCGCGAGCGACGCACGTGCCGCGCTCTCCAGGCCGTAGTGGGCCAGCGCCGGTTGGGCGCAGTGGTGGCCGGCACGGATGGCGATGCCGTCGCGGTCCAGCCAGTCGGCGATCGTTGACGGGTCGTGGCCGGCGAGGGTGAAGGTCAGTACCGCGATTCTGTCGGGCGCGGAGCCCAGCAGCTCAAGGCCGGGGACCGTGGCCAGGGCCTGCTGCGCGTACGCCATCAGCGAGGTCTCGTAGGCGGCGATGGCGTCCCGGTCGAAGGAGGTCAGCCAGTTCAGGGCGGACAGCAGACCGACCACGCCGGAGATGTGCCCGGTTCCGGCCTCCAGGAGGTGCGGTACCGGTGCGTAGGTGGTACGGCTGAAGTCGACCGACTCGATCATGTTGCCGCCGCCCTGCCACGGCGCCATGTTCTGCAGGATCTCCGGCTTTGCGTACAGGGCGCCGATGCCCGTCGGGGCGAACAGCTTGTGGCCGGAGAACACATAGAAGTCGGCGTCCAGGTCCTGCACATCGACAGGGAAGTGGGCCACCGCCTGTGCCCCGTCCACCAGCACCTTCGCGCCGTAGCGGTGGGCGAGTGCGGTCATCTCGCGCACCGGAGGGACGGTGCCGAGCACATTCGACGCCTGACTGACCGCCACGAGCCGGGTGCGCATGGAGAGCAGGTCGGCGTACGCGTTGAGGTCGATCTGCCCGTCCGGCTGCAGGGGTACGGGTACCACCCGGGCACGCGTCTCCTTGGCGATCAACTGCCAGGGGACGATATTCGAGTGGTGCTCCAGTACAGGCACCAGGATGTCGTCCCCGGGGCCGAGATTGGCCCGTCCCCAGCTCTGGGCGACGAGGTTGATCGCCTCGGTGGTGCCGCGTACGAAGACGATGTCGTCCGGTGACGGTGCGCCCAGGAACCGGGCGACCGCCGCCCGGCCTGCTTCGTAGGCCTCGGTGGCTTCCCGGGCCATGGTGTGCGCACCACGGTGGATGTTGGAGTTGGCGGATCCGTAGAAGCCGGCCAGTGTCTCGATCACCTGGCGTGGCTTCTGTGTGGTGGCCCCATTGTCGAGCCAGACCAAGGGGTGCCCGTTCACGGTCCGGTGCAGGATCGGGAAGTCCCGGCGCGCCATCTCGGGCGAGAAGGCGATGTGTTGGCCGGGGAGGCCGGTGGGTTGTACGGGCTGGGTGGCGGCGGATTGCAGAGGCTGGGTGGTGGGGTGTGCGGGTCGGTCGGTGGACTGGGTGTGGGCGACTGGATCAGTGCTGACCGGAGCCGTGCTGACCGGAGCAGCGGCGAGCGGAGCAGTGGTGACCGGATCAGTGGCGACCGGGTCCGCGGGCGCGTCCGTCGCCGTGTTCATGGCCGACGCTGCGGCCGGTGCCGCCGTCAGTGCCGTGGCCGGGTCGGCGGATGTCAGGCCGCCGGCCGGCAGGTTCGCGGGGAGAGCCGTGTGCGGCCACCGGCTCCCGGGAACGTCAGGAATAGTCATGGTAGTTGGAGACCTCGACGTTCTGGAGCACGGCGAGCGCGTCCTCCACCAGCACCGCGGAGTTGAAGTACGCCGTCATCAGGTACGACGTGACGCCCTTCTGGTCGACGCCCATGTTCCGCATCGACAGGCCGGGTTCCACCTCGTCCTCGACCTTCGCGGGCCGCAGGCCCACCACACCCTGCTCCGCCTCGCCGGTGCGCATCAGCAGGATCTCGGTGGTGCCGATGCCGGCACTGCCGGAGAACCGCACCTTGTCGGAGGGGAGCAGCGGGACGCCGCGCCAGGACAGCAGCGGACTGCCGAAGCGGTTGTCGATGACCGGGGGCACACCCCGGCGGGTACATTCCCGGCCGAATGCGGCGATGGCCCTGGGGTGTGCGAGGAAGAAGCCGGGCTGCTTCCAGACCCTGGTCAGCAGTTCGTCCAGGTCGTCGGGGGTCGGGGAACCGGTGCGCGCCTGCACCCGCTGTCCGGGGGCCACATTGTTGAAGAGGCCGAATTCCGGGTGGTTGAGCAGCGAGGCCTCCTGCCGCTCACGCAGGGCGTGCACGGTCAGGTTGGACTGGGCGCGAGTCTGGTCGATGGGCCCGTTGTAGAGGTCGGAGACCCGGGTATGGACGCGCAGCACCGTCTGGGCGAGGGTCATGTGGTACTCGCGGGGTGTGTCCTCGTAGTCGACGAACGTCATGGGGAGTTCCGGTTCGCCGATATGCCCGGCGCTGAGATCGACCGGTACCTCGGCGCCCGGCAGAACGCCGTCCGCCGAGAGGTAGGCATCCATCGCTCCCCGTACTGCCGTATTGCGGTCGCACAGCCCGGCGAGCACGCTCCGTTCGACACACAGGGCCACACCGGGGGTGAGCGCCCGGACGCGGTACGGCAGGGGCTCGGAGCGGGTCCAGGCGTCGAGATCGAAGAACTGGCCGTCACCGATCACTTCGAGTACGGCGTCCTCGCCGTAGCGGCCGCTGACCCGCTTCTCGGCGCGCCCCTGGGCGATGACCCACAGCTTGTCGTGCGCGTCACCGTCCTGGGCCAGCATTTCTCCGGCCTCGAAGGTGACTTCCGTGAAGGAGCCCGCCAGTTCGGAGAGCAGCGCGTCGTCGGCGTCCCGCAGGTACGGAAGCTCCCGCAGGTCTCCCGGAATGACGCGGGGCGAACCACCGTCGGTGTGGGTGCTGATGCGGTCGTCGCCGAGGACGTACGTGCGGCGTCGGTTGACGCGGAAGACACCCGATTCGACATCCACCCAGGGCAGGGCGCGGAGCAGATAGCGCGGGGTGATGCCGCGCATCTGCGGGGTGGTCTTGGTGGTGGTCGCCAGTTGCCGTGCTGCATCCGGGCTGAGACTCGTCTGGTTGTTCACAGGACCTCCTCGACGACGGGCGTGTCGGGTGGCCGGCACTCGGCCGAGCGACACGCGGGAATCTGATCGTGTTGTCGAGGCCCGTCACCCGCAACCAGCCGCTTGACGGTGCTAGGCCGGAAATATTCGCTGTACGAACTTCGCAATTACGGATATACGTGCGATTGCTTGGCCTTGAGGTGCCGCTATGGTGCGCGCCCATTCCGGAATCTTCGGAGCCGAGGCATCCCGGTCGCTTTTCCCTGCTCCTCTCGATACCGGATATGCGACGTGATTTGCTCTCATAACAGTCCTTGGTGATTCTTCAAGGATGGCTTATGCAGGGGGAGTTGACCCTCTTTGACGCCGCGTCAAACCACTCACGGGCTCTTCTTTCTGCGGTATCTCGCTGCCCACCGTGATGCCTGTGCCGGGTATCCGGGGCGACCTCCGCTCGCTGCGCCCCAGGGTGTCTCGGGGCGCCTCGGGCACGTGCGCCGTGGGGGGGGGCGGCGGTGGCGCAGCCGTGCAGCACGGGCAGGGTTCCCTGTGCGGGCGGGGTTCCCTGTGCGGGCAGGGCTCCCCGCGTGTTCACGGTGATCGCCCGCAGTGTGCCGGCCGCGGCGATGCGCAGATCGCCTGCCTCGGGGCGGGGTGTCGTGCCGGCTGCGCAGGGCAGGGGCGGCGCATCGCGCTCGTGGCACCAATTCGCCCCGCCATGACGTGCGTTGAGGTCGAATCGCCGGGCAAGGCGTCCGGCCTTTCGTGGGGCAGCCCGGGGTGCGCGGCCCGCTGAAGGGGCGGGTCCGGACCCGGGTCAGGGCCGAGTACGTGCCCCCGAGCAGATGCAGGAGCCGCCTTCCCCGCGGGCCGACGGGCCGCGGGGAAGGCGGCTCCTGCGCCGCGCCGGTTCCTCCTGCCGGGGCCTACTGGGGCTTGAAGGAACGGATCTGGTAGTTGCCCTGCAGGTTGCCACCCGCACCGGAGGGCGTGGACCCGACGCGCGCGTGGTAGTTGGTTTGCGTGTAGTACTGCACGCGGTGCCTGGTGTTGTTCCATACGGAGCGGACATTCTGTCCCCGCTGGATGAAGGAACAGTCGTCGGCGGTGTTCGCCTTGCTGGACTGTGACCACTGGCAGCGGGTTCCCCCGCCGTTCCAGTCGCTGTAGATGCAGAAGTACCCGGAGGTGCAGTGGAAGGCCGCCGGGCGGGCGGACGCCGTGGGAGTCGCGGTCGCGGTGGGTACGGTCCCCAAGGCGGCGGCCAGGGCGGCCGCGGCGACGATGAACGAGCGAAGACGGCGCATGGGAAGAACTCCTTTTCCTCGATGGTGGCCGGAGAGGGGCAGGGTCGCTGCGGACCGGCCGGGAAGGTCGCGTACGAGCAGGAAGGCCACACCACGCCGGACCGGCGGCAGCGGGCGGTCGGCTGCGAAGCGTCACCAGTATGGTTCGCAGTCGTGATGCCCACTCAGGGCATTTCTGGCCTCACCAGGGCCTGTTGAGGCGCGACGGCGCAGGCACCGGGCGTACGCCGCACGCACCTCCGCTCGTGCGAAGCACACTCACGCGGAGAGCGCACCCACGCGAAGAGAACGCCCACGCGAAGAGCGCACCCAGGCGAAGAGAACACGGCGTCGCCGGCCACCACCTTCACCACACCGGGGTTCGCGTCCCCTCGCTCGCAGTGCACGGGGGCGGCACCACCGCTGCCCATGCCACGCGGTTCGCAGTCGGCAGGCCCGGCGTCTGCGGGCGGACTTGCCGGAGCGCAGCCCTGTTGGCCCGGATCACCGAGTTCATGGGCGGTTGACGGGTTTTGCGTGTTGTGGGGACGTGCGCCCGGGTATGGCCCCGGTGCCCGGACCGCCGCAGGCCCGTGGGGCCTTTGATTGCAAGGGACATCCGGCCAAAGGGGTGCCGCTCCCGATGGCTGCTCCGTATTGTCAGCTCGCGCCGGAGCCTTCCCGTCCGGAATCTCCGTGTGGGATCCCTACGGGCCCGCGACACCTGGCAGCGCCTGCACCGAGGAGCAGTGGTGACACCCCTGATCGTACCGGTCATGATCATATTTGGAATATTCCTGCTCGCCATGGTGACCGTGGGCATCTGGACGTACCAGGACACCTTGACGTTCTCCGACTTCGCGCTGGGCGGGCGTCGGTTGAGTGCACCACTGGCGGCCCTGTCCGCGGGTGCCAGTGATATGTCCGGCTGGCTGTTCCTGGGGCTGCCCGGGGCCGTGTACGCGGCCGGGATCGGCGCCTCGTGGATTGCCGTCGGCCTGGCCGTCGGTACGTATCTCAACTGGCGTCTGGTCGCACCGCGTTTGCGTACGTACACCGAGCTGGCCGGCGACGCCAAAACACTGTCGGCGTACCTGGAGGAGCGCTTCGAGGACGGCAGCAGGATGCTGCGCCTGGTCTCGGCAACCGTCATCGTCGTGTTCTTCACCGTCTATGTGGCCGGCGGCCTCCTGGCCGGGGGAGTGCTGTTCGAGGAGATCTTCGGCGGCGGCTTCGAATTCGCGCTCACCGTCTTCGCCGTGGTGATCGTCGTCTACACCGTCCTGGGCGGCTTCCGCGCGGTGAGCGTGACGCACTCGGTGCAGGCCACGGTGATGTTCTGCGCGGCCGTTGCGCTCCCCGTGATCGGTATCGGGCTGCTCGGGGGATTCGGCGCGATGCACAGGCTGCTCGCCGACAAGACGTCGTCCCTGCTGGACATGGGAGCCAAGGCCCACTTCGACGGCACCCGGTGGACGTCCGGTCAGCCGCTCGGTGCGGTGGCCATCATCTCCCTGCTCGCCTGGGGACTGGGCTACTTCGGCCAGCCGCACATCCTGGCCCGCTTCATGAGCATCCGCAGCACCCGTGACATTCCGTTGGCCCGCCGTATCGGCGTGGGCTGGGTGGTCGTCTGTCTGGCGGGTGCCTCGCTCGTCGGGCTGCTCGGGATCGCCGCCCTCGACCAGCCGCTGGACAATCCGGAAACCGTCTTCATCGAGCTCTGCGCCCAGTTGGTCGATCCGTGGGTCGCGGGCATCCTGCTGGTCGCCGTGCTCGCCGCGATCAAGTCCACGGCGGACAGCCAGCTGTTGGTCTCGGCGATGGCCCTCACCGAGGACTTCTACCGGGCCTTCGTCAAGCGGCGGGCCTCGGACGCGTCGATGGTGCTGGCGGCTCGTGTGACGGTCGTGGTCGTGGCGCTGGTGGCCTACGCCATCGCACTCAGCGGCGGCGCCGTACTGGATATCGTCGCGTACGCCTGGGCGGGCTTCGGCGCCGCCTTCGGCCCGGTCATCCTGCTGTCGCTCTACTGGCCGCGCATGACGCGGGCCGGGGCGATGGCAGGCATCGTGACGGGGGCGGTCACCGTCGTCATGTGGAAGCAGATCGACCCGCTCCTCGGGCCGCTCCGGTCGGGCATCTACGAGATGGTGCCCGGCGTGCTCGCGGCCACCGCGGCGGCGCTGCTCTTCGGGAAGTTCCTCGGCCGCCCTCCGCGCCGCACCTGGGCGGGTCCCATGGAGAAGCAGGCCGCCGCTACGGTGCCGGCCGGCTGAGTCCGCGGGGAGGCGGCTGGGCACTGCGCCTGGTTCCGCGTCCCGGCCCGAGCGGCCCACCGGGCCCCGCCGGCCCCACCGGCCCACCGGGCCCCGCCGGCCCACCGGCAAACGCCCCCGGGGCGCACCTGTGCCGGCAGTGTGTCGCGCGCCTTATGATCCAAGAGGCTCAGCGTGCACCACGACGGGAAAAGATGTGCCTCTCCACCGTTCCTTGTCGCCCCCCGGGCTCCTACGGATGACGTCGTCCGCTCTGGCGGCGACGGGCCTGGTCGTGCTGTTGAGCAGCTGTACGCAGAGCGGGGAGCCGCTGAGCGCCGGCCACACGTCGGCCGCCTCCGCCCCGGTGCGGCTGTGGCCCGAGCGGAAGCCCGCGCCACAGCCCGAGCGCGGAAGGGGGGAGAACCTTCCCGCGGCGGTTCCGGGGGTGCCGCCCGTGCCGTCCGGGGACATCCGCAAGGCGAATCTGTTCACCGTCGTCACGGCACAGACCGCCGCGGGTTCCGCGCTCGGCGGCGGGCCGCAGTTCGATTCCGCCACCACGAAGAAGATCAACGACTGCGCCACGAAGCCGGCCCCCTGTCCGGTGCGAAAGCCCCAGTACCGGGATCTGACGGGCGACGGCAAGGCCGAACTCATCGTCGGCATCGAAGCACCGGACCGCTCCCTGGCACTGTGGGTCTTCACCCTCGACCACGGGCGGGTCACCCGGATCATGGACGCCGGCACGACACCGCTGTCGGTGGAGATCGCGAACGGCGATCTGATCCTGCGGGAGCCCACCGGCACGCCCGGCTACGACACCCGCACGGTCTACGCATGGGACCCGCGGACGCAGACCATGGCCCTGCGGTCGATGGAATTCGATCAAGCGCACTCCGCCACCCCCGCCCCGGAGCACACACCATGAGCGGCGGCCGGACCCGGACGCGGTTGCGCCTGCCCGCCTGGACGACGACGCTCCATGGGAAGTTCGCCGTCTTCGTCATCGTCATGTGCTGCGTCCTCGCGACGGTCGTCGGGGTCCTGGTGCACGTCCTGGTCGGCCGGCAGGCGGAAAGCCAGGCCCGCAGCACGGCTCTGTCGCAGCTGCACTCCGTCGGGGAGGCGTACGTCGCAGGGGAACCCCTCGGCCGCGACGCCGCGGTGAACCCCGCGGATCTCCCCGCCCCGCTCCGCGCCATGGCACTGCGGGGCGAGCGCGGCACACAGCTCGCCGACCACCAGGGCCGCCCGGCGATGTGGGCCGTCACCCCCGCCGACGGCAAGGCGCTGGCCGTCCATCTCGACTACACCCAGCGAGCCGCCGCGATCCGCGGACTGGACCGGGCCATCGTCGGCTCCTCGGCCTTTGCGATCGCCCTCACCCTCGCCGTCGGACTGTTCGGCGTCTCCCGTATTACCCGTCGGTTGCACCACACCGCCCAGGTGGCGCGCAGAATCAGCACCGGCGATCTCGACGCCCGGGTGGACGACCCCCGCGTCCTGTGTGCGCCCTATGCCCAGGACGAGACCGCCGCCGTGGCGGCCGCACTCGACGCGATGGCCGCCACACTGCAGTCCAAGCTGCACAGCGAGCAGCGCTTCACCGCCGACGTGGCTCATGAGCTGCGCACCCCGCTGACCGGCCTGCACGTGGCGGCGGAGCTGCTGCCACCCGGCCGCCCGACCGAGCTGGTGCGGGACCGGATCCGGACCATGAGCCGGCTGACCGAGGATCTGCTGGAGATCTCCCGCCTCGACGCGGAGGTGGAGCAGGCCGATATCGAGGTGCATCAACTGGGACCGCTGGCCGAGCGTGCGGTGCTGGCCACCGGGCTGCAGGCCGAGGTCCGTACCGAGCGGGACATCTGGGTGGAGACCGATCAGCGCAGGCTCCAGCGCGTGCTGGGAAACCTCGTGTCCAACGCCCACGGGCACGGCCGCCCGCCGGTGCTGCTGACCGTCGACGGCCGCGTCATCACCGTGCGGGACCACGGGGACGGCTACCCCGGCCGCCTCCTCGACCAGGGCCCCCAGCGGTTCCGGAGCCGGTCCGGAAGCAGCCGGAAGACCGGCCATGGCCTCGGGCTGACCATCGCCATGGGACAGGCCCGTGTCCTCGGTGCCACGCTGCGGTTCTCCAACGCGCCGGACGGCGGAGCCGTCGCCGAACTCGTCCTGCCGCCGTCGGTCCCGGGGCCGCCGCTCTCCCCGTCTACAGGGACCGGCGGCTCTTAGGCGGTGTCTCCCTGGCACCCGGCCCCCGCCGGAGTGTCCGCGCCTGGGCGACAAGCGCAGAATGAAGAGAGCCGCTCTGCCGTCCGGCGGGCGGCCCACCACGGTGCGCGGCGGGTGGAAGGGAAACCCGGTGCCAGCAGATCGGCCGAGCGACGCGAGGGCTCGTGGTCCGCTCTGGTCCGAGCCCGGTTCGCTGCTGGAGCATGTGGCCGTCGCCGTATTCGGCCTCGATGACGACAACCGGATCTGCTACTGGGGCCCGGGCGCCCGGGATCTCTTCGGCTACCACGCGGCGGAGGCCCTGACGAAGCCCGGCGCCCTCCTGCTCCCCGGGCCGCCCGGGGGAGAACCCGACGCCTGCGCGCGTATGGCGGAGCGGGGCCGGACCCTGGGGTACTGGCGTGGCCGCCTGCCTGCCACGCATCAGGACGGCACGGTTCTCGACTGCGGGTTCCGTGTCTTCCCGGTGACCGGCGTCGCGGGACGCTCGGTGATCATGGCGCTGGCGAGCCGTGGCGACGAGCTGGACCGGGTGAAGACCAACCTCGCCTTCCTCGACGCCCTCTTCGAGACCTGCCCCATAGGCCTGGCCATGTTCGACGCGGAACTGCGCTACCTCCACGTCAACCAGGCGCTCGCCGACATGAACGGACTCCCCATCGAGGAGCATCTCGGACGGCGCGTCGCCGAGATCATGATCACCTCGGACGGCGGTGAGTACGAGCGCATGCTGCGCGCCGTCGCCGCGGAGGGCAAACCCGTCACGGGCGTGCGGGTGGGGATGCGTACTCGGGGCCACCCGGACCGGGACAAGGTCCTCTCGGTGAGTTTCTTCCCGCTCACCCAGGCCGTGGGCACCCACCAGGGAGTGGGCGGCCTGCTGGTGGATGTGACCGACCGCGAGCAGGCCATCGTGGAGGCAACCGCCACCCGTCAGCGGCTGGCACTGCTGAACCGCGCCTCCGCCCGGATCGGCACCACCCTGGATGTGCAGGTCACGGCCCAGGAACTGGTCGAAGCCGCGGTTCCGGACTTCTCCGACGCGGCTGTCGTGGAGCTCGTGGAGTGGGGGGACGAGCATGCGGCGTTCGACCCCGCCCTGCCGGTGGACACCCGCCGCATCGCCTACGGCACCGTGCTTCCCTCTCCCGCGACGGAGCTGGTGAGCGGGGTGGAAGTCGTGCATTACCCGCCGGGCTCCGCCATCCATCAGATGCTGCGGACCGGCCGCCCCCTCTGCGTAGCGGTGAACCAGGAGTTCATGGTCCGCACCATGCTGAACGAAACCCGCGCCCGGCTGCTGGCCGACAGCGGTCTGGCCTGCCTCCTCCTCGCTCCGCTCATCGCCCGGGGCACGGTCCAGGGGATCGCGGTCTTCGGCCGGTCCGCGGCCAGACCGGCCTTCACCGAACAGGACCTCAGCCTGGCCGGCGAGCTCGCCTCCCGGGCGGCGCTGTGCCTGGACAACGCCCGGCTGTACAACCGGGAGAGAGACATCGCGCTCACCCTCCAACGGGCCCTGCTCCCCACCGCTTTGGTGACCGGCCCGTACCTGAGCATCGCTCACCGCTACCTGCCCGGCAGCCGCGTCACCGAGGTCGGCGGTGACTGGTACGACGTGATCCCCCTGCCCGGCGGTCGAGTTGCCCTGGTCGTCGGTGACGTCATGGGACACGGAGTGTCGGCGGCTGCGGCGATGGGCAGGCTGCGTATCGCCGCGAAGGCGCTGGCCCGGCACGACCAGGAACCGGACGGGCTGCTCACCGAACTCGACCAGTGCGCCGAAGAGGCCGGCATCGAGCTCGCGACCTGCCTCTATATCCGCTACGACCCCACCACCGGAGGCACCCGGATCGCCAGCGCCGGCCACCCTCCGCCCCTTGTCCGCCACCCGGACGGCCGGATCCAGCTCATCGACGACGTGCTCGGAGTGCCGCTCGGCGTCGGCGGCTGTCCCTTCCGGACAACGGAGATCGAACTGCCCGACGCCGCCACCCTCGTGCTGTACACCGACGGCCTCATCGAGTCACGAGGCCATGACATCGACGAGGGCCTGAACATCCTCCGCACGGAACTGGGCCGGATCTCCGCCTCGTTGGAAGCCACGGCGGACCGCATTCTCGCCCGCCTCCTCCCGAGTTCGCCGGCCGACGACACGGTCCTGCTGCTCGCCAAAGTGCGCCGTGCGCAGCCGTGACGTCCCGAATCGACAGCGAGCGGAGACCGGCGGGGGCGCATCGCGGCCCCGGCCCGCCACCGGGGAGCGGGCGCCTGCCGCAGCACCATCGCACCCTCCGGCAAGCGGCATCCCAGAGCCTCGACGGCGCAGTGGCCGCAGGCCGGTTGTCCGGGGCCGGGCCCGCGGTCAGTCCGCGCGGCCGGTGGCCGCCACCGTCACGCCCAGGCCGATCATGGCGAAACCGCCCGCGCCACCGATCATCGACAGCCGGCGTTCGGAACGTGCGAACCAGGCGCGGGCCGCCGAGGCCGTGAGCCCCCACACCGTGTCCGTGATCAGGCTGATGCCGATCGGCACCAGGCCCAGGACGAGCATCTGGGCGGGCAGCCCGCCCGCCGTGTGGTCCACGAACTGGGGCAGCACGGCGGCGAAGAACACGATGCCCTTCGGGTTGGTGACGCCGACCAGGATGCCGTCGGCGATCGTTCGCAGATCACCGCGAGCGGGCTGTGCGGGCACCTCCGCGGCACCCATCTTCATCTCCTTGCGGTGCCGGAACGCCTGGACTCCGAGGAAGACGAGGTAGGCCGCGCCGGCCAGTTTCACGGCGAGGAAGACAGCGGCGGACTGCTCGACCAACGAGCCAAGGCCGAGTGCCACCGCGGCCACCAGCAGATACGAGCCCAACACATTGCCCAGTACCGTTGCCAGCGCCGTGCGGCGGCCGTGCGCCAGAGCCCGGCCGATCACGAAGAGCACGCTCGGCCCCGGGATCGCAATCACCAGCAACGACATCACCGCGAACGCAAGCAGCCGGTCGGTCGACACCATGTCTCTCACCTCGGCGACCATTCAATCAGCTGAGGCACGGTGCCTTGCTCCCTCGCCCTACGCCCCACTCCCTGTGCTCCCTCATCCTGCCCCGGTGGATCGCGGCCTCGGCCCCTTCCCGCTTCGGCCGCGAACCGTACGGAACAGGGCTATGCCACGACGGGCAGCAGGCCCGCCACCGGGGCGGCGAGGTCGGTCACCTGGTGCAGCTGGCCGAGGTCATGGAGGTGCTGAAGGCCGGTGAGCTGCCCGGTGACCGTGGGCATCTGGCCCTGGTATTTGGCAGGTACGGGCGCGACGCCGAGGCTGTCGAGTGTGCTGAGCACGGAGATTCCCGGCCTGGTCGGCGGGGCGGGCGGGGCCGCGGGCGCGGCCGAGGCGGACGACACCGCGAGGCCCGAGGCGCCGGCGGTCAGGACGAGTGCTGCATACATGCGTCGAGTGGAGATCACGCATTCACAAACGGCACCGGCGCCGGGGCGGACACGGCTCCTCGCCGACTTCACCCGGCCAGACCACCTGGGCGCGGGCGGCCCGCGTGGTGCTCACCTGCCGTTAACGTTCCGCTGACGCGCGGAACCTCGCGTGCTCTCACCTCCGAGCGGTCCGCCGTGAATCCAGCCGTCCGGCGAACTGACCGCCCCGGTGCCGGCCGGACGCCGTCGACCGCACTACATCCCCGGGCGCGGAGCCAAGCCGGTCTGAACGAAGCAATGAAGCGACGCAGCGGCCTAGTTGCGGCGGGAGACGTGATAATGGCTGATGTACCAGCCGTGCTCCGTTTGCTGTAGCAGCACGGTGAGGTTCACGGCGATCGTAGGCCTGTCGGTGAACGAGAAGTCCACGTCCAGATAGCCGAGTACGAGGTCGTCGGCGGGCTGCCTGGTTTCGAGAATCCGGTACTCGGCGGTCATTCCGAGCGGCTGGGAAGCGTAGTACTCGGTGATGCCCTGCCGCCCGACGCTGTAGGGGTGCAGTCCTTGGAAGATCGCGTCCTCGGTGAAGTGGCAGGCGGCCCGCCGCGGTTCATGCGCGTCGACTGCCGCCTTCCACCGGTCGAGCACGTCGCGCAGGATGGCCCCGCTGTCTTGTGTGCTGTTCATCAGGGTTCTCCTGTGGGGGCGGCGCGGCGGCGGACTGCGCAGACCCGGCTGGGATGGAGAGGGGGTGAGGCGCGGCAATTCCTCTCGGCTCGATGACCACACCGCGCCCGGTTGTCCGCCGCCGCAGAGGCACAACCGAGGCCGCCCTTCCGGAACCGAGGTGGCTGCTCCTCAACGGCCCGGGTCATTCGGGTGCGGGGACAGCGGCGTCACCGTGTCGTGCCGCCACACCCGCAGGGGCATCGACGCGAGCACCTGCTCCAACTGCTCCGCGCCGTCCGCGCTGAAAAGGCCCCAGGTGCGCCACTCACCAGGGGCGAGCGGCGGCCGCCACAGCCGCAGCAGGCTTCCCTGCGCGGCCAATTCCCGCGACCGTACCGCCTCCCGGGCCCGGATCTCCGCCACGGCCTCCTCGGACGTGCCCTCCGGAACGGTGGTCACCATGTCGACCAGGAACTCCATCAGCGGCTCTCCTCGCCACGTCATGCCTGACATCGGGAACAGTAACGTCGGCCCCGGCCTGTTGGTGATCATGCACGGGCACGGCGCGCCGACCCGCAACGACGGCCGTGGCGCGCGCTCATACCGGCGGTCTCATCCAAGGATGGGCGGTCTCGTACGCGTGCCCCGTGCGCAGCACCGCCGCTTCACCCAGGGGCCGTCCTACCAGCTGCATGCCGATGGGCAGGCCCGCATGATCGCGGCCGACCGGCAGGCTCAGGGACGGCAGCCCGGTGATGTTCGCCGGGGCGCTGAGGCGGACATAGGCATCGGAGACGCTTTCCGTGGTGCCGTCCGGCCATGCGACGGAGGGCTGGTCTGATTTCGTGGCGGTCATCGGCACGGTGGGCGCCGCGAGTACGTCGATCCGGTCGAACATGCTCAGCCACGCCTGGCGCATGAGGGTGCGGGAGCGCTGGGCCCGCAGGTAGTCGCCCGCCGAAACCAGCTCGCCGGCCTCCAGGAGGACCCGCACGTCCGGCGCGTACAGCTCGGGGACCGACCGCAGCGTACGTTCGTGCGAGGCGGTCGCCTCGGGGACCATCAGGCCCCACTGGGTCGCCTGAACGTAACGCGTCATCGGGATCTCGACCTCGATGAGTTCGGCCCCCATGTCCGCCAGCTGTGTGTGGGCCTCGCGCACGGCGGCTTCGACTTCGGGGGCCACGCGGTCGAAGTAGTAGTTGACCGGTACGCCGACACGCAGGCCCGTCAGATCACCATCCCCTGGGGGCAGCGAGTAGGCGGTCGGCGCCGTGCGGAGACTCGCCGGGTCCTGAGGGGTATGGCCCACCAGCGCGGACAGTACGAGCGCTGCGTCCCGCACGGTGCGGGTGAGGGGGCCGACGTGGTCCAGCGACCAGGACAAGGCGACCACACCGTGCAGGGGGAGGAGGCCGTAGGTCGGTTTGAGGCCGACCAGTCCGTTCAGTGCCGCGGGCACGCGGATCGAACCTCCGGTGTCCGTCCCCAGGGCAAAGGTGGCGGTTCCCGCCGCCACGGCGACCGCCGAACCACCGCTCGAACCGCCCGCAATCCGGTCCTGGTCCCAGGCGTTGCGCGTCTGAGGCGTCGTCAGTCCGTAAGCGAATTCATGGGTATGCGTCTTCCCGATCAGGACCCCGCCCGCCGCGGACAGGCGTCCGGCCACGGCGCTGTCCGCCTGCGCGAGGTGGTCCGCCCTGACCCGGGAGCTGGCCGTGGTCGGCATCCCGGCAGCGTCGATCATGTCCTTGAGTCCGAAGGGTATGCCGTGCAGGGGGCCGTGATACCTGCCCGCGGCGATCTCGCGTTCCGCTCGCGTGGCCGAGTCGCGCGCCGTCTCGCCGGCCAGGGTGACATAGGCCTGCAATCGTTCTTCCACGGCGTCGATCCGCCCGAGTACGGACTCGGTCAGCTCCACCGGGGAGGCTCTTCTCTCCTCCACGGCAGCGGCCGCCTCGGCAAGCGTCAGCTCAAAGAGCTCCATCGGCCGTCTCCCCATCGACGATGTAGGCGGCAGCGGGCGGCGTCTCTCCGAAGTCCAGCTCGCGCAAAGTGCGGATGACGCTGTGGATGTGGTTCGCGGTGGCGGCCACATCGGTATGGCGCTCGTCCGGCAGCGGGAGTCCGGCATGGAGCGCCCACCGGGCCACTTCTCCGGCGGTGAGTTCGACGGATGTCATGCATGTCCTTGGTGTGGGTGTGTGGTGTGTGCGTCGTCGGTGCAGTGGTGAAGCAGCGTCGCAAAGGAAGCTAACGCAACTTCTTTGCGTTAGCTTCAGGGTACGGGATGGCGCAGCTTAAAGCAAACACGTAGCTTTTGAGCTGGATGCCGGCCGGCCACGCCGCAGGACGACGCGACCCGGCCGGCCGGGCTGTACCGGCCGGCCGGATCGCAAGCCGGCTACCGCGGCCGGCTTCCGGAGCGCACGGGCCCGGACCCATCCGGAGTGCGCGGGCCGGGCCTAGATGTCGCCCGCCTGCTCCTTGCGCTGGTGGCGCGGATACGGGTCTTCTGCGCGCCTCGGCGGTGCGGGGCGGATCTCCGGAGAATGGGCCGAGGCCGCTCCGCCGGAGGCACCGTCGGAGTCGAGCATGTCCTCGCCGTACAGGTCCTGTACCCAGTTGGCCTGGTAGATGGTGTCGAGGTAGCGCTCGCCGAGGTCCGGGGCGATGGCCACCGCGGTGAGCCCCCGCGTGTCGTGCCGGGACAGCCAGTCCATCGCGCCGCTGACGACCGTGCCGGTCGAGCCGCCGAAGAGGAAACCGTGTCGGGCCAGTTGGTGGCAGGCACGGACGGTGTCCGCCTCCGGCACGCGTACCGCCTCGTCCACAAAGGACTCGTCGAGCAGCGGGGGAGGGACGCTCATGCCCAGGCCGGGGATCATACGGCGTCCCGGTGCACCGCCGAAGGTCACCGAGCCGACGCTGTCCACCGCGACGATCTGCACCGGCCGGTGCCACTGCCGGAAGTAGCGCGCACAGCCCATCAGGGTTCCGGTGGTGCCTGCCCCGATGAACAGCACATCCAGATGCGGGAACCAGCGGGCGATCGCCGGTGCCGTCGTGCGGTAGTGCGCCTGCCAGTTACCCGGATTGGTGTACTGGCTGAGCCACACCCAACGGCCGTCGGAGGCGCACAGGTCCCGGACGTAGTCGAGCCGTGCGCCGAGCAGGCCGCCGCCGGCCCCGTCGTCGGCGACGACGTGCACCTGACTCCCCAAGGCCTCCATCATCAGCCTGGTCGACAGATTGCAGCGGGAGTCCGTCACGCACAGAAACCTGTAGCCCTTGCTCGCCGCGATCATGCTCAGCGCCACGCCGAGGTTTCCGGACGAGGACTCGACCAGGACCGATTCGGGAGTCAGGACGCCCTCCCGCTCGGCCGCCTCCACCATCTCGGTCGCGGCCTTCAGCTTGATCGAGCCGGCGAAGTTGAGGCCCTCGCACTTGAGGAACAGGGACTGCCCGAAGATCGCCTCGAGGTCGACGTAGAGTTCTTCCTCGTTGAAGGCGTAGGGAACAGATATGACTGGCATGATGGGTCCCTCCTCTGGAGGCAGAGCACCTTCGGAATGTCCATCCGACTAGTGCGGCGGACTCCTCATTGCGCCGGTGCCGGTCTCATCCGTACCGGCGCAGTTCATGGAAGAAGTTGTCGACGACCTGCAGTTGGCCGGAGCGGACCACCTCGTCGTAGACGTACTTTCCGACCGCGAGATCGAGCACGCCGAGGCCGAACGGTGAGAAGACCGCGGGCCGGTCCGCCGGCACCGTCACCCGCCCGTTCATCACGTCGTCCAACGTGCCGTGCAGGAAGTCCCGGTTGCCCGTGAGCTGTTCGGCCAGATGCGGCGAGGTGTCGGCGGTGAGGCAGTGCTCGACGTCGTCGACGATATTGGTCGAGGCCAGCAGGATCTGCGGAGCGAGGTCGCGCAACGACACGTGCAGGACCACGGGGTGGTGTGCGAACCACGAGGGGTCGTGGACGTGCGGCTCACCGGCGACGGTGGCGAAGACCACCAGATCGCTGAGACGGATCAGTTCCTCGGCGCTGGGGTGCACGGTGATCCGGCCGGCGGTGCCGGTCTGCTCCAGGTACAGGCGGAAGCCGGCCGCACTGTCGGCGGACAGGTCGTGCACGCCGATCTCGTCGAACGACCAGCCGGTGCCTTCCAGGAAGGTGTGGATGTAGCGGGCGATCAGGCCCGCCCCGAAGAATCCGACGCGCATCGGGCGCGGGCGGCCGCGGCTGAGCCAGTCGGCCGCCGACGCCGCCGATGCGGCAGTGCGGGTGGCGCTGATGATCGAGCTTTCGAGGCAGGCGAACGGGTAGCCGGTGGCGGGGTCGTTGAGGATCAGCACGGCAGAGGCCCGGGGAATGCCGGACGCCACGTTCTCCGGGAAGCTGGAGATCCACTTCAGCCCGTCCACCTGCGCCTCTCCGCCGATCGAGGCGGGCAGCGCGATCATCCGCGAGGAGCGGCGGTCGGGGAAACGGAGGAAGGAGGACGGAGGGTTCACCGAGGCACCGGCACCGTGCAGCCGGTAGGTGTCCTCGACCACCTCCACGATGTGCTTCTCGCGTCCTTGCAGGGCGGTCTGGACCTGCACTCCTGAGATCACCGCGAACGGGGGCACGGTGAGCGGCGGTTTGGTCATGGCGGACTCCGTTGCACTGGAGCGGATGGTGTTCACGAGGTGGTCACCTCGACGGTCGGTGAGCAGTCGGCCAGGCGCAGCGGATCGGCCATCGCCACCACCACCTCTCGCGGTCCCTCGAAGGGTTCCCTGCTGTGCGCGGTACGGACGTTGTCGACGAGGAGCAGGTCACCGGCCTGCCAGGGCCGGCGCACGGTGTGGGCCTCGTAGACCTTGTTGAGCAACTGGACGGTGTCCTCGGTGAGGGGGTCGCCATTGCCGTAGCGGGTGTTGAACGGCAGCCCGTCGGCGCCGTACTCGTCGATCAGGTACTCCCGGACCTCGGGGGCCATCGTCCACTCGTTGAGGAACGCGATCTGGTTGAACCAGCAGCGTCGCCCGCTGACCGGGTGGCGCACCACGGCGCTGCGGCGCTGTCGTGTGCGCAGTCCGCCGTCAGGCTGCCACGCGAACTGGATCGCGTGGGAGCGGCAGTAACTCTCGATGGCGCTCCGGTCGTCGGTGCCGAACGACTCCGACAAGGAGGCCCCGATCTCGTCGTGGTAGCTGCGGGTGAGCAGCCAGCCCTCCCGCTCGAACCGCTCGGTCAGCTCGGGCGGCAGCGCGTCGAGCACCGCCGTGGAGTCCGCGACACCGGTTGCCCCGCCCTCGGTGGGTGCGCCGAGGCACGCGAACAGCATCAGGCCGGGGAATTCGAGCGTGTAGCTCAACTCGTGGTGCATGCACATCGGCTGGTTCGGCGGCCACTTGGAGGAGGAGTAGACGCCTTCGGAGTAGGTCTGCCGGGGGGCGAAGGATTCCTTCTCCGTCACCGGAAGGAGGTCCAGCCGCTGCAGTACCGCGCCGACCTCGGCGGCGTGCTGGAGCTCCAGGCCACGGACGAGGACCGCACCGTGTTCGAGGACGGCGGCGCGCACCGCGTCCCGGTGCTCGGCCGCCCAGCTCGCCGCGTCGGCAGTGGTGTCGAGCTGCAGCATCGGAGTCCGGCCGGATGCCGACTCCAGGTCCGGCAGCGAGGTCGGGAGTGAGGGTGCCATCGTGGTGTCCTTTCGCTCTGCGTCGGCGGGCAGCCGGCCGGTGCCCTGCACCGTGTTGTGGTCCTGCACCGTGTGGTGGTCCTGCAGCGCGTTGCCCCGCCCGGACCCCGGCAGCGTCCGCGGCGGATCGGAGCCGGCCGTGGAGCGGCCCTCGACCAGCCGGGCCAGGTCGGCGAGTACCGGGTGCTGCAGGAGGTCCTTGGGCGAGACCACACGATCCAGGCAGATCGCGACGCGTACGGCCGACAGCGAGGTGCCGCCGAGGTCGAAGAAGTTGTCCCGACCTCCGATCCGGTTCTTCGGGATGCCCAGAACCTCGGCCCATGCGGCGGCGAGCCGCTCTTCGGCCGGTGTGCCGGGCGGACGACGGCCGTCCTGGGTGCCGCTCTCCTCGGTGGCGCCGCTCTCCTCGGCGAGTGCGGCCAGCGCCTTCTTGTCGGTCTTTCCGTTGGCCGTCAGCGGAAGGCTCTGCCGCCAGTGGAAGGCCGACGGAACCATGTACGCGGGCAGTGACCGGCTCAGCTGTTCCTGCAGTGCGGCGGCATCCAGCGGGCGCAGACCGGAGTAGAAGGCCACCAGCCGCTGACCGTGGCCGCCTCGTGGGGAGACCACGACGGCACCGTCGCGGATTCCGGGCACCCCGAGCAGGGCGTTCTCGATCTCGCCCATCTCGATCCGGAAGCCGCGGATCTTGACCTGGGTGTCCTGGCGGCCGAGGAACTCCAGCTTTCCTTCCGGTGACCACCGGCCGTAGTCGCCGGACCGGTAGAGCCGGCTGCCCGTGCGGTGCGGATCCGCCATGAATGCCAGCCGGGTGCGCTCGGGGTCGTTGACGTACCCGCGGCCGACGCAGACTCCGGAGAAGACGATCTCACCGGGGGCGCCGAGCGGCACCGGTGACAGGTACTCGTCGACGAGGTAGATGTGCACATTGCTGACGGGGCGGCCGAGCGGGATCCGCTCGCCGTCCGGCACCCGGTCCATGACCTCGTGGTTGGTGTCGTCGCAGGTCTCGGTCAAGCCGTAGGCATTGACCAGACCGATCCGGGGCCCGGCCGCGAACCAGCGGTGGACGAGCTCCCTCTTCAGCGCCTCGCCCGTCACCGACACGCAGCGCAGGGAGGGGAGTTCACGGGGGTGCTGTTCCAGGAAGGACAGCACGACGTCGAGGTAGGAAGGCACCACCTGGAGCACGTTGACCCTGCCGCCCACGATCGTGTCGAGGAACCGCCGGACGTCCAGGACGGCCTCCTGCCCCACCAGCAGGGTCCGCCCGCCGGCCAGCAGCGCGGAGAGCAGTTGCCACAGGGAGATGTCGAAGCACTGCGGCGCGGTCTGGGCGACGACCTGTCCCTCGGTGATCCCCAAGTCGTCGATCTTGGCGTACAGGTGGTTGAGCATCCCCTCGTGCTCACACATCGCGCCCTTGGGCTCGCCGGTGGAGCCGGAGGTGAAGATGACGTAGGCGAGGTCGTCCGGGGCGACGGGGACGCAGGGGTCGCCGTCGTCGCGGCTCTCCTCGCAGGCCGCGTCGATGAACAGCCGCTGGATCCCGGGCAGCGACTCCAGGGCCCGGTCGAGGGGAGCGGTGCTGCCGGGTTCGGTCAGCACCAGCCCGCACGAGGCACGGGAGAGCATGGTGGCCATGCGGTCGGCGGGGAAGTGCGGCTCGACGGGCAGGTACGCGCCCCCGGCCTTGAAGACCGCGAGGACGGCGGTCAGCCAGTCCAGATTGCGTTCGGTCACCACCGCGACAACGTCTTCCCGGCGCAGTCCTCTTGCCAGCAGAGCGTGGGCCAGACGGTTGGCGCGGATGTTGAGCTCGTGGTAGGTCCATTGCCGGTCGCCGTGCACGGCCGCGACGGTGTCCGGGTGCGCCCGCACCCGCTGCTCGAACAGTTCGTGGAACCGGCGGTCCGGCAGCGCCCGCCGCGGTCCGGCGAGCCCTTCGAGCTGGAGGTGGAGTTCCTCTGCGGACAGCAGACTCTGCCGCCCGTGCGCCGCATCCGGATCGGCGGCGATCAGCGCGAGCGCGGTGAGGTGGTAGCCGGCGATTCTGGCGGCACACGCCTCGTCGAGCACGTCGGTCCGGTAGTGCAGCCGCAGCAGGCGCCGGCCCTCCTGGCACACCACCGCCACCCGTAGCACGGTGCCCTCGGCCGTTCCACCGCCACCGGTCGGATCGAACACCGTCTCGGGCGACGGAACGGGCCGGTCCGGCACTCCGCCGGGGCCGTCGGCCGGAACGCCCTGGTGCGCCGGCAGGTGAGACGCGACCCGATGCGTGTCGCGCACCAGCGTCCGCCACGACTCGGCCGCGGTCGTCAGCCGGCAGGTCAACGGATTGCCGCCCGCCACGGCGATGTAGCCGGTCGCGACCGTCTGCTCACCGGTCAGCGCGCCGAGTACCTTGGCATGCGCGGCCAACAGCACCGAGTGCAGCGTCACGTCCCACTCCTGTGCCAACCGTCCCAGCGTCGGCAGCAGGTTCTCGGGTATCACCGACTCGTGTGCTGCGGTGCCCGGAACCGGGGTGCGGGTCCACCGCGGGACCGTGGCGAAGCCGCCGGTGGCGGGCTCGTCGCGCCGGACAGCCACGTCGTTCGTCAGAGGCGTTGCCATCGGAGCTACCTCCATTCCCCGCCGTCGCCCCGGCGGATCTGCCGGGCCGGATTTCCTCCCCACCACGCGTGGTGCGGGAGGACCTCGCCCTTCATGAGGAACGAGTCGGGCGCGAGCACTGCGCCGTCGCCGATCGTCACGCCGTAGTGCACGAAGGCGCCGACCCCGAGCGTGCAGCCGGAACCGATCGTGCTGCGGTCGGACTTGAAGGTGCCGTCCTCCTGCGAGTGGCACTGGACGACGCTCCCCGTGTTGAGCGTGCAGCCGTCCCCGATGGTGACCATCGTCCGCTCGGTCAGATAGCAGCCGTCGTCGAAGACCCTGCTGCCGATCCGGACACCCAGCATCCGCCAGATCACGCTCTTGAACGGGGTGCCGTCGAATATCCGCAAGTACGTCTCCGACGGCACCTTCCAGTAGCGTTCGCGCCGCCAGAAGCGGAGGTCGTAGATCGAGCAGAACAGCGGTCCCGTGGGATAGCAGGCCGTGACGGCACGTTCGATCAGCACGTAGTACACGGCGGTGAACAGCACGACGAGCACGTCGGCCAGCGCGATCGCCGCCGCACCGAAAGCGGCGTAGAGATCGGCGGCGGCCGAGACGAGCAGAGTGACCAGGAAGAAGTAGATCCACCGGACCAGCAGGTACCACGCCATGGTGGCGGCGTTGTGCCGGTTCTTGGCGGGCAGGCGACGGCGTAGCTGCTCGTCGCTCTTCAGCCCGTCGAAGCTGCTGTCGCGCTGGACCGACCGCGGAATCTCGAAGCTGGGCGAGCCCAGAAGCCCGACACCTTCCCGGATCTTCCCGTCGATGGGGACCATGACCTTCGTGGCGAGCAGGCAGTTGTCGCCCGTCCTGCCCCGCGAGGGGTAGGCGATCCGGTTCCCGAGGAAGTTGTGTGCTCCGATCGACGTCCGGGAGACGCGGAACGAGGTGCTCGAAAAGTCCGCGTTGTTGATCGACAGTCCGTCGGCGACCATCGTGCCGCTGCCGACGGAACTCAGGTACGGGGTCTCGTGCTTCACCTCCGTGCCGAAGTTCGACCCGGTCTGCTCGATCCGCGACATGTCGTACCCCAGGCACCGCAGGTAGTGGACGATGCAGGAGCTGTCGCCGAACAGACGCATCAGCGACCTCCTGTTGGTCATGAAGGTGATCGCCCGGTGTACCCCGTAGTGGAAGCCGTACAGGGGATAGACCTTGCCCGGTGTGATGGTCCGGTTCAGCAGGCGGGGGACCGTGGTCAACAGGAGGAGACCGAGGGGGAGGGCACCGAAGAAGACGACCAGCGAGAACGCCAGGGCGTCACCGTAGAACGTCCAGCTCGTCAGGGCCGCGGGGCCTGGCTCCAGGGCCGCGGCGAGCTGCGGGGCCGCGGCGAGCAGGATGCCCACGGCGCCGATCGCCAGCGGCACGTACACCAGCAGCACCGTCAGCAGTTGCAGGACGCTGTGGAGCAGCCTTCTCGTGGAACCGCAGTCGGCCGCACCCACCACCTGGTAGTCCACATCGGTCCGCTGCGCCGGTGACCCGTGCCAGTGCTCGCCGTCGGGCACTGCCTGTCCGCTGTGCAGCGAGGAGGCGTGGCCGAGCTGGGCCGCGTCGCCCAGCGAGGTATCGATGTCGAGCACGGTGGACTCACTGACGACCGCGTTCTTCCCCAGGGTGACCGTGCCGGTCTGGATCAGGCCGGCGTGGGCCCGATAGCCGGTGAAGAACGAGTCCTTGCGTATCAGTGCGCCGTCGCCCACCGCGAGCAGGTCCGTGCACACGGGGACGTTCCTGGAGAGAATCACGACACCCCGCCCGATCCTCGCACCCAGTGCCTTGAGGTAGAGCGCATAGAGCGGAGACCCGGCGAACAGGACCAGCGGATCGGAGCGGATCAGCGTCTTGACCATCCAGAAGCGGACATACGTCAGACTCCAGACGCGGATCTGCCGAGGCTTCCACCGGCCGACGAGTATCCACTTCAGCAGGACCGGAAGGGCGGACAGACAGACAAAGCTCGCCCCGCCGAACAGCACCGAGCGCAGGTACGCGTCGAACACGCCGGATCCGGCGGAGATCCACGCGTAGCCCCGGGCGGCGACGTATGCGACGAGGTAGGAGTAGCCGAGGAAAGCCAGCAGTTGCAGCGCTCCGCACAGGACGTACTGCGGTGTGCCCGTCGGAGCCACCGCCACCGCCACCGGCGCGGGTGCCGGTGATTCGGTGCGGGCGGCGGGGGTGGCGGGGGCCGCGGGCGCAGAGGCCATGAGCGCCGTCGCCAGGCTCCGGATCGTCGGGTTCCGGTAGACGTCCTTCATCGATACCGAGGGCAGGTCCGCATGCTTCCTGACCCGGGCGCAGAACTGCGCCATCACCATCGAATCGGCGCCCAGTTCGTCGAAGAAGTGGCTGTCGACCGATACCTGAGCGACGCGCACGACGTCAGCCAGCACCGCAGCGAGAACCCTCTCGATACCGGCGTCCGGGGTGGCAACCCCGGCCCGGTCCGTGGGGGATTCCCCCAGATCAGGGGGCAACGCTTCAAACGACTTTCCCGCCATGTGAGCTCCCTCGGGAAGTTCCGGCCGCCGTTGTTCAGTGCCCTGGCGCCGGGCGCCTTTGCTTGTTCCGGCGCCGGCCCGAGGGGGCGAACCGAGCGGTGGGTGAGGTGTCGGCACGGACGGCGGGGCCGCCAGCGGGAAGTCAGTCCCGCTTATCGCCTGCGCTCGACACTGGAGACGGTCAGACAGCACAACCTTTGTTCGATGCTAGCGTGGGAATCGGTTGGGGACATTTTGGAAAACCTTTCTCATATAGGCCACCTACTGGAAACCTGGATGCGAGCCCCTTCCCGACTGGGGGCTTGTGCGCCTGCAAGGGGATCGGTTCACCCGAATGGAGGTAACTGGGCGCCGCCCCTTCGCCCCGCACGTACGCCCCGCACGTACGACCACGCCACGACTCCTCAAAAGGATCTGATCCGCCTTTTCTCGGAAGTGGCGAGGTGCTTTACGGATTTACGGGCAATAACTTGGTGCACAGTGGGCCCGGATATGCAATGGAACGAAATGCACGGAACGGAACGGAACGGAACGCATGATGCATGCGATATCGCCCGGGCAAACTTCCCCGTCACTCGTTGCGGAAAATGGTGAGGAGGCTATGCATGCCGAGAAATTCGGTGCACAGGGGCCGTCGCTGCAAAGTGAACCGGCCGGCATTCGCTCATGCCGTTCGCCCGTGCAGTGTCGCCCGTGCAGTGTCGCCCGTGCAGTGTCGCTCGTGCAGTTTCGCTCGTGCGGTCAAGCGGTTCATGGTGAAGAACCGCGGGCGCGGAGAGGTGCGGCACCTGCAAGCGATGGCCGTCACCCGCTGTCCGCGATCCGTTGCGTCAACGCCGCGGGGCTGAACGCCTGATGCTTGAAGCTTGATGCTTCTGCAAGTGGCCCCAACCCCGGGGAATTTTTCGGCGGGTGGCGATCGTGGGGGAGACCGAGATGAGTCAACTTGCTGTGAGTCGGCGTATGTGCCGTCACGGCCGAAAGCCTGCCGTGACGGCACATACGCCCGCAGCGCCAGCGGGTGCTGAAGGGGTGCGGCGTTGATGCGGCGCTTCTTCGGGATCACCGCCCCGCCGTGCACGCGGCTGCGGCTGACCACCGAACCGAGGCCGCTGACGGCTTCACTCGCCCGGGAACCCGGCTTGACGCCCCGTGCGGGCAGTGGGGGTCCCGGTTTCTCTCTCGTTCCTCACAGAGCGGCGGGCTGTCCGAGCCCGGCGTAGTACCTGCCGACTTCGGTGAGGTAGCCGGCTTCGGTGGTCTGGCTGTCAAAGGCAAAGCGGGGCGCGGCCTTGATCTCGTCCCTGGCATGGGTGACCGTTACCGTTTTGGCGGCTGTGTCGACGGTGTGAACGATGCCGGCGGGGACCAGGAGGCTCTTGCCGAAGACCCACACGCTGGTGTCGACGATGAGATGCTGCCTGCCCGGCTCGTTCAGCTGACGTTCCACTTGCCCCAACGTCCCGTCAGGGGTCTCCACGGTGAACCCCGTCAACGGCTCCTGCCCCTGGTAGCCAATGTCTGCCGGGTACGCCCAGATGTTCTTCATGACGGTCGGTTCCTTTCTCTGTGCACTATCGGGCCGGGACGGTCCGCGAGGTTGACCGCCGCCGCAACACCGTCCCGGCTCGCCCCCTGCCCTACCCAGGTAACAGAACGTCACACGGGCAAGCATCCAGAGAGAGGCCAAACCAGGGATGGCAGCGGCTCGGGACGATCGGCTCGGCTGATGCTTGCCATGTGCTTCTACCTGCGACTTCGCCCACTCTCGCGGGCCATGTGCGAAGGGCGCTACGAGGATTCGTGGGGGTGAATCCCTTTCGTGGCCGGTGCGCTGGGTAAGCGCAGAGAACACCGCCCACGGCCACAGCTACAGCCGCAGCCACTGACAGGGAAGGGGTGGGCTGATCGGGTGGTTCGGGGTTCGCCGCTCGCATGGCGGGCACGCTCCCCGCCCGCAACGCAGCGACGTCACGAATGACACGAATGAGGTGAGCTCCATGAGCACCGCCGAGGCCCCACGGACGGCGCCATATCGCGCGCCGTGACCTACCGTGCCACGTGGTGTGCCGTGACCTCCCGAGCCCCGGTCCGTCTTCCGCGGAACTCGTGGAACACGTGGAACATGTGGTGCGCAGGCTGGTGCCGCCTGCCGTCACCGGGTGTCTTGGTCGTCGCCGGTGACGCCGGTGTCGTGGGTGCCGCCGGTGTCGTGGGTCGGTACCGGGGTCGTCGGTCGTGACCGCTGCCGCCTGAAGTGAGGAGAACTCGTGACTGCCGAATTTCCCGTCCCGCAGACCGATCCCGTTGGCCCGCAGGCCGAGGTCCCCGACCCGCAGGTCGAACTGCCCGGCCCGCAACCGGAGCCGACCGCCCACGGCCACCTCACCCGGGCACAGCTGACCCGGCCGCCCGGCGATGCAGGCTGGGAGATCGCTGTGGTCCTCTACGGCGTGCCCGCCGACGAGTGGCCCTCCACGGAGCTTCCCGGCCCGTACGTGCCGACTCTCACCGCACGCGGGCAGGCGCTCGCACGCTTGGGCTACGCCCAGACCGGCCCTGGCTCCCACTACTGGGAGTGGGCCGAATGCCAGGACGGCGACCACGACCCCGTACGGCTGATGGCGCACACCGAAGTTCAGCCCATCGGCCCGGATCGGTCCACTCCCCTTCGCTGAGGTAGCCGCAGAATCCGCGGACACGGACCATCATCGGCCCCGGTTCGGCTAGCCGGGCCGGGGCATCGCTCCGTCGAACACCTCTGCGCGCCGCACGCCACGGCGCGTGGCCTCAGGAGGCGCAAAAGTCCCGTCAGCATGCGTGCTTGACGTTTACGCAACGTGAGGCCCTACGGTCCCGAGCCATGAAGACAATCGTGCCCGACACGGCGTCCGCCATGCTCGCTCTCCTGCGGCGGCTCTTGGAGGAGCGGCCCGACGCCCTGCGGGAAATACTCCACCCGCTCCAGAGCGTGATGTCCACGGTGGGTGATATGAACCTGGTCCAGCTGCACCAGCTGGGCTGCGGCTTCCGAACCGACCGCGACGACCCACGCTACCTGCCCGCCCTGCGCCGGATGCAGGACGCGGGGGTGTGGACTCGGGTCGAGGACTCCCTCGCCGCCGCCTGGGCGCGACTCAACGGTGCGGTGCCCGGCATCAAGCACGCAGAGACCGTGCACGTCGTCGTGGTGCTCGGCGATCCCGACGACGACCACCTCACCGTCCGCAGTGCCGGCTACCTCGGCATGGGCGGCATCCCGGGCGCGATCCACCTGACGATGTGGCCCACCGACACGAGCCTGAAGAAGATCGGCTACGCCACCGCACACGAGCTCCACCACAACGTGCGCTATGCGAATGTGGCCTGGGATCCGAGCGCCGTCACAGTGGGCGAACAGGTGGTTGCCGAGGGACTGGCCGAGGCGTTCGTGCGGGAGCTGGCCGGCGAGCAGGCCATGGGCCCGTGGTCGAAGGGCCTGACCGGCACCGAACTGGACGACGCCTACGAAAAGATCACTGCCGGGATCGACGTGGCCGGGATGCAGAACCTTCCCGCGTACGTTTTCGGTGACGCCACCGCGCGACTCATGGGGCAGCGGCCCGTGGGACTGCCGGACTTCGCCGGGTACGCGGCTGGACTGCGGATCGTGGACGCCCACCTGGCGGCCTCCGGTTTGACCGCTGCGCAGAGCACCGCCCTGTCGGCGCGCGAGATCCTCGTCAACGCCGGCGTGCCGACCAGCGCGTGACGGGGGACGGGGGACGGGGGAGGGGGACGGGGAGGGGGAGGGGGAGCAATCCGCGTTGCCGAGGACGACACGACCAGGGGCCGGTCTTGTGACGGCGTTCTTCGAAGTAGGCGTGCCGGCCTCGAAGTAGGCGGGCCGGGCACCGGGAAGATGTGTGTCTTGGTGTGAGGGATGCGAGCCGCGAGCAGGGGGCGTTGTCCGGCGGGGGGAGCCGGTCCTGGGGCCGTGCAGGATCAGTGTGGACGCGCTGATCCGGGCTAGTGCGTCCCAGACGTCGTGCTCATTACGGGCCACCAGGCGTCCGCGCCGGGCATGCGGGGGCCGCGCCCGGGTCGCCGAGAGCCGTGTACGGGCCGGGATGTCCGCGAGCCGGGCCGGGGCACTGGAACCCGCACCGTACGCCGAAGCGTTGTGCGTCACATACCCGGCCGGCCCTGGAAGTCACCGGCCCTGCCCTGGAGGTCACCGCATGACCGAACGCACCGAAGACCTGCCGCTTTCCGGCATCACCGTCGTCAGTATCGAGCAGGCGGTGGCAGCCCCCTTCGCCACCCGCCAGCTGGCCGATCTCGGTGCCCGGGTCATCAAGGTGGAGCGCACGGGAGGGGGCGACTTCGCCCGCCGGTACGACACCACGGTCAAGGGTGAGTCGAGCTATTTTGTATGGCTCAACCGGTCGAAGGAATCCGTGACGCTCGACCTCAAGTCGGACCGGGGACGGGACGTCCTGGAGCGCCTGCTCGCCGAAGCGGACGTCTTCGTGCAGAACCTGGCTCCCGGCGCGGCGGCCAGGATGGGCCTGGGCGCGAAGGCCCTGGCCGAGCGCTTCCCGTCACTGATCTCGTGCTCCCTTTCCGGCTACGGATCCACCGGGCCATGGGCCGACCGCAAGGCGTACGACCTGCTCGTGCAGTGCCAGACGGGCCTGGTCTCCCTGACCGGCAGCGCCCAGGAGTCCGCCCGGGTGGGCGTGTCGATAGCCGATATCGCCGCCGGTATGTACGCCTACTCGGGCATCCTCACCGCATTGTTCACACGCGCGGTCAAAGGCGTCGCCCGCTCCGTGGAGGTCTCGTTGTTCGAGGCGCTCGCCGAGTGGATGAGCCAGCCCGCCTACTACACCTCCTATGGCGGCACCCAGCCCCCGCGGGTCGGCACCCAGCACGCCACCATCGCTCCCTACGGCGCCTACACCGCAGCGGACGGCAAGGATGTCCTGTTCTCGATCCAGAACGAGCGCGAATGGGCCGCACTGTGTGAGCAGTTCCTGGAGCGCCCCGACCTCGTCGAGGATCCGCGCTTCCTCACCGGCTCCGACCGCGTGGCCCACCGCGAAGAACTGAACACGATCGTTGCCGAGCGATTCAGGAGGTCGGACAGCGCAGAGGCGATGCAGCTGCTGGACAAGGCGGGTATCGCCAACGCCGGGGTCAACGACATCGAAGGGTTCCTGGCGCACCCCGTGCTCAGCGCCCGGGACCGCTGGCGGGACGTACGGATTCCCGGGGGAGATGTCGTGTCGGCGCTTCTGCCGCCGGTGGATCTCGCCGGTGCCACTCCGTGCATGGGTGCCGTCCCCGCCGTCGGCGAGCACACTGATTCGATCCTCACCGAACTGGGTTACGGCGCAGCCGAGATCGACGGCATGAGGGCCGACCACGTCGTGTGAAGGCCCGCCCGAGCCTCCCTCCGGAAAGGACCGCAACCGCATGAGCACCCATGGGGAGGGGCACGGGTGCACGGGTGGCAGGCGGTGGGCGGCAGGCCGTGGGGTGATGCGGCACGGCGTGCGGGCATGCTGCGGCACCCTTGTGCCGGACGCCGGGATGTAGTGCGCTAACCCTCATGCGGAAGAGGAGTGTTGTTGCCACACTGGCCGCCACCCTGGCGACAGGGTCCCTTCTGACGGGGTGGACGGGGTGGACGGGGTGGACGGGGTGGACGGGCAAGACGGGTTTGACGGGCGCGCCGAATCCGCGCGCGACAGTCACCGAAGCCGGCGTCGGCAGTGCGCCGCCGTCGACCGGCGCCTCCCCGAGGCTGGGAGTCGATCTCGACACGGTGACGATCCCGGAGCTGCAGAGCCGCATGGCGGACGGTTCGCTCACCCCGTCAGCGCTGACGACCGCCTACCTGCGGCGGATAAAAACCATCAACCCCGTGATCCACGCCGTGCTGCGCACCGACCCGACGGCCCTGCGCCAGGCTGCCGCCAGTGACGCCCGGCACCGGCACGGCGACACTCGCGGCCCGCTGGATGGCATCCCCGTCCTGCTCAAGGACAACGTGAACACCCGCGACATGCCGACAACGGCTGGGTCGTCGGCGCTGGCCGGGATCCCGCCGGACACCGATGCCCTACTGGTCACTCGGCTGCGGGACGCGGGGGCAGTGATCCTCGGCAAGACCAACCTGTCCGAATGGGCGAACTTCCGGGCGGCGAAGCCGACATCGGGATGGTCGGCGGTGGGCGGTCAGACCCGTAACCCGTATGTCCTGGACCGGAATCCATGCGGGTCCTCCTCCGGTTCGGCTGCCGCCCTCGCCGCAGCGTTGGCACAGGTGGCGATCGGCACCGAGACGGATGGCTCCATCGTGTGCCCGGCCGGGATGAACGGGGTGGTCGGCCATAAGCCCAGCCGAGGACTGGTCAGCCAGGCCGGCGTGGTGCCGATCTCCGCCGAACAGGACACCGCGGGGCCCATGGCCCGCAATGTGACCGACGCCGCGCTCACCCTTTCGGTCCTCAGCGGTGGCGACGCCTCGCTACCTGGCGGCGCCTCGCTCCCCGACAATCCCTTCGGTACCCTCGGCCCTGTCAGGCCCCCCGGCTCCCCCGGCTCCCTCGATCTCCTCGGTGAGTCGACGCACCACGGCAGTCTGCACGGCAAGCGGATCGGCCTGTGGCGGCTGCCCTCGCTCGGGCCGGAAGTGGACGCTGTGATGACCCGTACGGCGGAGAAACTGCGTTCCGCGGGAGCCGAGGTCGTGGCGGTGACACCTCCGTATCAGCAGCGTCTCGCCGAACTTGAATTCCCGGCGCTGTTCAGCGAGTTTCACCGGGACATCAACGCCTACCTCGCCACTCGCCGTGGGCCTCAGAACCTCGCGGCACTCATCGATTTCCACCGTACCCACCCAGAAGAGCGGACCTGCTTCGCCGGTCAGGAGCTGTTCGAGCGGGCCCTCGTCGCGCCTCCCACCACCGACCCCGCATACCGCGCCAGGCGCACCGAGTTGAAGGACCTTTCCCGGCGCTCTCTGGACGAGACCCTGAGCGCCCATCATCTGGACGCCATCGCCGCGCCGACGAACCCGCCCGCCTGGACGACGGACTGTGCCCGCGGCGACAACGATGTGATCCCGTCCTCGACCCCAGCGGCCGTCGCCGGGTACCCGTCGTTGTCGGTGCCCGCCGGGTTCGTGAACAAGCTGCCCGTCGGCCTGCTCCTGATGGCCGGTGATCAGCAGGATGCCAAACTCCTGTCGCTGGGTGCCGCGGTGCAGCACCGACTGGACGCCTGGCGGGCACCGGGCTACCTGCAGTCGGTGGGGCCTGATGCCTCCCGGGGAAGGGTCGGGTGACGGTGCCCGGTCCAGCCGCACGACGGTCCTGCCACGCCGCGCCGTGCCACTCCTCGCGGGTACCGCCTCGCCTTTGAGGTCTCGGCGTCCTCGACTGTCGCCGGATGTGGGGCAAGCGGTTCGGGCGGGCAACGCTCCTCACACCCATCTCCCCTGATGCGAAGCACAAGCCCCAAACACCCCCGTTCCAAGGCCCGTGCATTTGCGCCGAGTTCCGGCCGTGCGGCGTCTCACGGTTTCGGCCGCGCGAGGAAAGGATCTGCGGCTGACAGCGCTCCACAGCGCGGAATATCCGGTTCCGCACGCCGGTGCGCCGGGGCATGAGCACGATCACCGCCGTTGAACTCTGCACCTCCTTCCGGGTGTTGTCTCGTTCGTTGCCTGATCCGACGGTGCCACTTGATGATCCGTTCGTCCCTGCCAGCATGTGGCGGCGCGGGCCGAACTTCGGCACGCCGGCTGGAAGACCCCCTCCTCTGCTGCCCCGCCACAGAGGAGGAGCCGAGATGAACAGAGGAGTGGAACATGTCGCGTCCCACCCGACGCCAGGTGCTGCACGGTAGCGCCGCGGCCCTTGCCGGAGCGGCGCTCGCCGCGCCGGTTGCCCTTGCCGACACCGCCGCCGCTCGCCCCACCGGCCCTCACGGACACTCATCGGGCGACGGAAACCACGAGAGCAAGGGAAACCCCGGGGGCCACGAGATGCCGGAGCCCTTCGACGAGATGTACCAGGGCCGTCACATCGAGGGCTGGCCGGCAGACGAACAAGCCCCGAAGAACGGAAGCCACGGAAGTCACGGGGGTCACAGGAGCCATGGACATCATGCAGATACCGCTGCCGGCCAGGCCGGCGACCCGCACGACGGCATGGATTTCGTCGTCCGCATCGACAACGACGACCTCCATGTGATGCGGAACGCGGACGGTACCTGGATCAGCCTGGTGAACCACTACGAGACGTTCACCACGCCACGCGCCCTGGCCCGCGCCGCCGTTCGTGAACTTCAGGGCGCCGATCTGGTCCCAGTCGTCACCGGCTGAGGCCTGTCTCCCGACCGTCCCCCCACCGAGGAGTCCTCGACATGGCAGTCCGGAAGAACCAGGCGGACCTCACCGCCACCGAAAAGCGGAACTTCGTCGATGCGGTGCTGGAGCTCAAGCGCAGCGGCCGTTACGACGAGTTCATCAGCACCCACAACGCCTTCATCATCGGCGACACCGACAACGGAGAACGAACCGGCCACCGGTCCCCGTCATTCCTCCCCTGGCACCGCAGGTTCCTGCTGCAGTTCGAACAGGCCCTGCAGAGCGTCACACCGTCGGTCACCCTTCCCTACTGGGACTGGACCGTCGACCGCACACCCGGCAGCTCCCTGTGGGCTGACGACTTCCTCGGTGGCGACGGGCGGAGTGGTGACGGCCGGGTGCCTTCGGGCCCGTTTGCCTTCAGCAACGGCAAATGGCCGATGAACATACGCGTTGACGGCCGGACGTTCCTGCGCCGCTCGCTCGGCACCGGGGTCCGCGAACTGCCGACCCGGGCCGAGGTCGACCGGGTGCTCGCCACGGCCGTCTACGACGCCGCCCCCTGGAACAGCTCCTCCGAGGGCTTCCGCAACAACATCGAGGGCTGGCGCGGCCCGAATCTGCACAACCGCGTGCACGTCTGGGTCGGTGGGCAGATGACCACCGGTGCCTCGCCCAACGACCCCGTCTTCTGGCTGCACCACTGTTTCATCGACAAGCTCTGGGCCGAATGGCAACGGCTGCATCCCAAGGCGGGGTATCTGCCGACCGGCAACACACCCGACGTTGTCGACCTCCACGACACGATGAAGCCGTGGAACGACGTCACCCCGGCCGATTTGCTGGACCACACCAAGTTCTACACCTATGCATGACAGGTGCATGACAGATACACCGTTCGGCCGGCCTTCTCCGGTCTTCGTGACCTGATGCCGTCCGCCCCGGGCGCCTGGCTCGGCGTCCGGGGCAGCGCTCGGGGCAGCGCCCGAGGCGGCGCCCGAGTCAGGGGCACCAAGTCCCCGGAGACGGCCGCGATCTGCGGCCTCGCGTCGGATCGCGTGGCCCGTGGCGAGGGGAAGAGCTGGGTGCCCCACCCGGCCGGGCCAAGGCCGACCGGCCTGCAAGTCATGGGTGTCGAAGTCCACTCCCCGGCGCCGGAGTTCGCGAATCCGGAACGGGTCCTCGTCCGCGGTTGCGGGATTGTCCGACCGTGCCGGTTCGCACAGGTGCGGCACCACCGGGCACGGCCTCGCGCGCTGCGGCGCGGGGCCGTGCCGGTGCTCTGTGCAAGCGCAGCGTGACGGTGATGGTGGTGATCACGGTGTCCCGAGCCCGCCGTGCTTCCTTCTCGTCATGGATGAACCGGGTGAGCGGGCGGGCGGTCCGGTCGCGAACGGATCATCCAAGCTGCGTCGCGTCCTCGGCGGCCAGCTAGCGCCGGGCCACGTGCAGCGGCCCCCATCCGGCGGCCGCACGTGGCGGCAGAACTCGCTGTGCCGGCTCGCACACCAACTGTGCTCATCTGCCCCGGTCACGCGGTCACGCGGTCACGCAAATTCTGTGTATGACTGCGCCGTAGCGATGATGCCGCAGTTGTCCAGGCCACGCGGCAGTGCGCCGCCGCCCGGGCGGAGCGCTGTCCTGGCGAAATGGCGAAATGGCGGGTGCCCGGGATCGGGTATCCCGGGCACCAGGGGGTTGCATGGTTTGGCCGTCAGGAGTCGACGGCCATCAGCGGCCGCCGTCAGCCGTAGTAGACGACGAAGACAGTGGGGCCGAAGCCGTAGCCGTCGTAGCCGCCGTAGTCGTAGTAATCGCCATAACCGTAGCCATAGCCGTGGCCGTAGTGGTCGCCCCAGTCATGGCCGTCGACGTGGCTGGAGTAGCTGAATGGTGCATGTGTCGGGGCGGCGGCGGTAGCCGTCCCGGCAGTGGCGACCGCTGCGCCGCCGGCCAGCAGGAGTCCTCCTGCCGTCAGTGCGATGGCTCGCGTCAATCGATTGGTGGACATGGGTCCACACCTTCTTAGTGCTGGGGATTTAGCGGCCCGCCACCCGAAGGTGAGGCTTCGCAGCAGGCGAGAACCAGAGGTTCGGGAGCTACCCCGGCGCAAACCGCTTCGTGGCGGTTGCCTCAGGCGAGTCGGGTTTGCCGCATATGTACCTTTTACGTGGAGCTTACACCCCTCCCCTGAAGCGCCTCAAACCAGAGATGGGTAATACATCCACTGAATTTCGCTCAGCGCCTTGGGGAGCACAGGAGTGCTCCTCTGGGGTGGGACCCGTCCGGGAGGGTCGGTAGAAACGGCACGGCACGGCACTCGGAGGTCGGCTACCCCACCGGGGCGTCGGAGGCCGGCCGGCTCGGGATGTTCAGCAGGGTGGCCAGCTATCCGGGGCACTCTTCGACCACAAGGTCTCCGATCTCGGGGATCACGTCCCGGCCGGCGCCGAGGGCGGCGTGCACTGCCGGGCCGAGCCGTCTCGGAGGGAGGAAGGCGTCGTGCTCTCCAGTGACAGCCAGGCGGGGCATTGCCCGGCCGGGCAGGGCAGCGGCACCGGGCGCCCCGCTGGAGCGCGAGTGCCGGGCGACCAGCGTCATCCCGTGCACCAGTTCCTCGCGGGGCTGCCGGCCGGGCGCGAGCATGGTGCGCAGGAGCCGGGCGCTGTGCGTCGGCGAGGGGCGGAGGAACCAGGCGGCCGAGGCAGTCAGCACCGTGGGGGTCAACCTCAACTTGGTCGGCCCGCCGGGTGATACCAGGACGAGCCGGTCGATCCGGGGAACTCGCGACACGTGAACACGCGGGCCCACCAGCACCGCCGGCCTCGTGCGACGCGGCGGTGGGTGCGCCGTACGGGGGCTTCAGCCGGGGCGCCCGACCGCCGGCTGGCTAGAGTGGCCGCTATGAGCGAGCATCCCGCACCTCGGACCGTGTCGCCGGTGCTGCTCGGCGCAGGTGGCGGCGAAGGCGACTGGTTGCCCGTCACCGCGGGCGAGTCGGGAGCCGTTGTCTTTCGCAGTGCGGATGCTGCCCGGTACGCCAAGTGCGTGCCCGCCGCGGACGCGGTCGACCTGGAGTCCGAGCGCAACCGGGTCGCATGGCTGGGCGACCAGGGCGTACCGGGACCCCGGGTGCTCGACTGGCACTCCGGGAACGCGGGTGCCTGCCTGGTGACCAGTGCTGTCTCCGGCGTGCCCGCCGACCAGGTGTCCGCCGCGGATCTACGAGTCGCATGGGAACGCATCGCGGACGCCGTTCGCCGGCTGCACGAGGTGCCCGTGGGGGAGTGCCCGTTCCGCCGGGGCCTGGACGCCATGGTCGCCGCTGCGCGCGACGTCGTGAGCCGCGAGGCGGTGAACCCGGAGTTCCTCCCCGTCGAGCAGCAGCACACGCCGGCCGCGGAGCTGCTGGCCCGCCTCGCCCCGCAGGTTGCGCGGCGACGGGACCAGGAGGCCGCCGACACGGTCGTCTGCCACGGGGATCTGTGCCTGCCCAACATCATCCTCGACCCGGAGAGCCTGAACGTGTCGGGCTTCATCGACCTGGGCCGCCTCGGGCCGGCCGACCGTTACGCAGACCTTGCGCTGCTGCTCGCCAACGCGCGGGAGACGTGGCCGAACGAGGAGCGGGCGCGGGCCGCGGACGTGGCGTTCGCCGAGAGGTACGGCATCGCCCTCGACCACGACCGCCTGCGCTTCTACCTCCATCTCGACCCGCTGACCTGGGGCTAGTCGGTTAGGGCCGGTCTCAAAGTGAGGTCAGGAGCCCGTCGTTGATGACGGCGATGGGGAGGATGGCTTCGTCTCGGACGGCGAGTTTGCCGTATCCGGTGGCGACGGCGCGGTGGTGATCGAGTCGGTTGATTCGGCTTCGACGGCGGGCCGGGCTCGGTAGTCATCCGGGCTGAACCCGGCAGGGCGTCCACCTCGGCGGCCGCGGCTCTTGCGGTGTTGTTGTTGGTCCGCTGGTTCGGGAATGGTCCAGGCGAGGTCGCTTCGGCGCAGGTAAGCGCGGTGGGCGCGGGAGCTGTAGGACTTGTCGGCCCGGAGCTTGTCGGCCGTGGCCACACGCGAACCTCACGGGCTCCCGGCAGTGAAAACCACCCCGCGACCGTATCGGACGAGGCGAGCACGGGTGGAATGGTTTGAGGGCCGGCCCTGTCCGGACAGCCGGGCGAGGCCGTTGGCCATGCAGCAGGGAAGCTGACTTTGCGACATGACCCAGCCGGTTCCGTTGGGGACCATCCCGGCGGACTTGAGGAAGGCTCCCGCGATGTGCGGTCCGGCCAGGTGGATGGTCACGGTCTTACGGTCTTGCCCTGTTCACGCCAGGCGCGTCTTGGTGCATCACTCACGGCCCGTGCGACACCGTGGCGTCGGGTCCGGTGATCTGGTACCTGCTCCTGGCGTCGGCCGCGGGGATACACGAGCGCGTAGACACTGTCTACTCACTTCTGGTAGACAGTGTCTATGAACGAGCAAGACGCGGGCCTGCGGGCCCGGTTGATTGAGGTCGGCGTCGACCTGGTGGCCAAGGAAGGGACGCAGGCGCTGACGCTGCGGGAGATCGCCCGCCGCGCAGGGGTGTCGCACGGCGCTCCACGGCGTTACTTCCCGACCCATCTGGCGTTGCTGTCGGCCATCGCGCGGGAGGGGTTCGCCGACCTGGCCCAGCAGATCACCGAGGTGGCGGGCGACCACCGGGCCGACCCGCGCGCCCGGCTCATGACGCTCGGCCGGTGCTACCTCGACTTCGCACTGGACCACCGCGGGATGTTCGAGCTGATGTTCCGTCACGACCTGCTGGAGAGCAACCAACTCGGCCTGCGGGAGACCAGCCTGCCGCTCTTCCGGTTCCTCGTCGATCTGGTCGCCCGGGCACTGCCCGGGGCCGGGACCGAGCCGGCGGTACTCGCGGGTGCCCTGTGGGCGAACCTGCACGGCATGGCCCAGCTGTGGGCGTGGGGCAGCCTCCCACTCGCCACTGGAAGCGACGATATCGAGCCGCTGCTCCGAGCCATCCTGGACGCGCACCTCGGGTCGGCGGACCGGTGACCGCGCTGCTCCACCGGCGCCTCATTCTCGCCGGCAGCATCATCGGGGCCGTGCTCGTCGCCCTGGACGGCACCGTGCTGACCGTTGCCCAACCCACCCTCCAACGGGATTTGCACGCTTCGTTCGTGCAGGTCCAGTGGACCAGCACCGGCTACCTCGGCGCCGTGGCGAGCCTGCTCGTCTTCGCCGGCCGCCTCGGTGACCGGTACGGCCACCAACGGCTCTTCGCCATCGGGATCCTGGGCTTCGCCCTCACGTCGGCGGGAATCGGTCTGGCGCCCGGCGTCGGCTGGGTGATCGGCCTGCGGGTGGCCCAGGGCATCTTTGGCGCTCTGCTGCAACCGGCCACCTTGGGGATGCTGCGTGCCACGTACCCCCGCGACCAACTGGGCATGCCGATCGCCCTGCGCACCAGCGCCATCGGGTTGTCGGCCGCCGCCGGCCCCGTCATCGGCGGGGCGCTGGTCGCCCACCTGGGCTGGCGAGCCGTCTTCTTCCTCACGGTGCTGCCCGCGCTCGCGACCGGCGCACTGGCTCTGGCCGTACGCGTCCCGGTGGCGATGCCGGCTCCTTCGCGGGCCCCCTCGGCCGGCGCCGTGGACCGCTCTCTCGCCGCCCGCCTCGACCTCCCCGGGGCCTGCCTGCTCGCGGTGACGTTGCTGTGCCTGGTGCACACCCTCGTCGCTCTGCCGGATAGCGGTTGGACGGTGGTCACGGTGACCGGAGCGGTTGCGGCCGCGGCTGCCTGCGGCGCGTTCCTCCGTCAGGAGCGACGTGCCGCAAGTCCCCTGCTACCACTTGGGTTTCTGGGCTCGCCGCCCGTCGCCGCGGCCTTGGCCGTCCTGCTCTCCGCATCGGCCGTCATGTTCGGTGCACTGTTCGTCAGCACCTACTTCCTGCAGGACGTCCTTGCGCTGGACCCGCTGCAGAGCGCTCTGCGGGTGCTGCCCCTGGCCGTGATGATGGTGCTGGGGGCGCCGGCCGCTGCGGTACTTCAGCGTCGGTACGGCGCCCGCCGTACGACCGTGACGGCGATGGTCCTCCTCACCCTCGGCGTCCTGGTGCTGTCCCAACTCGACCAGGTATCGACGGCACCGGCCATCAGCGGTGGATTCCTGCTGCTGGGCGCCGGGTTCGGCACGGTGATGGTCACCGCGACAGCTGTCATCGTGCACCAGGCATCGGTGGAGCACGCCGGGGTGGCCGGCGGACTGCAGCAGACCGCGATGAACACCGGTCCGACGCTGGGCGTCGCCGTGGCAACCATGCTGATGACCCTCATGACGCCGACTGTGGCTGCCGAAGGGCCGTCCGTCGGCGGACCGCACCGGACCCCCGAGGCCTTCACCGCAGCCATGGGCACCACGCTGCTGGTCCTCGCGTCCCTCGCCGCGCTCGGAGCACTGGCCGCGGGTGCACTGCCACGTCGCACGAAGAAAACCGGGGCACCGCAGCGGCCGACGAGCACTGCCAGGGACGGCCGAGACGGCCAGGACGGCCGGGACAGCCAGGACGGCCAGGAACCCGCCGGAGTGGCCACCGTGACCGCTGCTGAATGAAGCTCGCACTCGCCCGGGGCGTCGGCGCGGCGAGCCCATCCCCGGCGCCGTACGGTCAGCGCAGGCGCCCTGCGTACCCTGCAGGCGCCCTGCCCTGCGATCAGCGCAACAGAGCGGTGACGCCCCAGTTCCTCAGGCGCTCGACGACCGCCTTCGGCGTAAGCCTCCCCGCCCTGCCGGTCCGGCCCGGCGGGGGCGGGGCCTCGCCACGCTTGCCCTGCGAGGCGATTCAGTCATCGTTGGACGGGGGTGAGGGGAGCGGGAAGGCGGGGCGCCCCCCAGCAGGAGTGAGGCCGCCACAAAGAAGGGCACACATGGCGTGCGCAACCGAACAAAAATGGAACACCCGGCAATGTAATTCCGTGAGGCGCAATCACGCCCATGAGTTCATCATCCGCCCAGGGTTCATGGAAAAGCGCCCACCCGGTCTGTAAATTGGGTATCTCCATCCCTGGAGCGCTCTACCTCCGACGAAGAGAGAGCAGGAACCCGCCCCTGCCAGAAGAGCCACTATCGGTCGGCCTGGACACGCCGTTCACGCAGTACCCATTCCATCACCCAAAGGATTCGGAGTAGGTCATTGTTCCGCAAGCGTGAAAAAGCCCTTGCAAGCTTCGCCGCCGCCCTCGCACTCGGCGCCGTCGGCTTCACGACCCCGGCACAGGCAGCACTGAACTGCCCGGAGGAAAGCCTCTGCTCCTATAGCGAGCCTGCCCTGTCGGGCGACGTCACCGTTATTCCCGCCTCGAACATCGAGAAGGCGGGAACCGATGGTGTGAAGCTTCCGACTTCGGCACAGTCATTCGTCAATGGGACACACTTCACCCTTCGTTACGGCCTCACCCGGCGGGCGATCTGCGTCCGTTTCCCCTGCTATCAGTACTCCACGCTCGGGAGAATTGCCCCCGGCGCCCAGCTGCCGTCTCTCCCCTACGCCGAGCGCGGCCTCACGGTGGGGCAGGACTTCGGCAACTGATCGACGCCTTCCCCGGAACCACACGTAAGCCGGGGAGATGCAGCCGGCCCGCCCGTCCGCCAGGGGCGGGCCGGGCGCGACGCAACGCACCTTCGCCTACCTACGGTCGGCCGGGGACACCTCAAGGCGGCAGTCGACACGCAACTCACGGAGACTCATGGAGACTCACGGAGTGGGAGACACGTGCCCGGCGTGCCCGGCACGTATGCCTTCCGTGGTGGTCGTGAGTGAACCGGTGCCCCATCGGTGCCGACGGTCACTCAGAACAGGTGGGACGCCATCCACATGACGAGCACGTACAGGCCCGCCCCGGCCCCGCCGATGACGGTGAGCCACAGCAGCGCCCCGACCGGCCACGGGGCAGGTGCCTCGGGCTTGGGCGGGGTGACGGGGCAGCAGTTCGAGCAGTGCGGATCGGGCATGCTTTATCGTCGCGCACCCGCCACGGCAGGGGGTAGGCCCGGGCGGGCCAGAACATACGAACGCACCGGCTGGTCGAAGCCAGGCGCACCAGGAAGGTCGGCGAGCTCCGCGTCGTCCAGTGAACCCGGACCGATCTGATCGTTGACCACACCGACCCGTCCGCTGACCGAAACCGGTGCCACATCGCTCGACGATCGATTCCCTGGAGCAGGCCGGCAGGTCGGATCGGTAGGCGTGGGCGGCGTGGTCTGTGTCTCATCGTGCATCGAGCATGGCGTGGTGGAGCCCGGGTACCGGCTGAGGACACCACAGAGCACCTCACACCACACAGCGATAAAGGAGGCACCTCAACTGATGTCCCGTCGTGACACGTCCAGCGAAGACGGCACTCCAGTGCCCCATGACCTGCCGAGCCACCAGGCTGATGCCGCCAGTGTGGTGCCTGATCCGTGGGATCCCGAACTTTCGGAGAGCGAAGGTGAGGGGCCTGACGAGACGGTCCCCGACACCGACCAGGCCGGCACCGGGCGGACCGGCGTTCCGAAGGCCCCGGGCGTCCGCTCCGACCAGCCCGTTCCGCATGAGCCGGTCGACTGACACCGGCCGCCTGTCCCGGGCGGTGCGCCTGCCCCGGGCGTGGGCCTGCCCCGGCGGTGGGGCCCGACCCGGCGGTGGGGCCAGGAAGCTCGACCGCCGGCGTACCGAGAACCCGCCGGGCGGCTGTCGGCATCCCTACGTGCCGGCCTGAGCACCCACGGGATTCCACACCGGTCTCCCGTGGGCCAGGCCGATGAACTCTGCGCGGGGGAGTGGTCGATGCCCGACGGTGGGCCGGATACTGTCCTGGCCCTCCCCGCTGAAACGGGGATCCCCAGGGCAGCAACTGCCCCTCGGAGGCTGCCAGTTGGGCCCATGGTGCCGGCCGGCGGCAGCTCCGTGGCGGGCGAAACCCTCCACCGAAGCCGTACCACTCTCCCGGGATTGGTCATGCTGTGGAGACCGATGACCGTACAAACTCTCCGCCAGTGGCATGGAGTGACAGGCACACGAGAGGCGACTGGCGTGGAGCAGGACATCAGGGATCGCTACGAGCGCGAACTTCGGCGCTGTCACGAGGAATACCCGGCAGCCGTACCGACACCGCTGCGCGAGGGCGGGGTGAAGATCGCGCTCATGGACGCGGGAATCGGACTGCTGGCGGCAGCCGCCGCCGTACGGCGTCTGCGGCCCGACGCCGACCTCGTCCTCTCCTCCGATCCCGATGGCATGCCCTGGGGGCCGCGCTCCCCGCAGGAGCTCACGGCCCGTGCCCTTGCCGTTGCCGAAGCGGCTGCCGCACAGCACCCCGATGTGCTGATCGTCGCCTGCAATACCGCTTCCGTGCACGCCCTACCCGCCCTGCGTGCCCGTCTGGAGCCGGACCTGCCCGTCATCGGCACCGTCCCAGCGGTCAAACCGGCTGCCGCGGGCGGCGGGCCGGTCGCCGTTTGGGCCACCCCCGCGACCACAGGCAGCCCCTACCAGCGCGGTCTCATCAAGGAGTTCGCAGCCGAGGTGAGCGTCACCGAGGTACCGTGCCCCGGGCTCGCCGACGCCGTCGAGTGCGCGGACGAAGCGGCCATCGGACGTGCGGTCGCCGCCGCCGCGGAGCGCACCCCGGACGATGCAAGGGCCGTCGTCCTGGGCTGCACCCACTACGAGCTCATCGCCGAACGCATCCGGGCGGCCGTGCAGCGCCCCGGTCGTCCACCGCTCGCTCTGTACGGTACGGCCGACGCGGTCGCCGACCAGGCACTACGCCGGATCGGCGCGGACCCCGCCCCCGCGACACCTGGCGAGGGCAACCTGACCGTGCTCCTCAGCGGGCGCGAGGAGGAACTCCCGCCGGCTGCACGGGCGTACGGCGAAGGCCGGCTACTGCAAGCCCGGCCGCTACGGCCGAGACCGGCCGCTCCTGTCGCCTGGAGCCGTCCGTGAACAGCGATGCTCGCAGTGATGCTCCGCATGCCCGTACCGACGATCTGGAACGCCGCACCACGGAGCCGGGACGCCGCACCACGGAGCCGGGACGGCGCACCGCAGAGCCGGGACGGCGCACCGCAGAGCCGGGACGGCGCACCGCAGAGCCGGGACGGCGCACCGCAGAGCCGGGACGGCGCACCGCAGAGCCGGAACGCCGCACCACCGAGCCGGAACACCGCACCACGGAGCCGGGACGGCGTCCGGCCCGCTCGGCTCCTCGATCTCCTTGCTGACTGCACCAGGGAGGGAGGATCCGTGCCGCCGAGTGGCGCGTCGGGCGCCGAAGTCCCTCAGGGGCGGTGGTCGTGGGGGCGTTTGAGTACGAGGTCGGCGGCGTCGGAGAAGACGTCGGCGCGGGTCCGGTTGCCGTGGTGTGAGGCGAGGAAGTGGTTGCCGACCGCCAGGCAGAAGGCGAGGAGACTGCGGGCCTCGGCCTCCTCGGGGTCCGAGCAGATGCCGGCGAACAGCTCACGCGCATAGTCCATGCGCCGGTTGTCGACACGGCGCAGGCGCTCGGCGACCGCTTCGTCGCGTCGTGCCCAGTCGCGGATGGCGAGGTCGATCGGCAGCAGACGGTCGCTGGAGAAGGCGAGCCGTCCCGCGTGCTGGATCTTCGCCCGTGCATCACCGCCTTCGCGCTCGACCCGGTCGCGGACTTCGTCGACGCTCTCGCGTTCCCACGTGTCGAGCATCGCCTCCAGCAGCGCATCGCGATGGGCGAAGTGCCCGTAGAACCCGCCCTTGGTGACGCCGAGCGCCCGGGCGAGGCTTTCGATCCGGACGGCGTCCGGGCCGCCGGCGGCCAGCGACGACAGGCCCTGTTCGATCCAGCTGTTGCGTGGTGTGCGGGTGACGGCAGGCATGTCCTCAGTATCGCGTGTGGTGTTGACAGCGTTTCGCGGTGGCCTATTCTTTGAAGTATACGGCACCGTATGCTTGATGGTGCGGGGGAAGTCACCGGGCGGCAATGCAACGCCCCGTGCCGACGAAAGGATGGTGACGGGATGACAGTCGGATTCGTAGGCATTCACTACCCGCACCCCACGCATTTCGACGACTTCATCGCGCGTGTGAACCAGGCCGTCGAAGTCCTGCGGACGACACCGGGCTGCCTGTCCGCCGCATGCTGGGTCACGGCCGACGACGACGCCGTTGTCTCCACGGCCCAGTTCGCATCCGACGAGGCCCTCATGGCGTCGTTCGCCGCCGCCGGCGAAGCAGGCGTGGACTTCGCCTACGACGAGCGTGAACGACTCCCTCGTCAGGTCCTCACTCTCCGCCCCCGGTAGGCCCCGGGTAGGCCTCGGTAGGCACTGGGCCGGTCCGCCACGGCGTGCCGACTACCCTTGCCACATGACGATGCACAAGACCGTCCAGGTACGTGTCGACGCGATGCTCGAGGACCTCAGAACACTCGTCGAGACCGAGTCTCCTTCGCGCGACCTCGACGCCCTGACGGCATCGGCCAAAGCTGTCGCCGCCATCCTTGAGAACCGCCTGGGCGGGCGGGCCGTGCTCGTCGAGAGCGAAGCCGGGCCGCACGTCCACTGGGCCGCTGGTGGCGATCCCACCGTACTGATCCTCGGTCACCACGACACGGTGTTTCCGCTCGGCACCCTTGAACGCCGCCCGTTCATGGTCGAGGACGGGCACGCCACCGGCCCCGGGGTCTTCGACATGCTTGGCGGTTTGGTACAGGCCGTTCATGGCCTGGCGACGCTCGACGACCGGTCGGGCGTCGAGATCCTGGTGACCGCGGACGAAGAGGTCGGCTCCCGTTCTTCCCGTGCTCTCATCGAAGAACGAGCCCTGGCTTGCGGCGCTGTGCTTGTGCTCGAGGGGGCCGCTGAGGGCGGAGCCCTGAAGACCGGCCGCAAGGGCTGCGGCACGTTCCAGATCTCCATCGCAGGCCGGGCCTCGCACGCGGGCCTGGAGCCCGCGGCCGGGGTCAACGCCCTGATCGAAGCCGCCCACCAAGTACTCGATATCGCAGCGCTCGGTCGCCCCGATATCGGTACGACCGTTACGCCGACCGTCGCGTCCGCGGGAACCCTGGACAACGTCGTTCCCGCCGAGGCGACCGTCATCGTCGACGTCCGGGTCGAGTCGGCCGACGAGAAGGAACGCATCGAATCCTCCTTCGCGGCACTGGCTCCGCGTCTCGATGAGGCGCAGCTCACGGTTCAGGGAGCTGTCGCCCGACCGCCGATGCCCGAGTCGGCGTCGGCGGAGCTCTTCGCGGTGGCACAACAGTTGCTTCCTGACCTCGAAGGCAAGGCAGTCGGCGGCGGAAGCGACGGCAACTTCACGGCCGCACTGGGGGTGCCCACACTCGACGGCCTGGGAGCAGTCGGGGGCGGTGCCCATGCCGATCACGAGTACCTGGTCGTCGACGCCATGGCCGAGCGGGCCCACCTTGTTGCCGGACTGGTGAACGCGATGCAGAACAAAGCGCAGAACGAGTAGCCGTAACCAGGAGAGGTAACGAAGGAGGTAACGAGAAGAGGTAACGAGAAGAGGTAATGAGAAGGGGGAACGAGGAGAGGCAAGGGCGAGAGACAGCGCGTGTGCGCGGCCCGGGCCGTACGCTGCGCGCGCTGTTCGTCGGGTTCAGGGTGCCTTGAAGAGAGCCGGGAAGCGGGGAGCGAGCCAGGGCTTGCGGCCTCGGACGAGGATTTGGCCCCGGGCGAGGGCGCTCCACTGGCCGCGGCGGCCGAGTGCCATCAGGAGGAAGGTGACCGGCTCGATGAGGATGGTGCAGTCCGGGCGGGCCGGCGGCTGTGAGCCAACGGTTACCGCACCGTTGGTCACCGTCACGCCGAAGCGGGCACCACTCCACAAGCGGATCGCGTAGCGGGCGGTGAGCCCGGCTGTGCGGGAGGTGTCGGTCACCCGCGGCATGGCCGTGATCAGGAACGGCAGGGTCAGCCCGACCCGGGTGCGGTCGATCATGTGTGGACGACCCAGTGCACGGGCGAGGTCGTAACCGTGGCCCAGCATGTGCGTGAGCAGGTACGACCCCAATACGTCCGGGCCCATCGGGCCCAGCGGCGTGACGACGGTACCTTCCGGGGCGCCCTCGTCCCACGCCTTGAGGTAAGCATCAGCCTGCGCCACGATCATCGCGGCCAGCGGCTCGGCCCTCCGCTCGTCGAACGCGGCGAGCGCTTGCTCATTGGCCGTGGCAAGGCTCTGCGGGGTGCCGTCCCCGTAACTGCGTGCGTGTCCGGCCGCAATGTCGGCCATCAGTTCATTGGCCTGCGCCAGATGCGCTGCCGCCTCCCCGACGGTCCACTCCGACCCGGGTACCGGAAGCCTCATGTCGGTACCCGGGCGCAGCAGGGCGGCGATGTCCCCGGCGGTCTCGCGTATGGCTGCACCGAGCCCATGGGGCAGTGTGCCCCGTACGCTCTGCCCGTCGGGCAGTGTGCCCCGTGCGTCTTGCCCAGCCACTGATTCCACGCCGCTCCACTCCTCGGTTTCGGTCTCGTGTCCGTACGCGTGCCCGTGTCCGTGTCCGTGTCCGTGTCCGTGTCCGTGCCCGTGCCCGTGCCCGTGCCCGTGCCCGTGCCCGTGCCCGTGCCCGTGCCCGTGCCCGTTCTCGGTCTCGTGCCCGTGCCCGTGCCGATGCCTGCGCCACCGGGCGGCCGCTGATGTTGCGATGTTGCGGTGTTGCGGCGTTGCGGATCAGGGAGTACAGGAGACCAGGCAACGGAGGCCGCGACAAGACCCTGGGCGGCGGGCGACGCCGGACCGCGGATGGCGCGGCGAGTGCGGGCCCCGCAGGCGGAGCCGTACAAGCCGTAGCCGCACTCCCCGAGCACCCATCTCCCAGAGCCCCACCACCATCGACCACCACACCCCAGACTTCACAGCACTACGGGCTCGGCCGTACCCCGCACTGTGGACGGGCATCCCGCACCACACGGTTCGCAGCACGGCCTTTCCCCGTCGAATAGTGCGGGCGCTCGTGCTGGCACCGCTGACATGATCGACGGCATGAAGGTACTTGTGATCGGGGCGACGGGAACGGTCGGCAGCGCCGTCGTCCGTGCGTTGGAGGCTTCTCATCAGGTGGTGAAGGCGTCGCGCAGCGGGCCGGTGAAAGTGGATCTGGAAGATCCGTCCTCTTTGGACGTCCTGTTCGCGGAGGTGTCGGAGTGCGACGCGGTGGTGTGCTGTGCCGCCGGCGGCCCGTTGGTGGACCTGGAGTCAGTGTCGGACGAGGAGATCGCCGCCGGCGTACGAGGCAAACTGTTGGGACAGGTCGCGCTGGCCCGGCGAGCCGTGCGCCATCTCCGGGATGGCGGCTCGATCACCTTGACCGGGGGCACGTTCTCCGCTCCTCTCGCGGGCGGATCGTTGGGAGCCCTCATCAACACCGGGCTGGAAGGCTTCGTCCGCAACGCGGCGGATGAGCTGCCGCGAAGCCTGCGTATCAATCTCATCAGCCCTGGATGGATCAAGGAGACCCTGGAAAACCTGGGTATGGACGGGGCTGACGGCACTCCCGTCTCCGAGGTGGCCCGGGCGTATGCGGAGGCCGTGGAAGGCGCCGCGCAAGGCCAGACCATACGTCTGTGACGTCCACCAGCCTGGCCGCCCGCTGCCCGTGAGCGCGGCAGGGCGTCGAGCTGCTTCCTTCCGGTGTGCGGCGGGCATGCCACGGCACGATCGGCGTGACCTCGCCGATCGTTGCCGTGGTGGCGTCGTCAGCCTGCATCGCCGAGAGCAGGGCGGGCCCGCAGGGTCGCTCGGGCCCGCCCCTCTTCCGGTTTCCGGTTCAGCTGTTGCAGGTCGTGAAGTCCGGGCTGGTCTGGGCCAGATAGATGCTGGACCGGCCCTGGTCGTCACTCTTCAGCGGAACGGTGACGGTGTCCCTCGCCTTCCAAGGGAACCCGCTCGCATCAAAGGTCCACTCACCGGTCACCTTCGTCGCCAGCTCCGACAGTGCCACCCACCCGTACTGGTGCGACGGAACGGTGATCGTCAGGCTGTTGCCGAGATCCTCACGCACGTCGTAGGTGACCTGTCCGGAAATGGTGAGGCTGACGCTGGTCTGTACAGGGCTCGCAGCACCGGTCCCGAGGCCCGAGGTGAAGGTCACGCCGAGCTGGCTCGACCAGCCGGTGGAGGTGTTCAGCGAGAACGTCCACGGCACCGGTGCCTCGGTGCCGTTGTACCAGACGGGGGAGACGCACTTCTTCGGGAGCGGCTCGGCCGGTGCCTGGGAGCCCTTGGTCCACGAACAGGTGGAGCTGTCCTTCTGGCAGCGCTTCGACGCGTAGTCGACGGCGGCCTTGAGCGCCGCGTCGCCTGCGCTGCTCGGGATCTTCCACTGCTGGGCCTTGGTGCCGTTGCAGCCATAGGTCTGCGTCCAGGCATCGTCGTACTGCGCGGCGCGGACCACGTCGAGGCACTTGTTGTCCCCGGCGCTACGGATCATGAATGTGTCCGAGGTGCCGTTGACGGGCTGGAAGTACCAGCGCTGCGCGGATGAGCCGGAGCAGGGCTGCTGCTTGAGCGGGAGCCCGGCCTCGATGCATTTGCCGGTGTCGTCGTTGACGAGGGTGAACGACGAGTCGGATCCCTGAAGGCGGGCGTCCCACTTCTGGTGATACCCGGGCGCGGAGTTGGTGACGATGAAGACGCCGTCTCCGGTGTTGCCGTTCTGCACATCCAGGTTCCGTCCGCCGTTGACCGACGTGAACGTCAGGCAGGACAGGCCGGAGCAGTTGTCGGCGGCCTGCGCGATACCGGTCTGGGCGGCGAGTCCCAGAGTGATACCGAGCGTGGCGATGAGCATGCTGAACGCTGTGGATAAGACCGCTGATCTGGGCGGTTTCATGCCAGTGCAACCCCTCTGTCGGACTACGGTGTTGGTGGTGCATTCCACCTTGTTGACCGCACTATCGCTGCTACCGGCGATTTTGAGTAGTGCGCCGCCTTCGGGGTGGTAGGCGAAGCCGCCCGCGGCGCTCTCGGGGGTATGGGGGATCGCGTACCGGAGGTGCGCAGGTAAGTCCAGCCGAGGCGACCGCCACCTATGACGCCATCAGCCCGGCGAAGGGCGTCCCGGCGGGCCCCGTAACGTCAAGTAGCCGAACGGGCTTGAATCATCCTGGAAGGACACATGATGGGATCCAGCTTTTTCGTCAGCGCCGACCAGCCGAACGGTGCCTTCTGGCCGTTCTCCACCGATCAACTGACCGACGCCGTAACCCGGTTGTGGCCCGGCAGCACCATCGGAGGCATGCGCAACGGCGTCCTCGAAATGGACATCCACGTCGATGACCGGACACTGCCCTTCGACTGGAACACCGCATACCAGGTCCTGCGCTTCCCCGACCAGGATCCCCTCGCCGCACCCGCACGGATCGTGCACCGGCTGCTACGGGAGGTTGCACCGGATGCCCCCGCCGTCTGGTGGACCGAGTATGACGCGACGATGGAACCGATCGACCTGTCGCCCGATCCTGAGGAATTCCTTCGCGCGTTCGTCGGCTGAGATCCCTCCAGACCCTCACACCCCCGCCCGCGATGACCGACCCGGAGTGGGCGGGACGACACACCTCGGCGGGTTCGAGTACCCGACGTTGCGGCGGGCAAGGGCCTTCCATACGGCGGGAGTTCGGCCCGCATCGACAGTTCGGCCCGTAACCGGAGTCCGGCCCGCGGCGGGAGCCCGGGCGCAGGCGCTTTGGCTAATCTGCACGGGTGACCATCGACCTGACCCTGCTGCCCCGTGTCGCCTATCGGGGAGAGGAGGTCACCGCGCCCCGGCTCCGTGGCCTCCTCGCGCTGCTCGCGGGCGACTTGCGCACGGGCTGCAGCACCGAACGGCTGGTGGAAGGGCTGTGGCCGGACGCATTGCCGGAGCGGCCGGGAAAGGCGGTGCAGGTCCTGGTGTCCAGGGCGCGGGCACGGCTGGGCGCCGGCGTCCTCGTCAGCACGCCGAGTGGATACCGGCTCACCCTCGCCGAGGATCAGGTCGACAGCTCCGCCCTGTTCCTGCACGCCGCCGCGAGTACGGGCCGGGCCAGGGCCGGTGACCACGCGGGATCGCTGGTGGCGGCCGAGGCCGGGCTCGCGCTGTGGGAGGGGACCGCTGACGGGGACGCCGGCACCGGCGACCCCGTAGCCGCGTTGCGCGCCGAGCGTGTCCCCGTCCGCGGCACGCTCGTACGCGCGCAGGCGCTCGCGCTCGCCCGGCTGGGGCGGCACACGGAGGCGGCCGGCCCGCTGGCCATTGCGGCCTCGGAGCATCCGCGCGACGAGGAGGTGCTCGCCGGGCTGCTGCGCGGCGAGGCGGCGACGGCGGGCCCGTCCGCCGCGCTGACGCGGTACGAGGCGTACCGCCGCGAGCTGCGCGACGAGCTCGGCACGGAGCCGGGCGCCGGGCTCAAGGCCGTACAGCAGGAGCTGCTGCGCGGCGAGGCACCGGTGGTCAGACACGGCGTGCCGCACGAGCCGAACCCGCTGCTGGGACGGGACGAGGACATGGCGGCGGTGGCGCGGCTGCTGCGCGCCTCCCGCGCGGTCACCGTCGTCGGCCCCGGCGGCCTCGGCAAGACCCGGCTCGCGCACGCGGTCAGCCGCCGGGCCGAGCAGCGCGTGGTGTATTTCGTGCCGCTCGCCGGGGTCACCGCGGACGAGGACGTGGCCCCGGAGGTGGCCTCCGCGCTCGGCGCGGGCGAGGGACGGCACGGCGTCGTGAACGGGCATGCCCCGGCCGACCCGGTGACCGGCATCCTCGGCGCGCTCGGCTCCGGGCCCGCTCTGCTGGTGCTGGACAACTGCGAGCAGGTCATCCGGGGCGCCGCCGCCCTCGTACAGGCCCTGGTCTCGTCCTCGAAGGACCTGCGGGTGCTCGCCACCAGCAGGGCCCCGCTGGGTCTCACCTCGGAGGCGGTGTACGCGCTGCCGGAGCTCGGTCCCGACACCTCGGTCGAGCTCTTCGCGCAGCGGGCCCGGGCCGCCCGGCCCGGCGTGGAGCTGCCGCCGGACGCGGTCGCCGGGCTGTGCCGCCACCTCGACGGGCTGCCGCTCGCCGTGGAGCTGGCCGCGGCGCGGGTGCGGGTGCTGTCGGTGCCGGAGATCGCCCGGCGCCTCGGCGACCGGTTCGCGCTGCTGCGCGGCGGGGCGCGGGATGCGCCGGAGCGCCACCGCACGCTGCACGCGGTCGTGGAGTGGAGCTGGAACCTGCTCACCAAGGACGCCCGGGCGGCGCTGCGCACGCTGTCCGTCTTCCCCGGCGGCTTCTCGGGCGAAGCGGCGGAACAGGTGCTGGGCGAGGAGGCGCTGATTCTGCTGGAGCAGTTGGCCGGCCAGTCGCTGCTCACGGTCGCCGACACTCCGGTCGGCGTGCGGTTCCGGATGCTGGAGACCGTACGGGAGTTCAGCGCGGCCCGGCGCGCGGAGGCGGACGGGGAAGAGGAGGCCGTCGGCCGGTTCCTCGCCTGGGCGCGGTACTTCGGAGTCGCCTATTACGACTGGGTTTTCGGCCCGGAACCGCGGACCGCCCGGGAGCGGATCAGGGCCGAGCAGGACAACCTCGTGTCGGCCCTGCGGTACGCCCTGGCCCGTACCGATGGCCCCGCCATCGCCGCCCTCACTGCCGTCCTCGCCGCGCTGTGGTCCACCGACTCCCACTACCCCCGCCTCGTCGCCCTCGCCGCGGACGCCGGCCCGCCGCTGTCGCACTACCGACCCGAGCCCGAGTACGTCGAAGTCGCCCGTGCCGCCGCGGTGTTGTGCATGGCGAGCCGGTTCATGGACTACGGCCCGCACGCCGGCGTCACCCGCCAGCTCGTCACCCTCCGGCGGCTGCCTCCGGCGCCGCCGGACACGCTGCTGCGCGCCACCGCGGCCGTGCTGAGCGCGGTCCCCGAGATGCTGCCTCCCGACTACGAAGTGCTGCACCAGCTCTGCGGCAGCGGGCAGCCGCTGGTCGCCGGCATCGCCGAGTGTGTCGCCACCTACATATGGGAGTACGAGCACGATCTCGACCGCGTGCTCGCCTCGGCCCGCCGGATGACCGCCGCACTGGCTCCGGTCGACAACCCGGCCCTGCAGCTCCTGGGGCATTCCCGGCTGAGCGAGCTGTGCTTGCGGACGGGGCAGGGCGAGGCCGCGTACCGACACCTCAAGGAGGCGCTCCAGGCGCTGCCGCGGCTCGGCGACGAGCACGACTACATCGGCATCCGCTCGGCCCTCGCCCTCGCCTGCCTGCAGCGCGGCGACTCCGACGAGGCCGAGCACTGGCTGCGGCAGGCCGAGGGGGACAACACCCCACAGCAGGATGCCTTCTACAGCCCCGATCTCGGCGCGCGGGCCGAGATCGCGCTCGCCCGCGGGCTGGCGGAGGTGGGGCTCGGGCTGTGGCGCAGCGCCGTGGAGCGGATGTCCGAGGCCGGCGCGCTACACAGCGGCGACCCCTGGCTCGACCCGTGGGCGCTGCAGATCCAGGCGGCGGCGGTGACGGCGCACGCGCACGCCGGCCGTCTTGAACCCGTCGCGGAGCTGGTCGTTCAGTTGCGGCAGCGGATGCGGACGCTGCTCTCCGGTCCGTCCCGCTCGCCCGTGGAGCTTCCTGTGTTGGGGACGGTGCTGCACGCGCTCGGCATGGCGGGGCTCGCGTCCGGCGACTCCGGTGCCCTGCGGATGATCGCGCTGGCCGAACGGCTGCGGGTGCTGCGCGAGTTCCAGCCGACGATGTCGGCGGCCCGCGCCCGGCAGGCGGCCGAGGATGCCGGCCGGGCGGCGTACGCCGACGCGGTGTCGGCGTACGCCGCCCTGGGGCGGGACGAGCTGCGGGAGGCAGCCCGCACGCTCATTTCGGGTCGCGGTGGAACAGCGACTTCGACCAGTGGTACCCGAGGGCGGCCAGACCCAGGCACCAGACGACCGTGATCCACCCGTTGTTGCCGATCTCGGTGCCGAGCAGCAGGCCGCGCAGGGTCTCGATGGCGGGGGTGAACGGCTGGTATGCGGCGATCGGCTGGAACCAGCCCGGCATCGCGTCGATAGGGACGAAGGCGCTGGAGATGAGCGGGAGGATGATCAGCGGCAGCGCGTTGTTGCTGGCCGCCTCGGCGTTCGGGCTGGCCAGGCCCGTGCCGACGGCGATCCAGGTGAACGCCACGGCGACCAGCGCGAGCAGCCCGAACGCCGCCAGCCAGTCCAGGGCGGTGGCGTTCGTGGACCGGAAGCCGATGGCCACGGCGACGGCACCGACGAGGACCACGCTGATGAGCGCCTGCAGCACGCTTCCGACGACGTGCCCGATGAGCACCGAACCACGGTGGATCGCCATCGTACGGAAGCGGGCGATGATGCCCTCGGTCATGTCCATGGAGACGGAGACCGCGGTGCCGGCCGGGGTGGCGCCGATCGTCATCAGCAGGATGCCCGGGACGAGATAAGCGAGGTACTCGGAGCGGTCGGCGCCGCCGCCACCGATGCCCGCGCTCATCACGTCGCCGAAGACGTAGACGAAAAGCAGCAGCAGGACGATCGGCATCAGCAGGATGTTCAGGGTGAGCGACGGGTAGCGCCGTGCGTGCAGGAGGTTGCGGCGCAGCATCGTGGACGAGTCGCGTACGGCGAGGGCGAGGGAGCTCATCGGACAGCCTCCTCGGGCTGGTTGGGGAGGCCGGGGCCGCTGGTCAGGGCGAAGAACACGTCGTCGAGGTCGGGGGTGTGCACGGTCAGCTCGTCCGCCTCTATACCGGCCGAGTCCAGCCGGTCGAGGAGGGCGCGCAGCTCGCGCTGGCTGCCGTGGCCGGGGATCTGCAGTGCGAGGGATTCGTCGTCCCGGGTCGCCTCGCGGAGCGTGATGGCGGCGGTCCGGTAGGTGGTCGGGTCGGTGAAGCGGAGCCGGACGTGTCCGCCGGGGACGAGCCGCTTCAGCTCATCGGCGCTCCCCTCGGCAGCGATCTTGCCGTCGCTCAGCACCGCGATGCGGTCGGCGAGTTCGTCGGCCTCCGCCAGGTACTGGGTGGTGAGGAAGACGGTGACGCCGCCGGAGACCAGCTCGCGGATGATCCCCCACATGGTGTGGCGGCTGCGCGGGTCGAGGCCGGTGGTGGGCTCGTCGAGGAAGATGATCCGCGGGTTGCCGACCAGCGTCATGGCAAGGTCCAGACGGCGCTTCATACCGCCGGAGTAGGTGGAGGCCGGCTTCTTCGCGGCCTCGGTGAGGTCGAAGCGCTCCAGCAGTTCGGCGGCGGTGCGGCGGCCCTCGCGGCGGGAGAGATGGTGCAGGTCCGCCATGAGGAGCATGTTCTCCTCGCCGGTGATCAGGCCGTCGACGGCGGAGAACTGCCCGGTGACGCCGATCGCGGCCCGCACGGCCTGCGGGTCGCCGGCCAGGTCGTGGCCGCCGACGTGCAGGCCGCCGGCTTCCGCGATGACGAGGGCGGAGAGGATCTTGACGGCGGTGGTCTTGCCGGCGCCGTTCGGACCGAGCAGGGAGAAGATGGTGCCGGCCGGCACCGCCAGGTCGATGCCGTCGAGGACCGTCTTGTCCCCGTAGGCCTTGCGCAGCCCTTTGGCCGCGATGGCGAGTGGGCGCGAGGCCGTTGTTGTTGTCGTCATGCGGCACAGGTTGCGGCGGGGCGCATTCAGCGCGGTTTCAGGAGGGTTTCAGTGCCCTGGAACCGGGATTGCCTCGGACGGCTCTGGTGCGCGGGCCCTCCGCAAGGAGCTCGCGGAGCTCGTGCACCGCCTCCCGGAGCCCGGCCGCGAAGACGAATCGCCGTGGTGACGCCGGTCCGGTCGCTCAGCCACCTTGGTGACGGCGGTTGCGCCCGGCTGTCCGTCGGCTCACCGGCCCAGGCCGGCGGCTTTGACCTGGCGTTGGGCGAGGACGTCCGCGCAGCGGTCGTCCATCTGCCGTAGTGCGTCGCGGCGGTCCCGTTTGGAGAGTCGGTCGAGATAGGTGTGCCCGAGGAGGTGATCGGTCTCGTGCTGCAGGCACCGGGCGAAATAGCCCGTTCCCTCGATCACGAGGGGAGCGCCGTCCTTGTCGAAGCCACGCACGACGGCACGATCGGTCCGTGGGACCGCCATGGCAGCACCCGGCACCGACAGGCACCCTTCGAAGTCGTCGATGAGCCGGCGGTGGCCCGCGTCGGGCTGGTCGAGAACGGGGTTGACGAGGTGGCCGACATGCCGGATGCCGTAGTCGTCCGGGCAGTCGTACACGAACAGCCTCAGGTCGACACCGACCTGATTGGCAGCCAGGCCGGCACCATCGGCCACCCACATGGTCAGGAACATGTCGTCGACCAGCGCCGACAGCTCGGCGGTACCGAACTCGGTCACCTCACGGCATGGACGGTTGAGGATTTCCTCGCCCACCACCGTGATCCGGCGTACCGAGCCCCGCTCGGCTTCCGGAGGCAGAGCCGGCCAGGAGTCGACCGGCTCGCCCTGAACACGGACTCGCCGGTCGGTGGCGCGAGGTTGATCGTGAGGAATGGGCATCGTGGTTCTTCCTTCGTGCGGGGCCAAGGCCGCATCGGCGGCCCGAAGTCCTGGCGGAGCACAGCCAGTTGCAAAGTCCTTTGCAAAGTAGCAGACTTTGCAAAGTGACTGAAGATGACGTCGACCGCCCGGCCGACCAGCCCCCCACGGCCGGCACGGGACTGCGCGAACACGAGGTCCGTACAGCCCTGCTCGACCTCCTTGCCGAGGTCGGCGCCGTCACGGCGACCGAAGCGGCCGCCCGCCTGGGCTATAGCTCCGGGCTCTGCTCCTTCCACCTGCGGCAGCTCGCCCGCCACGGACACATCGAAGAAGCCCCTCATAGGGGAGGCCGCGCACGTCCGTGGCGGCTGCGTCGGCCCGCTGCCGCGTCCGATCCGTCCACGGACGATTTCGGCGACCTCGCCCGCGGTCTGGAGGACGAGAGCTGGCAGCACTGGCTCGACCAACGAGAGGAGGCGCCGGCCGAGTGGCGCCGTGACGAAGCGTTCAGCGCCGTCGCTTATCTGACACCCGAGGAGATGCGCCGGATGGCAGCCGTGATCCGAGGGGCACTTGCCCCCTATCGGGACCGCGACCACCGACCTCTGGCCCGGCCCGAGGACGCCCGGCCGGTCGCCCTCATCACCCGGCTGTTCCCGCTGCTTCCCCGCCCGGCGGACGACGCAGACGAGGGCTGAGGAGCACCGGCCGTGGAGACGGTGCACTTCCTCGTCGACAGGCAGTCGGGTGCAGCCGCGAATCGGCAAGGGGAATGGGGAGGGGGAAAGGGGAGGGGGAAAGGTGAATGGGGAGGGAGAAAGGGGCCAGGGCCTGGGCGTCTGATGCCGGGGACCGGCCCCGGCATCAGACGCCCAGGCCCGCCCACGCGTCAGCTCCGAACGTGCCCTTCACCTCGGATGCGATGGTCGTGGGGTCCACCGTGGCCTGCAGGGCGTACACGGTCGTCTTGAGTGCGCCGCGGACGCTGAGGTGGACCGGGCTGTCGCCCGGGTGGTCCGCAAGGATGCGCTGCAGTTCCCTGACGGACTGTTCGGTGATCCGGTGGGCGGGGAGGGCAAGCCGCACGGGGGGTTTCCCGCCGCGCTCGGCAGAGGACACGTCCAGTACCGCGAGTTCTCTGCCGAAGACGTTCACGGTTCCGTCCCGGTCCTCCAACTTGCCCTGGACGGAGATGACGTTGTCTTCGGCCAGCGCGTGCTGTACGAGCTGGTAGGCGGCGGGGAAGAAGAGCACCTCGATGCCGGCATCACGGTCCGCGAGGTGCACGATGGCCCAGGCGTTGCCCTGTTTGGTCACCTTGAGCTGGATGCCGGTGATCAGCCCCGAGAGCCGCACCTCCCCGGTGGTGCGGCCGGAGGCGAGAAGTTCGGCGATGGAGCAGTCCCGGGCGCCGGAGAGGATGTGCTCGGCGCCGTCCAGGGGGTGGGCGGAGACGTAGAGGCCGAGCATCTCGCGTTCGGTAGCCAGGAGCTGTCTGCGGGGCCACTCTGTGTCGTCGACGGGGAAGTCGAGGCCGAAGGCCGGTGCGCCGCTTCCTTCACCGCTCCCCAGACCGGCGAAGAGATCGTCCTGTCCGAAGCTTGCCGCTTTTTTCACGGGGATGATCGCGTCGATGGCGTCCTCGTGGATGGCGGTGAGGCCCTTGCGGGAATGCTCCAGGGAGTCGAAGGTGCCGGCCTTGATCAGGGACTCCACAGCTCGTTTGTTGAGTGCGGGCAGATCGGCCTTGTCGAGGAAGTCGGAGAACGAAGTGAATTTCCCTTTCCGGCGGCGGGCCTCGACGATGGCCTCGATGACGTGGTCGCCGACGTTGCGCACGGACCGCAGCCCGAACCGTACGTCGTCACCGACGGCGGTGAACTCGGCGACGGACTCGTTCACGTCGGGCTGGAGGACCCGGACGCCGTTCTTGCGGGCGTCGGCGAGGTAGATCGCGGCCTTGTCCTTGTCATCGCCGACCGAGGTGAGCAGGGCGGCCATGTACTCGGCCGGGTAGTTGGCCTTGAGGTAGGCGGTCCAGTACGAGACGAGTCCGTAGCCGGCGGTGTGGGACTTGTTGAAGGCGTAGCCGGAGAACGGCAGCATGACGTCCCACAGGGCCGTGATGGCTTCCTCGCTGTACCCGTTGCCCCGCATGCCGTCGTGGAACTTGTCCCACTCCGCGGCCAGTACCTCCGGTTTCTTCTTGCCCATCGCGCGGCGCAGCAGGTCGGCGCCGCCGAGGGTGTACCCGGCCAGTTCCCGGGCGATGGCCATGATCTGCTCCTGGTAGACGAGCAGATGGAAGGTGTTGCCGAGGATCGGCTCCAGGGCGCCGCGCAGCTCGGGGTGGATCGGGGTGATCTCCTGGCGGCCGGTCTTCCGGTGCGCGTAGTGGGTGTGCGCGTTGGCCGCCATGGGGCCCGGCCGGTAGAGAGCGTTGACCGCCGCGATGTCCTCGAACCGGGTGGGTTCCATCTGCTTCAGCAGCACGCGCATACCGCCACCGTCGAGTTGGAAGACACCGAACGTGTTGCCGTCGGCCAGCAGCCGGTACGTCTTGGTGTCGTCCAGAGGGATCACGAGGGTGGACGGGTCGCCGTCCAGGGGATCTACGGTGGCCAGGCTGACGCCCCGGTTCTCGCGGATGTTCTCGATCGCCTGGTCGATGACACCCAGGTTCCGCAGCCCCAGGAAGTCCATCTTGATCAGACCCATGTCTTCGCAGGACGGGTAGTCGAAGCCGGTGATCTTCACGCCGTCCGAGGCACGCATGTGCAGCGGGATGCGGTCGGTGAGCTTCGTCTTGGAAAGGATGACCGCCGCGGCGTGCACGCCGGTGCCACGGGTGAGGCCCTCCACCCCGCGGGCGGTATCGATGACCCGCTTCACCTCCTGCTCGTTGTCGTACATCTGCCGGATCTCGCCGGCCTCGCCGTACCGCTCGTGGGACGGGTCGAAGACGGCAGCCAGCGGGGCGGACTTGCCGTTCTGGTCCGGCGGGAGTGCCTTGGTGATCCGCTCGCCATGCGCATAGGGGTAGCCGAGGATGCGCGAGGAGTCCTTGATCGCGTTCTTGGCCTTGATCTTGCCGAACGTGTTCACCATGGCGGTGTACTCCTCGCCGTACTTCTCGGTGACGTAGCGGACCATCCGGTCGCGCTGGCGGTCGTCGAAATCGAGGTCCACGTCGGGCGGGTTGATGCGCTCGGGGTTGAGGAACCGTTCGAACAGCAGGCCGTGCTCCAGGGGGCACAGCTCCGTGATGCGGGTGGCGTAGGCGACGAGGGAGCCGGTGGCCGAACCCCGGCCGGGGCCGAGCGGGATCTTGTTCTCCCGGGCATGGCGGCAGATGTCCGCCACAACGAGGAAGTAGGAGCTGAAGCCCATGGGGCCGATGACCGACATCTCGGTCTCGAAGCGGTCCACGATGTGCCGGGGGACCGGGTTCCCATAGCGCATCACCAGACCCTCGAGGGTTTCCTTGCGCAGCCACGACTCCTGCGTTTCGCCTTCCGGGACGTCCGGGAACTGCGGCATCTCGTCGACGTAGTCGAAGACCTCGTCATAGGACTCGATGCGCTCGGCGATCAGCAGGGTGTTGTCGCAGGCCTCCGGAAGCTCCGAGAACAGGCTGCGCATCTCGGCGGCGCTCTTGAGATAGTAGCCGGAGCCGTGGAAACGGAAGCGGCCCGGGTCGTCCTTGTTCTTGCCGACACCGATGCACAGCAGGCTGTCGTGGGCGTCGGCCTGGTCCGCGGTGACGTAGTGCGCGTCATTGGTGGCCAGGAGGGGGATGTGCAGTTCCTCGGCCAGACGCAGCAGGCCCGCACGGACCTCACGTTCGATGTCCAGGCCGTGGTCCATCAGTTCCAGGAAATAGTTCTCGCGGCCGAAGATCTCCTGGTAGGCCGCGGCCGCAGCCTTCGCCTCGTCATACTGGTTCAGCCGCAGACGGGTCTGGACCTCGCCGGAGGGGCAGCCGGTGGTGGCGATGACTCCGTCCGGCCGCTGCGCGATCAACTCCCGGTCCATGCGCGGCTTTCCGGCAGGGAACTGACCCTCATAGCTGGCCTGCGTACTGAGCCAGAGCAGGTTCCGCAGGCCCTGGGCGTTCCGCGCCCACATGGTCATGTGAGTGAAGCGGCCGCCACCGGAGACATCCTTCGACCCCTCACCGTCCGTGCTCGTGGCGCGACGGCCTCCCGGCCCCCAGAACTCCTGCTTCCGGACGAAACGAGAGGAAGGCGCCACGTATGCCTCGATGCCGATGATCGGCCTGATCCCCTCGAAGCCCTTCGCGACCTGCGCGAACTCGTAGGCGCCGAACATGTTGCCGTGGTCGCTCATGGCGATGGCGGGCATCCCCTGCCGGGCCACCTCGGTGAACATCGGCTTCACCTTCTGTGCGCCGTCCAGCATGGAGTATTCGGTGTGATTGTGCAGGTGGACGAAGGAATCCGGCACGTGTGGGTCGCCTCCGGGGTGAGTAGGGAGCCCCATCCCGGCCCGAGACGCGATGGTGGCCTTGTCGGTGGCCGACCGCACGCATCGGCAGATGGTGGGATGGCTCGACCCGTCGTGGTGTGGTCGCGCCGGCGGGGCGGCCAAGGGGGCGAACCGCCCGTGCGCGCGATCAGTCCGATCCCTTGAAGTGCAGGCCCGGCAGCCATCCGGCTACCGGGCAGCACGCCTCCCGTTGCGGCGTTTGCGAAACCACACGTTGATCAGAGACATCAAAGCGAGCGAGGAGTGGCGGAATCAAACAACTACTTCACCGACCGGACTCAACGATTGGTTGTCTGCCTAGAATGATCGGCGTGGACCTCATCGCTGTGCGCACCTTCGTCACCGCCGTGGACGCGGGACAATTCCAAGAAGCCGCCGCTACCTTGTCGATCACCCCGCAGGCCGTCTCCAAGCGCATCGCCGTGCTGGAAAAGGACCTCGGTGTGCAGCTGTTCAGCCGTACGGCCCGTGGAGCCCGGCTGTCCATCGACGGGCAGGCGTTCCTGCCTTACGCCCGGACTCTCCTCCAGGCCGAGGAACGGGCAGCCGCTTCCGTGCGGCCAGGGCGCCGGGCGTTGCGCGTCGACGTGATCGGCCGCCGGGTCTCGGTGGCGGGTCTGCTGCGCGACTTCCACCGTGCGTATCCCGAGACCGATCTCGATATCGTGACCCTGTTCGACTCCGACACGGCCATCGCCGCCGTCCGGGACGGGATGATCGACGCGACCTTCCGCGCCGTGACCATGCCGGGCCGGCAGCTCCCTGACGGAATCGAGGCCACCCCGGTCTTCGACGAACCGCTGCTCCTGTTCGCCGGACCGGCTCACGAGTTCGCCGCCGCCCGGGCTATCGCGCCCGCCCAGCTCGCCGGGCGCCGGATCTGGATGCCCGGCAACATGCCCGGCACCGAGTGGGCCGCCTACTATGACGAGCTCGCCGCCACGTTCGGTCTCACCATCGACTCGATCGGCCCCAACTTCGGCATCGAGCACCTCCTCGACACGATCGCGGACTCCTCGACGCTGGCCACCTTCGTCAGTGAGCGGACTCCGCTGGTCTGGCCTGCCGGCCACGACTTGCGGCTCATTCCCCTGCACGACCCGACACCGGTCTACCCGCACTCACTGATCTGGCGCACCGACAACCCGCATCCCGCCCTCACCGCACTGCGCCACCACCTCACTTCCGCATACCCCGGCCGCCCGGACAGCGGGACCTGGGCACCGAAGTGGGCCCAGCGCGCCACACCGCCGAGCTGGGCAGGCTCGTGTGGATCATTGAGCAGACCAGTCAAAGATGCCTGCGAGGGGGAGTCGGGCCAGGTAGACGCTCGCGGTCTTCTCTTGGGACCCCTAGCGAAATGATCTTCAAGGTGGTTGGACCACTCCGCAACGGATGACCCGGGGGTGTGCGGTGGCTCGGCCGAAGCTGTGGGAACTCGACGACGAGCGGTGGGCGGTGATCGAGCGGCTGCTACCGAAGGTGAAGCGTCGGCCCCGGCATCCCGGGCGAAATCGGCATCCGGACCGGCTGGTGCTCCACGGCCTCCTGTTGGTCCTGCACACCGGGATCGCCCGGGAACAGCTGCCGCAGGAAGCTTCGGCTCGGGCATGACCTGCTGCGTCTGAACTCCCGACAGGAGTTTCAGGACGGGCACGGCTCACCTTGCCAGCCCGGTGGCCGAGTTCAGGTCGGCTTGCGCCACACGGAGATGTGCTTCGCGGAGTCCTGGGTGAACGGCGCCCCGTCCCAGTCCGCGACGCGACGTTCCAGCTCGAGCCCAGCGATCCGTGCCATCAGGTCGAGCTCTGCCGGCCAGGCATACCGGTGCCGGGAGTTGCTGCGACGGTAGCGGCCGTCGTCGCCGTCGCGGGTGAAGTGGTGCGAGACGAGAATCTGCTCGGCCAGGTCGAAGGTGTCGAAGCCGAGATGCTGCTCGGAGACGTCGAACGGCACCGCGACCTGGCCGGGCGGAAGGAACCGCAGCGGTGGCACGCCCAGCTCGATGACGAATCGGCCGCCGGGCTCCAGATGACGTGCGGCGTTGCGGAAGCACTCGACCTGCTCGTCCTGCGTGAGCAGGTTTGTGATGGTGTTGTAGACGAGATAGACCAGGGTGAACCCGCCGGGGACGACGGTGGTGGCCATGTCCCCGATGGCTACCGGAAGCGCGCCCTCGTCGATCTTGCGCCGTAGCACCGCTGCCATGTGCTCGGACAGTTCGATGCCCACTACCGGCACGCCGCGTTCCCGGAGCGGGACGCCCACTCGTCCGGTCCCGATGGCGAACTCCAGTGCCCGGCCATCTCCGGCGAGCTCGGCGAGGAAGGCGAGAGTCGGTCCGAGAACGGCAGCCGAGGACGTTTCGGTCTCCTCGGCGTCGTAGCGGTCGGCGGTCGCACGGGTCCACAGCTCACTGCTCGTCACGGGCGGCCACTTTGCCGGGTGCCGAGGGGCGCTGTCGACGCATTTACCTTCCACCGGCTCCGATCACACAGTGCGGGGTGAGCCGGTACGGCCCTTCCTGGGCACCCTCCGGCTCGGGGGCAGTGGTGCGGTTGTCCTCCTCGGCGCAGCGGGCATCGCCCACAGCTCGTCGTCGACGTCCCACAACTTCGGCCGAGCTACCCCACCCCACAGCCCCGGATCATTTGGGGACGCACACGCGGGCCATCAGGCCGGCGAGGGCGGGGCGGCGCTCCCACGTCCGTCGACGGGCCATACGCGCCGCCGGTGATGAACGCCCCGTCAGTTGCCGTACGTCCCCGGCGGATGGACGCGCTGCGGTCGGTCCGGACTTCCAGGCGATCGCAGCGATGACCTCGCGCTGCTCCCGCTACCGGCGGCCATCCCGCTTCGGCACCCGGTGAGGAAGCAGCGGCTCGATCCGCGCCCACTGCGCATCGGCCAACGGCACACCCAGACCGACGACCAGCTGATCCAAAGGAACCCGTAGGTCCCAGGGCGGGCGGCCGTCCGTCCAGAGGATGACGCCGGGGCCAGTGGTGGCACTTCAGGACAGGCCGACTTTGGGTCCTTGCGGGGGAGGACGGGACTCACCAGTGCATTCGAGGATGGGGACGTCGAATCCCCCGCCAATTTCCAGGAGTTCGCATGCCCCCCACGGCAGCCGTTCCGGGTGTCGAGCGCTTCCTCGGAACCCCCTCAACCCACCGCGAGAACACCGCCGGCGCCATGGCCGACCTCTACGTCCTCGCGCCCTGGTTGCACTGACCACGACACGGAACCACGGCCGGTGTTGCGGGAGCTCGTAGTCGGCCGTTGCCTACCCTCCGCCTTCCAATTCCCGACTGAGCATGCACCAAGACCCGCCTCCTGAAGGCCAGGTGAAGACGAAAGATTTCGCCGATCAAGATTCCCCCTGGCTTCAAGACCCGATCTCCTTGACCACCATTGGCGGTTTGATGCACACGGCCGCTCTACTTCCTCTCAGGTAGTTCTTTTGCTAATGAATGAAAACGCCCCTCACAGCCGTGCCCGGTCTCAGCGTGCGACCGAAGGATGGACCTTCTTGGCTGAATCGGTACGGAATCATCGCACGGTCGGTTCCATCGCCCCCAGTAGTAAGTCGCTGGCCAACCTGCTGGCCGACCCGTTGCTGAAACAAGCGCCTCGGATCTCGAACGTCCTGGAAGTGGGAGCGGGGACCGGTTCGGTCACACGAGTCCTGATTCCCCGGATGTCCCGGGGAAGTCGCTTAGACATCGTAGAAGCTAACGCCCATTTTGCCGCACACCTGCGACGCCTGGTTCGCGGCCACCCGAACCTGCCGGAGAGGCAGGAGCAAGTGCGTGTCCATAACGTATGTGTCGAACAGCTCACCACCGACCGCCGCTACGACGTGATCGTCTCTGGCCTGCCGTTCACCAACTTCTCCCCCCGGCAGGTCGAGGACATCATGGGTCACTACTTCCATTTGCTACGCCCCGGGGGAACTCTCACCTATTTTTCCTATCGTGGCAGTCGCTGGGTCCGCGCCTTTCTGACCTCCCGTCCGGAGGCCCGCCGTCAACAGGGCGTCAAAGAACTGTTGAACCGGTATCACCACCAGTACGCGACCGGCTGTTGGACCGTGTGGGGAAATCTGCCACCCGCGAAGGTGTGGCAACTGCGCCGACCCATCGATGCTGTCAATCCCTCCGGTGTGTTGACCGTCCAGCCGCCCATATCGCGATGAATACCTTCGCCGGTCTGCTCAGTCAGATTCCGCCTGCCACCGCCTACACGGTGCTGGCCACGGCAATCATTGCGGAATCCATTTTGCTGGTGGGCGCCATCATCCCCACTCTCCCTCTCATGCTCACCGCGGGAGCCTTGGCCCGTACCGGCAGCATGAATCTGCCCTCGGTCATCGCAGTCGCCGCCGGCGCTGTCGTGATCGGGGACGCGCTTGGCCATCGAACCGGTCACCTGCTGGGTAATCGCCTACGCACCGGGAAGCTCGGCCGCCGCATTCCTGCCTCGGCGTGGCAGCGAGCCGAGAACCTCATGAACAAGCGCGCCGGCCAAACCCTCCTGATCTTTCGTTTTGTGCCGGTGATGCGGACCCTTGCCCCGCACCTGGCCGGCATTGTGGGCCTGCCTTACCGTCATATCGCCCCGTACAGTGCTCTGGCCTCGGTCGCGTGGGCGAGCGCGGAAGGCGGCGCGGGCTACACAGCAGCCTTCTCCATCCAGCACATCTCCGTGATCGGAGGCCCGTAGCCGGTCGGCGCCACATTGATGGTCCTCGGGCGCCGGCCTACGCGAACTCCGGTGCCGGACAAGGCTGGCCGCACTCATCCCAGCTGTGCAGCAGATCTGCGCGGGCGACTCGTCCCTCTGCCCCGTCGCCGGGCGGTGCCCGCTGTCCCTCTGCCGGGGACGGCCGGCCGTCCAGATCACCACGCAGCGGCCCCGCGGAGAGCTGCGCCGGGTACATCTGGGGGACGCTGCAGGTGCGCTCGCGTCCGGCCTGGAGCGCGCCGATCGACGCGCAGTTCAGGCGACCCGCGACTACGGCACCCCCTGTGTCCATGAACACGTAGGTGTCTGATGTCCTCAACTCCGGCTCGACGCCGGCCGGATGCCGGCTTGAGGAGATCCACGACAGCCTCCTCGAACGCCTGAAGGAAGCAAGGCAGCAAGGAAGCAAGGAAGCGAGGACCAGGGATGGCTCGGCGAGGTCGCCGCCGTCGAGAAGAGCGTGGCCGCTCCGTTCGAGCACCTGACTCCTGCAGGCCCTCAGCACAGCGAGGCAGCTTTCGGAACAGGATGGACGACATGACCTACGAGCACACCCCCTTGAACAGATGGGACCCCGCGCCCCTTGCCGAAGTTGCCGACCGGTTCTGTGACCTGAAGAGCCCCTGGTGGGTGGCGGGTGGCTTCGCCATCGAACTCGCGGTGGGCCACCGCATCCGAGATCACGGCGACATCGACATCCTGCTCCTGCGGCGCGACCAGCTCGCCGTGCAACAGACTCTGCCGGACTGGCAGTGGTGGGCCGCCGATCCACCGGGGAGCCTGCGTCCGTGGGCAGCTGGCGAAGTGCTTCCTGAGAGCGTCCATGACATCTGGTGCCAGCCGGCGCCAGACGGACCCTGGCGCATTCAGATCATGCTCGACGAAGCCCAAGACCAGGAGTGGGTGTCACGCCGTGATCCGCGAGTACGTCGTCCGATCGACACGCTCGGCCTGATCTCCGCCGACGGAATCCCCTACCTTGCACCGGAGGTGCAACTCTTCTACAAGGCCGCGGAGCCGCGGCCCAAGGACGAAGCGGATCTGGACGCAGTCCTGCCCACGCTCACCGAAATCCAGCGACACTGGCTCGTCCACGCCGTCACCCAGGCGTACGGACCGCATCCGTGGGCCGACCGGGTGCTGGGGTAATCCCCACCACGCGTTGGGCGATACGAGGAGTTCGCGGCGTTGCCGGTTCTGCCGGTTCTGCCGGCTCTGCCGGCGCGTGTCGGCGTGCCGCTCATATCGCTCGTGTCGCTCATGCCGCTCGTGTCGCTCGGCCCGATGGTGCGCTCGGTGGTTGACGGAGCGAAGCCACCGACGGCGCAAGGCCCGTTCCGGCTCGCTCCCGAGCTGGTCGCCGCGCGGTTCGACATGCTCACCGCGGCGGCCGAGAGACGTGACGCGCTGTTGGCACCGGCCTGATGCCGCCCGGCGCACGGGACGTGGCCGTCGTGAAACTGGGCATCTGCTACGTGTACGCGTGCTCTTTTTCCGCAGACCGAGTGGCGGTGCTGGAGCAGCGGTCCGAGCCCGGCGAGGGAACTGGACGTGGATCTGCGGGTAGCCCCGGCATCGGCCCGCGACGGCGGTAGGTGGCCGGTGACCCGTGACGGGTGATCGGTGATCGGTGATCGGTGTTCGGTACGACGTCAGGTTGCCCGATGCTGAGCGCCGTTCGCCGGGAGGTGTTCCTCTGCCCAGACGATCTTGCCGTCGGCCGTGTATCGGGTACCCCAGCGGCGGGCCAGCTGCGCTACGAGGAAAAGGCCGCGGCCGTCCTCGTCGGTGGTCCGTGCGTGGCGCATGCGTGGTGAGCTGCTGCTGGCGTCGGAGACTTCACAGATGAGCGCATCCTGCCGGATCAGGCGCAACCGGAGGTGTCCGTTGCCGTAGCGGATGGCGTTGGTGACGAGCTCGCTGACGATCAGCTCGAAGGTGAAGATCAGGCTGTCCAGTCCCCAGGCGGTGAGGCGGTCGGCTGTGAGGGAGCGGGCGTCCGCGACGACCGACGGGTGGGCGGTCAGCTCCCAGGTGGCCACTTGATCCTCGCCAAGGGCGTGGGTGCGGGCGAGGAGCAGTGCGACGTCGTCGTCGGGACCGCCGGTGAGCACGTCGTTCAGGACGGTTCCGCAGAGTGCGTCGAGCCGCACCTGGGGGGAGGCCAGTGCCGTACGCAGCCGGGTAAGGCCCAGGTCTATGTCCTGGTCGCGGGTTTCTATCAGGCCGTCGGTGTACAGGGCGAGGATGCTGCCGTCGACGATTTCGCATTCGGCGGATTCGAAGGGCAGGGCGCCCAGGCCAAGCGGAGGCCCGGCGGGCAGGTCGGGGAAGGTCACCGAGCCGTCCGGGGTGATGACTGCGGCAGGGGGGTGGCCGGCGCGGGACATGGTGCACGTGCGGGTGGCCGGGTCGTAGACGACGTACAGGCAGGTGGCGCCGAGCGCGGCGGGGGCCAGTGACGGGTCGGCGGTCTGTTCCTCGTCGATCAGGCGCAGTACCAGGTCGTCGAGGTGGGCCAGCAACTCGTCCGGGGGCAGGTCCATGTCCGCCAGGGTGCGAACGGTGGTGCGAAGCCGTCCCATGGTGGCTGCGGCGTCGATCCCGTGGCCCACGACGTCTCCGACGACCAGGGCCACCCGGGCCCCGGACAGGGGTATCACGTCGCACCAGTCGCCGCCCGCGCCATCGGAGGCATGGGCGGGCACATAGCGCCAGGCGACATCGAGAGTGCTGCCGCCGGTGAGACTGCGCGGGAGCAGGCTGCGCTGCAGGGCCAGCGCGGTGCTGTGCTGCCGGGTGTAGCGGCGGGCGTTGTCGATGCTCACCGCCGCGCGAGCCACGACCTCTTCCGCGAGGAGCAGGTCGTCCTGCTCGAAGGGGTCGCGCAGCTGCCAGCGGATGAATCTGACGACACCCAGAACATCACCGAGGGCGCGGATCGGGACGAGTATCAGGGAGCAGAAGCCGAACTCCTGGATTTTCGCGGTTCGCGCCGGGTCTGTTGCGAACCAGCTGCTGGTTGAGGCACCCGGCATGGCTTCCAGACGGGAGCGCCCGTCCTGCATGCACTGCATTTCGGGTGAGTGGGGATGGAAGTCGACGGCCTGTCCGGTCGCCGCGACCGACTCGGGACAGCCTGCGTGGATCGACTGCTGGCCCGCACGGCGCAGCTGCGGCGGATCGAGGTGGGCCCCGGGACGCGGTGTGTCGCCGCGTATCACCGATTCCAGGAGGTCGACGGCGACGAAGTCGGCCAGCCGCGGCACGCTGATGTCGGCCAGGGTCTGCGCGGTGTGCATGACGTCCAATGTGCTGCCGGTCTGTGCTCCGACCTCGTTCAGCAAAGCGAGCCGTTCCCGGGCCCGCCAACGATCAGTGATGTCCAGGACGATGAAGGACACGCCCAGCACCCGGTTCGCGCCGTCGTGGAGCCGGAAAACGGACAGCGAGTATGCGTGCGGCCGATGTGGGTGTGCCTTCGTGCCGCCGCGCAGCAGGTGATCGACCAGGGGCTGACCGGTATCGAGCACCTCCCGCGTACGCGACTCGATCCCCTCGGCATCCAGCCTGAGATCCAAGAGGGGCAGCACGTCCCGCAGGTGCTTGCCCCACCGCTGGTCACGGGGGACGCCCCCGAGGCGCTCCAAAGCCTCGTTGACCCAGACGAAGCGCAGATCCCGGTCCAGCACGGCCATACCTGCCGGTGACAGGGCGAGGATCCGCTCCAGCATCGACGGGTTCGCATGCCACCACTCGTCCGTCGGCTCCGGGCTGCGGCCGGCTGCACCTGTGCTGTCGGAGTTATCCATGTGCACTACACCGTCGTCTGTGAGAGGCAGCGCCTGACGTGTTGGGTGCGCTGGGGCTTCCAGATCGCGTCAGGGGCTCCTGATCCAAGGATCTCACCGGCCTCCGACGTCGTCGCAGCGTCTTCTGCCGCTCGTCCCGGCACGTGGCGCGCACGGTGAGCCGGTCCAGCACCTGTGACGCGGCGCCGGGCGAGGGCGGCGAGTCACCGGCCGGTGGTGTACTGCGCTCTGCCGGCTACGCGACGGGCGGTTCGAGGCCGGCGTCGGCGTCGCCGAGCCGAACTGCCGCAGAGCCCACCGATGAGGCTCTCGGCGGGCCCGTACAGGACGGCCCCTTCACCTCGCCGGGCGGCCGGGCAGGGCCGCGGGGAACCGTCTGAGAGGGTCTCGACCAGCTCACGGGCGAGCCGGCGGCGCCGCACCCGTGGCATACCGTCTGGAATACCGTCACGCTCGACGGCGACATCCGCCCCCACCCGGGTGCCGGCCCGTGCCCAGGGGGAACGGCGAGAGTGCGCGGCGGAGTACGGGGCGAGCGCGATGATCCGAGCGATGTTGCGCCCGGCGGGCTGACCTCGACAGCTGCGTCACCGCGAACGGCGTTCGGCCGGTCGCCGAGCGACTCGAAGAGCTTTGCCGTGGGCGAGTCATGTGTGATCTTTCGGCGGTCGGTGGAGCTTCGGCTCCCTCGGTCGTGGGCGCCGTGTGGCGCCGGGTGGTCCTCCGCGCGGGGCGGAGCCCACGCCTCGGCCTCCCCCCCCCGCGTGTGTGTGACGTACATCACTCACGTGCGGCCCGCTCCCGTGGCTCCGAAGGTAGGTGAGTCGGCGATTCCGGAAAAGCCCTGGTAGCAGTGCGTGTCTGAACGTTCGCTGTGTGTCTACCGGTCGGTAGGGGGTGTGGGGTGGGCGTCTTCGGAAGCTCAGCCGTCACGATCGGTCGAAATTCCTCCGAGGCGACCTCCACGTTTGCCACTCCGGACCGCTTAGCTGTTCCTTGAGGGCAGCGAAGTCCTCCGGCACACCACTTAGTTGGGCTCACGGGGGCTGGGCTCAGTGCCGACGAACGGAAGGAATCACCTTGTCCAATCTGCTCATCGGCGCGCTGGTGATAGCCACCGCTGTGCGCGTCTTCGCCCCCGATGCGGTGCGTCTGGCAAGGCGGGGACTCGCGGTGGGCGTCCGGGTGGGGGCCGCTTCGCTGGCCGATCACCGACGCGCCGACAGCCCGCCCCGTCTGCGCATGGAGATGTCTCTGCCCCTCCCGACCGGCGAGGGGGAGGACGCGTGACCGAGAACAGGAAGACCGACTGGACGGCGCCGAGCCCAGGCGTGCATGCACCGCAGCGGATCCCTCTGGCCTTCTGGGCCTTCCATGGTCGCTTCAATGGGGCCTACCGCAAATACGCGGAACTCCATCTCGGTGAGGAGCGGCTCGCCGGACGGGTCGTCCACGCGGTCTTCCTCAGCCTCCTGCAGGGCTGGACGCGGCTGATGGAGGAGGCCTCTCCCGCCGCCAGCGCCTGGGCGCATCTCAAAGAGACCGTCGACGACGTTCTCATCGCCCAGGGCCGGGACTCCGCCATGGCGGAGACGGCCGTGTTCCAGCGAGTCGCCCGCGCGGTGCTGGAGGACGCACGGGACGAGTTCGCCGCCATGGAGAGCAGCGTCGGACTCTATCCCGCAATCGCCCGCCTGCCCGGACGGCAGTTCGACGTGATGGTGCTGCACTACGTCCTCGACTGCAGCACGGCCAAAACCGCCGGCATCATGGGAATTTCCGAAGCCACGGTGCGCTCCCACCGCCTCCATGCCCGCAACCGAATAGCTCGCGAACTGGGCCTGGACCCCGACACCGAACACAACGAGGACTGAGGAGTACCGCCCCATGCAGCAGCCCCCGCGCACCCTGGACGACCTCCTGCACGATGCCCGTGCCTTTCCCGACGACGACTTCGGGGAAGAGACGGAAAGGGCATCTCGCCGCCGGCTGGAGGAGGACTTCACCGACGCGGTGCGGCACGGCTCTGCCTGGGGCGGCTACCCCCACCCCGCCATTCGCCAACCGCCTTTCGGCGCGCCCGGACGCCCCGCTTCGGCGGCCCGCCGGGAGCGGGCAGCCCGCCAGCTTCGGGCCCTGTCCACCTGGACGGTCCGCGGCCCCCATGCCGCACGGCACATCGCCAGCCTGGCCACGACACACCAGATCGACCCCGACAGTTCCATGGCCTTCGCCTGTCTGCTGCACCTGGCCGGCCGCGACGAGGAGGCCGAGTTTCTGTGGCAGTTCGCCGCCGGCGCCGGCAAGTCCGCCTCTGCTGAATGTCTTTACCTGCTGCACCTCACCCGCGGCGAACTGCGTCACGCGCGGCACTGGGCCCGCCAGGCAGCCGATCTGGACGCCGGCGATGCCGGCCCGAGCCACCACATCCCCCCATCGTCCCCGCGCCGGGATCTTGAGCCCCTGACCTCCCTGATGCTCCTACGGGCCCTGCGGCTCCTGGGACGCCGGAACACGTGCACCACCGACTGCTGGACCATGGAAACCTTCTACGCTCACGCGGGAACGCTCTCCCGGTCCCTGACCGTCGCTGTCCAAGGGCTCACAGCTGAACCCACTGCCGAAGCAGACGCCTTGGCCTGGCCCGACCTCGCGCTCGCCGACCAACTCCACGAGTGCCGGGCCTGAAACCAGCCCCGGCCGGCACGGTCGGGACCGACGTCACGCGCGCATGAGCGGGACGAAGAAGGCGACCGTACGGTGAAACGACGGCCGTATGGTGTGCGCACGGCTATCGTCGGCCCCGGTCGGTGACTGCGGCGCGGGCCCTCATCAGCGATGAGGGCGAGCAGACAGCCCCACAGCACAGCAGCCCTTGGGAGAGCAGTACGTTGCCCCGTACGACACCACCACGCCCCATAGACGTCACCGCAGTACTGCCCGAACTGGCATCCCATGCCAGGGAGACGACACGGCTGCATCCGAGGCCCGGCGCTCCGGAAGCGGCCGACAGCTCGATCGGCGGTCCGCTGCTCTGGCCCGCCGGCGAGCCGTGGCCCATGTGTACCGCGCCCCGTATGGTGCAGCGCAGTGAGCCGATAGCCCCCGCGCTCGTCACCGCGTTGAGGCAGGCGCAGGCCGAGCGGGAGGCGCAGCAGGGGGCGGCCCGCGGCGGGCGGCGCAGCCCGGAGGAGTTGGCTCTGCTCGGCGAAGCATCCGGCCGCCGCGGCGCATCCATCGACCTCCTCCGCTACACCACTCATTGGTACGAGTCCGAGGCGCATGAGGAGCCGAACCCTCTGGTGGCCGTGGCCCAGTTGCACGCGCGCGATGTCCCGACCATTCGCTTCCCCGCAGGGACCGACCTCCTCCAAGTGCTGTGGTGCCCCACCACTCACCAGGATCTGCCCGGCCAGCCCCGCTTTTACGGAGGCCCGTCGGTACACCTCGTCTGGCGGCGCGTGTCCGACGTCTCCTCCGCGTCCGGCATCGCGCCGCCGCAGCCCCGGGAGACACACGACTCCTACCTGCCCACCCCGTGCATGCTGCACCCTGAGCAGGTGACCGAGTATCAGTACTCGGATCTGCTGCCCGACGCGCTGTGCGAGCGCCTTGACGAGCAGGACGAGTGGTGGCTGGAAGAGACTGATTTCAATTATCAGGACGACCTGTCCATCGCCCCCGGCTGCAAGGCCGGAGGCTGGGCATCCTGGCATCTGACCGATCCGGCGCCCGTCAACTGCCGGTGCGGAGCCTCGATGGACCTGCTGCTCAGCTTCGACAGCGGCGAATGGGACGGTGGCTCGAAGAGCTGGCGCCCCGTGGAGGATTCCGAGGCAAACCACGTGAGCGCGTGCGAGCCAACCGGACTGACTCCTGGCCGATGGGGCGCACTGCGGATCTTCAGCTGCCCCCTCGATCCGACACACCCCCACCTGCTGAACATCCAATAGCGGCAGTCGGCCCCCTCGCACCTTGTGTCTGCACACTGCGCCCGTCCGCTCGCCGAGTGCGGCCCGCAAGGGCCCACGAGGCAGAGGGGAACCACGTGCCCAGTCTTGACGTCAACGGCACCACGCCCCACTACGAGGGCGAAGGGACCGGGCCTGACGCTGCTGCTTCCGCACGGCCGGGGCATCAGCGGCCGGACCGGGGAGGCCCAGCCGCCCGTTGCCAGGTCTGCCTGGAGCAGGTTCGCCGGGTCGCAGCAACGAACGCCGTCAGCATCCACCTGAGCCGGTCTCCCGGCCCGTGGGCAGCCCTGATGTCAGGCGGAGACGGAGACGGAGACGGAGGCGTGGGCGAGAAGGCGTGGGTGACCGGGCCCATGGCCAGTGGCGTGGCAAGGTGGACGGTATGTGCGGTCGATATGTCTCCACCCGCCGTCCGCAGGATCTGGTCGACCAGTTCGACGTGACGCGCTGGGACCCCGGCCAGGTGCTCGGCCCGAGCTGGAACGTGGCCCCGACCGATGAGGTGTGGTCGGTGCTGGAACGCGTCGAGCACGACACCGGTGAGGTCACCCGGCAGTTGCGGCCGCTGCGCTGGGGGCTGGTGCCTTCGTGGGCGAAGAGCCTGAGCGTCGGTGCGAAGATGATCAATGCCCGGGTGGAGACGGTCGCGGAGAAGCCGGCCTACCGCCGAGCCTTCGCCAAGCGCAGGTGCCTGCTGCCGGCGGACGGATTCTACGAATGGCAGGCCGTCGCGGCGACCGAGACGGCCAAGGCCCGCAAGCAGCCGTACTTCATCAGCGCCGAGGACGGCCAGGTCATGGCGCTCGCCGGCCTGTACGAGTTCTGGCGCGCCCCCGACGTCTCCGATGACCATGCTCCGGGGGCGTGGTGGACCACCTGCACGATCATCACCACCGAGGCCACCGACGCCGCCGGACGCGTCCACCCGCGGATGCCGCTGACCATCGCCCCCGGCGACTGGAACACCTGGCTCGACCCCGCCCACCAGGACCCCGGCGAGCTCCGAGCCCTGCTCACCGCCCCCGCCGCGGGACACCTGGACGCCCGCGCCGTCTCCACCGCGGTCAACGACGTACGCAATAACGGGCCTCACCTTCTGGACGAGGCCAACGACGCCCCACCCAAGGGCTGACGGCGAGTGGCTTCGTTCACCTTGAGCGGCAGCGCCCTGGGGGAGGGCCTGACAGGATCCCTTCGTATGAGCTCTAGCCGATGGGGAACCCACTCGATCGAGATGACCGGTGACCGTGTGATCAAGCGGTTCCCGAGGAAGGATGGCGGTCGCGCCAAGCGGGAGTGGAGGGCTTTGTCCTTATTGGCCACGTACGCTCCGGGGCTGGCTCCGGAACCTCGGGAGGCCGACCTCGCAGCTTCTGAACCGGTTGTGGTGATGTCTCGACTTGCCGGGGCCCCTTTGCGTGGCACTGCTGTGGAGGGCGAAAAGATCGAAGCCTTGGCCAAGGCGGTGACCACTCTGTATGAGGCTGTGCCGGCCGATGTCGTCTGCAGGCTCCCGCTCAGGCCGGGGCGCCAAAGCGAGCTCGTCGGCCACCTCGATGAGTGGGCGGTGAGGGTTCGCCCTCAAGCCGAAGGACGGGTGAGGCAGGCCATGGACGCCGGGTTGGACTGGCTGGCCCGGTCGGGGCTGGGAGCTGACGCTCGCGGTCAGATTTCACCGGTCTTCGGCCCGGGTGACGGCAATCTCGCGAACTACCTGTGGGACGGCTTCCGGGTCCAGATCGTCGACTTCGAGGACTCAGGCCGCAGCGACCGTGCCTTCGAGCTCGCGGAGATTACCGAGCATGTGGGCAGTTGGGTGGAGCACCCCTTTGACGTCTCGGCTTTCCTGGAGCATTTCGACCTGTCACCCGCGGAGACCGCATGTCTGTGGGAGAGCCGCCGACTGCTTGCCCTGGTCTGGCTGTTCCTGCTGGCGAGCGAGCAAACGGAGCATCCGAGGAATCCTCCTGGCACGGTGGAACGGCAAGCCGACCGGGTGCTGGAGCTATTGGCCTGATGAAAAGAGTCGCGGCCAGCGGTCGGCTCCCTCGGATCAGCTACCGGCTTTCCCGGACGGCTCGGTCCCGGCGGCGGTGTGGATTCCGCGGGTGAGCCGACCTGTCACTCGGTGAACGGTCTGCACCACCGTGCGGGCGGCAGACCGTCGAGCCAGGGCCTGTGGTCGTCGGACGGCCTGGGCGGGCTCGACGAGCTTGAAGGCCATCGCCGGCCCGTCGTCCCGGCTGCCGACGCCTTGGTGACCTTCGTCCGTAGTCGTCCGGTCGCGAACGTCGACTCCCGAAGCCGCAGGCGACCTCGGTCGCTGGCGGCCGGCCGAGGTCGCCTGCGGTTCCGCAACTCGGCGGTGTGTGCCGCGGGATCTGCGGGCGGTTGTGGCCGGGCGTTCAGGCGCTATCCGGCCAGGAGAAGCCGAGTTCTTCGGCGCGTTCGCGGGTGCCGCCGCACACCTGGCCGTAGGTTTTCGGGTCCTCCTCGGCCAGCCGGTTCAGGGCGGCGGTGGCCTGTGCCTCGGGTGGGGTGCCGTCGTCCGGCACGACCCAACGGAACCGGAGGAAAATGCCGTCCGGTTTCCCGGAGCCGAGTCCCGGCGCGTACACGAAGGTCACCACGGTGGTATCCGGGTCGTCGAAGCCGCTGCTGATCCAGCCCCGTTTCGCGTCCCACCGGCTCAGGAGGTCCGGCCGTTCCATCAGTCCGGCCTTGATCAGGCGGGCCGAGGTGCGGGCCGGCCAGGACCAGGAGCGGTCGGTCTCGGCCCGGGCGATCTCCGCGTCGTAAGCCGCGGCGTCGAACCGGTAGGCAGCTAGTTCGGGCGCCGGCGCCCGGGAACCCGGCATGGTGGACGGTCGCCGCCAGTTCTCCCACACCACCTGGTCTCCGTCGCGTCGGATGGTGACGTACAGCGCGCCGCAGCATCCCTCGGTACAGGATGCCTCCGCGAGCTGCACCTCGCTGGGCTCCGAACCGGCCCGGAGCCGGCCTTCGTCCAGCAGGTATTCAGGGCTGTGGGCGGGACCGCGGGCGAAGAACGCCGGGACCACGGGACGCCCGTCGAGGAGGATGCGCGTCTCGACGGGTTCCCGGTCCACGGGATCGCCCGCCACCACCTCGACGCGCAGCCTGCCGGTGGGCGCCGGGCGCCTGAAGGGTTGCCGACCGGTGCGCCGGATCCACCCGGCCCGCAGCCGCTGGTCCGCCCCGCCCGCTTCGGTCTCCGGCAGCGAGGCCCATCGGGGGTCGGCCAGCAGCCATCCCAGCGACGTCAACAGCGTCACACGCCGTCCGGGGGGCCAGTTCAGCAGCACGCCGGGACCACTGCTCAGGTCCAGGGCGAGCGAGAGCAGGGTGGCGCGGTTGTCGAGGGTGGGGGGCAGGAGGTCGGCCCGTGTCGCGACGCTCGCGTACAAGGTGAGCGCGTCGCGGTAGGCGAGGAGGTCGGTCGGGGCGTCACGCGAGCACCCCATCCGGACCAGGAGCCTGCCCGCCCGGGCGAGCAGAGCCGTGTCGGAGGGGTGTCGGCCGAGCAAGTCGGGCAGCCGGGCTGCCTCTGCGATCCGGCGGGCGACCGTGGTGTTGAGAAGTCGGGGGTCAGCGGGGAACGCAACCAACTCCGCACGGATGGCGTCCCGTTCGTCCCTCCACAGGGCGCGGAAGAGTGGCCGCAGCTCGTCACGGCGCGCGTAGACGGCGAGCCAGACGACGGCTGCGCTCCGGGGGTCCAGGGCGTCGAGGGCGTCGACAGCCGGGCGGGTGAACTTCCGGAGCAGGCCGAGAACGGAGAGGTACGGGATATCCTCGGGTGTGCCGAGGCGGGTGAGCAGGGCGAGGCCTGCGGTGACGGCGGGCGCGGAGGTGCCGGTCCGCGTGAGCTGCCGGGCCAGGGACCGGGCCGCCTCGCCCTGCCCGGCCGGCAACGGCAGCCCGGCGACGGCAGACCGGATCAGCATCAGGTGCATGTGGCAGTCCCGGATACCCAGCCGCGCGAAGTGGCGGTGCAGGGTGGCCGAGTCGTCCGGCAGAGGGTTGAGCGCGTCTTGGATGGCGCTCTGCGCCTCTTCGAGGGACAGCGGGATCTCAGCCGGTTCGGGCTGTTGAGCGAGGGAGAAACCACGCCGGGGCGGGACCCCTTCGGGGGACTCGCGCAGCACATGCAGAGCGTAGTCGTACAGGGCGGACGGGAGGGTGAGCGCGTCGCGCTCTTCCTGGGCGCTCACCGGGCGGGGGAGAACTCGATTCCGTAGGTCATGCCCGCAGCCTGCCACCCCGTTTCGTGCCCTGTCGAGGGAATTGGACGCGAGCGCCCTGCAGACGTTCCCGGTTTCGTGAACGACGGCGCTACGGGTGGGCCACCGCGTGTTCGGAAGAGTTGGGGCAGCCCGGTGCAGGTACGTAGCGAAGGGAACACCGCAGATCACGGGCGATGCCTTTCGTACACCCTCCGTTTCCCCGCCCACCGGGTTCACTGTGCTCCGTCACGAACCCTTGTGCTCGATTCTGTTCTACATAACACTCTCAATGCACAGAAGCGCGCACCACTGAACATGTTCGAACCTTGAGAGACGCCGGTCGAGTCGAGGAGAGCAGAGATGACGCAGTTCAGCCGACGTAGATTTCTGAGCGCGGCCGTGGTGGGGGGCGCGTCCGTGGGTGTCGCCCTCGGCGGCGGCCGTATGACCCTCGCCCAGGCCGACAGTCCCCGGGGGCTGACCATCCGCGGGAACGAATTCCTGCTGGACGGCGAGCCGTTCCGGATCCTCTCGGGCGCCTTCCACTACTTCCGTACGCATCCCAAGGACTGGCGCGACCGGTTGCTGCGGATGCGGGCCATGGGCCTCAACACGGTGGAGACCTACGTCGCCTGGAACTTCCACCAACCGCACGAGAAGAAGGCCGACTTCACCGGATGGCGCGATGTCGCCGCCTTCGTACGGACCGCGGACGAGGCCGGGCTCAAGGTGATCGTGCGACCGGGTCCGTACATCTGCGCGGAATGGGACTTCGGCGGCCTGCCGGCCTGGCTCCTCAAGGACAAGGATGCGCCGCTGCGCCGCTCCGATCCCGCCTACGAGAAGGCGGTTGACGCCTGGTTCGCCGAACTGCTGCCGCGGTTCGTGGATCTGCAGGCCACACGCGGCGGGCCCATCATCGCCATGCAGGTCGAGAACGAGTACGGCAGTTACGGCGACGACCACGCCCACCTGGAACATCTGCGGGACACCATGCGGGCACAGGGCGTGGACAGCCTGCTGTTCTGCTCCAACGGGGCCACCCAGGAGGCGCTCAAGGCCGGCAGCCTTCCCGACCTCCTGTCGACCGTCAACTTCGCCGGGGACCCCACCGGGCCCTTCGCGGAGCTGCGCAGATTCCAGCCGGACAAGCCGTTGTTCTGCACCGAGTTCTGGGACGGCTGGTTCGACCACTGGGGAGAACCGCACCACACCACCGACCCGGCGCAGACCGCTGCCGACGTGGAGAAGCTTCTCGAAGCGGGCGCGTCCATCAACTTCTATATGGCCGTGGGCGGAACGAACTTCGGCTGGACCGCGGGTGCCAACCTGACCGGCAGCGACTACCAGCCCACCGTCACCAGCTACGACTACGACTCCCCGATCAGTGAATCCGGTGAACTCACCGAGAAGTTCCACAAGGTGCGTGAGGTGCTGGCCAAGTACACCACCTTGCCGAGCACGCCCCTGCCGGCCACGCCGCGCCGCATGCCGGCCCAGAGGGTGGCGGTCCGCGAGTCGGTGCCGTTGATGGACGCGCTCGATGTGCTGGGCACTCCGCTACGGCATACCACTCCCGTCCACATGGAGGCGCTCGGGCAGCCGTACGGGCTGATCCACTACCGCACTCGGGTGCGGGGGCCGCAGGGGACCAGGGGCTTGAGGATCACGGGCCTGGGCGACCGTGCGCTGGTGTTCGGTGACGGCAAGCGCATCGGAACCTTCGACCGCAACCAGCCGGCCCACACCGTCGACTTCACCGTGGCCGGCGCGTCCAGCACCCTCGATCTCGTGGTCGATCCCACCGGACGGATCAACTTCGGCCAGGGACTCAACGACCCCAAGGGAATCAGCGGCAAGGTTCTCCTCGGCGACGAGGAACTGAGCGACTGGGAGATCCGCCGGCTGCCTCTCGACAACCTCTCGGTTTTGAAGTTCCGCAGCACAGACACGCCGACCGGCCCCGCGTTCCACCGGGCCCGGGTCCATGTCGACACCCCCGCGGACGGCTTCCTCGCCTTTCCGGGCTGGGACAAGGGCATGGTGTGGCTCAACGGGTTCGCGCTCGGCCGGTACTGGTCCCTCGGGCCGCAGATCACCCTGTACGCGCCGAGCCATCTGTGGCGGCGTGGGCACAACGAGCTCGTCGTCCTGGAAATGGAGCGGACGGGGGACCGGATCGAGGTACGGTCCGAGCCCGACATCGGTTAGGTTCTGCCTCTTTGATCGGCGATCAGTGATCAGTGAGCGCCGATCAGTGGTCGGTGATCAGTGACTAGCGATCAGTGACCAATGACCAGTGACCAGTGACCAGCGATCAGCCTGGGTGCAGATGAGGACGGTGGCGGCGAGGTGGGCGATGTGCGTCCTGCCCCTGCTCACCCGCACCACGTACCTCCGCCGCGGCCGGCGCATGCCGAAGGCACTCATTCGGCCCAGCAGTCCATCGAGGTCGCGCGTCGACGGCGGCACAGCACCGACCGACGCCATGCCGCGCGCCTGTCCCACGGCTGGTGGCACAGGCATTTAAATATCGGAGCGTGACTACAGAGCCGCAGCGCTTCAAGATCTTGTTGATCCCTGAACACATTGAGGACAGAGGCGGTGCCCCCGCGGAGGACTCAGCCGTACGATCGGCGGTCGTCGAGGCGACAGGCGAGACGGGCGCCTCGGGCTACCCCCGCTACGCCGGGAACGGGATCGTGGCCGACATCGACCCCCGTACGCGCACGGTCGAAGCGGTGCTCGTCGACGGTGCAGAGCTGGACTATGGTCTGACCGCCGCGGTCACTTCCTGATCGCGGTGTCGTCGACGAGCAGCGGCCAGTCGTGACACGGGCGCAGATCGAGCGGGGAAGGACTGCCGACGGCACCGCAGAAACCGGCGGACCAGCGCGGGCGGCAGCACTGTGCCGAGTGCGAACCTGTCCTGTCCCGCGTGCGAGATCGAACGGGAATCTCGTCCGCTTCGGCCGCGACCGATAGAGGGACACCGAGCGTGTCCCCTCTGGGCTGTAGGCAGGCGTGTCTCCTGGTCGGAGGCCCGGAGGTCCGCCTGCCGGTTCGGGGTGATCAGAAGCGCACTTGTGCTGTCCCGGGTGGCTGCCGGGACGGCGAGCACGGCATCGAACGCTTCAGGGACCTGGGTGCTCAGGTAAGAGCTCTGGGACCGGATCCCGTGGAGCAGTGGTGCCCCTGGGCGTCGCGCGGTGCGTGGCGCAGGTCGGTCAGGGTGATCCGGTCGGCGAATCCGGCGTCGGTGAGGGCGGACTCGACACCGCCGGGCTCGGCGGGCTCAAGGTGGGCTTCCGTGAGGGTGAAGCCGACGGCGGCGCTCTGGTCGGGGTTCATCGTTGCCCCCGTGCCTCGGGAGACAGTTGGACCGCGTCAGGTGAAGGGGGCCGCCGACGACATGACCGTGGCTCGGGACCCTTTCGGAAAGGGGGTCGCTGCCGCCGCCTGGCCGCAGTAACCGCCCTATGCCGGCTCCGCTACTCCTCGATGGTCACGACGATGTCGAGACCGGCATGCCGCAGGGTGCGCAGAACGGCACGGCGGGCACCGCGGATGGTGACGGAGACCGTCTCCGGCGCATGTGTGACCGCGCGGAGCAGGGCGTAGGCGCACGCGAGGCCGATCCGCTCAAGGCCGCTCATGTTCCACACCCAGGTACCTGCCTGCCGCAGGCGCCGGTCAATGAGGAGCTCTTCCAGTTCGGGCAGAGCCTGAGCGTCCAGGATGCCGGAGAAGGTCAGGACGGCATGCTGCTCGTCAGCCTCGGTGAGCGCTACGGGTACGCGCTCCGGCTGGGCGGACTGAGGGGGCAGGGCTGGCACGTCGACCTCCTGGCAGCACGTCGAGGACATTCCTCCATAGTCTCAATGAATGCGCATCATTCGCCAAGCAGCCGCCCGATGGCGCGTGCCGCCCCGGGAGCCGGACCTCCCACGGCGATGAGTGTGGCCGGGGCGGAGCCGGTCCAGTCGCCATGGCCCAGCGGGTGCAGCCGCGGCTCACCTACCGCGACGGTGCCTGGAGGCCACGGCGGTCGCACGATCCGCCAACGGCTTGGTGATGAGGGGGCGTTGAAGGCGTCGATCGATCTCCTCATTCCGGTGGTGGGTGTACGAGAATTTGCCCTACGAGGTGGCCTGAGAGGCAGTTACCGTCTGCGGATGGCTCGTGGCGAGAAGAAGGCCTGGCGCCTAGTTGATTTTGTTGATCGCTCATTCGACGGTGTTGCGTTTCCTGTAGCGCTCGGTGTCGAAACCGGGTGGTCGTCCCCCGCGTGAGCCTTTGCGCAGGCGGGCGGCCCGGCTGTCGATCACCTGCCGGTGATCCCGCCACCGGCCACAACGGTTGTTGCTGACCGGCAGGAACGGCTCAAGCCGTTCCCACGCCTTATCCGTCAAGTCACCCGCCCCATACCAGGGACAACGAACCGAACGTCAGACAGCCACATGATCAGGCGGACAAGCTCTGGTGCTCTGGCCGCGAAGGTTCGCCGGGTTGGTGGTTGGCGCGATTGGGTAGGTGGTGCGCCGGGCTGAGCCTTTTGATGCCAGGGCGACCTTCCCGCGACAACAATGGACGTTGTTGCACACACAGTTGGGGGTGCTGATGGTTGAGACAGTGGTTCAGATCTTCACGCAGATGGCTGGCGGGGCTCTGACTTCGGTGGGAACCGGGGTGGGACAAGCGGTGTCAGACATCGTGCGCGAGCGCTTCGCGACAGATGAACGTGGCCGTTCGGCAGTACAGGCAGTCGACGACCAGCCCGGAAGCCCGGAGGCGACAGCCTCACTCAGATCCGTGCTGCGAGCCGAGTTGGAGGCCGACCCGGAATTCGCCCGGAAGATCTCCGCCGCCTTGGAAGAGCCCCCGTCAGCCGCACCCTCACGCTCGGCCTCTGGCAGCATCACGATTGACGGCACAACGATGCGGGGTAACCAGACAATCGCCCTTGGACCCGTGACATTCCACAACACACGCAACGTCCGTCTGTCCCTGGCCGGAGCCGCCTTGGTCTTCCTCGCCCTGGTCATTCTGGGAATTTACGGCGGGACACGCCTGATCACCGGGGGCGATCCCGGTCAGGAAAGAGCTGTGACGGCGCTGAGCGCCGCGGATCTGCGTCAGGTAATTCCCGGCCCGGGAAGCCTGCCGGCAAAGTGGACACGGCCCAAACCACCCGAGCACCTGACGAGAAGCCAAGCTCCAGGGCTGGTCGCGGTCGAGGCCGTCGACTATCTGATGGGGGACCCGGACGCCGAGCTGTCCATTATTGCCGCCGGTTTCACGGACACGGGCAAGGCCAGCGACTTCCTCCGCGCCGTGAAGAAGTCGAGGGACCCGGACGGACAGGCAGAGAAGGAGGGCGCCAGCTTTCCGATGCCGAAAATCGGGGATGAACTCTGGGCCGTAGCTGGGCCCGCCAGCAGTACGCACCCCGGCGGCGCCTACCTAGTTGTGCGTGTCGGCACAGTTGTCGTGAGCATCAATGGCTATGACACCGACGACCAGGCATTCGCCACATCGCGGCTGGAAACGTTGACGAGAATGATGGCTGAACGGGCGCAGCAGGCGCAGAACGGCCAAGCTCCGACCGCCTATGTACGCGATGCCTGAATCGCACGTCAGCCCCGGCCGGCGAGCCGACTGCGCCCAGTTCGTGGCGGTGCTGGAGAAGATCCGCGTCCCCGGCTCGGGCTGGGCAGGTCCCGCAAGAAGCCCGATGGCATCGCGGATGATAAGGCCTACAGCACCGGGCCCTGCCGCCAGTACCTGCGTCGGCGGAGCATCCGGCACACGATCCCGGAGAAGAGCAACAGCCAGGCCGCCCGCCTACGGAGAGGATCACGAGACAGATGACCACCGGGCTTCGACGAGGACCGGTACAAGCAACACAACACCGTGGAGAGGGCCATCACCAAGCTCAAAACTCCCGAGCCGTGGCCACCCGTTATGACAGGCGCGGCTACGTCTTCCTCGGCACAATCGCCGCTGCCGCTCTTGTCATCTGGCTTCGTGGATGAGCGGCCGGACGAGAGTGCGGCATCCGGAAGCTACGAGCCGGGTTTGGCCGACAGGAGGATTCGGGACCGTTCGAAATCGACGGTGATGATCCGCACGGAGATCTCCTGGCCCTCACGGAGGGCCTCCGTGGGATCCGCAACAGGCCCGGAGAGTTCGGTGAGCGGAACACAAGTCCCTCGACACAGTCGGCGATGCGGACGAAGGCCCCGATCGGTGCGATCTTCGTGACATGTCGTACGCCTTCGTAGTTCCTTCGTCGCTGTCGCTGTCGCTGTCGCTGTCGCTGTCGCTGTCGCTGTCGCTGTCGCTGTCGCCGTTGTCGTCGCCGGCGTCTTCGTCCTCTCTTCGTCTTCGCCGGGCCGGCGATGGTGGATCAGTTGCCCACGGTTTTGGCCCAGTTCTCACGGACGGTGCGGAGCGCCTGGTTCAGCTGGGCCTCGGTCGGGAACTGCGGTGTGCCCTCGATGGTCGGCAGCCGTGCGGCCAGGGCCTTGTCGAGGGTGCCGTTCTTCGCCATGACGGCCATCAGCACCGGGCGGGCGTAGTCCACCAGGCGGAGATTCTGGCCTTCCGGACTGAAGAGGTACTCCTCCCACAGCCGCGCCGCGGCCGGGTGGGGGGCGTCCTTGTTGATCGCCTGCGCGTAGTACTGCGAGAAGCTGCCGTCGAAGGGAATGGAGACCTTCCACTTCACGTCCGTACCGCGCAGTTGGTCGATGTGCTGCAGGTTGAGGTAGTCCCACTCGATACTGATCGGCGTCTTTCCCTTGGCAATCGCGGCAGGGTTGGGGTCGGCCCGGTTGTAGTTGCCGCTCTTGTCGAGCCGGGCGAAGAAGTCGATGCCCGGCCGGATGTCGTCGAACGACCCCCCGTTGGCCAGTGCCGCCGCGTACACGGCGGCGAAGGCAGATCCCGCGATCGTGGGTTCGCCGTCCATCGAGACCAGGCCCTTGTACTCCGGCTGGAGCAGATCCGCGAAGGACGCGGGGCAGGTCCGGACGCGGGCGGCATCGCAGCCGATGGAGATGTAGCCGCCGTAGTTGTTGTACCAGCGGGCGTCGGCGTCCTTCTGCTCCGGTGGGAGCTGGTCGAACTGGGCGACCCGGTAGGGGGCCAGCAGGTTCTGCCGCGCCGCGGTCTGGGCGAAGGAATCCCCGAGGTCGACCACATCGGGGGCGCGCTTCTGGCCACGGCGGCGCTTCATGGCATCGATCTCCTGGCGGCTGTGGCCGTACGGATTGTCGACGACGACCTTGATGCCGTACTTCTTCTCGAAGCCGTCGATCAACCCGCCGTAGTTGGCCCACTGGCGCGGCAGCGCGATCGTGTTGAGCCTGCCCTCCTTCTTCGCCGCCTTGATCAGTGCCGCCGTCCCGCCCACCTCCGCGGCGGACCCGGCCCGGGAGGGTTCGACCGGCCGGGTGGGTCCCGCCTCCTGGCAGGCACCGAGACCGGGCATCGCAAGGCCGAGACAGCACAGGAGGGCGCCTGCGCGGACCCGGTGATGTGTAGCCACGACGCCTCCAACAGGGCCGGGTGGGGGAGCGGTCCGCCGGGCGGGTGGCGGACGCGGACCAGGGCAGGCCATGACACGGTGCGTTCGCATGGCCCGTACAGCGGCCCCACCGTCGGCGACGGCGCACGCCAGGAGGTGGGGCGGAACGCCGCCGGGGCCTCGCAGGCTCACCGAGGGGGCGTCCCCGGCACTCCCGCAGGGCCGCCGATTCCTTGCCATGCGGGCGGTCCTGGCGCCACCCCGCCGCGACGGTCACCGCCCGAAGCTTCGCTCTGCAGGAATGGTCCCGATCAGCCTACTCTGCCCCCTTGCGGGCACCGGCCAGGACGGTGATCGGGCCAGGTCGTAGCGGCGAGTAGGCCCGGCGAGCAGGCACCACGCGCCCGGCGAGCAGGCACCACACGCGCGGTCGGCAGGCCCCACGCGCGCAGCGAGCAGGCGGCCACACCCGTACGGAGGCATGCCGTTCTTCCGCGGGCGTGGGTGCGGGGCGTGGGCGCGGCGCCACGGCCTCACCACTCCCCGTCCTGCGCCCAACGGCTGAGGAGGTGCTCCGGTGACTCCTCCTCCGGGGGCAGGGCGTCGGGGCCGATCGCTTGTGAGGCCCAGATCGTCTTGCCCCTGGGGGAGTAGCGGGTGCCCCAGTGCTCGGCGAACTGCGCGACGAGGAAGAGGCCGCGGCCGTCTTCGTCGGTGGCCTTCGCCTGGCGGATGTGCGGGGAGGTGCTGCTGCCGTCGGAGACCTCGGAGATCAGGGTGCTGCGGGTGTGCAGGAGCCGCACGTGGATGGGCTCGGCGCCGTATCGAATGGCGTTGGTGATCAGTTCGCTGAGGATGAGCTCGGTGCCGTAGGCGATGTGCTGCAGACCCCAGGCCTCCAGTTGGCGGACGCAGGCGTTGCGGACCGGGCCCACCGCCGCCGGGTCGCGGGGCACGTCCCACTCGGCGACGTCTGCCGGGTCCAGCCGCCGTGGCCGGGCCACCAGCAGCGCGACGTCGTCGGTGGACCTGGCGGGCAGCAGCGCTTGCATGACGGTGGCGCAGGTGTCCTCCGGCGTACGGTCCGGTCCGGCGAGTGCCGCACGCAGTGCCTCCAGTCCCGCGTCCAGGTCGCGGCTGCGGTTCTCGATCAGCCCGTCGGTGTAGAGCACCAGCCGGGAGCCCTCCGGCAGCGACAGCTCAGCGGCCTCGAAGGGCAGGCCGGTGCTCAGGCCCAACGGCGGGGAGACCGGAGGGTGCAGGAACTCCACCCTCCCGTCGGGGTAGGCCACGGCCGGCGGCAGATGACCGGCCGTGGCCGCGGTGACCCGCCCGGAGACGGAGTCGTAGACGACGTACAGACAGGTGGCGCCGGTGATCGCCGGTCCCTCGTCGTTGTCCTCGTCCTGGACGTCGAGGCGGGTCACCAGCTCGTCCAGATGGCCCAGCAGTTCGTCGGGGGAGAGGTCCAGGGCCGAGAAGTTGTGCACGGCGATGCGCAGCCGGCCCATGGTGGCCGCCGCATGCAGGCCGTGGCCGACGACGTCGCCGACGACCAGCGCCACCCGGGCGCCGGGCAGCGGGATGACGTCGAACCAGTCCCCGCCCACTCCGGCCTGGGCGGGGAGATAGCGGTGCGCCACCTCCAGGGTGTCCTGGTCGGGCAGGCCGCGCGGCATCAGGCTGCGCTGCAGCGTCATCGCCATCGTGCGCTCGCGGGTGTAGCGCCGGGCGTTGTCGATCCCCACCGCGGCCCGCCCCGCCAGTTCCTCGGCGAAGGACAGGTCCTCGTCGTCGAAGGGCGGGGTGTCCCCCGACCGCCAGAAGTCCACCAGTCCCAGCACCACCCCCCGGGCGCGCAGCGGTACGACCGCCAAGGAATGCACCCCGTGGTCCAGGATGCGTCGGGTGCGTTCCGGGTCCTGGGACCGCCAGGCGGACGAGCCGGCCAGGTCGGGCTCCACCATGGAGCGGACCCGGTCCATATTCGCCGCCACCGGGGCGCCCGGGACGGACCGGATCAGCTCGCCGACGGGGTAGAGGGGATGGTCCGGCGCCAGGCCGGCGAGGGCCGTCCGGCGCAGCCCGGTACCCGCCACGGCCGGCTCCTCGCCCTTCAGGACCGGGTCCAGCAGCTCGACGGTGACGATGTCGGCGAACCGGGGGACCGCCACCTGCGCCAGTTCCTCGGCCGTGCGGACGACATTGAGCGTGGAGCCGATCCGTACCCCGGCGTCGTAGAGGAGCCGGAGCCGCTCGCGCGCGACCTCGGCGCGCCCTGACAGCCACCTCAGTTCGGTGGTGTCGCGCAGGGTCACCACGCTTCCCTGGTGGGCTCCGTGGGTGGTGGTGGACCGCTTGTTGAGCGCCAGCAGTCTGTCCTGGGCCAGGTGCACCTCGTCGGTGGCGCTGCGGTCCGACGCCAGGAGTTCGGCGGTGCGGGGGGCCAGCCCCAGGTCGCCGACATGGCGTCCCTCCGCTTCCGCCGGCAGGTCCAGCAGCCGCCGTGCCTCGTCGTTGGCCAGCAACAGCCGCCCGTCGCGCCCGACGATGAGGACACCCTCCCGCACCGCATGCAGGACGGCATCGTGGTGCTCGTACATCCGGGTCATCTCGGCCGGTCCCAGACCGTGGGTCTGTCGGCGCAGCCGACGGCTCACCAGCCCCGCGCCGCCGCCGGCAAGAGCCAGTGCCACGACTGCGATGCCCAGGAACATGGGCAACTGCCGGTTGACCGACTTCTGCACCTTCTCCACCGTGACCGGCGCGGCGACGAGGGCGACGACCCTGCCCGAGGCGTCCTTGACGGGGGCCGCAGAGACCACGGAGAGACCCAGGGCGCCCTGGAAGGTCCGGGTGAAGGGCTTGCCCCGGGCGGCCTCGGCATACGGGCCGATGACGTGCTTGCCGATCTGCCGCGGGTCGCTGTGGGTGAGGGTGATCCCGTCGAGCTTGTACACGATGAGGGCGTCGACGCCGGAGGCCTTCCGGGCCGCCTCGGCGAGCGGTTGGAGCTTCGCGGTCGGATCGTCGCTGTTCAGCGCCTCCTGAAGCCCCCAGGAGTGCGCGAAGGACTCAGCGGCGGCGAGCGTCCGGTGCCGGGCGTCGGTCATGGTGTCCCGCCGGGCCTGGACGACGAGGGCCACCACTGCCGCGGCGACCAGCAGCACCGCGAGCACCAGCTGGAGGAGGAAGACTTCCCGGGCGACGCTGCGCGTGGTCACGGAGGGGCGTATGCCCTGCGGACTTCCGGCACCCGCACGACCCCCGGCCTCCGCTGGGTGTTCGTCCTCCGCAGGAGCTCCTCCGGCCCCCGCAGGGTGTTCGTCCTGCTGGTCGCCGGTGCTGTTCCCGGCAGGGGGCGTGCCCGGAATAGCGGAACGGCCGGGCGTGCGGCTCAGCCAACGCCGGAAACGACCCGGATTTCCGCTCATGCTCCATATTTATCCTGCTTCGCCTGGACGCTGGCAAGGCGTGCTACGGCAGTTGCCCCACGGGAGGGCGAGAGGCCGCCAGGCTGTGGCCGTACCGGCCCTCGCCGCCCGACGGTGTGCCGGGGAGGAGGGCAGGCGCGGCGGCGGGGGAGGCCGGGGAGGTGGGGGAGATGGGGGAGGCGGGGGAGGCGGGGGAGGCGGGGGAGGTAGGCGAAGCCGGGCCGGGACCCCAGGGGCAAGACGAAGGCGGTGGCCACTGTCCCGTGCCCTTCCCTGTGCCTGTGCCGTTGCCTGTGCCCGAGCTGCAAGCGGAAGGCCGGGGCCGGTCGGCTTTCCTGCTCAGGCCGGCGTGTTCGGGGTGGCGCCGGGGCGGCGGCCCCAGGCGGAGATGGTGACCTGCGGGATGTCGATGAACGCCGGGTCTTCGAGCAGGGTGGCGAACTCGGTCAGGTCGGCTTCGGTGATGAGGCCGTCGGCGAGGAGGCCGGGGGCCGCCTGGGTGATGAGCGGGAGCCAGCGGTCCTTGCCGAGCCCGCCCATGCAGCCGAGGTTTCCGGCGAAGGCCACCTCGGTCAGCGCGTTGCGGGCGAGGAGGGCGGGCAGGGCCCGGGCCCAGGTCATATCGGCGCCGTGTTCGCGGTATGTGCGCTGATAGGCGTCGAGGATGCGCTGGACCAGGGGGAAGGGCGAGGTGTCGGCCGGCAGGTGATAGGGCTCTTCGATGACGAGCCAGCCACCGGGGGAGAGCCAGCGGGTGGCCCGCGCGATCATGTCGTCCCGTTCCGGGAGATGGCAGAACAGGTAGCGGGCGTGGATCAGGTCGAAGCTGCCGGGCGCATAGTCCTCGTGCGTGATGTCGGCTTCCTGGATCTCCAGGTTCACGGCCCGGTCCGCATCGAGGTGGCGGGTGTCGAGGTCGGTGGCGACTACGTGTCCGTCCGGGCAGCGTCCGGCGAGCCAGTAGGCGATGGAGCCCGTGCCTGCGCCCAGTTCCAGGCAGTTCCAGGACGCTTCCACGGGAAGGCGGTCGAGTATGCCGGTGGTGAATGCGTCGACGCTGCGTTGGATGGACTCCAGGCGGTCACGTTCGCGGTGGGCGTCGTTGCTCAACAGGCCGCTGTTGTACGGGGTGGTGGCAGGCCGCTGTGTCATGGGTGCGCCTCTCTCGTGCGGGGTGGCAGGGGTGAGTTGATTGCGGCGGTCCGGCATGACCCGTGCCGACATCGTCGCGCTGGTGAATCAGCCGGCCCAGGAACGGCTCGGCGCACTGCACGACGCTGGAGGCGGGTCTGCTCCGGACAGTGGGCAGCGGAGACACCAGTGCTGGTGGGCGTTCCATGGCCGACCGGGCAGGAAGAGGTGGAGCGGCTGCGTCGCCTTCGGAGCCGGCAGCGCAGGGCCGCCGGCCTGCATCGGACCGGGGCGGCCCTGCGGCCCGGGGTCACACGGTCAGCAATTGTTGGCGAGGCCCGACGGCACGCTCGCCCACCGCGCGCAGGGCCGCCCAGATGGTGGCCTGGTTGACCGTGACGACGGGCTTGCCGAGCTCTTCCTCCAATGGGGCGATGAGGTCGTAGGTCGGCAGCGCCGTGCAGCTGATGAACACGGCATCGGCCTGCGGGTGGACGCCGGCCCGGACCGCCGCGGTCACCTGCTCGTAGGACACCTCGTAGATCTCGTGGACGGAACCCAGGCCGAGGTCGGTGAGGGACAGCACCTCCAGTCCCTCGCCGGTCAGGTACTCGTGCAGCCGCCTGCCCACCGGCGGCTCGTAGGGATGCACCACGGCGATGCGCCGTGCCTCCAACGCACCTAAGGCCGCCACCACCGACCCGGCCGAGGTCAGCGCCTGGGGGGCACCTGCGCTGCGCATGGCCTTGCGAAGTGCCCGTTCGCCGGCGGCTCCCCCGACAAAACTGCACGCCGTGCAAAGGTAGGTGACGACCTGGGAGCCGATCGCGCAGACCTCACGGGTGGGCCGGTCCACGCACCGAGGGCGGTTGAGGGACGAGACCAGTTCGAGGTTGTCGGAGAACGTCACAGGGTCGGTACGCGCGATGAACAGCGATGCCGTCTCCGGCGCCCAGCGCCAGATCTCCCGGTCCCGGTCGAAGTCGAACGAAGCAACCACGCCCACTCTGGACCGGGGGTGCGAGACGCGCGCACCCTGCGCGGTGTTCGGTGCTGTCACCTCTGTGTAGTTCCGGTCTGTCACATCCGCCATGGCTACTCCCACGTCTTGTGCCGCTGGTCCGGCTGGTTCAGCTGGACCACTCACAGTAGAGCGGGGGCCGGATAAGGTCTCCGGCCCCCCACCACCCCTGCCCCTGTGTGCGAAGGGGGAACAGGACCTGGCGAACCGGCCATTGGCGAACGGGTCCCGGCGGCGTTCCCGAGCTTGGCTTTCTCACTGCGGAGCGCGTCCTTGGCCTTCTTCGTGGCCGCGCGCGGGCCGGTGCGGTTCGGTCCGGCACGGCCTGGCGCGGCCTGGCGGGAGTGGCGATCGGCTGGGCCCTTGCTCAAGTGGCACCACGGAGTGCGCACTTCGCGGCCGACGAGGACCCTTAACCCGGTGCTCGGAGTGCTGTGCGCCTTCTACATTGAAGCCCAATGACACTCTTACACGTTCATGACTACGGCGGCGATGGCCCTCAACTGGTTCTCCTGCACGGTTACACGCGGTCGCTCACCGACTGGGACGCCTCGGCCGCCCTGCTCACCTCCGGGCACCGCGTCCTCGCCGTCGACCTTCCCGGGCACGGCCGCTCTCCCGGTATCTCCCCTTGGACCACCCCCGCCGTGGTGCGCCACATCGCGGACACGCTCGACGCGCATGGCGTGCCGGAGGCCGTAGTGGTGGGCCATTCCCTCGGCGGACTGGTCGCGGTCGAGTACGCCCGGGCGCACCCGGACCGTACCCGTGCCGCCGTGAATCTCGATGGCTTCTGGTGGGGACGGGAGTACCCCGGCGCTGAACGGGTGAGTGAGGGACTGCTGGCGTCGGCCGGGGGCATCGAGCCACCCGAGTACATCGAGGAACAGGTCCTCAACTGCGCCCGGTTCGGGATTCCCGCGGACCGTGCGGAGGCCGCTGCCCGCGCGGCCGCACGCCCGTTGCCCGACGGTACGTGGCAGACGCTGCCCGAACGGGCGGAGGCGCTGGAGATCGTCGACGAACTCCACAGGCTCGGCGCGCTCGGTGTCACCGCATGGCTGGACGGGGTCGACTGCCCGCTGCTGCTGGTACAGGCCGGCCGACGGCTACCGCCTGCGCCTGGCATGGAGTGGTTCGGCGAATTCAGAGCCCGGTTCGCACGAGGGGTCTTTGATGAACTGGCCGCGCTCTCCCGCACCCGGTCGACGGTCAGTGTCGACCGGATTGACGCCACCCACCCCATGATCATGGAGACTCCGGAAACGGTGGCGACGCTGGTCGCCGGGTTCGTTCGAGGACTGCCCGACTGAAGAATCCGGCACCGTTCACGACCCCCGCTTTCGTCTGCTCTCCCGCTGCTCGAATGCGGAGGTGAAGAAGCCCCGTTGCCCTGTCTGTGCAGATCAACGGGGCGGTCTGCCGTGAACTCGTGGCCCATGAAAGGGGGTTCGCGGACCTGGGAGCCTCCGCAGAATCCGTTGTCCCGGTGCCGGCGGTGGTCGACGCCTCGGCGCGTGATCCCTGCCGTCTGCCGCGCGGGAGAGATCTCCGTCCTGCCATCATCGGCCCATGGGAAAGAGCTACGAGCGGATAGCGGGCAGACTGCGTGCCTTCATCGAGGCGCAGCACATCTTCTTCACCGCGACGGCGCCACTGGACGGCGGCGGCACCGTCAACCTTTCACCCAAGGGCTTGAACGGCTCGTTCGCCGTGCTTGACGAACTCACCGTGGCCTACCTCGATTTCGCCGGCAGCAACGCCGAAACGATCGCCCATCTGCGCGAGAACGGCCGCATCACCCTGATGTGGTACGCCTTCGACGGTCCGCCCAACATCGTGCGCGTGCACGGCCGCGGAGAGCCGGTCTTCCGCGACGATGCGCGTTGGGCGGAGCTGATGGAGTACTTCCCGGACATCGAACCGACCCTGCACGGCCTGCGCGCGATCATCGTTGTGACCGCTGAGAAGATCCGCGACACCTGCGGGTACGCGGTCCCGTTCATGACCTATGACCAGGACCGCCCGCTGCACGCGTCACGCTTCGCCCGCGAGTCCGATGTCTCGCTCGGCGTGTACTTCCAGAAGAAGGAGCACATCGCGACCAGCATCGACGGCCTGCCGGGGTTGCCGCTGCCGCTGCCACCGCTTCCGCGCGCTGAATAGAGCCCAGTCGTTGGGGCGGACACCACTGCGGATCTGCCCGGAAGGAACCCGGACCGGCTGCCCGACCACCATCACCATCACCATCACGAAAAGCCCGTCTCGGCGATGGTCTGTCGCGCTGCGGCCGGGCACCGCACGCTCCGCCCCGGGCCCCGCCGGTCGGCGCCGCCCTGGGTTCGATCATTCGATGTCTACTCTGCCGTGTCCCCGGATGGTCGTTCGGCGGCGGCCGTGAGCTGTTGGGCCAGGTCTTTGAGCGATTGGCGCAGTTGGTCGGGGCTGTGGACGGTGAAGGGCCATTCCAGGGAGGCGAGCAGGCGAGCCACGCTGTCCAGCCGTGCGGCCTGCGCGCGCATCAGCACGCCGGTGGGTGTGGCGGTGAGGGTGGCGATCGTGCGGGGCAGCCGGCGCGCGATGTCCTCGATGGGGCCCTCGATCAGTACCTCGACCCGCCATGGTGCGGGTGTCCGGGCCAGGGAGGCGGTGAGGTGGGTAACCGGGTCGAAGTCGTCGGGGGCGGTGAACGTTGCTGCGCCGGGTGTGGCGGAGGCGATCCGGTCGATGCGAAAAGTACGCAGGCCGTCCCGGAGATGGTCGTGACCGACGAGGTACCAGCACCCGGAGTGGAAGACCACGCCGTACGGGTCGACATCGCGCTCCGTGTGTTCCCGGTGCCAGGAGCGGTAGCGCAGGCCGACGGTGTGACCGGAGCGGCATGCCTGCGCCAGGGTCAGCAGGACGCCCGCTTCGGGGGCCTGTGCGAGCACGGTGTCGGTGGTGAAGGACAAGGTGTCCCGCATGGCGGCCAGCGGTGCACGCAGCGGATCCGGGAGCACCCGTTCGAGCTTGGCGAGGGCGCCGGCGCCGGCTGGAGCGGTGGTGCTCATGCCCAGGCGGTCCCCGGCGAGCAGGCCCAGCATGATCACCAGGGCTTCTTCGTTGGTGAGCATCAGCGGTGGCATCCGGTAGCCGCGGGCCAGCCGGTAGCCACCGAAGCGGCCTCGGTCGGATTCCACCGGGATGCCCAGCTCGCGCAGGCGTGCCGCGTAGCGCCGCACCGTGCGCACATCGGTCCCCAGGCGGTCCGCCAGCTGTGCACCGGTCAGGCCTGGGTGTGTCTGGAGGAGTTCCAGCAGGGCCAGTACGCGCGTCAAGGGGTATGACATGGATCACTCGGCATTTCAGGGCGGAAACTGTCCTGTATGGACTCTACTCTCGCCGCAACCCCTTAAATCCAAGGAGAAACCGTATGGCTACCTTCGTACTCGTCCCTGGTGCCTGGCTTGGAGCCTGGGCGTGGGAGGACACCGCGCAGGCGCTGCGGGAGCGCGGCCACCCGGCGCTGCCGGTGACGCTGACCGGCCTGGGCGAACGATCCGCCCTCGCCACCCCGGAGGTGGGCCTGGACACGCACATCGACGACATCACCGCGTTCGTGGTGGAGCAGGACCTGCGCGATGTCACCCTCGTGGCGCACAGCTACGCGTCGGTACCCGTCACCGCCGCTGCGGGCCGCCTCGGGACGCGCCTGGAACGGCTGGTCTATCTCGACAGCGCTCCCTTTGCCGAGGGCATGTGTCTGCTCGACGTCATGCCGGAAGACGTGGTGAACCAACTGCACCAGCAGGTTGCCGAGTACGGAGACGGATGGCAGCTGCCCTTGCCGCCGGTCGAGCTTCTCGGCACGCTCAGCTCCCTCGAAGGGCTCGACGAGGGCCGGCTCGACCTCATGCGCACCCGGGCCACGCCCCAGCCCTTTCGCACCTTCGCACAGCGGCTGAACCGCCCTGGTGAGCTCGCCCCCGACGTCGACCACGTGGTGGTCGCCTGCCACGATGCCCAGGCCCTGCTGGATGCCGGGATGCCGGAGCTGGCCTTCCTCAGCCAGTCTCCGTGGCGGCGCTTCCATCTGCCCACCGGACATTGGCCCATGCTCTCCACACCCGTCGAACTCGCCGAGACCCTCGACACGGTCGTCTCTTCCGGACACTGACAGCCAGGGCCTGCTGCGCCCGCTTCTCGGCCGCCCCGCCCGACGACCGAAGAGGAGAAGATCAAGCGCTGCGGCAACAGCTGCGGCAACAAGAGCCCCTCGTGAGGTGTCGGCCGCACAGCACACCGCCCGCCACCTCCTTTCGGCGGCGGGCGGCACGGGCCTTTTCCCGGCCTGCGGTACGGAGCACGGGCCGGGCCGGGGTCGTATGCCCGGCTCAGTCCGTGTTGCCGGAGGCGGCGTTCAGATCGAGGTCCCAGTCCAGTTGGCGGGCCAGGGTGTCGTCGCCGGGGCGCTGGGGGGAGGGTGCCCGGCCGGTGCGCGAGGGGGTGCGGGTGCCGCGGGAGATCTCTCCGCTGGCGGTGATGTTGTGCTCCACGCGGGGGCGGCGGCAGGCCTCGTAGAGGGAGAGTGCGCTGTCCGGGTCGGGGGTGTCCCGCAGGGACTTGGCGAGGATGACGGCGTCCTCCAACGCCATCGAGGCTCCTTGCCCCGTTGCCGGTGAGGCCGCGTGCGCGGCGTCACCGATGATCAGCGTCCGTCCGGAGCGCCAGGGGGTGGTGAGCGGGATCTCGGTGGCGTTGGTGGCCATGATGCCGTCGGTGGAGGCCGCGACGATGCTCGCGGCGGGGGTGGCGTCCTTGCCCAGCAGCTCGACGAGTTGCTCCCGCCAACGGGAGGGCGTGGGGTGTGCGAGTTCATCGGCGGGGAGGGCTTGACCGGCGACGCGGGCGAACCAGGAGGTCTCTCCGTCCGGCGAGACCGCGTAGCCGAAGGCGGCGGCACTGCCCCGCACCATCGTGATGTGCCCCGTCTCCTCCGCCACCGGCGCGCTGTGCGTGTAGCCGTAGAAGACGCTCTGCCCCGCGTAGACGGGATCCGCGCCGGGCGCGATCGATCGCCGGATGGTCGAGTTCAGGCCATCGGCGCCGATGAGCAGATCACCGGTCGCGACGCCGCCGTCGGCAAAACGCGCGGTCACCGTGCTCGGGCCGTTCTCGACGGACACCAGCCGCGCCCCGTGCGACAGCTCGATTCCCCGGCGGAAGGCCTCGGCCTGCAACGCAGCGGTCAACTCGCCACGGCGCAGGCACCGGTACCGCAGGGCCGCGTCGTCGGCCTCCCCGAGCGGCACGTGGGCCACCTCACCACCCTGGTCGTCGAGCACCCGCATCGAGCGCAGTGGAAAGCCGAGCGCGGTGACCGCATCCGAGGCGTCGAGCTGCGCCAGCGCGCGCATCCCGTTGCTCGCCAAGGTCAGAAACGCCCCGATGTCCTCGGCGGTGTCGGGATGCGCCTCGTGCACGGCGACGTCGAACCCTGCCTTGTGCAGCGCCAGTGCGGTCGCCGTACCGGCGATCCCGCCGCCGATGACCAGTATGCGTGTCACGTGCCGCTCCCATCTTCTGCGCAGCCCCCCTCGGGCCTCCGGGTAAATGATGTACCCGGTCGGCCCGGCGTTTCAGGAATCCGCGGCCAATGGCTCGTGCACGTTTCGAGGTTCCCCGGACGGAGGCCCTCAGACGGACGCCCTCAGACGGAGGCCTTCGGGCGTGCGTCGTCGGGGGCGCCGGTGGGGTGCGGGGTGGCTTCGGCGGCGGACGGAGCGCCGGTCAGGCCCCGTTCGTGGGCCCTGACCCCGGAGCGCACCGCCCAGAAGTAGAAGACCGGAGCGGTGACCGCGATCAGGGCGGTGCCCAGCACGCCGGGCAGGATGCCCCGGCCGCCGAACTCCTGGCCGCCCAGCGCGGACACCGTGGCCGTCCACACCAGGAAGGTGATCATCCACCAGGCCGGAGCGAATTGCCGCAGCAGGCTCGCGCCTCGCCCGCCCTTGCCGGACGCTTCGCGGTCCCTCCCGATCTCGCCCCGGCGCCACAGCACCAGCGCCGCCACCGGTGCGGACACCAGCGTCAGCAGGGTGATCTTGCCGGTCTCCGGCCACTTCGACCAGTACAGCGCGCAGGCGGCGAAGGCGAAGGTGACCGGGCACAGCACCCCGGCGGCCGGCAGCCGGAAGGGACGGGGCAGGTCCGGGCGGGTCCGCCGCAGCACCCCCACCGCGACCGGGCCGATCAGATACGAGATGACCATGGCCGCGGACACCACCCCGGCCAGCGCCTGCCAGCTGCGGCCGATGGTGAGCAGCAGCACGACGGAGAAGCCGAGGTTGAGCCACATTGCGGGGCGGGCGGTGCCATAGCGGGGGTGTACGGCCGCCAGCTTCCGGGGGAAGAACCCGGTCTCGGCGAGGTTGGTGACCATGTACGCGGCCGAGGCGACATTGGCGATGTTGGACCCGGCCGGCGAGATGAACGCGCCGAACTGCAGCATGGTGACCACCCAGTGCAGCATCAGCAGCCCCGCCAGGTCGGCGAACGGCGAGTTGAGATTCACGCCCTGCCAGCCGCCGGACCGCTCCAGCAGCTCCGGCGGCACCGCGCCGAGGTACGAGACCTGCAGCGCCAGATAGATCACCAGGCCCAGGGCGAGCGCGCCGGCCAGGGCGAGCGGGATGGCCCGGCCCGGGTTCTTGGCGGCTCCGCCGAGGTTGACCACGGCCTGGAACCCGTTGAAGGCGAAGACCACGCCGCAGGTGGTGACGGCGGTGAGCACGGCCGGCCAGCCGTACGGGGCGAAGCCGCCGTGGGCGGTGAAGTTCGAGGTGTGGAAGCCGGACCCGACCAGGGCGAGTACCGCCAGCACCGGGATGGCGAACTTGACCAGCGTGAGCACGGTGTTGGCGCGGGCCAGCAGCTGGACCGACCAGAAACAGGTCAGCCAGAGCGCGAGGGTCAGGACCAGCGCCACCGCCGTGCCGGAGAGGGTCAGCTGGTGGGTGCCCGGATCGACCAGGCCCCTCGCCCAGTCGAAGCTCCAGGACGTCATGTACTGGGTGGCCGCGATCGACTCGATCGGGACCAGCGAGGCGGTCGCGATCCACACCGCCCAGCCGGTGAGGAAGCCCAGGACCGGGCCGTGCGAGAGGTGCCCGTAGCGGGCCATGCCGCCGGGGATCGGGTAGACCGAGCCGATCTCCGCGTACGACATCGCGATCATGCCGATGAAGACGACGCCGATCACCCACGCGACCAGCGCCGCGGGGCCCGCCACCTGGGCGGCTGCGCCGGCTCCGAAGAGCCATCCGGAGCCGAAGATCGAGCCGATGCCGATCATGATGAGGGCGAAGAGGCTGAGCCCCTTGCGCTCGCCGGCGCTCATATCCATGGGAAGTGTCGTCCGTCCTGGTATCGCGCACGCCCCCGCACTGTCGAGGGGCCGCTGTCCTCTGCTGCCGACCACCCTATTTCCGGCCCGATGACGGGAACGCCGCTGCGCTGCGGGAACACCCTGCGGACCGGCCCCGCCAGACCACGCGCCCAGGTCCAACGGGTCCGGCCCCACGGCCTGTTCACTCCCCGCCCGCAGCCCGTCGGCCGCCCGGGAGGTCCCTGCATGAGACGCGTCACAGCGAGGGGGAGCGAGTGCCCGTCCGCGAGGCCGGTGACGCGGGTTCCGAGGGCCCCGGTGCCGCAGGTGGGGCCCGTCGGCCGGGTGCCAGGTACCACGTGGCCGACGGGCCTCTGCGGCGGCGCCTCAGTTGGTGACCACCTGGATGGTGGTCCCGCTGGACGGTGCGTAGCTCACCTCGCCGTTGTAGTTGCCGGTGACGAGGTGGGTTCCCTTCGGCAGGGGGTTGAACACCGCGCTGGCCCGGCCGTCGACCAGGGGCACGGTCTGGGGGGTGCGCCCGGCGATGGCGAGGGTGATGGAACCGGTGGGGGTGCCCGTTCCGGGGGCCACCGTGGTGACCGTCGCGGTGACGGTCACGTGGTCACCCGTTGTCGAGGGGTTCGGCGTGGACAGCACGACCGTGGAGGTGGCCGCTTTGTTGACCATCTGGGTGTCGGTGCCGCTCGACGCCGTGAAGCTGTCGTTCCCGCCGTAGGCGGCCGAGAGGGTGAACGGACTGCCCGTGGTGCCGGTGTAGGCGTGGGTGACGGTCGCGACCCCGCCCGACACCGGTGCGGTGGCGGAGCCGGTCCCGTCGCCGAAGGTGAAGGTGACGTTGCCGGTGGGCGTGCCGGACGCGGCGGACACCGTCGCCCTGACGGTGACCGACTGGCCGGAAGCGGAGGGATCCGGGGTCGAGGTCACCGTGGTCATGCTCTTGCTCTTGCTGAGGGTCTGGGTGTCGCTGCCGGTGGAGGCGGTGAAGTTGGAGTCCCCGTTGTAGGTGCCCGTGAGGGGGTACGGACTGCCGGAGGTGCGGGTGTAGGTGTGCGAGGTGGCGGCGGCCCCGTCGGTGAGGGGGACGGTGGCCGGCGCCGTGCCGCCGCCGAAGTCGAACGTCACCGTGCCGGTCGGCGCCCGTCCCCCGGCGGTACGGGGGCGACCCGCGCGACGAGGGTGACGGCCTGCCCGGCCACCGAGGGGTCGGGGGAGGACAGCACGGTGGTGGTGGTCGAGGCCGCCTCGACCACCTGGGTGTCCGTCCCGCTGGACGGGGTGAACAAGACATCGCCGCCGTAGGAGACGGTGACCTCGTAGGGGGCCACGGACGCAGCGGTGTAGACGTGGCCGACCGACGCCGTGCCGCCGGTGAGGGCCGCCGGCAACGGGCGCCGAGCCGTCCCCGAAGTCGAAGGTGACGGTGCCGGCCGGGGTGCCGGTGGTGGGCGGAATCCAGTCACCACGGCGGTGGAGGTGACCGCTTCCCTCACGACGGAGGGGGCGGGCGCGGAGCTCACGGCCGTCTCCGTGGGCGCCTGGTAGCCGAAGCCGCCGGACACGGTCACGCTGCCGCCCGGGGTGGTGATGACGAGGTCGGCCGGACCCGGCGGTCCCCGGGGGCGTCACCACCAGCAGCAGGGTGTCGGAGTACGTGCGGAAGGACACCGTGGGCAGACCGCCGACGGTGACGGCGGTGACCTGGCCGAGTCCGGTGCCGCTCACGACCGGGGTGGTACCACCCGCGATCGGCCCGGTGGCCGGGCTGACACCGCTCACCGACGGCGCCGCGGCACAGGTGTAGCGCAGTGGGTTGCTCACTCCGCCGATGGTGGTGACGTAGACCGGGACGGTACCGGCCCCCGCGACGGGGGGCGGACACCAGCAGCTGCCCCTCGGAGACCGCGGTGGGGAAGGCGAGCGCGTTACCGAAGTGCACCAGCACCGCGGTGCTCAGGTTGGCGCCCACCAGCTCCACCACATTGCCCCCGCCGACCGGGCCGGCGGAGGGGATGAGCCGCGAAATGCTGGGCACCAGTACAGGTAGAAGAAGTACCCGACGCGGGCGCTGCCGCCGGGTGTGGTGACGGTGACCGGGACCGTCCCGCTGCCCGCGGGGGTCACCCGGCGCCCGGCGCCCGACCCGACCGAAGCGCCCGACCCGGCCGAAGCGCCCGACCCGGTCGAAGCGCCGGCCCCGTGGCCGAGCCGCCCGGCGCCGTGCACACGAAGCCAAAGCCTTCGCGCTTCTCCTCATCGGGGCCTTCGCCCTCGCGGCCGTGAGCGCCTACCCCGTCACCAGCACCCTCGTCATCGTCCTCGCGGCCGCCGCGGCCCTGACCGTCCACCTCGCCCGCACCGGCAGGCTCCGCCTCCCCGCGGGCCCGGCCGGCGCAGCGGGAACCGGTCCGCACCGGGACTTCACCCACACCATCGCCGCCTACCAGGCCATGGGCTCCACCGAGTTCGAACACGCCATGGCAGACCTCGCCCGCCGCGACCCCGCCGTCCGCGGGACCGACGTCTCCGGCGGCAAGAACGACCGCGGCCTCGACGTCCTGGTCCATCTCCACAGCGGCGACCGCTACCTCCTCCAGTGCAAGCGCTGGAAAGGCCGCGTCGGCTCCGAAGAGGTCATGAAGATCAACGGCACATACCGGGACATCCACCACTGTGTCGGCGCGGCCATCATCACCACCGGCGCCTTCACCGCAGACGCCGAGCGCACCAACGCCATGCTGCCCACGGCGCTGCGCCTCATCGACGGCCGCGGCCTCGCCCGCTGGGCCTCCGGCGGCAGGCCGCCCTGGGCGTGAGGCCGCAGCAGGCGGGAGAGGGGCGGAGCGCGGACGAAACCGTGCTGCCGGAGAGCGCGTCCCGCCGGCCGTGTGCCAACGGGCGCACCTGTGCGCGGCCGGTTCGAAGCGGCGTAGACGGCGTGCTGGGGGCGTGGGCACCTCATGGCAATGACCCGTTCGGACTCCGCGCGCCCTGCCGATCGCCACGGGCCGCAGCAATGATGAGCAGACCGCACGTGATCCAGGCGCCTCCGCACACCTGCCCGTTGACAGGTGGAGATGTAGCGGGGGACATGCAGTGGAAGGGAATCCACGTTGTTGCTTCTCATCTCCCCGGACGGCGTCGAGGAGGCCCTCGACTGCGCGAAGGCGGCGGAGCACCTCGACATCGTCGATGTCAAGAAGCCCGACGAGGGCTCGCTCGGCGCGAACTTCCCCTGGGTCATCAGGGAGATCCGCGACGCGGTCCCGGCGGACAAGCCGGTGTCCGCCACCGTGGGAGACGTACCGTTCAAGCCCGGCACGGTGGCCCAGGCGGCGCTCGGTGCCGCTGTCTCCGGAGCCACCTATATCAAGGTCGGCCTCTACGGGTGCACCACGCCCGAGCAGGGCATCGAGGTCATGCGAGGGGTCGTCCGGGCAGTGAAGGACCATCGGCCGGACGCGTTCGTCGTCGCCTCGGGCTACGCCGACGCCCACCGGATCGGCTGCGTCAACCCGCTCGCGCTGCCCGACATCGCCCGCCGCTCCGGCGCCGATGCGGCCATGCTCGACACTGCGGTCAAGGACGGGACACGGCTGTTCGACCACGTTCCGCCCGACGTCTGTGCGGAGTTCGTCCGGCTGGCCCACGAGGCTGATCTGCTCGCCGCCCTCGCGGGCAGCGTCAAGGTGGGAGACCTCGGCGCGCTGACCCGCATCGGCACGGACATCGTGGGGGTGCGCGGGGCGGTCTGCGAGGGGGGCGACCGCAACACCGGAAGGATTCAGCCGCAGTTGGTGGCCGCCTTCCGGGCGGAGATGGACCGGCAGGCCCGGGAATGCGCAGCCGCCGCCGTTGCCGCGAGCTGACCGCCGGCATGCCGACGCGTCCGTCCCGTCGCCCGCCTCGGACCCTCGGCGAGCGTTTCGCCGTCCTCGATCCGGCCACGGGCGAGGCCTTCGACGAGGCTCCCGACCAGCAGCCGGACGAGTTGGACGCCGTCGTCGGCCGGGCCCACGAGGCCTGGCGCGACTGGCGGGCCGACCCCGTCGCCCGCGCCACCGCGTTGCGCGCGGCAGCCGATGCCGTGGAGGCGGCCGGGACGGACCTCGCTCCGCTGCTCACCCGTGAACAGGGCAAACCCCTGGCCGAGTCGTACGCGGAGATCGCCCGCGTGGCGGCCCGCCTGCGCTACTTCGCCGACCTGGACCCCGGTCCCCAGCCGATCACGGACGGTCGGCCGGTACACAGCGAGGTCCGCTGGCGGTCGCTCGGGCCCGTCGCCGCGATCGTGCCGTGGAACTTTCCCCTCCAGCTCGCGTCGGCGAAGTTCGCGCCCGCGCTCGCCGCAGGCAACACGATGGTGCTCAAGCCCTCCCCGTTCACTCCCCTCGCCACCCGGCTGCTGGGCTCCGTGATCGCCACCGCTCTCCCCGAGGACGTCCTGACGATCGTCACCGGTCGCGAACCCCTCGGCGCCCGCCTCGCGTCCCATCCGGGGATCCGCCATGTGACCTTCACCGGTTCGATTCCCACCGGGCGGGCCGTCGCGGAGGGCGCGGCGGCCTCGCTCGCCCGGGTCACCCTGGAACTGGGCGGTAACGATGCCGCCATCCTGCTGGAGGACGTGGAGGTGGAGCGGATCGCGGACCGGCTGTTCTGGGCGGCGTTCCGCAACTGCGGGCAGGTCTGCATGGCGGTCAAGCGCGTCTACGTCCCGGCCCGGCTCTACTCCCATGTGGTCGAGGCCCTCGCGCAGCGCGCGAAGACCACCGTCGTCGGAGCCGGGCTCGACCCGGGCTCGCAGCTGGGGCCGGTCAACAACGCCCCCCAACTGGCCCGGGTGGAGCGCTACACGGCCCAGGCCCTGGCCGACGGTGCCCGAGCCGTGGCCGGTGGTCACCGGCTGGAGGGGCCGGGCTACTTCTTCGCCCCGACGATCCTGGCCGATGTCCCGCCCGACAGCCCGGTGGTGACGCAGGAGCAGTTCGGCCCGGTCCTGCCGGTGCTGCCGTACGGGAGCCTCGACGAAGCCGTCGAGGCGGCCAACGGGACCGGCTTCGGGCTGGGCGGCTCGGTATGGGGGACCGACCTCGACCGGGCCGAGGCGGTGGCCGGCCGGCTGGAGTGCGGCACGGCGTGGATCAACCACCATGCCGAACTGTCCCTCGCCCAGCCGTTCACGGGCACCAAGCAGAGCGGTGTCGGCGTCGCGGGCGGGCCGTGGGGGCTCTACGGGAACCTCAGGCCGTTCGTCGTGCACCGTCCTCAGGAGGCGTGTTGATGCGGTTCGGTGCGGCGGTGCTGCGCTCGTACGAGAGCCGGTTCGCCGTCGAGGAGGTGATCTTGAACGCGGGGCCGGCCGACGGCGAGGTCCTGGTCAAGATCGCGGGCTGCGGGATGTGCCGGACCGATCTCGCGGTCCGGCGTTCGGCGGGCCGCTCACCGCTGCCGGCGGTGCTCGGCCACGAGGGGGCCGGGGTCGTGGTGGATACGGGCGGCCCGGACACCGGCCTGAGCGTCGGCGACCATGTCGTGCTGAGCTTCGACTCCTGCGGACACTGCCGGAACTGCAGGGGAGCGGCCCCGGCCTACTGTGACTCCTTCGCCGCGCTCAACCTCTTCGGAGGGCGCAAGGAGAACGCGGCGCGGTTCACCGACGCGGCCGGGGGCGCACTGGCCCCGCGGTGGTTCGGCCAGTCCTCCTTCGCCGAGTACGCGATGGTCCCGGCCCGCAACGCCGTCCGGGTCGACCCCTCGCTGCCCATCGAACTGCTCGGACCGCTCGGCTGCGGCTTCCTCACCGGCGCCGGAGCGGTCTTCCACTCCTTCGGCGCCGGCCCCGGCGACACCCTCGCGGTCTTCGGTGCGGGAGCGGTGGGCCTGGCCGCGGTGATGGCGGCCACCGCCGCCGGGGCGGTGACGGTGGCCGTCGACCGGCACCCCGAACGGCTGGCCCTCGCCGAGCGGCTCCGCGCGATCCCGCTGCATGCCGCATCGGCCGGCCTGCCCGACCGCATTCGGCAACTGACCGACGGCGGCGCGCAGTACGCGCTGGACACCACCGGCTCCGCTCAGCTGATCAACGACGCACTCCGGGCCCTGCGCCCCACCGGCCACCTCGGCCTGGTGGCACGGCTCCACACCACGCTGCCGCTCGAACCGGGGGCACTGGACCGCGGCCGGAGGATCTCCCACCTCTGCGAGGGGGACGCGGTGCCGGCACTGCTGATTCCGCGGCTGATCGGGCTGTGGCAGGCCGGGCGGTTCCCGTTCGACCAGCTGATCCGCACGTACCCGCTCGCCGACATCAACACGGCCGAACGCGACTGCGACGCGGGCCGCGTGGTCAAACCCGTCCTGGTTCCGGAGGGGAAGGGCCGATGAGCGAGGCGTGCAACGCGGCTGCCGCTCCGCTCGACGCTGCTCCTCGACCGCCATCCGGCAGCCGGCCACGGACGCCGCACCGCCGCGGCCGGCCCGCGCGGGGCACTGACCCACGCCGGGCCGACCGGACTGATGAACCGGACGGCCGCAGGGCCGCGCGCCCTCGACCACACCCCGGGGAACGGGCGCTCAGAGCTGAGCTGTGGCGTCGTGCGTCGTGCAGTCACCGCGGATCCAACGTCCGTACTCCTCGCTGTTCGTGGTCTCGACTCGCACCAAGGGAGAACACATGGTCGGCACAGCGCCTCGGAACACCGATGTGGAAGACGTGCACGGGGGTGTCGGCCTGACCGCTCTCCTGGTCGCCGCGGCACGGGCGATCGAGACCCACCGCCACGACAGCCTGGCACGGGACGTCTACGCAGAGCACTTCGTGCTCGCCGCACCGGCGTCCGCGGGCTGGCCGGTCCGCATGCCACAGGTACCGGACGGGGACGCGAACCCGCTGTGGGGGCGATTCGCGCGCTACTTCGGTCTACGGACGAGGGTCCTCGACGACTTCCTTCTCCGGTCGGTGCACACGGGCGCCCGCCAAGTGGTCCTGCTCGGCGCGGGGTTGGATGCGCGGGCCTTCCGGCTCGACTGGCCGCCCGGCTGCGTGATCTTCGAGATCGACAGGGAAGGCGTGCTGGCGTTCAAGCACAAGGTGCTCGGCGGACTGTCGGCCACCCCGAAGGCGGCGCGCGTACCGATCCCGGTCGATCTGCGCGCCGACTGGGTCGGGGCACTGACCGACGCCGGCTTCGACACGGCCGCACCGAGCGTCTGGCTGGCCGAGGGGTTGCTGTTCTACCTGCCCAACGCCGCCGAGACGTACCTGATCGACACGGTGGACCGGTTGAGCGCGGGGGGAAGTGCCCTGGCGTTCGAGGTCAAGCTCGACAAGGACTTGCTGGAGTACCGCGACAGCCCGCTCTACACCTCGACGACACAGCAGATCGGCATCGACCTGCTCAACCTGTTCGACACCGAGCCACGGCCCGACTCCGCAGGTCAACTGGCGGGCAAGGGCTGGTCCACATCGGTCCACACGCCCTTCGACTTCACCCGCCGGCACGGACGCGGTCCGCTGCCCGAGCCGAACGACGCGCTGGCGGGCAACCGGTGGGTGTTCGCGAGCAAGCCCGGGCGGACGGAAGGCGACTGACCGGCAAGGCGGCCCGCGAGGAGATCTCGGGGCCCTTCTGCCTATCCCAGGCGGTTGGCCCAGTCCTCGGGGACTCGTCCCGCAGGGCCGGGGGTGGGCTGATCGGCCGGGTGGCTCTCCGGGGGAGCCAGGTGCGGGCCCGAGGCGTACAGCTGTGAGGTCTCGTAGTTCCAGAACCAGGTCTCGCCCGGTTCGAAGCTGCGGATCACCGGGTGCCCGGTGGCCCGCGCATGGGCCGTCATGTGCTTGGCGGGGGAGTCGTCGCAACAGCCGATGTGGCCGCACTGTGCGCAGCGTCGCAGGTGGAACCACCAGCCGCCGTCGGCGTCGCACTCGGCGCACCCGGCCCCGCTGGGTGGGGCTGAGGGGTCGATTCCGTTCGGGGATTTCATGTCGGCTCCTGTGGCTCCTGTGGGGTCTCTGGGGTCTCTGGGGGATGGGGGTCGGCGGAGGCCAGCGGGAGGCGTACCTGGAAGCGGGTGTCGCCGGGGACGGAGTGGAACCGCAGGTCCCCGTTGTGCTTGTTGATGACGATGCGCCATGAGATGTCCAGACCGAGACCTGTACCCTCACCCACCGGTTTGGTGGTGAAGAACGGGTCGAAGACGCGGTCGCGGATCTCTGCGGGGACTCCGGGGCCGGTGTCGCAGATTTCGACGAGCAGATGGTCTCCCTCGCGGGCGGTACGCACGGTCAACGTGCCGTCGGCGCCCGTGCTGTTCATCGCCGAAAGGGCGTTGTCGATCAGATTCGTCCATACCTGGTTGAGTTCGCTGGGGTAGGCCGGGATCTTCGGCAGACTGCGGTCGTAGTCCTTGACGACGGTGATGTGGGGGCCGATCTTCGCGGAGACCATCAGCAGGGTGCTGTCCAGCAGTTCGTGCACGTTGGCGACCTGGTAGGGCGCTCGGTCGAGTTGCGAGTACTGCTTGGCCGCGGTGACGAGCGTCGAGACGCGGTGGGTCGACTCCTCGATCTCGTTCATCAACAGTTCGGTCTCCACGGTGTAGTTGAGCCACCGCACGGCACCTTCGAGGGTGTCCGCGTCCACGGTTGCGGCGATCTGGTCCAGCCAGTCGGTATCAAGGCCGGCCTGTACGAAGATCGGCGCGAGCTGCCATCCGTCCCCGATGCCGTGGTCCTCCAGCCAGTCGGAGAGGGTGTCCTCCCGGTCCGAGGCTTCCAGCGGGCTCAGGGTGGTGGCCTTGGCGACGCGCTCGGCCGTGCGCTCCTGGACGTCGATGAGTGTCTCCAGGCTGTCACGCCGATAGGTGCGTGCCGCGATGATGCCGAGCTTGTGGCGCATTCCGGCAACACGCTCGCGGAGCGCGGAGGTGGCCCGCACGGCCGCGGTGGCGGGGTTGTTCAGCTCATGGGTCAGCCCTGCGGACAGCGATCCGAGAGCCAGCAGCCGTTCTCGCTGGCCGACGGCCTCCTGGGTGCTCTTGGCGCCGAAGAAGAGGCCTTCGAGCAGGTGCACGGCCATGGGAAACCACTCGCGCATGATCGCGGCGAAGGTCTCCGCGGGCAGCACGAAGAAGCGTGAGGGCGCGATGACCTGCAGGGAGCTGTTGTACACCTGCCGCAAACGGTCACCCAGGTAGGCCTGGAAAGCTCCCGCGTACACCCCGCGGCCGGAGCTCCGGGTGATCTCCACGTCGTAGTCCCCGATCCGGCGCGAGAGCACGAGGGTCCCTTCGAGCAGCACATAGAAGCACGTGGCGGCATCGCCCTCCCCGTACACGGGCCCGGGTGCGAACTCCTCCACACGGCCTTCGCGGCAGAGCCGGGCGAGCTGGTCGGGGGCCAGCTTCTCGAACAGGAACAGCGAGCCGAGTTCTTCCTGACTGCAGGGCATCGGCCGGCCGTTCATGACTGCTCCAGATATCGGTGCACGAGCATGACCGCCATGGCTCCTTCTCCCACTGCGGAGGCGACGCGCTTGGCGGACTCGGCGCGGGCGTCTCCGGCGACGAACACGCCCGGGACGTTCGTTTCCAAGTGGTAGGGCGGCCGGTCCAACTCCCAGTCGGCCGGCGGGCTCCCGTCCGCGGTCAGATCGGGGCCGGCCAGGATGAACCCGTGGGAGTCCCGGAGCACCGTGCCCGCCAGCCAGCCGGTCAGCGGGGCCGCTCCGATGAAGACGAACATCCACTGCGCGTCGACGAGTTCGGTGTGGCCGGTCGTGGTGTCGCGCAGGGTGATCTGTTCCAGTTGATGCGAACCGTGCGCGGCGTCGACGACCGTGTTGGTGCGCACCGAGATCGTGGGCGTCTCGTCGACCTGCTGGACGAGGTAGTGCGACATCGACGTGGACAAGGACGGCTTACGCACCAGCACGGTGACCGACTTGGCGCTCCGGGCCAGGTATATCGCGGCCTGGCCGGCGGAGTTCGCGCCGCCGACGATGTACACGTCATGGCCCTGGCACGCGGCCGCTTCGGTCAACGCCGAGCCGTAGAACACTCCGCAGCCGGTCAACTCGGGCACGTGAGGCGCATCCAGCTGCCGGTACGACACGCCGGTCGCGAGAATCACGGAGTGCGCGGCGACAGCGGAGCCGTCCGAGAACCGGACGACGCGTGATGCGCCGTTGATCTCCAGCCCGGTGACCTCGCGCGCGGTCAGGATCTCGGCACCGAACTTCGCCGCCTGACGCCGGGCCCGGTCGGTGAGCTGTGCCCCGGACACGCCGTCCGGAAAGCCGAGATAGTTCTCGATGCGCGAGCTCTGCCCCGCCTGGCCCCCGGTCGCGGACCGTTCCACGAGGACGGTCCGCAGCCCCTCGGAAGCCCCGTACACCGCTGCACCCAGACCGGCTGGTCCGCCACCGATGACGATGAGGTCGTAGAAGTCGGTCGCCGGGGTCGTCGCGAGGCCGACCCGGGCGGCGAGCTCCTGGTCCTCGGGCTCGATGAGGGCCGTGCCGTCCGGAGTGATCACCAGCGGAAGCCGCAGCCCCTCCTGCCCCGCGGCGCACAGCAGCCGCCGGCCTTCCGGATCGTCGGACGAGTACCAGCGGTAGGGCACCTGGTTGCGGGCCAGGAACTCCCGCACGGCCGACGACCGTGCCGACCAGCGGTGCCCGACCACCTTGGTGACGGCCACCGGCCGGCGATCGGTGGCCCGCCAGGCCTGCAGCAGATCGTCGAGCACGGGGTAGAGCTTCTCCTCGGGCGGCTCCCAGGGCTTGAGCAGGTAGTGGTCGAGGTCGACGACATTGATCGCGTCGATGGCCGCGTTGGTGTCCGCGTACGCGGTCAGCAGCACCCGCCGGGCGCCGGGGTAGATGTCGAGAGCCTGCTCGAGAAACTCGATGCCGTTCATCTTCGGCATCCGGTAGTCGGCCAGGATCACCGCGACGGGGCCGCCGCGCAGCTTCAGCTCACGCAGGGCGGCAAGGGCGGACTCGCCGGACTCCGCGCGCACGATCCGGTACGACGCGCCGTAGTGTCGCCGCAGGTCGCGGGCGACGGCACGCGACACGCCCGGATCGTCGTCCACGGTCATGATGACGGTCCGGGCCGGATCGGCGGCCTGCTCCATAGGCATCCCGTCCCCGAGTCGGTTCCCCGAGTCGATCACCGTTCCCGAGTCGCTCGCGCTTCCGCACCGGCTTCACATTCCTGTCCGGCACGCCAGTGCGTCGGCTAATCCCATCTTATGAGTGATTTTCCTGCTTTGCAGGGCAGGTCAGCGCCTCGGAGTGCACCGGCACACTGCCGATGATCAGCAGCCCGTCACCGTTGGTGGCGGAGGCGGGCCGCTCACCCTCACCACGTAACCTCAGCCGCGGGCAGCGCCCGCCGTCTGCACTCATTCGACCCGGCAGTCCAACGACGTCGCGGCGCCGGCCTGCCATCCTGGAACCGTCCGCCGGCAGCAGGCGCCTTGCCCCCGCGCCTCTGGCCTGTCCAGGCGGCCACGGCCGCGCACGCCTCCGCCACCAGGGCTCCGACGACCGCGTGCCGGACCTGCCGCCGGGCGCGCAGCCGCCTCACGAGGACGAGCACGGCGGTCACCGTTGCGGCGGCAGCTGCGGGCCGCACACCGCGGACCGCCGATCCCGTTTGCGGCCGGAACGCCAGTGCGGGTGCCCCTGTCGTAGCCGTAGCCGTAGCCGCAGTCGCAGTCGCAGTCGCACCAGTGGCAGTGGCCACAGGCGTGGCGCGTGGTGTCGTCGTCATCGCCTCGGCTCGGCGGCGTCGGCGCCATCATCGGAGCGGCGTCGGCCGGTGACTTTTGAGGACGGAGGCGACCGGCCTTGGAGGCACCGGTGAGCGTGTCGCCCTCGACGGTGACGGCGAAGGCCAGGCCGACGCGTATCACCCGGGGTCGCCGGTCCGCTGGCCGGCGAAGCCCTGAATCGGGACGAGGGTGTCGTCGCAGCTCCCTGCTTCTTCCACGGCGAAGGGGACGATGCCGGGGATGCCGAGGCCGGCCTCTTCGCGCAGTTCGCGCCGGACCGTCTCCTCCAGGGACCGGTCACCCGGTTCACGGCCGCCGCCGAGCAGGGACCACGACCCCCGCTCCCAGACCCCGGGAATCTCGTCCAGCAGGTCCAGCAGGTCCAGCAGGTCCAGCAGGTCCAGCAGGTACGCGCCGGCCCGCCCCGTAGTGGATCTCACGCTGCAAAGTCCGCTCGTTCACGGGTGCACCGTCCTGGAGCCGTGTTCGGAAGCTGCGGACGCGGTCTGGTAGCCGGCCGCCTGGAGGGTGAACATCTGGGCGTAGTCGCCCCCGAGGGCCATGAGTTCTTGGTGGCATCCCGCTTCGGTGATGCGCCCGCCGTCGAAGACGTAGATGCGGTCGCAGTCGACGACGCTGGCCAGCCGATGGGAGATCAGCACGGTGATCTGGTCATCGCGGAGCTTGCCGCGCAGCACGGCCTGGTAGACGTCGTGTTCGGCGCGCGGGTCCATGCTCGCGGTCGGTTCGTCCAGCAGCAGCACCGGTGCGTCCTTGTAGAGCCCGCGGGCCACGGCGATCTTCGCCCACTGTCCGGCCGACAGCTCCTGGCCGTCGCGGAACCGCTTGGACAGCAGCGCCTGCCAGGTGCCGGGCAGGCCGGCGATGACCTGATCGGCACCGGAGGCCCGCGCGGCGTCCAGCGCCCGCTGAGGGTCGGCCTCGGTGAGCGTGCCGCGCGAGACCGTGAGGTTCGCCAGCGCGCTGAAGGGAAAACGCACCGGATCCTGCAGCACCGTGGCCACACGCCTCTGAAGGGGTTCGGTGTCCAGATCCGCGGCATCCACCCCGTCCCACAGGACCGACCCCTCCTGCGGGTCGTAGAGACCGGCGATCAGCCGTGAACAGGTGCTCTTTCCGGACCCGTTGAGGCCGACGAAGGCAACGGTCTCCCCGGCACGCAGGGTCAGTGAGACGTCATCGAGCGCCGGGGTGTCTTTGCCGGGGTAGGTGTAGCGGACGTTCCGCAGCGTGATCGCTTTGACGGTTTCGGGTGCCGCCTGCTTTCCACGGCGGACGGCGGTGGGCGCCATGATCGGATATGCCTGGCCGACGAGGGCGGTACGGGGAGGGCGAGTGGAGCACTACACGGCCGACCAGATCCAGGTGGTGACGTTCGCAGAGAGTGTGCGGGCCCGTCCGGCAATGTACTTCCGGGTCGGCCGGGACAGCCCTGAGCTCCCCACGGAGGTGCTGCAAACGGTGGTGTGGGACGCGCTGCACCGTGGTGACGGCACACATGGACGGATCCGTGTCGAAGTCGTCTCTGACCTCAGCTTCACGGTGGTGGACGATCGACGTCCTACCATCGACGAGCTGGGAAATCCCCTTCCGGGCTTCTTCAATTCCCTGCTCGACAAGGAGCGGTGGGCTCCCGCCGCCGCAGCAGCACTCAGCGTTCGTACCGTCATAGAGGTCTGGCTGGAGGGCCGTGGCTTTCGCCAGGAGCTGGCCGGTTCGGTGCCTACCGGACCGGTGGAGGAATTCACGGCGCCGGTGGCAACCGGAAGCCTGGCCACCTTCGAGCTGGATCCCGCCTACTTCGCTCCAGGAGAGGCCCTCGCATGGGCTCTGCTACCGAGTGAATTGCACGGAGAAAGATGCGGCCAGCTCCCTTCAACCGCAACGTTCCCCATACGTGCTCTTCGAGCGGACGACGAAGGATTCTCAGCCGTCGGGTAGCACCGTGTGCGCAGGAGGGAGAAGCCTGCTCGGCCGTACATATTCCGCTTGAGCATTTTGATCCGGCCGATATGGCTGCACCAGATGACACTCGCCACCACTTCCGGCAGTACCTCGGCACCGCCAGTGGCGCCCAGCCCACCCGGTCCCACCAGTTGGAGCGGGTGTTGGGCAACGCCCCCGTCGGCCGGGTCGCTGTTCCTGGCCTTCCGTACGGGCCTGGACCGCATCGGCGCTGACCCGGAGGAGGTCGTTGCAGCCGGCGTCGAGGCGGGCTCGCTGCACCGGGTATTCGGTCCATGTTCCCCGGCCCAGGCGGGGGTGTCTCCGGGCGCGGGGACGCCGACCCAAGCCACGGCGAGCGGGCAAGCAGGTGCCCCCGCGCCCGCGGGGGATGGTCCCGAGTCACCGGCTACGACCGTCACGAAGCCCATGGCACCGCCACCCCGCTGCATGGATGAGGACCACAGAGGGCGGGCGCAGCCGACGTCGGGGATTCTCGTGTTCGGCCCTGCAGCGCGGGAGCCGCAGCACTGCAGCGAGTGGTCATGCGGGGCGACGCTAGGACCTCGGGGACCGTCCGTAAGCCAGAGTGAGGGCATTGCGTACTGCGACGTGTCCGACCGCTTGGAAAGCCTTGGCGTGAGAATCCAGTTCGTGGACGCGCATGCTGCGCAGTACAACCGCTACCGCCACAGTGGTGGCGACGCCCAGCTCAGCCAGCTCTTCGCGGATTCCCCTATCGAGCGCAGTTCGGAAGGTGGCCATGTCTGACGGGCTGATGCCAGATCGATGGTCCCACCCGTGTATGTCCAGATCGGCGGCTACCTGGAACGCGATGCCCTCCTCCCCGGGATCGAAGTCCACGGTGACCATCGCGAAATCGGCGGGACAACTGCTCTGACGCGCATACACAGCCTGGACACCACGGATGGGGCAGGGAGGGAACGCTCTGGCCTCGGAGTCCACGCGACTACGGTAGCCCGGGAGGTGACAGATCTGGCCTCCCCCCTGCATCTTGCTGATCGAAACAGCGACATGACTGCTCTCTGTGGCAATTGCCGTGCTTCCGCTCTCTCGGAACGAAGCATCGAGAGAAGACGCCCTCTTGAGGACGTGGCCGGCCCAGATCGGCCACATGGCCGGGCAGCGGCAGCGGCTGCTGGCGTTGCTGCCTGGCCGCGGGACGTTGGCCTGCCCGGGTCCACTTGCCCCGGGGGGCTGGCAGGGCACTGGGGGGGAGAGCGGTCAGACATGGTGCTGCAGGTTCCCGAGCCGATACCGTCCGCGCCGTTCGCCGCGCTGCCGACGGCTGGGGTTGCGTACGAGGGCGAGTGGGACGGCTACCGCTGCCTCCTCGCCCGGCACCCCGATGGCCGGGTGGAGATAGCAATCGCACCACCCGGCAGCAACGCATGCAACGGAGCGTCATGGTTATGGGCTCGCCCCGGCTGCAACTGATACGACAACAACCCATCGGCACCCCGGGGGGTGCCTCGTGGCCGCCAACATGCGGCCCGGACAAGCGACGCTCACCCCGCCACCGCCCGCTTCGCCAACACCGGCTCGGCCCCCACGAGCGCCTCCCGCTCCCGCCCATGGGCCTGCTCCAGCCATGACTCCTTCACTCCAGGTTGACCTCGTCGACCGTGCCCACAGCGCGGCAATGCCAGAATCGGCACGGCTTTCGGAGCGGTACTCAAGGGAGGCGTTGCCTGCTGGACACCACACTGCAGCGGCCGCCGGGACCCCTCCGACCAGTCCGAGACCGACGAACACGATGCCCTCCCTGACCTGGAAGTCGGGAAAGCCCGGTCAGGGGCGTCCTTTCTTCCGACTCGGAGAGCAGCTACGGCCAAGGGCACCATCCGTGCCGACCGGGAGCCGGCCGGCCAGACATCGATACGAGGCCTCTCGCCCTGTATCGGCGCGCAGGCGGTAAATAGGTGTTCCCGCTTGCGCGGGAACACCCCGTTCCCGGCCGGGAACACCCGCTTGTCCCGGCACACTGGCCAGATCGCTGCAAGATGTGGTGCTCATATCCGTTCACCGGGTGGGGCGCCACCGTTCATTCGGAGGGTTTGCGTGAACCGGTCTTTGCTGACCATGCGCGCTGCACTGGTCCTGCTGCTGGGCGTTCTTGTCGGGGCAGGTGCGGGAACGTTGACCGTCCTGTCGGGCCGTGGGGGGCAGGCGGAGGCGTGGCTGGTGGGTACGGCGGCCTGTGCGGGCGCGGTGACGTTCTTCAACTGGGTCATAGATGAGGACTAGCCCTAGGCTGCGATCACTGAAGGCCGCCCACGCCGGTGGACGATGGCGGGCCCTCAGCATGATGAAGCCCGCAGTGCCTGCAGCAACTCGCGGATAGGTATGAGCCGTTGCTCGGGACGCGAGCACGAAGTCTTGTTCGAGGGCGGACGTTCGGGGGAGAGAAGAGTCGGTGACGAAAGAGGACGGCCGAAAGCGTTCGGCTTTCGAGGATGCGGACGGTTTCAAACCGCTGTCGGAGCAACTACTCCCTGAGATACGTGAGTTGGCGCTGGCGCTGCGGCATCTGTTGAAGATCTCGGGGAAGTCGCAGCGTCAGTTCGCCGCCGCGTATCACACCAGTGTCTCCTCGGTGTCGCGCTACCTCAGCGGAGAGCGCATACCGGAGAAGCACTTCCTCGATGGGCTGTTGAAATCGGCTTGCAGGGCTCACGACAGGGAAGTTCCCGCCGACCTCCAGGGCCGTATCTACCAACTGCACCGCGACGCTCTGCTGACCGACAATCCTGCCCGCTACCGGGAGCAGATGGCCAGCGACCGCCTGGAGGAAGCCGTCCTGCGCGAGGAGGAACTGGAGCTTGCCTCCCGAGACCTGCACCGTCAGCTGCAGGGGCGCATGGTGCAGCTGAAGGCGCTGGAGTCACAGCTTCACGAGGTCACGGCAGCGCAGCGGCAGGAACAGCCTGCGCCCGGATCAGATGTCGAACGCCACAGGATGCGCAGGGAGGAACTTGAGGAAGAGTGCGCTCGGCTTCGGGGAAAGGTCGCGCTCCTGGAAAGATCCCTCAAGGACGCGGAACGGGCAAGGGACGCAGCGCGCCTGCGATGCCGGGCACTTGAGGCGGAGCTGGCCACTGCCACCCAGGCTGCAGAGCGTGCCGATCTTGAGCGGCAGGCTCGTGAGGAACGCTTGCGCCTGGCGAAAGCCGTCGACGTGGCCGAACACCGTCTCGCGGACCTCGACCGCGTCCATCAGGAGGCAGAACGCGTACGCACCGAGGCCGACCTGGAGGCCGCCAGGCAGGTGGAGGCGGCCCGCGCGGAGGCGGACGAACTGCTGAAGGACGCCGCGCTGAAGGCGATGAGAGTCAGGCCGGCGGTTCTGAGGAGATCGGACGCGCTGCGTCAGTTGAGGGAAGCGGCGCTTGAGATGGCCGACCGGCGCCTTCCTGAACTGGCTCAACATCTGGCCTCTGAGGTCCCGCACGGACTAAGGGCTGAGTCCTTTACCCAGATCATCGGGCTTCAAGGATCAGGTGACATCGGACAGACGGCCCGGGCACTTGAGGCGGCACACCGCGCGTGTGTCGAACTCGCCGTCGACCAGGCGCATCTCCGGCAGAACTCTGCTGTCATCGTCCGCAGCCTCGCGCGCCGCTGCCAGGGACTTTTGTACCGACAACTGTCACGCATCACCGAGATGGAGGCCGCCGAGCACGACCCGCAGCGACGTGCTGAACTGTTCGAACTCGACCACCTGGCCACCATGATGCGCCGCATCTGTGAGAACCTCCTCACGCTTGCCGGCACGGAACCCGGCGGCACAGGGACCCACCCGATGCCGCTGGTCGACGTACTGCGCGCCGCCGCGTGCGAAGTGGCGAGCTACGACCGCATCGAGCTGATTGCCACCCCCGCCTCCAGTATCGCCGGATCTGTTGTCAACGACCTGGTCCACCTGCTTGCCGAACTCTTCGAGAACGCCCTGGCGTTCTCCCCGCCGCAGGCCCCCGTCACGGTGACAGGCCACGCATTGCCCGATGGCAGAGTGCTGATCGAGATCCACGACCGTGGAATCGGGATGACGGCCGAAGATCTCGCCGGCGTCAATGAACGACTTGCCGCTCCCCCCACGACGGTTGGTCTGGATGGCCGAGTGGGTCTTGCAGTGGCCTGCCTGCTCGGAGCCCGGCACGCGTTCCGTATGCAGCTGCGTCCCTCCGATTACGGAGGGCTGACCGCTCTGGTCATGCTTCCCGTCTCCTCCGTTGACCGCAGCAACACGCTGGACAGGCACCAGGACCTGGCTGTGACCACGGACGGACTGTTCGGAACCGAACAGCTCGGCCAGAGCAAGCCGCACGGGTCGCAATACAGCTCGGAACCCGTCCTGCATCTCTTCACCATCTGCGACTCCGGCGGTTTGTTCATTGAGCGCCAGATGTGAATGCTGCGCCGCAGCCAGGAAACACGTACTGCTGGCCAGGACGTCCCCGGACGGGTACGCCGCCCCGCTGGCCAGGGGTGCCGCATGGTGTTCTCCGTCAGTAGTCGTTCTCCAGCTCCCCGTCCTTGCACGTACATCGTGCTTACCTGCTTGGAGGTCACACAGTCGTATGCTCTCTACGCGGTCGGGGTGACATGGGGTTCGTTCATCCGACTGTTATGAGCGGCGTTCAGTGGCCTCGGTCTCGGGAGCCGTGAGCTTGTGGCCGGGGCATCTGACAAATCCGTTAGTGATCACTAGGTGGATGACTCGTTGACCTGGAGATCTAGTGATCGCTTCAGGATCTGTTGCTGTGGTTTGGCGTGGCTCTGACCTGAGGCTTCCACGGAGCTGCGGAAGCTGAAGGGTCTCTGAGGTGCAAGTTCAGTGATCGTCTCGGAATGTAGTGATCGGCGCGGGAGTTTGTCATCGCTGCGTGGTTCGGGCGGATTGGTTTGTGCTGTCAGGGGGCTGGCGGGATCGTGCCTGAGCGGCGGTTTCGGCGCCGTGCTGGCGGCAGGGCTGCGTCGTCTCAATGAGATTGCAGCCTGCAAAACGTTGAGACGACCGTGTAGGTGTGGGCCGGGTTCGTAGGTCGCGGGCGGCACCCGGCCAGTCCTGTGCCGTCAGGCTTGCCGTCGAGGCGCGGCACCAGCGACTCCATTGTGCTGCCAGCCGAGCGCACCAAGGTCGGCGGCAAAGTCGGATCAGGGGTGATGTACCAGGTGAAGGGCGCCGCCGGCCCCGTCCACGGCGCTGTCATCGCCATCGTGGTGACCAACGGAGCCTTCACCCGCGATGCCAAGGCATGGGGCGAACGCCACCAGGTCCACCAGGTCCAGCGCGTCGACCGGACCGGCTGCGCACCTGGGCCGAGCACGGCACCCCACTCCAAGACCTGCTGCGCCTGCCGCCCAGGCTCGCGCGGCGAGATGTTCGTCGGCGCGTATCCCGAACCACCCCGATCGCACACTAACGGGCGCACCAGGAAAGGAGGGCCGATGTACGGCGACGGCTCTTTCGAGCGGTGGTTGAAGTTTGGCCTCGGGGTCTGTTTGCCTTGGCTGCCGCCAAAATGTTCTGGCACTGGCTCACACAGGACGTCAGGAACCGGATCACGGTGGACGTGTGGGGGCGGATTGTGCCTCTGCCGGCAGGGGCGAGCCGCCTGCCATCGAGTGCAGGGCGAGGGCGGCGTGGGCTCGCGCGTCTTCGCGGCCGGCTTCGGCGCGCGGCCGCGGCGTTGCGACCTCTGGGACGAGGGGTGGGACGCCTTTGCTCGTGCTCCGACCGGGACGGTTCGCCGGTGCGCGCGTAGGGCCGAGTGGACAGGCCTCAATGCGGTCGGAGTGTAGGGGCCACTGCGAAACCCCTTGGACACATCCGTGATGCCCCACGACGATTCGCACTGTGACAGACAAAGCCAAACTCCGGCCCTCAGTCCCCACCAGCCCAAAAGCAGTGCGATTTGTCGAGTTGTCGACCACGGCCATGACTGCCTTGCTGGACGACGACCTTGCTCAAGCCAGTGCCGAAGCGGGGGTCGCTCTCACCGAGTATTTCCTCACGGACCGGGCGAAATGGGTGTGGCAGTATCGCGTCAACCAGTTGACCTTGGACCCGGGTAGCGCGGGGTGGCTCACGAACGCCGTGGTAGCCGAGCCGGAAAGTGCCGTCGTGGGTTATGCCGGGTTCCACGGGCCGCCGGATGAGGCAGGCATGGTGGAAATTGGCTACTCCGTGGCCCCCGGCTACCGTCGCCGGGGGTACGCCAGGGCGATATTGACCGAGTTGGTGCATCGAGCCGTTGCCGAAGCTCGGGTCAGGACCGCGCGGGTGACGATCAGTCCGGACAACGCCGCGTCCCTGGCGACGATTTCCGGGTTCGGCTTCGTGGAGGTCGGAGAGCAGTGGGACGAGGAGGACGGCCTCGAACTCATATTTGAAGTCCCTGCCTGATCACGCCGCTGCCGAAAGCGGTCGGCCTCCCCAGCGGATGCCTTTCTCACTGCGGACGCGGGCACGTTCGCAGCGTTCGGCGGCCAGGACGTCCCGGTGGCGGGCGTTGGCGTTGCGCCAGCGGAGGTAGGCGTGCAGGGCCCGGGGCTACACGGTGTGGTTGGGGTGGTGGGAGTTGGCGATGGCGAACTGCCGCAGGGGTCCGAAGTGGACCTCGATCGGGTTGGCCCAGGATGCGTAGGTCGGGGTGAAGCACAGCTGGACCTTGCGTTTCTCTGCCCAGCGGCGGATGTCGGCGCCTTTGTGGGCGGACAGGTTGTCCAGGATCACGTAGATCGGGGCGCCGTCGGGCTGGTCGGAACGGATCGATTTCAGTGCGGCCAGCGTGTTGGCGTGCCCTTCCTGCGGCGGTCGACGCCCCACAGGGCGTCGTGGCCGACCGAGTAGCAGCCGTGGAAGTACCGCACACGGTGGCTGTCGATGCTCTCTTTAGTTGCGACATGCGGATGGCTGTGACGTGCAGTGTTGGGAGTTCATGTAGGAAATCTTGGTCCTACTGTTGACCTGGGGTGGTATGCATATGTGGGCTTGTCTGCTGTGCGATGTAGGCCAGTTGACCTGCTGTGCTTGAGATGGGGGGGGAATGTTGTAACGAGATCGATAATGCTCTTGGAAGCGCGTCGATTGAGGGCGGCACGAATACGCCTTTTGCTCCTGATGTGATGCATGTCAATGGGAGCTGTGATGCGGCTTTTGTGGGGTGGGTCATGCTGGCTGAAGGCGCGATTGTCGTTCCTCGTGATGGACTTGGTGCTGCTGGTCATCGCCAGCAACAGGGGCCTCCGGCGCAGCCGGAGGCCCCGGCCGGGAATTGATGAAAGGGCCCCCGCCGAACCTTGGGTTCTAGTAGTCGTTGCAACACCCCAGCTCAGGGGATGCAATGGACTTCGAGATCCGTGGGGATCGGAGGGCTCAGGGCCCTGTGAGGCTGAGTCGGGAGCGGGCGGAATACTCCCGGCTCGTGCAGCAGGGCTACAGCAACAAGGAAGCCTGTCGGCTCGTCGGGATCGACGCCCGGACCGGCAGGAAGTGGCGTAACGGCCGCAGCGCCGACCGCAGGCAGAAGGCGGCACCACCGATCAATGCGGTGGTGCCGCCTTCCGGTCCGTCCGGTATCTGCGTGAGGCCGACCGCGGGGGTTGGCGATCCAGCCGGCTCCCGGCGCCTGACGGTCAGTGTTGCTCAGTGCTGCTGGATCCAGAGACTGAGCCAGCCGACTATCGCCGTTCCCAGCGCTGTCGACGCGCCGCGGACGAGACCGGTTGTTGCCTCCTTCGACAGGCGTTGCAGGGCCTTCCGCCGGGTGGGGGCAACGGCGGCGCGGGGCTTTTGTAATCCGTGAGTGCTCGTAGGCTCAGAGGTGGACACGACGACTCCTTCACAGTGGTGATCGTGGTTCAGATGCAGAACGGCTCCCTGTTGCACCAGGGAGCCGTTCGTCAATTGTCCCGCAGGACGGTCCGGCTGACCGGAACCGTGCCCGGCGGACGTTTTCTGTGCCCGCATCACCTACCGACTGACCTGCACACATGACAGGGCGTCAGGAGGCCTTGCAGAAAGTATTTGTCCGTTGGTTGAGGTTGGGTCACTTTCCGCGTGACAACGTGAGTCATCGCGAGGTATCTCTGGACTTTCTGCGTCGACGAGGGGGAACTATGGGGCGGGTCTTGCGCATGCCGACCGAGGAAAAGCTGCCGCCGGGCCTGCGGAGGGAGTTCGTAAAGGCCCTCTTCGGCTACTACCGGTCAGCCTCCAGGCCGACGCTGCGCCAGATCGCCGAGCTGATGCGGCAGAAGTCCCCGGATGTGGCTGGCAGCCCGGAAACGGTCCGCCGCACGCTGTTGGGGCTGTCCGTTCCGACCAGTTGGAGCACGGTCGATTCGATACTCGTGGTGCTGTGCGACCTGGCACACATAGACCCCGATGCGGCACCAGTCGATGACGACCTGTGGATCCGCTCGGGGAGGACCAGAGCGGAGATCAAGGCGCTGTGGAACGCGGTGCTCGACGGCGCCGACGAAGGCGGCCTCTGGGGCAGAGAAGGCACACAGACCTATCCGGAACCTCCGGAGTACAGCGACGAACCTCCGTTTTAAGCCGCCTGGTGCATTCCCGTGGGCCGCGGCTCAGTCGATCTGGAGCTCACGCTCCGGGCGGCACAGAGCGCAGGCTTCCACCCCAGCGGTCAGCGCCTCGATGGCCGCGCGGCGGGTGATCGGCCGCACCCGACGCTGCCCGACCGTGAATTCGCCGTGGTGGGTGGCCACCGGAAGCGGATCAGGGCCGACGGTCACCTGCACCGTCCAGGTCGGCGGCGGCACAGCGCGGGCGGCCGCCTGGCGGGCAGCCTCCTGCTGCTGCTCCCGTTGCTCGGCCTGCATCAGGGCGCGGGCCATCTGCAGCTCCTGGCGCTGCGCCGCTGCGCCGGCGCGTCGCCGTGCCGCGTCGCGTCGCCGCTGCGTCGAGGTGGTCGTTGTGCTGTTTCCTTCGCTGTTGCGTGGTTCGTCTGGCTATAGCGGTGTCTGCATCGTGATGGTGTTGCTGTGTGGTCTGGGTGGGGCGAGGGGGTCGCGGGTGCGCACGGCGACCTGGCGATGGTCTCGACGTGCGTGGGCAGGGTGAGGAGGTTCTTGTCGGTGTTGGTGGTGTTGTTGCCGCGGTCGCTGACTCGGTGACGTGGCGGCGATGGTGTCGAGGTGGGGCGGTGGTGGTTGTGCGCCGCTTCGCGCCGGCGTTGTCGTCGGGTGAGGTCCGGGCACGCGCGTTGGCCGTGCCGGTGAAGTTTGCGGTGACGGTGCCCTAGGTGGGGGCCTTCTTGGCTGTTTCGTGGTGCCGGGGCCGGTTGACGCTCTGGGCCAGGATTTTCCTGCCGGGCGCCGAGTTGGTGGCGGTTTGTAGGCGAAGCCGTCCGCTGAGGTGTCGTCGGTATGCGGCTCGTCTTTTCCCTGGTCCGGGGGCATGGTGACGTTCTTGGTGTCGTTCCCCGCGGTCTTGCGGTTGCGGTCCGTGCCGCGCAGGAAGTAGCTGTCCTCCTGGGTTTTATGGTGTCCGCACCCGTGCGCTGGCCGCCGGTCTGGACGCGGAGGTGGCCGTAGCCGTGCCACTGGGGCCAGGTCTTGATCTTCTCCTTGGTCGGCCTGTCATCGTCGTTGTAGTGCCAGGTCGCACCATCGCGGTAGTCGTAGCGGGTGACCTGGTCCGGCGCGTCCCGGTGCGGTCGGTGGTCGTTACGGACTCGGCGACGTACTTGTTGAACCACTCCCTGTCCATGTTGTCGCTGGCGCTGCCGTGGATGAACTGGGGGAAGCAGCGGGTGGTGTTGGACTCCGGGGTGGGCAGGTTGAACGCGCAGGCGGGCTGGGAATGGTTGACGTCGGTCTGGCCGCCGTATTCGTCGTCGTCGGCCGGCAGGCGGTCCTTGATGTAGGGGGCGTAGCCGTCGCCGGTCTTGTCGAGGCATAGGGAGCTCTATGAGCAAGAGCATCTTGTCGATCGGCGGCAGCGGCCGGCGGCCCTTGCTGATCGTCTTCGGCCCCTCGACGACATGGTCGGGCATCTTCAACAACCGGGTGGCGGCGGCGAGGGCCACTCCGTTGCCGGCGAGCATGGCGATCGTGTCTCTCTTCTTTGCCCGGAATTCGTCGAAGTATTGGGTGGACCGCTGGACGAATGCGTCCTCGTCTTGCGCGTCCTGGGTCAGCCAGGTGAACCGGGCAGCCTCCTTCAGAAGCATGCGCGTGGCGAATACTGTCGCGGCAGCGGCATGGTCCTCGAAGGTGCTCATCATGGTTGAGGAGGTGGAATGGGCCCCGGCGTAGGTGAGAGCGCTTGCCAGCTTGGGGTCGCCGTGAGCCCACGGGCTGGTGATCCAGCTGCTGACGAATTCCTCGTACTGGCGGACCGCGGCGGCGTCCGGACCGGCATCGAGGATGTCCGGCAGCACATCGTGATGGGCCACCAGGACCTCTGGCCGAGGACGCCGTGTCCGTGCCGGCCCTGACCGTCGGATCGACCCCCGTCAGGGGCTTCGGGTCGCCCAGACCGTGCACTGCGTTCGCCGCGGTGACGACATCTTCGGTCAGCCGCATCAGCGTGGCCAGGAAGTCGGCCGGTTCGACCTCCGGCGGCCGGCGCTCCGGCACGGCCGCGCACATGCCCAGATGCGTGAGGGTGATGCCCACGGCGGCGACATGCATGAACAGCGCCTTGTGATCGGCCGGCAGATCATGCCCGGCTGCCCTGCCGGCGGCCAGGCTGCTTTGCAACCCCAGCAGGTTGCCGTGACCGGCGTGTGCCAGCACCGTCACCGCCCCGCGCAGTCCGGATACGGCCAGCATGCCCGGGCGGCCTTCAGCAGGTCCTTGCTGCTGCCGCCGAGCAACGCGGTCGACGCCGTCCGGGTGGGGGCGGAGGCGAGAAACAGGTCCAAGAGCTCGGCCGTATCGGGAAGCGACGGCGCTGCCAGCGCTGCCAGAGTCGATCTCGTCAGGTCGGTGACGCCGTCCAGGGGAACGAACCGCCGGGCCAGGTTCGGGCAAGTCACCTCGTGGTCGGCCAGAAATCCGCAGATCCGGTCACGTTCCTTGAGCATGCTGCCCAGCAGACCCGGCCGCCTCTCGGACGGGGACTCGGCGATCCATTGCCAGAGCGGACCGTCGTCGAACAGACTCCGGGCCATAGCCCCCACGACGGTGCCGCCGAACCCTGAGACCAGCAGTGAATCCGCGCAGGCGTACCGTCAGCGGGCCTAGGGAAACGTCGTCTCCGCGAGGAACTGGTCGGACGGCCCGCCGAAGTGAAGACCGCGGGCAGCGTGTCCAGATGACACCGCAGCGCTCGCGTCGCTGACCGCAGGGACGCTACCGACGGGTCGGCCTCCCGCCCGTCGGGCCAGGTGCCCTCGGCCCCGGACCACGTCTCGCCCATCCCTGCCCCCACCTGTCGGACTTTCTTCTACGTCTCGCCGTGATTGTCCCCAGGCGTGGGACCGGAGGAGAAGAGCGATGACGCGGAAGCGGTCCACAACAGGCGGGCGCACGGACTGTTGCACGACTCCAAGCCGCGCGGTCCACGGGAGCCGGGCTCTCGTGGTTCAGATGATGTCGATGTCCGCGCCGAACTCCCCAGGGGGATGCTGCTGATCTCCGTCAGCACCCTGGCCGGCACTGGACCGCTGAAGGCCCTCAACTCCGGTGGTGACGTGCCCAGTTGCGGGACGTAGACCGATCGAGGGCCCTCGCGGCGGACGGTGCCGCGTCAGACGGTGGCGGTGGCCGTCGTGTCGGCGTAGCGGAAGCCGTCGTCGTCGAAGTAGAAGACGGTGACCTTCACCTTGTCGCCCTTCTCGAAGCCCAGGGTGGCGGCCGGTTTGAGCTGGACCTGTGCGGTGTGGTCGGCGTAGTCGCAGACGAGCTTGCCGACCTTGATGGTGCCCGCGCCGTAACCCTTGAGCTTGGACGAGGTGATCTCCTCGGCGTTGGCGACCAGCTGGTGGTTCATGCCGGGGTCGCAGGAGTACGTGACGTTCACCCGCAGGCCCGGCCCGTCCAGCGAGACCTTGTCGATCGCGATCAGGTTGGCTTTGGCCGCGGCCATCGGTGCGGTGGCCAGGACGCCGGCCCCGGCCAGGGCGACGACGGTGGCGGCACCGGCGACACCGCGCCGGATGCGGGATGCCTTCATGGAGTTCTTCCTTCCCCCTGCGCAGTCACGGTTACGACGACTGCGACACTTGTTCGCTTTCGGGCGATGCACACATTACGTGAACTTGCAGGGACATCGAATCCTTTTCCGGACACCGGTCCGGCCGCCGGCCCGCCGATCTGGGACCGCCCGGTTGGACACAGCCATACACCTCGGCAGGCCACCTCGGCCTCCCGGGTTCTCGTCACCACCTGAACCGCTCCGCGCTTGAAGAACACGCGCTCCACCAGCAACTCGCTGAGGTGCGGAAACAGATCACCGACGAGCTCATCACACCGGACCACGATCCCCGATGACGCTACGTCACCGAGACCCAATCCCGTTGATCGGCCTCACGGAATTTGTGCCTGATCCCATGACCCGTGAACAAAGCCAGGACGTCCGTGGACGTCAGCGCGCATAGTCCCGGTACGCCGGACCGCCGGCGCGTTCCGTCTCGCGGGCCGCCGGACGAGGTCCCCGGAGCACCTGTCGGGACGCGGCCAGCGCGCACGTCCCAGAGCTGGCGGAGAAGGGCGAGGGTGCAGCGACCAGCACTGAGTACGGAGGCCCGCATGGTTGACCCGATCCCGCCGCACCTCTCGCCGGAGCACCTGGAGCGCCTGGAGCGCCTGGAGCGCCTGGAGCGCCTGGAGCAGCTCGCCGATGCGATCCGGCTGCGAGCGGCGCTGTACCCGTTGGCGAAGCCGCCGGTCCGACGCCGTTCACGGCAGTACCCCGGTGGCCGGCCGTGGCGCTCCGCGCGCAGGCGCCGACGCCACGAGAAGTGAGTGCTTGGTCAGGCGCTGGATGTGAGCTCTTCGATACGGGTGGCGAAGCCGGCGTTGGCGGCCGCGGAGACGCCGGCGTTCTCCTTGCGCAGAACGTCCAGGATCCGCAGGGCAGCCACCAGGCCGCTGCAGTGGCCGAATTCCGGGGTGGCAGGGTCGTGACTTCGAGTCCGGCCTGGTCGCGCCAGAGTTCGGCTTCATGGCGCTCGCCGAGACCATGAGGTGCAGGTACCGGCAGCAGGCGGCCGCGAGGTCTCCGCCGCCGGCGGCGAACTGCCACCAGAACTGGGCGCTCTCGAAGCGCTGGGCCAGCCGTAATACGCATCCCAGGACTCGGGCTGCTTCAGGCTCGAGGATGCGGCGGGACAGGAAGGTGCTGAGCTTGTGCAGATCTCGCGCGACGACGGTCTCGCACAGCGTGTTGAGGTGCCGGGTGAGGGCCCGGAGGGGCAGTCCGTCGCGCTCCGCGGCGCGAGCCACGGCCGTGCGGGCGGGCTCCATCTGGCCGTCGAAGGAGAGCGCGCCCTGCCAATGCGTTCGTTGATGCGTGCGGTCAGCCGGCCTCGGCCGCCGGTGTTCCGTTGTAGGGCGCCTGGTCAGCCGAGCTTTGGCCAGTGTGCGGTCGAGTTCGCTCGGTGTGCTCATAGTTCCTCCTTTTCCAGGCCCAGGGCGCGCTGCAGCCGGTGCCGGGCGTAGCGGGTTGTGGACCGGACTCCCGCTGGGGTGACGCCGAGGATGTTGGCGGTCTCCTTGATGCCGTATCCCAGGCAGTACTGCAGGACGATCACATCGTGTTACCGCTCGGCAGGGCCTGGATCACCGTGTAGATGTGCAGGCTCTCCGACAACTCACCGATCGGGTCGACCGCGTTGCGCAAGGCGGCGGTCTCGAAGGCCGCCTCGTCCACCACGGTGGGCGGCGGCCTCGCGCACGGGCGTGGTCGATGGTGCGGTACTTGACCACCACCCACGCATATGCGTTGGGTTCTCCTGTTCCAGCACGTCCGTCCACTTGAGGTAGGGCCGCTCGAAGGCCTCGTCCACGGCTTCTTCGGCGTCGGCGAGGTTGGCGAGGTAGAGCTCGGACCAGTGGATGTAGCCCCCGGAACAGCTCGTGGAAGGCCCGGAAATCAGCAGGCAGCTCAGTCATCGGGAGCGCTTTGAGGCGGCGGGAGCGGGTCACCGCTCACCGCCCGGGCCCGGCCGGCGGATCCGCAGTTCTGACAGGCCCATCAGTACGCCGACAGCTGCGGCACGGCGCAGTACGGCCAGAGCGTCTCTACCGAAGACACGGGCGGCCACTGCGGCCGTCACAGGTCGCCAACGACACGAAGCTTCACGGACTCGGGAATCCCTCCGGTGGTGAGAGAGGCGCACCCCCAACGCCTCAGAGGAACCTTGTTGTTCCTCTGCCCCAAAGCGTGTGCCGGGCCCGGATCGTGCAACGACTAGCCGGAAAATCTTACGGTTCCCGGAGTCCGGTACCTCGGAGACAGCGGAGGCGTTCCTTCCGGCGGGAAGCACTGCGAGCTCGAAGCGGCCGGTTGGCGTGATCCGGACAAGGACACCTCATCGCTGCGCCCCCGTGACCAGCAAGATCGACTCGGTCAGGGGCCGGTGAGGATCGCGTGGGTGCCGATCCGGCGCCAGACGATGTGGCGGCTGCCGCGCGTCTTCTCTTGGCCGTACTGCCATGTCGCGCGGCCGTTTTGTGCCCAGGTGAGTTCGTAGACGCCGGGGCGACGCGCAGGCCCTTGATGCGCAAACCGCCGCATCCACCGACCGCGTGCCCACCGACCGCGTGCCCACCGACCGCGTGCCCACCGGCCGCGTGCCCACCGGCCGCGTGCCCACCGACCCCGTGCCCACCGGCCGCAGGACGGCCGCGCAGATACTGCGCGTGGCCACATCAAGCGCGATCGTCACCTCGACAGAACCCGTAACCCCCTCGGCCAGGACCACCATCACGTCCAGCGCAGTGCTGTCCAGCATCACCATCTGTCCAGCATCACCATCTCACCGGGTCGCAGCGCCACCGTCGGCGTGAACGAAGGAGCCGGCCGCGAGAACGCCGGCGCCGCTGCGCTGCCGTCCCCCACAGCCCCTGACCGTCCGCGAGCACATGTACCAACCGCTTGAACGTCGTCACCCAAGGCACCTCCACCACCCCCACGCCGTGAGCGTCCTCCAGAATCCAGCCGACCATCCGCCGCAACCGGCTCAACGTCCCGGTCGACCGCTCCCGCTGCGCCTCCACGCCTGCACGATCGCGGCGACCACCCGCTCGTCAGCACCCCCACCGGCGAGCACCGACGGGCAGCCCGGCCATCCACCAGACCCCACAGGCCCTGCTCCCGGTAGCGGACCCGCATCCGCCGCACCGTCACTGCACTCGCCGGCTGCCCAGCCGCCGTCAGTTCGGAGCCGTGCCTGCCTCCCGCTCTGCCATGCTGCGCCGAGCCGGATCGAACTCGGCCCGAGGCGCCTGCGCCTGCGCCTGCCCGGGAACGGGGAGCCCGGCCTCCACTTCACACACATGCCGCTCCCAGGCATACGCAAGCCCGCGCACCTGCTCCAGCAGCCTCTCAAGAAGCCCGAATGGCGCGACATCACGGCGAGCGCGCCTACCACTTCGAAGTCGGGAGCGGCGAAGAGGTAGTTCACGAGTACCGTGGCCACGGAGTCGTCCGCATCGATCAGCCGGGCGTGAGGCCCTTCCAGCATGACGACCGTCCAGGTCCGCTGAGCGAAGCGCACCCGCGTTCCGGGCTCCAACATCGCGCCGTTCATGTCTGCTGCCGTCCGGCGGCGCAGGCGGCTGTCACGGTCACCCGCTCATCCAGCGGGCGTCGAGCGGAGTCGACAGGCACCGTTCCAGAGCGCGTGAAGACCACTGGGAGGACCTCGGCCGGATCCCCGAGCTCGCGGACCCGCCGATCAGCGCCGAGGCCGTTGAAATGCCTCGGCCACGCGCCCCGCTAAACGAACGCACCGGACCACAGTCCTCCAGGTGGACGCCGCGCACTGCGTCCACCCACGGCATTCGCTGGCCGACACCCAGGGGGTCGATGAACCGCGCATCGACGGAGGCAGGGGTGGCTACCGGCTTCGATGTGACATCCCGTGTTCGCACACACGCTCAACTGCTAATCGTCTCACCCGGTAATGGCCCGCAACGCACGAACTGCTTCTACCCCAGCCCGGCGGGTAGTGGGACTTGGCCGACGTCGATTGTCTGGGCGGGCACCGGGCGCTCGGGCGCCACGCAGCGGAGCGGAATCCTCGGTGGACACCGGCTCCTGTCGACCTCAGAGCTCCAGCACTACAGCGGAGCATCATCCGGCGCGAAGTCCGGGTCTCGATCTTCGAAGCCTTCTCGCAGATAGGCTTCGTATCGTCGGCGCTCTGCTTCCCTGTGACGGGCCACCGTGGTCGCGGCCTCGGCGACATGAGCCTGTGATGGAGGAAGTTCTGCTTCCCTGACATACGCGGACAGGGCACTCACCATCACCCTGTCCTCGACCATCCAACACATCTGCCGGATGTAGTGGAACTCCCTGAGCCCGGCCAGCCGGTACTCCCGAGCCAGCCGAAGACCGGGCATGACGCGCTCGTAGACCTCGTCACCGGGAATCCGCAGAAGAGCGAGTTCAGCAACCCGCAGATGGCGTGTGGATGCTCCTCCCACAGCTGTTCCTGAGGCATGCCCGGCGAGAGCGTGGTCGCTTCAAGGGATCGTGGAGCTTGAGCAATTCCGACAGAGCCGTATCCCAGGCGGACCGCCCCAGCTCGACCAGCGGATTCTTCTGGCCTCGTTGCCTGCCGCTTCAAGGCCAGCCACGTCGACCCCATGCACGCGCCCGCACCTACGAGCGCACCGCCGAAGCCCACCAGGGCCGTTGCAACGTCTATATCCACGCCCCGGCTATGTACGCGAGTTGCGACGTCGTTTCGACACGAGATGGAGAGTCGCACGCTCGCGCGAATAGCCGATGTACGCGAGCACGGGAGCACCCCTCGCTCACACATCCCGGATCATGTCGGCCGGCCACCGCGCCCGTCGGGCCGTCCGTTGTACCTCCGTGCAAACCGGGCTTCGTCCTCGGGAGCGATGCGAGAACGAGAGCATGAGCACGATCGACCCGAATGCCGAGTGGAACCCCCTTCCGGGTACGTGTCGGGACCGATGCGCGGTGTCGGTCATCCATCGGCGACTGCCGGTTCGATGTCGGTGGCCTGTCGGCGAGGTCCGGCACCGTTCCAGAGACGGCCGCCCCGCTCACTGGGCGGCCCCGACCCCCAGGAGCCACCATGCACATGCCCGTCACGATCATCGGCGCCGGACTCGGCGGACTCACTCTTGCCCGCGTCCTGCACCTCCACGGAATCCCGGTCACGGTCTACGAGGCGGAGCCCTCCCCGACGGCGCGCACGCAAGGCGGGATGCTCGACATCCACAACTACAGCGGACAGCTCGCCCTCAAGGCGGCCGGCCTGATGGACGAGTTCCACGCCATCGTCCTGGAGGGCCGACAGGCGACGCGGGTCCTCGACCCGGACGGGACCGTCCTGCTCCACAAGGTCGACGACGGCATGGGCGGACGCCCCGAGGTGCAGCGCGGCGACTTACGACAGATCTTGCTCGACTCACTCCCGGCCGGCACCGTCCGATGGGGGCACAAGGCCGGCAGCACCCGCGCCCTCGGCGGGGGCCGCCACGAGGTGACGTTCGACGGCGGCGCCACCGTCGTCACCAGCCTGCTGGTCGGCGCGGACGGCGCCTGGTCACGGATACGGCCACTGCTCACCACCGCCACACCCGAGTACGCCGGCACATCGGTCGTCGAGACATACCTGTTCCACGCCGACACCCGCCACCCAGCCGCCGCGAAAGCGGTCGGTGACGGGTTGCTGATCGCGCCCTCGCCGGGCAAGGAGATCTTCGCCCACCGGGAGAACGGCGACACCCTGCACACCTACGTGGCGCTGACCAGGCCGCAGGACTGGTTCGCCGCCATCGACTTCACCGACGCCGCCGCGGCCACCGCCCGGATCGCGCGCGAGTTCGACGGCTGGGCACCGGAACTCACCGCGCTCATCACCGACGGCGACACAGCGCCGGTCCTGCGCCCCCAGTACGCTCTGCCGACCGGGCACCGGTGGGACCGGGCGCCGGGGGTCACCCTGCTCGGCGACGCCGCCCACCTCGCGCCCCCGAACGGCGACGGCGCCAACCTGGCCATGTACGACGGCGCCGAACTCGGCAAGGCCCTCGCCGCCCACCCCGACGATATCGAGGCCGCGCTCACCGAGTACGAGCAGGCCATGTTCCCCCGCAGCGCCGCGGTCACCACTTTCGAAGGTGGAACGGTTCCGGGGATCGACGCCGAGCACAACACGGCTCAGGGCCTGATCAGCATGATCACCGAGAAGAGCCAATAAGCCGCGCAGGCCCCGATCTGACGCTCCCCGTCCCACCCCGCTCAAGCCCAGGCGGCGGTGACTCCCAAGCTCATCGACATTGATCACGGGCGCGAGCGATGAACCGACTCCCGAACCCGTCGACAAACGACTCCCGTTCTCACGCACAAAGCCACACGCCCGGCATGGTGCCTCAGCGGCGTCTGGATCACACCCCACGGGCTGACCGGCCAGCGTAGAGGCTGGTCTACCGGTACCCGGTAGACCAGCACCACACCTACGCCCACTCCACCCCCAGTTCGGTGAGGGCGACCCGCTGCTCGGGGGTGAGTTTGTCCCGCCTGGATTTGGTGTTGGAGATCCATACGCCCAGCTTCACGACCGCCGGCTCCGCCTCACTGCCGCCCTCGCCGTCAACGCTGATCTCTTCGCTGTGACCGCGAGGCACTGGCTTGTCTGCACCTTCTCGCTCGATCCATTGTGCGAGGGCGGTGAGTCCGCGTTGGAAGGCTTGCTGCGCCTTACCCTGCCCCTTGGCCGCGCGCTCTCCCTCCGGGGCTGGAGCCGGAGCCTGGGCGGGCTGCACGCCCAGCCCGGCAAGCCGTTCCTGCTGCTCGGTGGACAGCTGCGCCCAGGTGCTCGCCTCCCGTTGCCGTGCCAGCCACCGCCCGAGGTCGTCGCCGTCGAAGAGCACACCGGGTGGGATGTCCGGCAGCACGCCGCTGGGTTCGTCGGCTGCGAGGTCGGCGAGGACGCGGTAGTGGCGTTGCCAGTCGAGTGGCCAGGGGCAGTTCCAGTCCGGGTCGATGGCCTCCAGCTGCCCCGCCCGCACGGTGGCCCGCTCCGGGTCCTTGCCGAGGCCGCCTTTGCGGCGGAGGTTGGCCATGTGCTGCCCGATGGGCACCATCGCCTCGCCTTCGCCCCACACCGCGTCCTGCCGGGGCGCGAGGTGCCCGGTGGCGCGCCGGTACGACCGCAGCGCGGCGAGCTTGGCCTCCCACGCCTCCTCGCCCGGCTCCCACACCATCCCGGCTTCGTCGAGCAGTTCCTTGCGGTGGGCGTCGAGTTCGCCGGCCCGTAGCGCCCGCCGCTGCTGGTGCACCCAGCGCCCCAGCGGAAACGCGTCGGTGGACCCGGCCGCGGCCTCAACGTCGTAGCCCACTGCGTGCAGACCGGTGATCTCGTTCTCCTCGCGCCAGCGGCGTAGGGCCTGGTAGCCCTCCAGCCAGACCAGCGACTCGGGCCGGATGACGCGGCATCGGGTCAGCGCGGCGACGTCGGCGGCGTCGCGGGGCCGGGCGAAGTTCACCACCACCGCGTCGACACGATCCACCTCCCGCTGCACCTCGCTCTCGGCCTCCTCCACCTCCCCACCCTCTGTCCCCGCACCGCGGGGAGCCGGCCGGACATGGAGACGCCGACGTTCCTCACCACGGGTCAGGGCGCGGGAGGCGAGCTGGTCGACCATGCGCTCCGAGTGCGACCGCAACGCCTGGAGGATGTCGACCAGCGGCTGGTAACTGGCGGAGGCCACCATGTCCTTGGGGTCTTCGCCGGGCTGAAGGAAGATCGGGATGATGATCCGCGCGGTCTTCACGCTACCGTCCGGATTCGGACGCAGTGCCCGGCCGATGTTCTGGACGATGTCGACCTGGGAGGTGCGGGAGCCGACGACGCAGACCGCTTCCACGCCGCGCAGGCCGGTGATGTCGACCCCGACCCCCAGAGCCCGCACGGAGGCGAGGAACGCGCGGTGCACCCGCTTGCCGGCGGCGTTGATGCCGTTGGCGAACTGTCCGATCACCTCGCGCCGGTGGGCGACGGGGTGGTCGCCGCACAGCCAGTCGGCCCACACCCGGTCCGGCGGGACGTGGCGGGCGTCCTCCAGCTCGTACAGCTCGGCGTCGATCGAGGAGGCCGGCAACTCCTCCGCACGGGCCAGGGCCGCCTCGGACGCCTCGGCGGCGTACAGCTCGCCAGCGGTGGCTGGCATCTGCTCGGCGAACGCCCTGGCCTCTTCCACCCGCTGGTGGAACGTCATGACGGTGTGCAGGTTCCTGGCCGCGGCGTGCTCCAGCAGCGCGGCCTGCAGCAGCGCCAGGCGCCGGCCGCGCAGCGCATCCTCGGACAGCCCCAGGACGGGGTCCGGGTCGCGGATCTCCAGCACGTCAATCTCGAACCCTGCCAAAATCGAACGTTCCACCGCCTCCGCCAGCCCGAGGTCGAAAATCCTGGGCCCGTAGGTCGCCGAGTCGGCCTCCATCGAGGCGACCACCAGCTCCTGACCGTCCCGGCCCCGCTGGGGCCGCGGTGCGGCCAGGATCCGCGGGGTCGCGGTGAGGTAGAAGCGGAAGTCGACGGGGATCCGGCTGTTGTCGTGGATCGCCGCCCAGGGCCGGCCGATGTCCCCGGCCGTCATGTGCCCCTCGTCCAGGACGGCCAGGTCGAACCCTGCCATCCGCTGCCCGTAGAGGCGCTCCCCGCCCGCCAGAGCGGCCTCCAGCGGCCCGCGCACCTTCCGCTGCCCGGTGACGTCGGTGGGGTCCTCACGGTCCACCAGGGAGGCGTACGTAGCGAACACGACGACCGGCCCCGTCCCGGCCCACAGGGCGAGCTGGATCGGGTTGGTGGTGGTGCGCACCCCGAGCTCGTTCAGCACCGGGTCGTTGTCCACCGAGCACACCGCGACCATCGGCGCCCGGTGCCCCACCCGACGCCAGGACTGCGCGCTCTGCACGATCAAGTCCAGCGTGGGCACCATCACCAGAATCCGACCTCCGGGGAAGCACTCCAGCGCGCTCGCAGCGGCCGTGATCGTCTTCCCCGACCCGGTCGCGGACACCCCCGTGGCACGCGCCCCCTCCGGAGGCACAAAAGATCTTGCAGGAAACCCCACCCACTTCCGGAAACTCGACTTCTGGTCTACCTGGTGTTCCTTGAGCGGAATCGCTGACATTTCCGTTCCTCCCCGATGCCTAAGTCCCGTGGTTCTTCAGACGGCCGTGTGAGGAGTGCAGGCCACACCGGCGTCACTCCAGATCGACGTATCCGCCTTGTGCCAGCCGCCGGGCGTCCCGTCCGACTTCCCACGCTTGAACCCCGGCAGGTCGTCCGGGTCGTAGTGCCCGGCCTCGCGCGTGCAGAGGATGACGTCCCCGCTGGACATCTCCACCGTCCGTACCGTGCACAGACCGCCGGCCTCGCCCAGCGCCTCAGCACCCGGCGTCGCCCGGTGATGTGCGGGTGCGTGCGCAGCAGCACGGCCTCCCGGACGAACATCTCCCGCCGCACCAGGTCGGCCCGTTCGCGCTGCCGCACGTCCGCGAGATGTACGGCCAGCTCAGCAGCCCCGGCCGACCGGCCATCACGCCGCGACCAATCCCGATCCTCGATGCCCACCAGGGCCTCGCTCACGGCCATCACGCCCTCATCCCAGCCGTCCGCGAACCCCGGGCCCGAAGAGGCCGGCGCCATGCAGTCCAGCTCAACCACCTCGCACTGCGCCCCAGCCACCGCCCCGGCCTCCAACGCGGCCACCAGGTCATCCGCCTCCGCCGCAGGCACGCCCGCCTCCAGGAGCGCGAACCGCTTCAACCGGGCGTTGGTGCCCGCCGCCTGGTACTGCGTCACCCTGCGTACAGAATCGCTGCTCAGCGCGGATGCTTTCGCGGTAGATTCACTGTGACCGTCCATCTGCGGCCGTTCCTCTCGAAAATGAGGGAGCATTCCAGGCTTTGGAGGGTGTGCCTTGTTTTCGCCAAGGCTACATGCATGTATCTCTATGATGCATGCACTACACTGGAACTCGCCACGAACGAGCGACCCCACCCCTAATAGCCAGCCGGCCCGCGTCAGCGGGCCTTGAAGCCCTGAAGGCGAAGCCGGAAGGGCGGTTGGGCAGGGGAGCGCAGCGGACTCGCCCAACAGGGCTGAAGCGAAGCGCAAGCCCTGGCTGACTGGACAGAGTCCAGTCAGCTTCGGGAGCGGAGCGGACGAAGCGTCAATCCCTCGGCGAAGCCGAGGGATTGCGCGGGTGGCTTCACCACCCGCCAGCGCTCACGCGGAGCGTGAGCGCAACACCCCCGCGAAGCGGGGGTGTTCGCTTGCATGGCGCGCAGCGCCATGGACCCGCTCCGCGGG